>NZ_JBIDCI010000002.1:74358-497730 GCF_043204535.1 Streptomyces sp. NPDC047853 | reverse complement strand
GCAGCATGCAGAGGCACGCCAGATACAGGAAGATACCCTCGCCCGCCGCCGCCGAATACTAGGCGAGGACCATCCCGACACCCTCACGTCCGCCAACGGCCTCGCCAGCATTTTGGGCGGCTTCGGGCAGCATGCAGAGGCACGCCAGATACAGGAAGATACCCTCGCCCGCCGCCGCCGAATACTAGGCGAGGACCATCCCGACACCCTCACGTCCGCCAATAACCTCGCCATCACCCTGAGGACTCTCAACCGCCGCTCGGAGGCGGTCGACCTTTTGAAGGACGTATTCGTCCGCTCCCAGCGTGTGCTCGGTGCGAACCATCCTGACACAGCGCGCGTCACTCGCAATCTCGCCGCTGCACTGATATCGACGGGAAGGGAATATGAGGCTCAACAGCTGACTGGCAGGAAGAGTAAGAACAGGCACCGCTTTGGCCGCAAGCGGCGGTGACGTAACAGTGCCGGCGGTCGACGAGAACCAGATGGATGGCCGATAAGCCTATCGATCTATTCGGTTGAGGTTGACGTGCGTTGGCCCGATGGAGATTGTTTAGCTTTCCTGGCGTTGACCCCCGTGGCACATGACGAATTAATCCAACTGGGAGAGTGTGTTCTGTGTGGCCCTCTGGCCACCACGCGCTCCCCGTTGGCGTTGCAAAGTGGCTAACAAGATTTATCTCGGAAAGCTCCATTCAGGCATCCCTATTTGGTGACCTCAAAGTGCAACTGTCGACCAGTTGGGAGCCATACGAGACCTCACCGCCAGCACTCTCGTCGTCCTCCCCGAGGGAGGACCGCACGCCGGGGCAAGCGTCCTGAATCGGATGGCCGCCATCGGCATCACCGTGAGCCATGCCGTGGAGCAGCCCGAGCCCAGACAGGCGACCGCCGAGGAGGCCTCGCTACTCGGGATTCAGAAGGCCGCGCTCGTCACGCGGATCCGGCGGACGTACTACAGCGGCCAGGGACGGCCCGTCGGGACGGCGGACATCGTGTTGTCCGCCGCGCACTGCGAGATCGTGTACGAGATTCTGATCAGCCGGGCGTAAGTCACTCGCGCTGAAGTGCGGCTCGCACGGCCTCGGCGTCCGTACGGTCAGCCAACGTGCGGCGCTCAGCATCCGTGCCCTCGGCGTCGCTGTCCTCGACGGCGATGAGGTGGGCTGCCTGATCGACGAGCCACGTGCCCCTGTCCCCAGGAACCAGCCGCAGCGCGGTGTGAGAGCTGAAGGGGTCCGGCTGACCTCGCTCTATGGTCGCCCGCAGTCCGATTCCGGCAGGGTGGCGGCCGAACGATGGAACCTCAAGTGCCTCACCAATACTCACCCTGACGTACGAGTAAGTACGAAGCGGGGGCACATCGTAGATCTCGATGCACTCGGCTACGGTGTCTGCCCCCAGGCTGTGCAACAGGCGCTTGGTCCCGGCTTCGCAGGCGGCCTCAAAATCTCGATCCACAAAGGCTTGTTCGAACGATCGGGCAGCCTCTATCGCAGCTGCCCGATCCTTAGTGTCTATGCCGTCCGTGTCATCGCAACCAGACAGCGGCAGGATCGCCGCCAGCAGACACATCCCGGCAGCACGCCGAATCCGAGCAGCCATGCCCCGTCCCCCGTATCTCCTCGGCCCAGCTCGAGGTCGTTCGGAGGATTACAGCACAGGGCCAGAGTCCGATGATCCAGACGCGAGACGGCCTTGGCGACCAGGCAGCAGGGGCCTTCAGGTCATGCCCCCCAGCCGTGCCCCTTCCGTGCCCGATCGGCCGGGAAACCGCGGGGAACGGCGGTGCACGGCGGGCAGCGCACACGCCAACGGCCCCCGACCGTAAAGCCTGGTCAGGGGCCGTAGCACTGCGGTGGGTGTGGGATTTGAACCCACGGTGACATCGCTGCCACGACGGTTTTCAAGAGCGTTCCCGCGCCAACGTCTCGATGGCCGCTGACCTGCGCCAACGACCGGAAGCACGGCCGACGCCGCCGCCCCAGGCCCACACATGGCCCACAACGACCCTGTCAGGACACACGGGTTACGTGCACTGCGCCGGCGACCACCAGATGGGGCTTCCCCTTTTTGGACCTCATTTGAGGTACCATTTGGGGAAGTCGATCACGGAGGCTCGATGCTGAAGCACCCTGCGCAACCGCCTGACAGCTCCACCAAGATCACTCCCCCCGACGAGGCGGACGCCCGTCTCCGCCAGTGGGGGCTCTCCGCCGAGCATTTTCGGGAGAGTGTCACATTTGGCGACAACGCCCGGAAACGGGTCGATCAGCCGTGGTATCCGCGTACGTACGCGGGTGTGGCCATGTGGGCAGAAACGCTCGCAGGACTCCGTCGACAACTGAAGAAGTTGCAGCAGGGCTGGCGCATAGGCCGGACGGGAAACTACGAAACCGTCTACTCCGAGGAGAAGCGCCTGGCCTTTGCCGTCGTAGCGGGCGACAAATACACTGGTACACGAGGTAAGCGCCACCCGAAGCTCACCAGGAAGAGGGGCCCTAAGACCAGAGAGCGAGTTGAGAGGAACGCTGAATTCGTTCAGCCAACACTCTGGGGGGAGATCGAGGGAGTCCGCTCTGTACCGACACAGGATGCCGACCTAACTCCCGACGAGGACTGCTCAACCTGGTTCCTGGTCGTCCACGCCGACGAAGACGAGATTCGGTTGGAGGTCTCGCTCGCACGAGACATTGGAGACGGCCTAGTTGGCGAATGGGTGGAGCGCATCCTCATCCCGCCGATCCCTTCATCGGGAGCGGTAGCACCTATAGAGTCAGACGAGGATGACGACGATGACGGAGAATCAATGGTATTCAGGGCTACTTCGTAATGAAGGACCGTCATTTAATCCTGCAAGGCTGACATCGGCGAGAGAGCGCAGAGGACTTACAAAACAGGGGCTCGCTGAACTGTGCGACGTTTCGCGGCGCACAGTTACGGCCTGGGAAGCCGGACAGGTGGATTCACCTCCGGCAGACCAAATTGCGCGAGCCTTGTCCCTTCCGCAGTCCTATTTTTTCTCCGATGACCCACCACAAGTGAAGGAGGAGTGGGTCACCTTTCGGGCTCTGTCGTCCATGACAGCTCGGCAACTTCGGAGGGTGCTTGCGGTCAGCTCTATGGCAATCGAGCTGAGCGGATGGATTGACAAGCATTACGGCACGCCGATCACCGACCTACCCGATATTGCTGACCCATCCGATGTTCCCCCGGCGATGGTAGCCGAGCAACTTCGGTCCACCTGGGGGCTGCACCAGAAACCCATTAAAAGCATGCTGGCCCTCCTCGAACGCAGGGGAGTACGCGTGTTCTCACTCCCTGCGGCGGATCGAGAAATCGATGCCTTCTCCTTCAAATACGAAGGTCGACCCTTTGTATTCCTAAACACGAGCAAAACGGCTGAGCGGACGAGATTCGACCTGGCGCACGAACTAGGCCACCTGGTACTACACGAAGCTGCCAACATGAACCTCTCAAGGCAGATCGAGCAGGAAGCTCACGACTTCGCCGCGAGCTTTTTGGTACCAGCCGACGGCCTATACGCTCAAGTAGTAGGAAAGCTCCGCCTGGATGATGTATTCAAGCTGAAGAAGTACTGGAAAGTTTCAGCCCTTGCCATGGTTGAGCGCCTGTACAGGCTGGAGTTCATTTCGGAGTGGAACAGAAGGCAGTGGCTCATCGAGTTGTCCGAGAGAGGGTTTCGCGCTGCTGAACCAGACGGAATGCAGCCAGAGCCTTCGAAGTTCCTTACCGATTTGTTCAAGCTAGCCAGAGAAGATGGCTGGACGTCTCGCACGATCGCGGACCAGCTTCAGGAAAGCGAGCAAGACCTTGATGCGCTGGTCTTCGGACTAGCCATGGCGGCCGTCCCTGGCGGAGGCCAAAAGAGCCCTGCAATAACGGGCCACCTGCGAGTTGTTAGATAGCGGAAGCGTGCGTCCGCCATCTTTCATGGTTTGCTTCGCGACTGTTAGTTGGTCAGCAGAGAAGTGACGTCGGCACGGAGGTCTCAGGTCCCCACCGTGCCGACGTTCGGGCATCATCAGAAGATGGCCCGCCACGAGAAGCCCCAGAGGTCACCTGATGTGCGGCGCCATCTGTTGAGCTGTCGCCACACAGCGGAAGCCTGTGTCGTCGTCATGCATCATGTCGTCAGCGTCGTTGGGAACGGCCGGCACTCCCCGGAACAGAGGGCTCGTGAAGGCGCTCCCCCGAAGTTCATACCGTCCTGGCTTGGTCGGAGTAGCAAGCCACTCCCACACGTTGCCCACCATGTCGTAGACCCCGTAAGGCGAGACACCGCTGTGGTACCGCGACACGGAGGTCGTACGCTCCACTCCGGTCTCTCTGACGTTGCACTTCGCGGCAGTCTTCTGGTCACCCCAGGGGAAGGTGCGGCCGGAGGTTCCGCGCGCCGCCTTCTCCCACTGCTCTGCCGTGGGCAGCGACTTCCCCGCCCACGTCGCGTAGGCATTCGCGTCTCGCCATGTCACGTGAACAACGGGGTGGTCGTACAGCTCGCGCGGACAACGACCGTTCTCCCAGTGCTCGGGCACGGGGTGCCGAGTGGCCGCACAGAAGCGCGCGTAGTCGGCGTTAGTGGTCGGGAAGGTGTCGATATGGAATTCGTCCACCCACACCGGATCATCATTCTCTCCAGATAAGAAGATCCCTTCGGGCACGCGCGCCATAAGCTTTCCGTCTCCGGGATGCTTCACGTACTCGCCACTGCTCGTCTGGTCTTCGTCGGGCTCGATGACCGCTTGGGTGGGTATGTCATCCGCCGCGAGGATGCCGACGAAGCGTCCCTGGGCGTCCTGGTCGGCTTTGGCTAGCAAGGTGTCCAACGCCGCCTGGTTCACCATGCGCAGGGTGGCTCGCTCGCCGTCAGCTTCCCACCGCGACACGATCCGGTCGGACACTCCGAGTCTCTCGGCGAACTCCATTAGGCTCATCCGTACGGCTTCACGCAGCGCCCTAACTTCACGTCCGGTCCATTTCGTAACGAGTGGCATGGGCTACCTCTGTCGTGGAACGCACCCCTGGCAAGGGCGGTGAGCACGCGTTACAGGCGGTCGCCGGGAATTCCGGCGTACCCCTCACGCAGTGCGGCGAGCACGGGGTGGTCCTGGGAGAACTGAACGTCATCAAGAGCGCTCAACGAGCGCACACCAATCGTGGTGTTCGTGGCAAAAGCCGCCGCCATGTTCGGAACGTCGGCAAGCTGTACCGGGGCCGTGATCTGCTTGGGAGCATCAAGGCTCTGGAGCAGAAGCATCGTCGTGCCGGGTAGAACGGGAGCGTCCGGCCAAATGACCGTGCCGTCCTGGTCGACGAATCCGAGATTCCAGGTGCCGCCCTCTGAGACACGGCCGTCCGGTTCGATGAACACCGCGTCATCGAATCCGGCAAGCTGAGCCTCCCGGCGAATCCGGAGTTGCGAGTGGAGTCCGATGTGCTTCACGGCCGCGCTGTCGCGGGTGAAGGTGAAGGACTTGGCCGCGAGCGGAGGCGGCGGCATAGCGCCCGCCGGCCGCAAGTTCACCAGGACGTGAGGGTCCTTGGCGTCGCTCGGACGGCCCATGTCGATCGCAGGGTCATAGATCGTGACTCGGAGCCCTGCAACGCCCTCAACGCCCTCAACCGCCTTGCGGATGTACTTCAGGGTTCGCTCGCGGTCCAGCTCGACACCGAAGACGAGTCGGCAGTCTCGCACCAAGCGGTCCATGTGGAGCGACAGGCCGCGGATCGTGCCGTCCTCCATACGCATGGACGTGAAGTGTCCGTAGTTCGTGAGGGCGAGAGCTTCGAGTTCGTCCAGAGTGACGGGCTTGCCGTTGAGTTCAGCCATGCGGCCAGTCTTGCAGCCCCTGACGCTGCGCCAACACCCCGCCGCTCGACCAAAGTTCGGATTAGTTCGGTGCAGGGGCAGGGGGAGTACGTACTCCCGGAGCGTTTGTCGGGACACGCTTAAGGCATGAAGACGAACGAACCGCGAGAGACGCTAGGCGCCGGGCTCCCCCTCAGGGGTGCCCACGACGGCCTCAAGCTGCTTGACGCGCTCGACAAGGCCGGAAAGCTCGGTCGAGACACGCGCGACCTCAGCTTGCAACTCGGTCAGGCGCCGGGCAGCCTCGCGGGGCGCCTGCTCGCCAGAGGCAGGGTCACGAACGTAAGTGCCGCTGCCCGTGCGGCCTTCCACCAGCCCCTCTTCCTGGAGCTGCGTGTAGGCGTTCTGCACGGTCATCAGGGCTACGCCGAGCTTCTTGGCGTAGGCCCGAGCACCGGGAAGCCGGTCACCGGGACCGAACGTCCCGGCGGCGATTTCGTCTCTGATCCTCGCTGCGATCTCGCGGGCGTTGAGCTTCCTCTTCGGCTGTGAGTCCACTCCGAAAGCGTACTTGACCTAGGTCGTTTCCATTCAGGCCGCGGGACCACTTGACGACCAAAAGCGACCTAGGTAGCTTTCTTTCCATCGACAAGCGACCTAGGTCGCTTCGCTCGGACAGCTTGACCTTCGTGAACAGCGCCCGGATGCACGGCCCGGATCAAGCGCTGTGGAGAACTCAACAGAGTGCCGGCCCAGCCGCATGAACACGTGCGGTCGATGGGTGCGGGTCACCATCCCGGCGGCCATGTCGGGCCGGGTGACCTGCCCGGATCTGCTCTTCGGGGCGGGTCTGGCGTCTGCGGCTCTTGCCGCATCTCGAACCTCAACCTCTCCGCCGCATCCTTCGCGGCGGCCGGTTGCCTCCACTGCTCGTCTCGTACGAGCAGTGCTGAGGGGAGCCGGATCAACCGACTTCAACGGCGCGCGGCCCCGGGTGGCTAGACCCGGGGCCGCTGTTCGGGCCGTTCCTCTCTGGAAGGAACCACGACCCATGAACCCCATCGTCACTGTTCAGGAAGCTGTTACCGCGTTCGCGGAGTGGATGGAGCCGACGGACGCGGAGCTGGACGCGATCGAGCGGGAGATGCCCGCGATCCTCGCGGACGTCGACCTGGTCGACGCGGAGATTGCCGCGCTGGAGACCCGGCCGGCCGAGCTGGACGCCCGCCGTACCCGCCGGGCCCGCCGCAAGGCCCTGGCCACGCGCGTCGCGCTGGCCAACCGTGCCGGCTGCGGGGAGGCGGCGTGATCCGCATCGTCACCGCCGGCCGACTGGCCCGGCTGGAGCAGGAAGCCGACCAGGCCCGCGACCGTGCGCGAGACGTACAGGCGCAGGCGGATGCCGCGTGGGGAAGCCACGTGCGGGAGCTGTACGCCGTCACCGACCGCGCAGAACGGGCAGAGGCCACCACCTCCGAGGTGGGCGTCCTGCTTGCCGGCGCGGTGGCGGAGCTGTCCGAGGCGCAGCAGGAGCTGCTGCGGAAGGACATCGAGATCCGCCGGCTGCGTGAGGTGCTGGAGTCGGGGGTGTTGGTGGGGCGGTCGCTGACGGTGCTGATGCACTACGGCGAGCCGCACACCGTCTACGCCACCCGCGAGGACGCGTTGGCCGACACGGCCACCCACGGCGTGCCCACCGGCACCGCGTGGGTCCCCTGCGGTGAACGCCCGGCGTCCGCGTCCACGTGGTGCATCGCAGCGTTCATCTACGACGCCGGCTGCAAGGGCTACCGGCGCGCGTTCATGCCCGCTCCGGAGCCGGTGGGGGGTGCGGCGTGAACAGTGTTCAGACCCGTTCAGCAGAGCGCGCCCTGTCCGGCGGCACGTGGCTCATCGTCTGTGGAGCGATGCTCTACTCCATCCTCACCGTGACCCCGCTGATGGCCGCGCACACGGCCGAGCAGTGGGACTGGACGGCACCGATCCTGCCCCTCGTGGTGGACGCCGCGGTCGTCATCGTGGTCAAGCTCGATGACGTACTGGCCCGCCTGGGCGGGCATGGCGGACGCTGGCCCGTCGTGCTGCGGTGGATGACCGGGCTGATGACGCTCGCCCTCAACACCGCCGACTCCGCACTGAAGAAAGACCTGGTCGGCGTGGCCGTCCACTCCGTGGCGCCGCTCCTACTGATCGTCACGGCGGAGACCAGCCTTGCTTACCGGCGGGCCATCGCCCGCGCGGTGGCCGCGCTGGAAGCCGAACAGCAGGCAGAGCGGGAGCGGCGCGAGCAGGCGGCCCGCGAGCGCGCCGCACAGGCCTGCGCGGAGGCCCGCGAGGAGCGCGAACACGCCGCCCAGTTGGCCCGTGAACAGCGTGAACACGAGGCCGCGCTGGCCCGCGAGCAGGCCGAGCGGGAGGAGCGGCAGCGCCGCGAGGAGCGGGAAGCCCGGGAGCGTGCGGAGGCTGCCGAGCGGGCCGAGCGTGAACGCCGTGAACGCGAGCGTGAACAGCGTGAACAGGAGCGTGAACGGGCCGAGCGGGAAGCCACCGCACGCCTGGCCCGCGAACGCGCCGAACGCGAAGCGCGTGAACGCCGTGAACACCGGGAGCGCGAGGAGCGGGCCGAGCGTGAACGCGCCGCCCTGCTGGCCCGCGGCCCGGCCAACGGCAAGCTTCCCGAGGACGACGCCCGCCAGATCGTGGCCGCCGCGTTCGGCGCCGGGCTGTCCGTGCGCTCCGCGGCGGAGCTGTGCGGCTGGTCGGTCGGTTGGGTGTCCACCCGCTACGCCGAACACCGCGACCCGAGCGCGGACGGCGCGTCGCTGGCCATCGCGAGCCAGTGATGGGCACCGTCCCGGTCTACCGGTGGCGGCTCGCCCCGGACGGTCTGGCCACGCGCCGTCAGCTGCGCGCGCTCGGGCTGCGGCCCGGCGGGCAGGACGTGGCCGCGCAGGTCGAGCGCCCGCGCCGACGGCGTGAACCGCTGGTCGCCTACCTCTACCTCGTCGAGCAGGCCAAGCCCGTCCGGCCGATGACCCCCGCTAAGCGGGCAGCGCTGGCCAAGGCGAACGCCGCCCGCCGCTTCTGCCCGAAGTGCCGGCGGGATGCCGGATACGTGATCCCGCCCTCGCTCGGCATGTGCACCCCGTGTGCCTTCCCCCAGAAACACCGCGCCGCATAAGCCCTGTTGGCAGGCCCGGCCAGATCGCCTCCTACAGCCCTGGCCGGGCCCTACTCCCGCGAAGGAGTGCTCTCAGCATGACGGAAGTCAGCACCGAGCCGGTAGCCATCCCGGCTCCCGCACCGCCCCCGCCGCCCGCACCCGCAGCAGTCGAGCAGGTTCCGGCCGAGACGGGGCCCGAGCACACGCCCGGCGGCTGGCCGGTCGTCCCGCTCGCCCTGGCCGGGGCGAACAGCACCGTGGGCATGGTCGCCACCGCCGCCCTGGCCGGCGGCCCGATCGCCGCCGCGGTGGCCGCGACCGGCGCCGTCGTCCTCGGCACCGTGGCCGGCACCCGCAGCCGCAAGACCAGCCCCCGCAAGGAAGCCCGCCGCACCGCCGCCCGCACCGCCGGACGGTCCGCCGCCCGCACCGCCGGACGGTCCGCCGCCCGCACCGCCGGACGGTCCGCCGCCCGCAGCGCGAGCCTGCGCCACGGCGGAGCAGGCACCGCCGGCACCCGTGGCGGTCGATCCGGTGGCAAGTTGGGCAAGGGGCCCGGCCAGCACCGCCGCGGCGCGGGCACGACCGCCCGTCAGGGCAGCACGGCAACCGGCACGGCCGGGAAGCCCCGCAGCAGCACCGGCAAGGGCACGGCCAAGCATGCGCCCGGCGCCGTCGGGAAGGCTGCGGGCAAAGCGGGGCAGGTCAAGGCCCTGCGCCGGTCCGCGCAGCAGGCCGCTCCCGGCTCCCGAGCCGGGCAGCGGGCGCAGACCACGGCGGCGCGCCGCGCGGTCGCGGACGCCCGCCGCAACGCCAAGACCCGCAACGGCGGCACCGGGGGGATCACCTCCCGCGCCGGACGGCGCGGCGGAATGGCCGGCCGGATGCTCGGCAGTGCCACCCGTAAGGCCCGTGCTGCGCGGGATGCGGTGGTCGCCAAGAACCGTGCCCAGCGCGACGCCAAGACCGCCGGCACGGTCGCAGCGAAGCGGGCTGCGGTGCGTAAGGCGCCGGCCCGGCGGGCGGCACGGGCGGCGTTGCGCCGGTCCGCGGCCCGGTTCCACGGCCGGCGCCTGCTCGCCGCCCTGCTCGCCCTCCCGCTCGGTCTGCTCGGGCTGGTCACCACGCCGATCGGACGCAAGTTCGATATCCCGTGGCTGATGTACCCCGGCAGGCGCCTGTACTGGCGCATCGTCCGCACCGCCACCGAGCAGCGCGCCCACCGTGACGCCGCGATCCGCCAGGAGCAGGCCGAGCAGGAAGCCGCCGCCGACGCGGAAGCCACCGCGGATGGCGCCGACGGCATCGTGGACGGCGTGGAGCGGCCCGCCACTCAGGTTCCTACCAGCACGAATGACCCGTCGATCGAGGGAGAGCACGTGTCCGGTTTCCGGTTCGAAGAGGCCGCTGCCGAGATGGAGCAGGCCGCCAACTCCTACGACCCCGAGAACGCCATGGAGATCCTGGCCATGGTCGAGGGCCTGCCCGCCGCCCTCACCTCGGTGGCGAACGTGATGAAGATCCTCGCCGAGCGCTCCGACTCCGAGTTCCCGCTGGAGAAGGAAGTCGCGGACGGCTTCAACGACATCTTCGGCGCCGTCATGAGCGCCGTGGCGGTCGCGGAGGACATGGGCCCGCTGTTCCGCCAGGCCCACGAGCAGGACATCGCCCGCCACGAGGACCCCCGCAACGGCACCGAGGCCGAGAAGGGCTGGAACGTCTGAGATGAGCAGCACCGCCACCGCCACCAAAAAGCAGCAGGCGAGCAGTGGCCCGGTGCTGGACTGGGCGGCCGGTCACGGACCCGTGACCGGCGCCCTGTCCGCCACCACCGGAGCCTTCGCCGTCGCCACCACCGGCGCCGCCACCCACATGCCCCCCGGCTGGGCCCTGGCCGTGGGCGCGGCCGGCGCCCTCGGCCACACCATCGTCGGCCTGCGCGTCCGCAACGCCGGCCGCACCCTGGCCACCCGCGCCGCCTCCTGGCTGGTCGGCGCCGGCTGGACCACCTGGGCCATGACCCACGGCCCCCTCACCTGGGCCGCCCTCGGCTCCCTCGCCACCATGGGAGTCGGCATCGGCGCCGCCGCCCGATCGGCCGCCCTCTTCGAAGAAGCCCGCGACGAGGAAGCCATCGCCGCCGAACGGCGCCAAGTCGCCGCCGAACTGTCCGCGGACCGGCGAGCGATCGCCGCCGAGTGGGTCGACCGCATCCAGCGGGTCTGCTCGATCACCGTGCGCGTGGTCGGCGTCGAGCAGTGGGAGACCGGCGCCGGATACTCCATCGACGCCGAACTCCCCGCCGGCGGCGCCACCTGGAACAAGATCGCCGCCGAGTCCGCGCGGCTGTCCGCGGACGCGCGCTTGCCGCACGGCTGCACCGCCACCGCCTCCCCCGGCATCCACCAGGGCCGCGCCATCATCGACGTGACCACGGTCAACGTGCTGGAACAGGAACGCACCTACCCGTCCGACTACGGGCCGCTGTCCGTCCACACCGGCATCCCCTGGGGCTACCGCACCAACGCGGAACAGATCCTCGCCTACCTGCGCGAACAGTGCGCGCTCATCGTCGGACCGACCGGATCGGGCAAGACCAACATGGTCCACTCGATCCTCGCCGGATTCGCCCGCGCCGACGACATCCTCACCTGGGTCATCGACCTCAACGCCGGCAGCGCGGGCCTGCCCTGGGTACTGCCCGCCCTCAACGGCGAGATCAAGGCGCAGGACGGCAAGCCGGTGCGGCCCGGAATCGACTGGCTCGCCGGCACGTACGACGAGGCCATGACCATGCTCGACACTGCGGTGCGCGTCGCCAAGCAGCGCAAGATGGGCTACCAGGACGTTCTCTCCCGCGCGAACACGGATCTGCTGCCGATCAGCGCGAAGATTCCCCAGATCATGCTGGTCATCGACGAGGGCGCGGAGATCCTGGCCAGCCCGGACCGGCACGTGCGCAAGCTCGGGGACAAGATCCTGGAAGTGATCCGGATCGCCCGCGCCATGGGCATCCGCACCGTCCTCACCGCCCTCGGAGCGACCGGCAGTGTGCTGAGCAATCTCATGATCCGCCGGGAAGCCAAGGTCCGCGTCGCCCTCACCGGCGGCGAGAAGGAAGGCATGGACCTGTCCAAGATGTTCCCCGGCTCCCGCGGGCTGCGCGTCGAGCAGGCACCGCACAAGGGCGCCGGATTCATGGGCACCCCGGAGTCCCCGGCCGCGCTGTTCAAGGCATGGCGGATCCTCCCGAACCAGATCCGGGAGATCATCGCCGCCACCTCCGAGCGGCACCCCACCCTGGACCCGGTGTCCGCCAAGGCCGCCGGGCCCGCCTACGCCCGACGCTGGGACAGCGACCGCACCGCGTGGATGCGCGAGCAGGCCACCACCGACGACGCCGGCACCATCGGCGCAGGCGACTCGGGCCTGAAGCTGTCCGCGTTCAACCGTCCCGAGCAGGCGCCCGTTTCACCGGAAGACGAAATGCTGCGCCAGTTCCGCGAGCAGATTGACGCCCAGTTCGGCACCGCCCCAGAACCGCAGGGCACGGGGCAGGATGACGGGCCGCCGGCCGGGGGCGGGTTGAACTTGTCGGCGCTGCGGGGCGAGCAGGACAGCCCCGCGCAGCAGGCGGCGCTGGCGCTGCTGCTCGCCGCCGGCCGCGAGGGCACCGGAGCGTCCGCGATCGCCCGCGCGCTCTCCGAGGAGCACGGCACGTCCCGTCAGACAGTCGTCGGCTGGCTTAGGGACTGGGTCAAGGACGGCACCGCCGTCCGCGTCGGAGAAGGCACCAAGGCCCGCTACGTCCACCGCCAGCACACCCCAGAACAGCCACCCGAGAGCTGATCACTTGTCGCTTGTCGCCCCCGCCGGAAGACATGCCGCCTACCGGGTCTCAGGGCGCGGAAACGGCTTGTGACCTGCGAGGCGACAAGCGACAAGACAAGACAAGCGACAAGCCAGACGACAAGCGCGCGACAAGAAAGACGACAAGCCACGCGACAAGCACCACCACCCATCCGAGCGGGCCCGCACCAGCAACTGGTGCGGGCCCGCGGCTCACCCGAGGAGCCCCGCCATGGACCACCGCAACCCGCCGGGGAACATCGCCCCGCACATACCCGCCGCCGACTGGCAGCGCGCACAGGCCACCGGACAGCCCGTCGTCATCGTCGTCAGCGACACCCACCCGGCCGGCATCCCGTGGCGGCGCCTGCTGGTCCCGTTCGCGATCGCCGGGGCGGTCGTGGCCGGCTGCTGGGGACTGGTCGCCTGCCTGTGCCTGCTGCTCGACGCTGCCGCCCAGACCGCCACCGTCATCGCCGGCGCCGCCGGACCTATCGGCGTCGGCGGCATCACGCTCAAGGTCTTTTCGAAGAAGTAGCTACGCCAAGGGCGGCCCCCACGTCTCGCCAAAGAAGCGGGGCCGCCCTTGTCAGCCAGTCACCATCAAGGAACTGGAGACATCCAGAATGACCCAACCCACTGGCATCCGGCGAGTGCACGGCGTGAGCAACCACCTGAGCACCGCCCTCCAGCTCGCGGCCGAGGGGCTGCCCGTGCTGCCGCTGCGCAAGGGCAAGGTGCCCTTCGCCAACTGCCCCGCGTGCCTGTACACCTCGTGTGGTGGGCGCCCGCACATGAAGACCCCCGGCCCCTGCACCTGCCCGCAGCCGTGCCACGGCTGGGCCGCCGCCACCACCGACACCAGCGTCATCGTCTCGCCGGCATGGGCGAGCGCATGGCAGGGCGCCGCGGCCATCGCCTACCACCCGGGCGGCGCCGGCCTGACGGTCGTGGACTGCGACAACGCCGACGCCATCGCGTGGGCCCGCGAGACCCTGCCCGCCACCCGGACCGTACCCACGACCCGCGGCGAGCACTGGCTCTACCTCGGGACGATGCCGTCGGCCAACGGCGTGCGGCCCGGCGTGGACATCAAATCCATAATGGCCTACGCCCGCTGGCTCGGGTCCGGCACCGGCACCCTGGTCGCGCTGCCGGACGTGGTGCGCGCGCTCACCGCAGCCAAGCCCGCGACCCCCGTACCCGTGCGGGTTCCTGCGCCGGTCGGGGGCGGGGAATGCCGCCACCGCTCCCCCGCCTACCTCGAACGCGGGATCGCCATGGCCGTACAGCGCATCACCGAGACGTCCAGCGGCGTGCACACGTCCGTGTACCGGACCTTCCTGGCCGTGCTCTCGACGCACGGCCGGTGCGGCTGCCTCACCGAGGACCACATCGCCCGCCTGTTCACCGCCGCTCAGGCCAAGGGCGAGACGCCGCGGCACTGCACCGATGCGTGGACCAACGCACGCACCACGTTGGGGCTCTGAGCATGGACGACGACGACAAGAACCCGGCCCGGAAGGTCATCGCGGACTACGCCCAAGAGCGCTTCCGCTACTTCCGCACCGCCGACGGCACCGTCTACGCACAGCGCAAGGGTCACCCCGTGGCCCGCCCGATCCGATCCCAGGGCACCACCGGAAGCCACCGCCAAGAACTCATGGTCGGCCTGTTCAAGGACGGGCTCGGCACGTTCAACGGCACCGCGATGAAGGAGGCACTCGACTTGATCGAAGCACTCGCCCTCACCGAGCAGGTCCAGCCCGTCCACATCCGCGTCGCCCCCGGCCTGGACGGGGCCACCTGGCTGGACCTGGGCCGCAACGACGGCCAGTCGGTCCGCATCCACCCCACCGGCTGGGACATCCGCACCCCCGACCCGAGCGAGGTGTGCTGGCGGCGTACCCAGCTCACCGGCGAACTCCCGCTGCCGGCCAACGACACGAACGGCAAGGGCATCGACGCGCTGTTCAGGCTGTGCAACTTCGCGAATGCCGAGACCGAGTGCCTGGCCATGGCCTGGCTGGTCGGGTGCCTGGAGCCCTCCGTGCCCGTCCCTGCCCCCTTCCTCACCGGCCCCCAGGGCGCGGGGAAGTCCACTGGCGGGCGGATGCTGATCCGGCTCATCGAGGGCATGACGGGGGACCTGCGTCGCGCCCCGAAGGACGAGGACAACCTGATCGCGGCCGTGGCCGCGGGGTGGGTCACGGCGCTGGACAACCTCTCCCACATGACCCCGGACCTGTCCGACGCCATGTGCTGCATCGTCACCGGAGCCGAGTCCGTGAAGCGGGCGCTGTTCACCGACGGGGACGTCTTCCGTGCCCGCTATCGCCGCCCCCTGCTCCTGACCGGCATCGACGTCGGCGTCATCCGCCCCGACCTCGCCGAACGCCTCCTGCCGCTCCGGCTCGAACGCCCGAAGGTGCGGCGCACCGAAGCAGAGCTGTGGACGGAGTACGCCGAAGCCCTGCCCCTGATGCTCGGCTCCCTGCTGGACCTGACCGTCAAGGTCCGCGCCGCCACCGCTGAGACGCCCACCGACCTGCGGATGGCGGACTTCGCCCACCTGTGCGCACAGCTCGACGAGGCGATGGGCCTCGGGGCGCTGGCGGCCTACCGGGCCGGGCTGGACGACCTCAACGACGACGTCATCGAGGGCGACCTGCTCGCGCAGACCGTGCTTCAGTACGCGGCCGGCATGCAGCCCGGGGCGCAGGAGCGGATGACGTCCGCGGAGTGGCTGTACCTTCTCACCCGGCTCTACAGCGGTGAGGACTGCCGCCCGCTGCCCAAGGGCTGGCCGACCACCGGCAAGGTCCTCTCCGACCGGCTCAAGCGCCTTCAGCCCACCCTCGCCGCCCGCGGCCTGATGGTGGACTGGGGACGCACCCGCGAGGCCCGCTACATCGAACTCACCGAACCCGCGCCGGCACCCGGCCCGCAACAGGAACCCGCGTTCTGAACGCGAGGTCACCGCACAACAGCAAGAAGAGCACCCGGGGCGACGCGGGGATGGGTGCTCTTCTTGCTGTTCGGTGCGTAGCACCGCCCGAAGGACGCGCCGCGCAGCGGCTCCTTCTTCGCGCTCTGAGCCGCGCACGGCAACAGACACCACCCCCCTCTCTTTCCTAAGTAGAGGAACGCTGCGTCACCTGCGTCACCAGCGACGGAAAACGGCCCCTGACCAGCCTGAAGGAGCGTGACGCAGAGCCGAGCGGTCTGCGTCATCGTGCGTCACCTGCGTCACGCCACCGTGACGCAGGTGACGCGGCAGTGACGCACCCCTGCCGTGCTGCGTCACGGATTCGCCCAGGTCAGGACCCTGGATGACGCAGGTGACGCTGTGACGCAGGAATCCGAACCTCGGACAGGTGCCAGCCCATCATGACCAGAGCCTCGAAGGAGTCGACTGTGGCACGCCCTCAGATGCTCAAGCTCCCCGAAGTCCTCGAAGAGATCGGCATGAGCCGCGCCGCCTTCTACCGCATGCGAGCCCGCGGCCAAGCCCCCCGGCTCCGCAAGCTCCCCAACGGCCAAGTTCGCATCAGCCGCGCCGACCTTGATGCCTGGTGGGAGCGCTGCGAGCAGCACGCCGCGTAGATCAAACCGCTTCACTGGGGCCCGCGCTGAGCGCGGGCCCCTCGTCACGTTTGGAGAGACATGCTCACGTATGACGTCGATATCTGGTCCATCCGCAAGCGCGCCGGCCGTCCCAAGCCGTGGGAACTGCGCTGGAGGGTTGGCGAGCGTCCCCACTCTCGCAGTTTCAAGCTGAAGCCGCAGGCAGATGGGCGCCGGGCCGAGTTGATGGCGGCCCTGCGGGATCAGCAGCAGTTCGACGAGGAGACGGGCCTGCCCGCACGTGAGTTGATGGCTCTGACCTCTCCATCCTGGTATGAGCACGTGACGGAGTACGTACTCATGAAGTGGCCGCGCGCTGCCGCCAAGCACCGGGCGAGCATCGCGGAATCCCTCGCGGTCGTGACGCCCGCGCTCGTCACGACCAAGCGGGGGGCACCCCGCCCCTCAGTGCTGCGTGACGCGCTCTACCAGTGGGCATTTCGCGCCGTTCGAGGGCCGGACGGCACCTGGGTCCCGCGCCACGTAGCCGAGGAACCACCGGCGGAGATCCTTACCGCACTGGAATGGGTCGCCGCCCGCTCCATCAAGGTCAAGGACTTGGAGGACCCCGCCCTCCTCCGTCCCGCCCTTGAAGCCCTCTCCCTCCGTCTGGACGGTGGGAAAGCCGCGGAAAACACCGCCCGACGTAAGCGCATGGTGCTGAGCAACGTCCTTCGCTACACCGTTGAGGAGAAGGGCCTACTCGCCTCCAATCCTCTGCCGCGAGTGGACTGGACTCCGCCCGAGAGTGACGACGAAATCGACTTCCGGTACGTGCCGGGCCCACGGTTGGCGCGAGCCCTGCTTGGGGCAGTCCGCGACTCTGGCCCCCGCGGTCAGCACCTCCATGCCTTCTTCGGATGCCTCTACTACGCCGCCATGCGCCCTGGTGAAATCGTCGCGCTCACCGAATCCGACTGCACCTTGCCGCCTAACTCGCCCGACGCCGTTCAGGAGTGGGGCGAACTCCTGCTGGGGGAGAGCCGCCCGGAAGTCGGCGGCGGCTGGACGGATGAGGGCACGTCGTACGAGAAGCGGGGGCTCAAGCGACGTAAGCAGGGAGCGACACGAACCGTGCCCATTCCGCCCGTTCTCGTGCACCTCCTTCGTCAACACATCGAGCGCTACGGCACGGCCGACGACGGCCGGCTGTTCCGGGCCTCGCGGGGAGGGCGCGTCCCGTCCACCGAATACTGCGACATCTGGGAAAGAGCGCGAAAGGTGGTCCTCACGCCTCGTGAGGTGAAGTCGGACCTCGCCGCCGTGCCGTACTCCCTTCGGCACGCGGGAGTCTCCCTCTGGATCAAATCGGGGGTGGACCCCGCGGAAGTCGCCGCACGCGCCGGCCACAGCATCGCCGTGCTCTACCGCTTCTACGCAAAGATCCTAAAGGGCGGTCAGCAGCACTCCAACGACCTCATCTCCCGCGCGCTCGACGAGGGGGAAGAGTCCTGACCCTGGCCCACAGATGGCCCATACGTACTGGTCAACGCTGGGATATGGGCGAGCAGGGGTGAGACAGGGCCCATGCAGAAGGGGTGCCGCTCCGAGGAGTGGCACCCCTTCTGACCTGCAAGTCTCTGACCTGCGAAGCGGTGGGTGTGGGATTTGAACCCACGGTGACTTGCGCCACGACGGTTTTCAAGACCGTTCCCTTAGGCCGCTCGGGCAACCCACCCGTGCACCGTCCACCTGGGGCGGAGCGGCTACAGCCTACCGGGCGCGGGCCCTGTGCGGGGCCCGTGGGCCGGGGTGGGTGGGGGCGGCGGTCAGTCGTCGCCGACCTTGGAGCCGAGGGTGAGTTCGGTGGTGCGCTCCTTGCCGCCGCGCTCGTAGGTGACCGTGACCTTGTCGCCGGGCTTGTGCGTCCAGATCTCGCCGATCAGGGTCGGTCCGCTGTCGATCACGCGGTCGTCGAGCTTGGTGATGACGTCACCGGGCTTGAGGCCCGCAGCGGCGGCGGGGCCGCCCGACTCGACGGGATCGGAACCGTTGACACCCTGCTCGGTGAGCTTGGCGCCGTTCGCCGTCTCCTCCAGGGAGACGGACGCGCCGATCTTCGCGTACACCGGCTTGCCGCTCTTGATCAGCTGCTTGGCGACGAACTCGGCCTGGTTGACGGGGATGGCGAAGCCCAGGCCGATCGAGCCGGCCTGGCCGGTGCCGAAGCCGCCGTTGCTCGTGGACTGGATCGCGGAGTTGATCCCGATGACGTTGCCCTGGGCGTCCAGCAGCGGGCCGCCGGAGTTGCCCGGGTTGATCGACGCGTCGGTCTGCAGCGCGCTCATGTAGGACGCCTTGTTGCTGCCGCTGCCGTCGCTGGAGGCCACCGGGCGGTTCTTGGCGCTGATGATGCCCGTGGTCACCGTGTCGGACAGGCCGAAGGGGGCGCCGATGGCGATCGTGGAGTCGCCGACCGCCACCTTGTCGGAGTCACCGAGGGGGAGCGGGTTCAGGTCCGAGGGGGCGTTCTCGAGTTTGATGACCGCCACGTCGTAGCCCTGGGCGTGCCCGACCACCTCGGCGGCGTACTTCTTGCCGTCGGGGAAGGTCGCGCTGAGCTTGCCTCCGTCGACCGCCTCCGCCACCACGTGGTTGTTGGTGACGATGTGGCCCTGCTTGTCGAAGACGAAGCCGGTGCCGGTACCGCCCTCGCCGTTGCTTCCCTCGGCCTGGATGGTGACCGTGCTGGGCAGTGCCTTGGCGGCCACGCCGGCGACCGTGCCCGCGTCGCGCTTGAGCGAGCCGCCGGTGTCGGACGCGGAGACCGTCGTCGAACCGGTCTCGTCGTTGTTCTTGGCCAGGGTGTAGCCGAGGCCGCCGCCCAGACCGCCCGCGACCAGCGCGGCGATCAGGAGTCCGGCGACCAGTCCGCCGCGTCCGCTGCCCGGCTTCGGCGCGGGCGGCTGGTACGAGGCGCCCCAGCCGCCCTGGCCGCCACCGCCTCCACCGCCGTACGTCGGGGTGCCCGGCGGCGGGGGCGGCGGCCAGGAGGCGTCGGGCGCCGTGTGCCCGTAGGGCGCGCCCGTGCCCTCGGGCGCGGGCTGCTGCGGCGCGTGGGCGGCGAACGGTCCGTGACCCTCGTGCGGCGCGGCCGCCGGTGCCTGCGCCGGCGGCTGCTCCGGGTGCGGCGCGGCCGGCTGGGGGGAGGCAGCGGGAGTGTCCACCGGCGCGGGGGGCGCGGACGGGGCCGGGGGTACCGCGGTGCCCTCGTTCTCGGTGCTCACAGCTTCTCTCCTCGTTCCACGGCTTCCACGGCTGTTTCTCGGTCACTGCGGTCGCGCTCGACCGTACTCAGGCGTCGTTCCCTCGGGCCGGCGCGATACAGACGTGCGGTGTTCTTGTATGCCATCAGCTTTTCCCACGGGCCGTCAGAGCACCATAAGCGGTTGCTGTGGGTTCGCGGTCGACCTTTATATCGGTCAACCCAGACTAAACGGACGGACGGTCGACGTCTCCGGTGGCACGTCTACCCGTGCGCGGTGGCACCATGGCGCGGTGACCCTCGCACGACAGCACCGGACTCAGGTCGTCGCCCACCGGGGAGCCTCCGAGGAGGCCCCCGAGCACACCCTGGCCGCGTACCGGAAAGCGATCGAGGACGGCGCGGACGCCCTGGAGTGCGATGTCCGCCTGACCGCCGACGGTCACCTGGTCTGCGTCCACGACTGGCGGGTCAACCGTACGTCCAACGGCCGCGGCGCGGTCTCGGCGCTGGAGCTCGCCGACCTGGCCGCCCTGGACTTCGGCGCCCGCAGGACCAGGGAGTTCTGGCGCACGCGTGACGAGCAGCCCGACTGGGAGCACCGGCCCGAGGACCGGGAGGAGACCTCCGTACTGACCCTGGAGCGCCTCCTCCAGCTGGTGTCCGACGCGGGACGTCGGGTGGAGCTGGCCATCGAGACCAAGCACCCCACCCGGTGGGCGGGGCAGGTGGAGGAGCGGCTGCTGCTGCTCCTGAAGCGGTTCGGGCTGGACGCCCCGGCCTCGGCCGAAGAGTCCCCGGTACGCGTGATGAGTTTCTCGGCGCGCTCGCTGCACCGGGTACGGGCGGCGTCACCGACGCTGCCGACGGTCTATCTGATGCAGTTCGTCTCACCCCGGTTGCGGGACGGACGGCTGCCCGCCGGTGTCCGGATCGCGGGCCCCTCGATCCGCATCGTGCGCAACCACCCCACCTACATCGAGCGCCTGAAACGAGCCGGCCACCAGGTGCACGTGTGGACGGTGAACGATCCCGCCGACGTGGACCTCTGCGTCGACCTGGGCGTGGACGCCATCATCACCAACCGGCCGCGGGCCGTACGCGACCACCTCGGCCGCTGATTCGTCCGCACACCTTGACCCGGCGGGCCGGTTGCCGCATTCTCCGGTCTCGGCCACACCGACGAAATCCAGCCATGCGGTGACGGGGAGTGCTCCGGCGCGTTCGGTGCGTGTTCGACCGTGTCGAATGCGTCACTGCACGAGGAGCGGCCGGTTTCCGGTCCAGGCCAGAAGGGCATCCACACCGTGGCGTGGGGCGAAGGAGGTCTCGGGGGTGGCGTTGGTGGTGGCACAGGAGGTGCCCACGTCGTCGAGCATGGCCGTTCCTCATGGCCCTGCGGGCGTGGGGAAAGCGAGACACCGCATGCGGGCGCAGCTGCGCGGCGGCGGTGTGGCGGAATCGGTCATCGACGATGCCGTACTGGTCCTTTCGGAGCTGTTGAGCAACGCGTGCAAGCACGGCCGACCACTGGGCGGCGCCCTGGCCGGGGACGGTGACGTCCGTGCCGCGTGGCAGGTGGACGCGGGCGGCCGGCTGGTCGTGGAGGTCACGGACGGCGGCGGTCCGACCCGCCCGGTGCCGGCGACCCCCTCGATCACGGCACACGGCGGCCGCGGGCTGAACATCATCACCGCGCTCGCCGACGACTGGGGTGTGCGGGACGACGCCTGCGGAGAGGTCACCGTCTGGGTCGTCGTCCACGACGACGTGCACGACCGGGACGCCGCGCACCGACGCGACGACTTCGCCACCCGCATCTCGGCGCCCGCGGTCTCCGAGATGCCCGGCCTGGACTTCGCCGACGCCTTCGACGACCTCGGCTGACCCTCCCGTCCCGGCGCGAGCCGACCCGTGGGCTCGCGCGGGGACCCGAGGGGATCGGCAGGAAACACCCGGAGCCGCGGGAGCGGGGAAGGCACGCGCGGGAGCGGGGAAGGCACGGAGCGGATCGCCGCGAACGGGCACCTGGGGCCCCCGGCGCCGGTCACAGGCCCCGCGGCCGCCCCGGACGCCGGTCGTCCGCGGGGAGGCCCGTTGTCCACAGGGCCCCGTCGGCCACGGTGTGAACGGCTAGGCTCGCGCCGTACGGATTGAGCCGCAACCGGGAGACACCCACGATGGCCAAGAAGCGACCCCAGACGAAGGCCAAGCGGCCGCAGCTCACCGACGGAGAGATCCCGGTCGTCGGCGCCCGCGAGCCCTGCCCCTGCGGCAGCGGCCGCCGCTACAAGGCCTGCCACGGCCGGGCCGCCGCGCACGCCACGACCGAGCTGGTGCAGCGCCCGTTCGAAGGACTGCCCGGCGAGTGCGACTGGGTGGCCCTGCGCGAGCTGGTGCCGGCGGCCACGGTCGAGCTCACCCTGAAGGGGGGCCTCCCCGAAGGCGTCCCCTCCGTCACCCTGGCCACGGTGCTGCCGATGGCCTGGCCGGCCCTGCGCCGCGACGACGGCACCGTCCTCCTCGGCCTGCAGAACGACACGGCGTCGGGGGACATCAGCCGCGACCTCGCCGACACCCTCCAGCAGGCGCTGACCGCCGCGCCGGGCTCCCCGGTGCAGGGCCGCCGCGCGCCGGCCGACGGTCCGCGGCTGCAGGACCTGCTCGCCCCCGAGGGGTCGTTCGAGCCGACGGTGCACTCGGGCTTCGAGTTCTGGGTCCCGGACGCGGAGAACGCCACGCCGGAGGTGGCCGCCTCCCTGGAGCGGGCCAACGCCGCGGCCATCCCGACCGTCCGGTTGCAGAGCGTGGACGCCGCCTACTGGTGCGAGACGCCGGAGAAGAACCACCTGCGCTGGGTCATGCCGCACGAGGAGGAGCACCTTCTGGACGCGCTCGCCCGGCTGCACGCGGCCGGCCGGTCCTCCCTGGGCGAGGGCACCCGCCTCGTCGGCTCCTTCCGTGCGCACGGGCTCACGGTCCCGGTGTGGGACCTGCCGAGCGATGTCACCGCGCAGGACGTCGAGAAGCCGGCGGCGGAGTTCGGCGAGCGGCTCGCCGAGGCCCTGGGCACGGACGCCCCGCTCACGCCCGACGAGCGCCGGGCGCGGGGCGGCCTGACCAACCGGCAGGTCACCCTCAGCTGACGCACCGTCACGGAGGCCGCTCCGGCTGACCGACCGGTCAGCCGGAGGCCCGGTCGAGGAATGCGTGACTCCGGTCACAACTCCCGGTGGGGACAAGCCAGTACGTGACCGGAAAACAAGAGATCGAATTTGCTAACCGCCGATCTCTTGTTACCGTTCGAGTAGCCCGGTTGCTGGTGCATCCCCCGTCGCCAGCAACCGGGTCTTTCCATGCGCCCGGTCGCACACGCACCGCGGTCGCCTCTCAACTCCCCGTTCTCGTACGGGAGTCGGCCGCTCCGGCTTCCTCGGCCCTGGCGCGCGCCCTCCGTCGCCACGCCGCCCGGCCGCGCCCGCCACCCGGGCCGCCGCCGAGCCGCCCCCACCGCTCCGGAGCCACAGTCCTCATCCGCCCGCACTCGGTGCGCCCGGATCACCGCCGCCGCTCAGTCGCCCCCGCCACCACCGACACGCCCGCGGCCTCGGACCCCACCGCTCAGTCCCCGCCGCCTCAGACGCCAGCGCCTCGGACCAACCGCCTCAGTCCCCGCCGCCCCATGCTCCGTCGGCCCGGTGCTCGCCGTCGGCCCGGTGACTCCCGTTGCTCCCGGTACGCAGCAGCAGCGGCCCGTACCCGGCCCGGCCCGCGAACTCGGCGACCGCCGTGTACTCCGCCGGTCCGCCCCGGAGCGGCTCCCGGGGCGTCTCGCAGGTGCCGGGCTCGTCCTCGGCACCCACCGCGCAACGCATCCGCACACTGCGCCCCTCGGGCCCCATGAGGCTCAGCAAGGACTCCAGCGGGCCGCCGGTCGCGTTGCGGTAGTAGGTCCGCGCCCAGGTCTGAGACCCCTGGGTGAGGACGCAGGTCTGCGCCTCCACACCCTCGGGCGAGGTGAGCGCGGGACCGCAGCGCACCGCGGTGGCCGGCCCGGGCGGCAGCGCGGAACGGGCGGGTCCGGCCTGCGACGGGACGTGGCCCGCTCCTGAGAGCACCTTGCCGTCACCGCCCTGCGGGAGGATGCGCACCGTCGGCGGGTCGCCCGGGCCCTCCTTCGTGCCTCCCGGAGGCCCCGCGGACGCCACCGCGAACGGCAGCACGACCGCGGCCACCGCGACGGCGACGAGCCCGTACAGCCGGACCCGCCGGCGATCCGGCCCGCCGCGGTCCGGACCGCGGCGGCACGACCCCGTGCGGCGCGACCCGGCGGCGCGGTGCTTCCCAGCATGAAGCGGCATGGGCGGACGATAACGACCACGGACGGGCGCGGACCCCCCGCGCGCCGGACACCCCCTACAACTCGGGCGCGCTCACACCCGTACGAGTGAGGGCGTCGACCGCCGCGTCCACCACTGCCTCGACGTCGGGCACCCAGGGCGAGGCGGAACCGGGCAGCGGAGCCCGCTCCCAGCGGACGGCGCCCCGGCCCGACTCGGACGGCGGCAGCGCGAGATAGCCGCCCTCGCCGTGGAACCGCAGGGAACCGGGGACGAAGTCCTTGGCGTAGAGCAGCTCGCCCAGCTGCTCCATGGAGTACGGCCTGACCAGCAGCGACCAGCGCGTGGGCGAGGCGACGACCGGGCCGAGCCGCAGGCCTGCGCGGTCGAGCGCGGCCAGCGCGTGGGCGGCCGGCAGCGCGGGCAGGGAGACCGCGCACGGAGCACCGCCCCCGGTCGCCATGACGATCGGCGCGGCGGGCCGGTTGCTCCACCACCAGCGCACCATGCGCGCGTCGGTGGTGGCCGCGAGGAGGCCCGGGTCGAAGGGATGGGCGCCGGGCACCGTGCACTCCGGTTCGGGGCAGCCGCAGCGCGAGGGCGCCTGCGGGTCCGCCGCCACGCCCGGGAGCACGGGCCACTGCCATTGCGTCGCGTAGGTCAGGGCCGCGCCGATCAGCTCAGGCCGTCCGTCGTCGTGCCGGGACAGGAGCCTGCGTCGCCTTCCGAGGATCTCGCGCATGAGCGCTCGTTCCTTTCCGTTGCACGCCTGGCAACACCGTGGTCACATCACCATGTGTCGATCTCTTCGCTGTGCGTAGCTGGTGGCGCATCACACCCCCGCCGAAGGCAAGGGGAACCCCTCTGGGCCGAGCACTGACTGCGTCTGCGGCGGTTCCGTCCACACTGCGTCCATCACAAGCATGGGCGTGGCGCGGGGGTGGCGAAGTCTGGCGTTTTGCCGTCCCGAGTATTTCTCTCCGCCTCCACCACGGGAGGATGGGGCACGGTCGTCGGTGGATAGGACGCCCGGGTCCACCGCCAGGTTCCGGGTGGTCCCCAACCACCCCTGGCCTTCTCCGAGTACGTACCCATCACGACCGCTGTGACGCTCCGTGAAGCACCCCCAGTCGACCGCAACAAGCCGTCCTCCGGGGCAGTTTCAAGCCAATTTCGCATTTACGCAAGAGGCCGGGAAGGAAGCCGCCCAGACCGCACGGACACCAGGAATCCCAGCAGGACAATGCTGGACATCTCCTTACGAGTGCGTGTACATGTGGAGACACTGCTGGCGGCGCAGAATGACATGGGGGTTTGCGATGCTTTTGAGCAGTAAGCGCCGGTCGGGAGGCCGGACGCCATGAACGCCCCGCACCCTGCGAAAGTGGCCGGAATCGATTCAGCGGTTCCGTCCCCCGCACACACTGTCGCGTCCGCCGCACCGGCCACCGTTCCGGACATCACGGACGCCGCGGACGCCGCGGACGGTGAGGACGCCCCCGCGGCCACGGACACCGGTGCCGCGCTCTGCGCCCCCGGCACCCTGCTCCAGGACCGGCTGGCCGGCTGGGTCTCGGACCTCACGACCCTGCACGAGCTGACCGAGCGCCTGGTCCGCACGGACTCCCTCGCGGAAGGCCTCCAGGAAGTGCTGCGCGCCGGTGCCGCCCTGGTGGGCGCCCGGCGCGGTCTCGTCGTCCTGGAACCGGCCGACGGTCTCGGCCCGGACACCACCGTCGGCCTCGGGCTGACCCGCGCCGACCTCGGACACATCGAGACCGTGCCCCGCAGCTCCCTGTCGTACGGTCGGATCCTCGACGGACTGCCGGTCGGCGAGGGCGGGATCGCCGAGCCCGACCTGTTCGCCGAGAAGGGGCTCGATCCGCGCCACCGCGAGGTCGCCGCCCGACTCGGTTACGCCGCCAGCTACACGCTGCCGTTGGCCGCCGAAGGCACCGGGCGCCTCGGCGCCGCCGTATGGCTCTACGACGAGCCCGCCGAACCGGGCGAGCGGCCCCGCCACCTCGCCGGCCTCTACGTCCGGTACGCCACCCAGCACCTGGCCCGCCTCCTGGAGGTGGAGCGCACGCGCGCGTCCATGGCGACGATGGCCGAGGAGCTGCTGCCGTCCCGCCTCCCGCGGGTGCCCGGTGTCCAGCTCGCCGCGCGCCACCGCACCGGACCGCGGGGCGGCGGCGACTGGTACGACGCGCTGCCGCTGCCCGACGCCGCGCTCGGCCTCGCCGTCGGGTCCGTCACCGGCTCCGGGCCCAGCGCGGTCGCCGCGATGGGCCGGCTGCGCGCCTCCCTGCGGGCGTACGCCGTGATGGAGGGCGAGGACCCCGTCGCCGTCCTGTCCGACCTGGAGCTGCTGCTGCGGCTCACCGAGCCCGCCCGCTCCGCCACCGCCCTGTTCGGTTACTGCGAACCCGCGCTGCGCCGGATCACCCTGGCCGGCGCCGGCCACAGCCCGCCGCTGCTGATCGGGGAGCGGCGCACGGAGTTCGTCGAGACGTCCGTCTCCGCGCCGCTCGGCATGCTCGCCTGCTGGGAGGCGCCGAGCGTGGAGCTCCAGGTCGACCCGGGTGAGACGGTTCTGCTGTACACCGACGGGCTGCTGCACCGCACCGGCGACCCGGCCGACCGCGCCTTCGCCCGGCTGCACGCGGCGGCGGCCGGTGTCCCCCGCGCGGAACGCCGTGATCCGGCCGCGGTCGCCGAGCACGTGCTGCGCACGATGCTGCCGGACGGGAAGGGCGAGGAGGACTCCGAGGAGGACGTGGTCCTGCTGGCGGTCAGGTTCGAATAACGGACACCGGTGCCCGTCCCGTCGCCCATAGCGGACGTCCGCGCCTCCGCGTAACGGGCCCTTCGGCCCTGGGCCCCCTTCCGTACGACCGTACGATGGGGGGTGGTCCAGTGCCGTATCAAGGAGGATGACCGTGGCGGAGGAGCTCAACCCGGAGATCTCGGAGAACCCGCAGACCCCGGAGGCCGCGCTCGAGGACGCTGCTGACGCGGCCGGCGACGAGCCGGTCAAGCAGCGCAAGAACGGCCTGTACCCGGGCGTGTCTGACGAGCTGGCCGAGAACATGAAGTCCGGCTGGGCCGACACGGAACTGCGCGACCTGGAGCCGATCCCGCAGGCCGCCGAGACCGCCGCCCGCCGCGCCGCCCTGTCCGCCCGCTTCCCGGGTGAGCGCCTGGTGATCCCCGCGGGCAACCTGAAGACCCGCTCGAACGACACGGAGTACTCCTTCCGCGCCTCGGTCGAGTACGCCTACCTCACCGGCAACCAGACCGAGGACGGCGTCCTGGTCCTGGAGCCCGAGGGCGACGGTCACACCGCGACGGTCTACCTGCTGCCCCGCTCCGACCGCGAGAACGGCGAGTTCTGGCTGGACGGCCAGGGCGAGCTGTGGGTCGGCCGCCGCCACTCCCTCACCGAGGCCGAGAAGCGGTACGGCATCCCCGCCTCCGACGTCCGCGAGCTGACCGGTGCGCTCCGCGAGGCCACCGGCCCGGTGCGCGTCGTGCGCGGGTACGACGCCGGCGTCGAGGCGGCGCTGACCGACAAGGTCACCGCCGAGCGCGACGAGGAGCTGCGCGTCTTCCTCTCCGAGGCCCGCCTGGTCAAGGACGAGTTCGAGATCGGCGAGCTGCAGAAGGCCGTCGACTCCACCGTGCGCGGCTTCGAGGACGTCGTGAAGGTCCTCGACAAGGCCGAGGCGACCAGCGAGCGCTACATCGAGGGCACCTTCTTCCTCCGCGCGCGCGTGGAGGGCAACGACGTCGGCTACGGCTCGATCTGCGCCGCCGGCCCGCACGCCTGCACCCTGCACTGGGTCCGCAACGACGGCCCGGTCCGCTCCGGCGACCTGCTGCTGCTCGACGCGGGCGTGGAGACGCACACGTACTACACCGCGGACATCACCCGCACGCTGCCGGTCAACGGCCGCTACAGCGAGCTCCAGAGGAAGATCTACGACGCGGTGTACGACGCCCAGGAGGCCGGCATCGCGGCCGTGAAGCCGGGCGCCAAGTACCGCGACTTCCACGACGCGTCCCAGCGCGTGCTGGCCGAGCGGCTCGTCGAGTGGGGCCTGGTCGAAGGCCCCGTCGAGCGGGTGCTGGAGCTGGGCCTGCAGCGCCGCTGGACGCTGCACGGCACCGGGCACATGCTCGGCATGGACGTCCACGACTGCGCCGCCGCGCGCGTGGAGTCCTACGTCGACGGCACGCTGGAGCCCGGCATGGTGCTCACCGTCGAGCCGGGCCTGTACTTCCAGGCCGACGACCTGACCGTGCCCGAGGAGTACCGGGGCATCGGCGTGCGCATCGAGGACGACATCCTGGTCACCGCGGACGGCAACCGGAACCTGTCCGCCGGGCTGCCGCGCCGCTCGGACGAGGTCGAGGCGTGGATGGCGGCCCTGAAGGGCTGACCTTCGCTGCGACGGCCGGGCACCGCACCAGGTGCCCGGCCGTCGTCATGTCCGGGGCGGCCACCGAGCCGCGGTCCTGGACGAGCTCAGTGGAGTGACTCCCTGGTCACACCGCCACCAGCGGGGCGTCCGCGCGCCACTTGAGGACCTTGTCGAAGCTCACCACGGCACCCGCCCGGCCGGGCGTGCTGCCGATGTGGACGTGGTCGGCGAGTTCCCGGATGAGGCACAGGCCGCGGCCGTGCTCGGCGTCGGTGGACACCGCGCGGGCCGCTCCGTTCGACCGGCCCGGGGCGGCCGCGGGAAACCCCGGGCCTGTGTCGGCGACCTCGATGCGACAGCGTTCGCCGTCGAGGTAGGCCGTGACGCGGTACGCCTCCGACGGGCCGACGCCGGGGCCGACGTCCCCGCCGTGCTCCACGGCGTTGGCGCAGGCCTCGCTCAGTGCCACGGAGAGGTCGAAGGAGATGTCGGGGTCGACGCCCGCGGTCTCCATGGTGCCGATCAGCAGGCGGCGGGCCAGGGGCACGCTCGCAGCCTCGCGCCGCAAATGGAGTGACCACCAGATGCTCATGCTCCAGCCTCCCGGCCGCGGCTCGACATACCGTTACGTATTGCCCCCGGTGCCCCTGCGTAAGCGCGCAGAGCGTAGGAGACCGCCCATATGGCGGATGTGACCCCGCCGCCGATCGGTGTATGTGGGGCGGCTCGCACCAGAGAGTGACCTTCCGGTCGTACGGCATCTTGTGGACCTGCCGTACGGCGCCAGGGGTGCCAGTGCGATGATGAGCCCGCCATGACTGCCCCCCACCCGCCAACGGCGCGCTCCGGGAACACGACCCGGGTCCTGCGGGCCGCGGTGTTCGCCGCGGTCTGCGTCGTGCTGGCCGCGGCGGGGCACACCCTCGCCTCCTGTGCCACGGTCCCGTCGTGGTCGCTGGGCGTGGGGTTCCTCGGGGCGGTCGTGGTCGCCGCGCCCCTGGCCGAGCGGCGGCGCTCGCTGCCCTGCATCGTGGTGCTGCTCACCGTCGGCCAGACGGCACTGCACCTCCTGTTCGGACTGGGCCAGCACGGCACCACGGCGAACACGGCGTCCGGCACGGCCGTCGGGACCGCCGGCGGACCGGACGCGCTGTCCACCGGCGGAGCGGGCGCACTGGCCGACGCCTCACTCGTCGAGCAGGCCGCACGGCTGGTCTGCGGAACCACCGCGGCGGCGATCTCCCCGGCCCAGGCCCAACGGATCCTCAGCGACGCGCGGATCGCCCCGAGCGCCGGCGGCCACGCCGAAGCCGCGCACCACCCCGCCGACCTCCTTACGACCACGGGCTCCTCGGCCTCGCTGGTGCCCTCGCTGCCGATGCTGCTCGGCCACGTGCTCGCGGCCCTGGCCGCCGGCTGGCTGCTGCGGCGCGGGGACCTGGCCCTGGCCCGGCTCGTGGAACTCTCCACGCACTCGGCCCACTCGGTGGCCGAGGCGGCGCTCGTCCGCGGCCTGCGCGCGGCCCTCTCCCTGGTGCGCGCCCTGCACGCCGGGCTGGCCGGCAGCCCCGGCACCGGGCCCCGGCTGCCGCACTCCGCGCTGCCGGCGCCGCCGCGGCCGCACACCACCGCACTCCAGCACACGGTGACCCGGCGCGGCCCGCCCAGCGACGCGTTCCTCCTCGCCGCCTGACACGACGCGACCACCGCTCCGTTCCGGCCCCTCGGCCCTTGCCCACCGGCTCCGCCCGTCGGCAAGCGACCGTCGGCCGGCCCGTCGGCCATGTCCCTCGGCCTGCCCAACGGTTCACGACCGCCGGTTTTGACCGCCGGTCCCCGACCGCCGGCTGTGCCCTCAGCCCTGACCGCCGGCCCGCCCCTCGGCCGGAGCGTGGAGGGCCGCCGTCGTGCGGCACGCGCGCGTGCGCACCCCTCCCGTCATCCGTCACCGGTTCAGCACCGGTGACCCACTCGAAGCGGAGTGTTCCGTCCATGAAGGCTTCTCGTATCGCCGCCGCCGGCGCCGTCTCCGGCATCGCCGTCCTCGCCCTGTCCGCCCCGGCCTTCGGGCACGTCAGCGTGCAGCCGGAGGGCGCGGCCGCCAAGGGCGGCTACGCGACCGTGAACTTCAAGGTCCCCAACGAGCGCGACAACGCCTCCACCACCAAGCTGGAGGTCAACTTCCCGGCCGACCACCCGCTGGCGTCCGTGATGCCGCAGCCGGTGCCCGGCTGGAAGGCAGAGGTCACCAAGTCCAAGCTCGACAAGCCGCTGGAGTCGCACGGCAGGCAGCTGACCGAGGTCGTCAGCAAGGTCACCTGGACCGCCGAGGGCAAGGGCGTCGAGCCCGGCTACTTCCAGAAGTTCCCGGTCTCCCTCGGCGCGCTGCCCGAGGACGCCGACGAGCTGGTGTTCAAGGCGATCCAGACGTACTCCAACAAGGAGGTCGTGCGCTGGATCGAGGTGCCGCAGGAGGGCCAGGAGGAGCCCGAGGCCCCGGCGCCGGTGCTCAAGCTGTCCGCCGCCGAGGACGACGCCCACGGCGCGTCGGGCGCCAAGGCCGACGACGACACCGAGGCCGCCGCCCAGAACACCGCCGCCGACACCGCCTCCGACTCCGGTTCGGGTGACAGCAGCGACACCACCGCCCGGGTCCTCGGCGTCGTCGGCATCGTCGTCGGTGCCGCGGGCGTCGCCTACGGCGTGCTGGCCGGCCGCCGCCGCAACACCGGTGCCTCGGCGTAACGACGCCCATCCGGTGCGTCGGCGTCACGACGCCCGCGCCGGTGCGTCGGCCTGAGAACGCCGGCGCATCCTCTCGTCCGGTGCGCGCCGGGTGCCCTCCGCCGGTCCGGCGGACCACCCCGGCGCGCACCGGAGCACCTCACATCTGGGACATTTCTCTATGCGCAAGACAACGTTCGCCGCGGCCGCCCTGCTCGCCGCCGCCACCCTCACCCTGTCCGCCTGCGGCAGCGGCTCCGACAGTGACAAGCCCGTCACCATGGTCTCCGAGGAGGCCGGCCGGCAGGCCGCCACCGTCCTCGACAAGCCCTTCGAGAAGCCCGACCTGGTCCTCACCGACACCCGGGGCAAGCAGTACGACCTCCGCGAGCAGACCGCCGGCGCGCCCACCCTGGTCTACTTCGGCTACACGCACTGCCCCGACGTCTGCCCCCTGACCATGAACAACATCGCCGTGGCCAAGAAGCAGCTGCCCCAGGCCGAGCAGGACAAGCTCCGCGTCGTGTTCGTCACCACCGACCCGGACCGCGACACCCCGGCCGCCCTCGGCGAGTGGCTCAAGGGCATCGATCCGCAGATCGTCGGTCTCACCGGCGACTTCGCCACCATCCAGGCCGGCGCCCGCACCCTCGGCATCTCCATCGACCCACCGACCAAGGACAAGGACGGCAAGGTCGTCTCCACGCACGGCACCCAGGTCGTCGCGTTCTCCCCGAAGTCCGACGCGGGCTACGTCCTCTACGGCGAGGACGCCGGCGTCGAGGACTACACCGCGGACCTCCCCAAGCTCGTCAAGGGGGAGAAGCCGTGAGGAACCGGTCCGCTCTCGCCGCCGCGACGATGATCGGCGCCCTGGTCCTCGCGGGCTGCGGCGGCTCGGACTCCGGGTCCGACTCCTCGGCCTCCGCGAACTCCGCGGCCTCCGGGGCCGAACTCTCCGTCGGCGCCGCCTACATACCGCGGCCGGTCTCCGCCTCGATGGCGGCGGGCTTCCTCACCGTCACCAACAAGGGCGACTCCGGCGACGAACTGACCTCCGTGACCAGCGACGCCGGTGACGTCACCGTGCACGAGACCGTCGACGGGACGATGAAGGAGGTCGACCGCCTCCCGATCCCCGCCCACGGACGGCTGGTGCTCGAGAGCGGCGGCAACCACCTGATGTTCGAGAACCTGAAGCGGCAGCCCGAGGAGGGACAGACGGTCTCCGTCGAGCTGCGCTTCGCCCACTCCGACCCCGTCACGGTCGAGCTGCCCGTGAAGGCGGCCACCTACCGGCCCGACGCCGATCACTCCGGACACTGAGGGAGGGACCACCTTGACGCAGACCATCGCCCCACGCGTCCGGACCCTGGTGCTGCTGCTCCTGGCCGCGGCCTGCGCGCTGCTCGCCGGCGCCGGTCCGGCCTCCGCACACGCCGCGCTGACCGGCAGCGACCCCCGGCAGGGGGCGGTGGTCGACAAGGCGCCGGCCCACGTGTCGGTCACCTTCTCCGAGTCGGTCTCCATGGACGACGACTCGCTGCGCGTCTTCGACCCCCAGGGCAAGCGCGTCGACGACGGCGGTCCGTCCGGCACGGGCGGCACGACGTACACGGTGAAACTGCACGTCGGACTGCCCGACGGCACGTACACCGTGACCTACCAGGTCGTCTCCGCCGACAGCCATCCCGTCGCCGGCGCCTACACCTTCTCCATCGGCGCCCCGTCCGAGACCTCCGTCTCGGTCTACGGCACGGAGGCCGGCGGTGGGGTGGTCGGCTGGCTGTACGGCATCGGGCGGTACGTGTCCTACGCCGGGTTCACCGTGCTGGTGGGCGGTGCCGCCTTCGTCCTCGCCTGCTGGTCGCGGGGTTCGGGGGTACGGGTGGTGCAGCGGCTGGTGGTCGCCGGGTGGCTCGCGCTGACCGCCGCCACCCTGCTGCTGCTCCTGCTGCGCGGTGCGTACACCGGCTCCGGGAAGGTCGGCGACGTCTTCGACCTGAGCCTGCTCGGCGAGGTGCTGCAGACCAAGACCGGCGCCTCACTGGTCTCCCGGCTGCTGCTGCTCGCGGCGGCCGCGCTGTTCGTCGCCGTGCTCTTCGGCGCCTACGACAAGCGGGAGGACGAGGAGAAACGGGACCTCACCTTCGGGCTCGCGGTGGGCGGGGCGGTCGTGGCGGCGGGCCTGGCGGCCACCTGGGCGATGTCCGAGCACGCCTCGGTCGGCCTCCAGGCCGGACTCGCCATGCCCGTCGACGTCGTCCACCTGCTCGCCGTCGCCGCGTGGCTGGGCGGGCTCACCACCCTGCTCGTCGCCCTGTACCGGGCGCCCGCGGACACCCCGGTCCCCGCCTCGGCCGTACGCCGGTTCTCGCGCGTCGCCTTCAGTAGCGTCGTCGCGCTGGTGGCTACGGGCACCTACCAGTCATGGCGTCAGCTGGGCTCGTGGACGGCCTTCACCGACACGCGGTACGGGCAGCTGCTCCTCCTCAAGATCGGGCTCGTGGCCGTGCTGGTGGGCATCGCCTCCTTCTCGCGCCGGTGGACTGCGCGGCTGGCGGGGGCGGCACCCGCGGTGGTCCGTCAGCGGGAGAAGGAGCGGGTCGGGGCGTCCACCGGCCGCACGACCGACAAGGCGCGGGCCTCCGGAACGGCATCCGGAACGGCATCCGGGGCGTCGAAGACCGGCGAGACGGCCTCCGCGCTGTCGAAGACCGCCAAGACGTCCGCCCGGTCCTCGAAGACGGCCGAGCAGGCATCCGGGACACCGAAGGACGCCGAGCAGCCGACCGCGGCGCCGAAGGGCAGCGGGAAGACGTCGGGCACGTCGGGGGCGTCGAAGGGGTCTTCGGAGACGTCCGGGCCGGCGAACGGCTCGCAGAAGACGTCCGAGGCGGCCAACGACTCGCAGAAGACGCCCGGGACGGCGAAGGGGCCGGGCGCCTCGCAGCGTGCCGCCCAGCTGGCGCGGCAGCGTGCGGCCGTGGACGCCGCCCGGCAGAAGCGGCAGCGGGATGCCGATCCGGACCGCTTCGGACTGCGGCGCTCCGTGCTCGCCGAGGCGGGCGTCGCCGTCGTCCTGCTCGTCGTGACCACCATCCTCACCCAGACCGAGCCGGGCAGGACCGAGCAGGAGGCCGCGGCCGCCGGCACCGCCTCCTCCACCTCCGTACCGGCCCCCTCCACCGGAGCAGTGACCCTGGACATGCCCTTCGACACCGGCAGCCGGAACGGCAAGGGCGTCGTGCGCGTCGAGCTCGACCCCGCGCGCGTGGGCGCCAACGACCTGCACCTCTACGTCGAGCGGTCGAACGGCAGCGCCTTCGACGTCCCCGAGGTGAAGGTCGCCTTCACCCTGAAGGACAAGGGTGTCGGGCCCCTGCCCGTAGCCCCCGACCACATCACCACCGGACACTGGTCGGCGAGCGGAGTGCAGGTTCCGATGGCCGGCGACTGGGAGGTCGCCGTCACCGTACGGACCTCCGACATCGACCAGGTGACCGTCTCCAAGAACGCGCAGATCGGCTGAACCGCACCATGGCTGACCAGTCCACCCCGGAGACCCGAGCCCCCGGCGCGCCCCGCGAGGCGCCCGGCGGGCCCGAGTCCCTCGACTCCGCGAACACGACTCCCCGCGACGGCATCTCCCGGCGGCGGCTGCTCGGCACCGCCGGTGCCACCGGGCTCGTGCTCGGCACGGCGGGCGCCGCCGCGGGATACGCCGCCGCTCCTTCCTCCGCGGCCACGCCGCTCACTTCGTTGGGCAGCGAGGAGGTGATGTTTCACGGGAAACATCAGCCCGGCATCACCACGCCGACGCAGGCCTGCGGCCACCTCGTCGCGTTCGACCTGACGGCGGGCGCCGGCCGCAAGGAGGCCGCCGCGCTGCTGCGCCGCTGGTCCGACACCGCACGGCGCCTGATGGCGGGCGAACCGGCCGGAACCCGTGACACGGACGTGGCCCGTGACGCGGGGCCCTCCTCGCTGACCGTCACCTTCGGATTCGGGCACAGCTTCTTCGGCCGGACCGGCCTGGAGAAGCAGCGTCCGGTCGCCCTCGACCCGCTGCCCGACTTCTCCTCCGATCACCTCGACAAGAACCGCAGCAACGGCGATCTCTGGGTGCAGATCGGCGCCGACGACGCCCTGGTGGCCTTCCACGCCCTGCGTGCGATCCAGCGTGACGCCGGCTCGGCCGCCCGCGTCCGCTGGCAGATGAACGGCTTCAACCGCTCGCCCGGCGCCACCGCCCGTCCCATGACGACCCGCAACCTGATGGGCCAGGTCGACGGCACCCGCAACCCGAAACCGGACGAGCCCGACTTCGACGAGCGGATCTTCGTCCCCGGACAGCCCGGCCGGACGGGACAGCCCGGAAACCCCGAGCAGGCGTGGATGGCGAACGGCTCCTACGCCGTCGTACGCCGCATCCGGATGCTCCTCGACGACTGGGAGCAGCTCTCGGCCAAGGCCCAGGAGGACGTCATCGGGCGCCGCAAGTCCGACGGTGCGCCCCTGTCCGGGGGCACTGAGGCGACCGAGATGGACCTGGAGAAGACGGACCGGAACGGGAACCTGGTCGTGCCGATCAACGCCCATGCCCGCATCACGCGCCCCGACCAGAACGGCGGCGCGGCCATGGTCCGCCGCCCCTTCTCGTACCACGACGGATTCGACGCCGACGGCGTACCCGACGCGGGCCTGCTCTTCGTCTGCTGGCAGGCGGACCCCCTGCGCGGCTTCGTGCCGGTGCAGCGCAAGCTGGACCGGGGGGACGCCCTGTCGCCGTTCATCCGGCACGAGGCGAGCGGGCTCTTCGCCGTCCCGGGCGGTGCGGCGGAGGGAGAGTACGTGGGGCAGCGCCTTCTGGAGGGGTGAATCCGGCCCGGAATCACCCCGGGGGAGGGCGTGCGCGAGACGCGTGAGCCCGCTCTCCCCGGGCCCATTAGGGTGAGGACATGCCAGCCAGTTACGCGTATCTCGGCCCTGAAGGCACCTTCACCGAAGTCGCCCTGCGCACACTTCCGGAGACGGCGACCCGCGAGTTGGTCCCGTACGTGTCCGTCCAGTCCGCGCTCGACGCGGTGCGCACCGGCGAGGCCGAGGCCGCGTTCGTGCCGATCGAGAACTCCGTCGAGGGCGGCATCACCACCACCCTCGACGAGCTGGTCGCCGGCCAGCCGTTGATGATCTACCGCGAGGTGCTGCTGTCCATCACCTTCGCCCTGCTGGTCCGCCCCGGCACCAAGCTGTCGGAGATCAAGACGGTCACCGCCCACCCGGCCGCCCAGCCCCAGGTCCGCAACTGGCTCAAGGCGCACCTCCCCGACGTCGCGTGGGAGTCGGCGGCCTCCAACGCGGACGGCGCGCGCCTGGTGCAGGAGGGGCGGTACGACGCGGCCTTCGCCGGCGAGTTCGCCGCGGAGCGCTACGGCCTGGAAGTCCTCGAAGCCGACATCCACGACGCGGAGAACGCCCAGACCCGGTTCGTTCTGGTGGGCCGGCCCGCCAGGCCCGCCGCACCGACCGGTGCGGACAAGACCTCCGTCGTGCTCTGGCAGCGCGACGACCATCCCGGTGGCCTGCGCGACCTGCTCGGCGAGTTCGCCACCCGGGGCATCAACCTGATGCTGCTCCAGTCCCGGCCCACCGGTGCCGGTATCGGTCACTACTGCTTCTGCATCGACGCCGAGGGGCACATCTCCGACCGCCGGGTCGCCGATGCTCTGATGGGCCTGAAGCGGACGTGCCTCCAGGTGCGCTACCTCGGGTCGTACCCGCGGGCGGAGGTCGAGGCGGCGGATGTGGACGCGCTGCGGCCGGGCACCTCGGACGAGGACTTCGTGGCGGCGGCGGACTGGGTGGCGCGCTGCCAGGACGGCCGGTTCTGACGGCTGCGAGCAGCCCTGCGAGCGGGCGCTTCCGTGGGCTGTGATCGGCCCGGTCCCCTGGTGATTGCGATCGGCCGGTTCCGACGGCTGTGATCGGCCGGTGATACCTGCTGATTTTCGTTATCCACAGAAGTTATCCACAGGTCTGCTTCTCGACCTGGGGACAAGTCGACAACACGGGGGGATTCAGTCGACAAATCCGCCTTCGACCTCTTTGCCCCTCCACAGGCGCCCAGGACACCCTTCGTCCACCTGTTACTTGCCCGCCATCCTCCGGAGTGACGCCGAGCGTCCCGTTTCCACTCGAAAGTGAGGGCGGGGAGGGTTTGGAGTACCCGCCTCCACGATGAGGAACGGCCACTTCCGTGGAGTCCACAGATCTTTCGCACAGCCTGTGGATAACTTTTCCCGATCGCGGATCCCTGTGGACAGTGGCTCCGCCAAGTCCCCTTGCACACAAGGGAATCCGGTCAACCGAGCTCCGACGACTGCCTCGTTCCAGGGACCTCGGCCGTTTTCCTTGACCAGGTGAGACACAAGGAGCACAACGCACAATTGCCCCATTACGGAACGTGAGAACCGCGATCGGCGATAGTGAGTCGAGAGCCGTCACCACACACCGGTAGCCTTGAGCATGTGATTGACCTTCGCCTGCTCCGTGAGGACCCCGACCGTGTGCGCGCGTCGCAGCGCGCCCGTGGAGAGGATGTCGCGCTCGTCGACTCCCTCCTGTCTGCCGACGAGCGGCGCAGGTCGTCCGGCGTCCGCTTCGACGAGCTGCGCAACGAGCAGAAGGGCCTCGGCAAGCTCATCGGCAAGGCCTCCGGGGACGAGAAGGCCGAGCTGCTGAAGCGGGCGAGCCAGCTCGCCGCCGACGTCAAGGCGGCCGACGCCGAGCGCGACGCCGCCGACGCCGAGACCCAGGAGCTGCTCCAGCGGCTGGGCAACCTCGTCCACCCCGACGTTCCCGTCGGCGGCGAGGAGGACTTCGTCACCCTGGAGACGCACGGCACGCACCGGGACTTCGCCGCCGAGGGCTTCGAGCCCCGGGACCACCTGGAGCTCGGCCAGCTGCTCGGCGCCATCGACGTGGAGCGCGGCGCCAAGGTCTCCGGCTCGCGCTTCTACTTCCTCACCGGCGTCGGTGCGCTGCTGGAGCTCGCCCTGGTCAACGCGGCGATCGCCCAGGCCACGGCGGCCGGCTTCACGCCGATGCTGACGCCGGCGCTGGTCCGCCCGCAGTCGATGGCCGGTACCGGCTTCCTGGGCCAGGCCGCCCAGGACGTCTACCACCTCGACAAGGACGACCTGTACCTGGTCGGCACGTCCGAGGTACCGCTCGCCGCGTACCACATGGACGAGATCCTGGACGCCGACCGCCTGCCGCTGCGCTACGCCGGCTTCTCCCCCTGCTTCCGCCGCGAGGCGGGCTCGCACGGCAAGGACACCCGGGGCATCTTCCGCGTCCACCAGTTCGACAAGGTCGAGATGTTCTCCTACGTCCTCCCCGAGGACTCGCAGGCGGAGCACCAGCGCCTGCTGGAGTGGGAGAAGCAGTGGCTGACCTCGCTGGAGCTGCCGTTCCGGGTCATCGACGTCGCCTCGGCCGACCTGGGCTCCTCGGCCGCCCGCAAGTACGACTGCGAGGCCTGGATCCCGACCCAGGGCAAGTACCGAGAGCTGACCTCGACCTCGGACTGCACCGAGTTCCAGTCGCGCCGGCTGTCCATCCGTGTCCGCGAGGACAAGAAGGTGCGTCCGCTGGCCACGCTGAACGGCACGCTGTGCGCCGTACCGCGCACGATCGTGGCGATCCTGGAGAACCACCAGCAGGCCGACGGTTCGGTGCGCGTGCCCGAGGTGCTGCGCCCGTACCTGGGCGGCCGAGAGGTCCTGGAACCGGTGGCGAAGTGACCGACACCGCCTCCGCCACGGGTCCCGGCACCGGTTCCGCCGCCGGCTTCCCGTACCGCCTGGTCGCGACCGACCTCGACGGCACGCTGCTGCGCAGTGACGACACGATCTCGCGCCGCACCCGGGACGCGCTGGCCGCGGCCACCGAGGCCGGCGCCGCCCACATCGTGGTCACCGGCCGCGCGGTCCCGTGGACCCGGCACATCCTCGACGACCTCGGCTACAACGGCCTGGCCGTCTGCGGACAGGGCGCCCAGGTGTACCACGCCGGAGAGCACCGCCTGCTGACCTCGGTCACGCTGGACCGCCAGCTGGCCGGGGTGGCACTGGCCAAGATCGAGGCGGAGACCGGTCCGCTGTACCTGGCGGCGAGCCGCGACGGACTGGACGGCGACGTCCTGGTCGGCCCGGGCTACGCGGTCGGGGGCGATCTGCCGGCGGTGCCCTTCACCGACGCCTCGGACCTGTGGTCGGCGCCGCTCAACAAGATCTACATCCAGCATCCGACGCTGTCCGACGACGAACTGGCCGAGGCTGCCCGGCGCACCGCGGGCGGCTTCGTCACGGTCGTCATGGCCGGCGCCGGCATCGTCGAGCTGCTCCCCCTCGGCCTGTCCAAGGCCACCGGCCTGTCGCTGGCGGCACGCCGACTCGGTCTGAAGGCCGCGGACACGATCGCGTTCGGTGACATGCCCAACGACGTACCGATGTTCGGCTGGGCCGCCCGGGGTGTGGCGATGGCCAACGCCCACGCCGAACTGAAGGCGGTGGCCGACGAGGTGACGTCCTCGAACGACGAGGACGGCATCGCGGTGGTACTGGAACGCTTGGCGGCCTGAGCCCTACGCGCCTGATCCCGCCCCACCTGAGCCCTACGCACCTGAGTCCGACGCGTCTGCTCCTGCCCGGCACGAGTCCGACGCGTCCGAGTCCGCCCGGTCCGAGTCTGCTCGGGGCTGGGTGTGATCGCGGCGTCACGGCTTCGGGTCCGCTCGCCCCGCTCGCCCCGCGCTGAAGTCGGCGAGCGCGCGGTCGCGGCTCTCGTCGCACGGTCCGGGCGGCGCCGACGTCCCCGTCGGTCGGCCCACGCGAGGCGTCTCGCGTGCTCGAAGCGGCCGCCCGATGCGCCGGCGCCGCCCGGCCTCGTGCAGGCACCACAGTGCCGGTACGGAAAGCGGGGCGCCACCGATTAAAACCGGACGTACGCCGCCTACCGTCTGCGCCACCTGCGGCGCCGTCCCTTGCTGAAGAACCATCCGGCGGGCTCCTCGTCGGAACGCCACGGCTGCGGCTCCGGTTTCTCACGGCGCCAGCGGGCGGCGAGCATGCGGGCGCGTGCCGACGGCTCGGAGGTCCCTGCGCCGCGGACGAACTCGTCGTCCAGGACGAGGTCGTCCCAGGTGTCATCCCAGGTGTCGTCACCGGCGCCGGTCCCCGTACCGCCCCCGGTGGTGTCCCGGGACCCATCCTCCGGTTCTCCGCGGCCGTCCTGCTGAGGTGTCTGGCCCGCCATCCCGGTCCTCCCGGCCCTGCGTCGCCGTGTCCTGCACGATGGGTCCCGCGCGGCGTGTCCGCGTGGCGTTCTTCCGCGGGCGTCCCCGGCCCAGTGTGCCCGGGCCGGGGTGAAGGCCCCGTCAGGACCGGGGGCCGGTCACTCCTCCCCGGCGAGCGTCAGCGTCCGCAGCTTCTGGCCGGCGTACCAGGTGGCGAGCACGGTGACCCCGGCCAGCAGCACCGTCGCCGTCAGCAGGCCGACGTCGGAGGTCACCAGGTTCCCGTCGGCGACCTTCTGGGCCACGGCCAGCGACCACTGCTGGACGCTCAGGGTGCGGGCACCGGGTACCAGGGAGCCGAACAGCGCCTCCCAGACGAGCGCGTAGACGAGCCCGAAGACCACCGCGTGCCGGGACACGGTGCCCAGGAGCAGGAAGAGCGCGGCGTAGGCGATGGAGGCGACCAGCGCGGCGACGGTGTAGGCGACGGCGATCTGCTGGCCGTTGCCGTTGAGGATCAGGCCGGCCAGCAGGGTCGGCACGGCGGAGAAGACCATCGTCACCGCTATGGCGACGATCAGCTTGGTGAAGACGATCGTCGGCCGCTTGATCGGCTTGGACAGCAGGTACACCACCGAGCCGTCGTCGATCTCGGGGCCGATGGCGCCGGTGCCTGCGATGACACCGATGATCGGCACCATGGTGGCGAGGGCGAACCCGCCCAGCACGTCCGCCGCCGTCTGGTCGTCGGCTCCGGCGAGGGCGCGCACCGCCACGGCGATGACGAGCAGCAGCAGGGGCAGCACGCCCAGGATGAGGGCCCGGCGACGGCCGAGCAGGGCTCGGTAGGTGAGCCTGGCGACTGTGGGGTCGTACATTCTTCGGCCTCCTACGCCGCGACGAGATACGAGAAGACGGACTCGAGCGACTCGTCGGACGGCGAGACCGTGAGCAACCGGATGCCGTGGTCGCGGGCGACCTTCGGCAGCAGGGCCGTGAACCGGCCGAAGTCGACGGCCTGGATGCGCAGGGCGCCCTCGGCGAGATCGACCTCGATGCCGGACGTCGACGGGTCCGCGATCAACGCCGCCGCGAGGGCGCGGTCGTCGCTGGAACGCACCAGGTAGCGATGCGGCCGGTCGGTCATCAGGCGGCGGATCTTCCGGAAGTCGCCACTGGCCGCGTGCCGTCCGGCGACGATGACCTCGATGTGCCAGGCGAGTTGCTCGACCTCTTCGAGGATGTGCGAGGAGAACAGCACCGTGCGGCCCTCGTCGCCCATCCGCCGCAGCAGGTCCATCAGCTGCATGCGCTGGCGGGGGTCCATGCCGTTGAACGGCTCGTCGAGCAGGAGCAGCGACGGATTGTGCACGAGGGCGCTGGCCATTTTCACGCGCTGCCGCATGCCCTTGGAATACGTGGCGATCTTCCGGTCCTGCGCGTACTCCATCTGCACGGTGGCGAGGGCCTCCTGGGCCGCCTTGTCGCCCAGACCGTGCAGTCTGGCGTTGGCGAGGACGAACTCGCGGCCGGTGAGGAAGTCGTACATCGACTCGCGTTCGGGCACGACGCCGATGTGCCGGTAGATCGCCTCGTTGCGCCAGACCGGTTGGCCGTCGAGGGTGACGCTGCCGGTGGAGGGGGCGAGGAAGCCGCCCATCATGTTGATGAGGGTGGACTTGCCCGCGCCGTTGGGGCCGAGGAGTCCGGTGACTCCGGGGCCGATCGTCATCGTGATGTCGTTGACGGCGACCACGTTGCCGAACCAGCGGGAGACGTGGTCGATGTTCAGCGTGGTCACAGTCCCACCTTCGAGTAGCGGCGCACCAGCAGTCCGTAGGCGCCGGCGATCAGGCCCAGGGTGACGAGGACGTAGACCGCGCCTTCGCCGCTGCTCGGGCCCACTCCGCCGGGGAACGACGAGGTGGCGCCGAGGAAGGCGGACTGCACGCCGTCGATGAGGGTGATGGGCGAGAACAGGCCGATCCATGCGACGGCTCCGGAACTGCCCTGGACGTCCGCGATGGCCTGGAGCGTGGAGACCGCGCCGTAGGTGATGGTCAGGACGGCGATGACGGCCGCGATGCCGAACCCTCGGCGCGGGGTGACCGACGCGACGACCAGTCCGAGGCCGGCGAAGAGCAGCGAGAGCAGTGCCACGGAGACGAGTCCTTGTGCGAAACCCTTGGTCTGGTCGGCGAAGTCGAGTTTGGCTAGCAGCGCGCCCACGTACAGCACCAGCAGGGGTGCGGCGGTCAGGATGAACAGGGCCGAGGCCAGCGACGCGTACTTGGCGCGGACGTAGTCGGAGGTCTCGATCGGCCGTGAGAAGTACAGCGGCACGGTCTTGAAGCGCAGGTCGCGGGAGACGGACTGGGGGGCCTGCGAGGCGACGTAGAGGCTGATGACCGCCTGGAGGACGACCGCGTAGCGCGTGTAGTCGAGGGGCAGGTCGTTCGCCTTGGTGACGACGGAGACGGCGACCAGGATGCCCGCGACCAGGCACATCACCGCCAGCAACAGCATCGGCAGCACCTTGGACTTGGCCGAGCGGCCGAGTCCGTAGGCGCCGCGCAGGGACTGCGAGTACAGCGAGCGGCGGGCGTAGGCGCGGCCGAGGCGGGGGCCGTCGTAGCTGCGGTAGCCGATGTTGTGGATGCGGGTCTGGTCAACCGGCACCGTGACCGGTGCCTGCAGGGGCTGCTCAGTTGCCATGGCCGACCGCCTCCTTCCGTTCCGCGTCGGTGTCCGTGAAGACTTCCGAGATGTGGTGCCGGCGCTGCTCCATCCGCACCAGGCCGATGCCCAGGTCGGCGATGACGTCCCGGACCAGGTCGTAGGTCTCCTCGCCCGCCGCGGTGAGCAGCAGGACGTGGCCGGCGCCGGGCAGGCCGCTGCCGTCCTGGGCCGTCACCCCGCGCGCGTGGAGCGCGTCGCGCACGGCGCGGGTGCCGTCGGGGTGCGCGTCGGTGTCGGTGACCTCGATCGCGAGGGTCGTGGTGGTCTGGGTGAAGTCCGTGGTGGAACTGGAACGCAGCAGCTTGCCGCCGTCCACGACGACCACGTGGTCGCAGGTGCGTTCCAGCTCGCCCAGGAGGTGCGAGGTGACCAGGACGGAGATGCCGAAGTCGGTGTGGATGCGGCGGATGAGGCCGAGCATCTCGTCGCGGCCGACCGGGTCGAGGCCGTTGGTCGGCTCGTCGAGGAAGACCAGCTGCGGGTCGTGGACCAGGGCCTGCGCGAGCTTCACGCGCTGCTTCATGCCGGTCGAGTAGCCCCCGATGGGCCGGTAGCGCTCTTCGTACAGACCGACGTGGCGCAGGGTGTCGGCCGTCCGTTCGCGCGCGGCGGTAGGGGGCAGGCCGGACATGCGCGCCATGTGGACGACGAACTCGGTGGCCGAGACGTCGGGCGGCAGGCAGTCGTGTTCCGGCATGTAGCCGACTCGCTCGCGGATGTCGGCGCCCTTGGTGGCGACATCGAGTCCGAGCACTTCGGCCCGGCCCTCGGTGGCGGGAGACAGACCCAGCAGGATCTTGATCAGGGTGGACTTGCCGGCGCCGTTGGCGCCCACGAGTCCGGTCACACCGGGTCCGACGTCCACGGAGAGCCGGTCGAGCGCGGTCACCCGTGGGTACCGCTTGCTCAGGCTTTCGGTCGCGATCACAGTCACATCGACGACAGTAGTGACGCCCGCCACTCAGGTCGTCAGACCGCAGAGCCGTCTTGACGTCAGACTCGAGTAGTACGGACCCGTAGGGGGTCCCGTACCTGAGAGCCACTCCCGGGGGACGACGTCGCGCACCCCTCCCTATTGACGCCGGGTCTAACGACTGGGAGATTCGGCGACGTCAGGTCATGTCACGAGCGAGCTGCACGGCCCGCGGCCCGCGCCGGGCGGGCCCGGTGACGGAGGAGACCGGTGGCGAACGGGCCCGGTGGCAAAGGGACAGAGGGCACCAGCCCCCGCGGTGACCACGATCTGCCGCAGTTGCGGCGCTGGGCGGAGGAGGAATGACCGTGCTGGAGGGCGCGCGCGAGCGCTGGGTGCACACGGGCGGGGTCGAGCTGTGCGTGGCCGAACTGGGCGACCCGCTGCGGCCCACGGTCGTCCTGGTCCACGGCTACCCGGACAGCAAGGAGGTCTGGTCCGAGGTGGCCGCCCGCCTCGCCGACCGCTTCCACGTGGTCCTCTACGACGTGCGGGGCCATGGCCGGTCCACCGCGCCCAGCCCGCTGCGCGGCGGGTTCACGCTGGAGAAGCTGACGGACGACTTCCTGGCGGTGGCGGACGCCGTCAGCCCCGACCGGCCCGTGCATCTGGTGGGCCACGACTGGGGCTCGGTGCAGTCCTGGGAGTTCGTCACGGTCCAGCGCACCGAGGGCCGCGTCGCCTCCTTCACCTCCATGTCCGGCCCGTCCCTCGACCACTTCGGACACTGGATCGGCAAGCGCCTCAGGCGCCCCACCCCGCGCCGCGTCGGCCAGGTGCTCGGCCAGGGGGCCAAGTCCTGGTACGTCTACCTGCTGCATACGCCCGTACTGCCGGAACTGGCCTGGCGCGGTCCCCTGGGCAAGCGCTGGCCGGGCATCCTCCGCCGCGTCGAGAAGGTGCCCGGCGGCGACTACCCGACCCCGTCCCTGCCCACGGACGCGGCGCACGGGGCCTGGCTGTACCGCGACAACGTACGGCCCCGGCTGCGCCGGCCGCGCGACGACGCCTACGCGCACGCGCCCGTGCAGCTCATCACGCCCCTCGACGACGCGTTCCTGTCGGAACGGCTCTACGACGGACTGGAGCTGTGGGCCCCACGGCTGACCCGCCGCACGCTGCCCGCCAAGCACTGGGTGCCGCGCACCCGGCCCGACCGGCTGGCGGACTGGATCACGGAGTTCGTCGACGCCGTCGACGGCGGGCGGCCCGCCACCACGGCGGACGGACCGCACGCCGATCGCTTCGCCGGCCAGTTGGTGCTGGTCACCGGAGCGGGCAGCGGCATCGGCCGAGCCACGGCGCTCGCGTTCGCCGAGTCCGGCGCGCGCGTGGTGGCCGTCGACCGGAACCCCGAATCGGCCGCCCGCACCGCGGAGCTGGCCCGCCTGATCGGCGCGACGGCGGCCTGGGCGGAGACCACCGACGTCTCCGACGAGCGGGCCATGGAGAAACTCGCCGACAAGGTGGCCGCCGATCACGGCGTGGTGGACGTCCTGGTGAACAACGCCGGGATCGGTCTGTCGGGCTCCTTCTTCGACACCACGCCGGAGGACTGGAAGAAGGTCCTCGACATCAATCTGTGGGGCGTGATCCACGGCTGCCGCCTCTTCGGCAGGCAGATGGCCGAGCGCGGAGAGGGCGGCCACATCGTCAACATCGCCTCGGCCGCGGCCTTCCAGCCCTCCAGGGCCCTGCCGGCCTACAGCACCTCCAAGGCGGCCGTGCTGATGCTGAGCGAATGCCTGCGCGCCGAGCTGGCCGGGCAGGGAATCGGCGTCACGGCGATCTGCCCCGGTCTGGTCAACACCGGCATCACCTCGACGGCACGCTTCACCGGTGTCGACGCCGACGAGGAGCGGCGTCGGCAGCGGCGCACGGCTCGGCTGTACCGTCTGCGCAACTATCCGCCGGAGAAGGTGGCCGATGCCGTCCTGGACGCGGTCGTGCGCGACCGGGCCGTGGTCCCGGTGACGCCGGAGGCGCGGGGCGCCCACCTCGTGTCCCGTTTCCTTCCGGGGGCGTTGAGGCGCCTCGCTCGGGTGCAGCCGCCGCTGTAGTTTCCACAGGAGAGGCCAACCAGCCTGTGGATAACCGCACTTGGCTGTGGATCAAACCTCGACGGCAAAATCGATCGCGTGATGTGCGTCGCTGTCGGCAGGCTGGCCTCATGTCACAGGAACACATGGACGACAGACGCACCGTGAAGGTCTCCAAGTATCTGTCCAAGCATCTGCGCCATCAGCCGGAGAGGATCGGGCTCGTCCTCGACGACGGCGGATGGGTCGAGATCGACACGCTGATCGCCGCCGCGGCCGCGCACGGTTTCCGCCTCACCCGCGAAGAGCTCGACCACGTGGTCGCCACCAACGACAAACGGCGCTTCGCGACCGAGGGCACCCGCATCCGCGCGAGTCAGGGCCACAGCGTCGACGTGGACCTCGGACTGGCCACGGCGATCCCGCCCTCGCACCTCTACCACGGGACCGTCGCCCGGCACCTGGACGCGATCCGCGTCGAGGGGCTGAGGGCGATGGACCGGCACGACGTGCACCTTTCGGCGGACCGCGAGACCGCGACCCGGGTCGGTGCCCGACGCGGCCGGCCGATCGTGCTGACGGTGGACACCGCCGCCATGCATCGCGACGGCCACGTATTCCACCTCAGCGCGAACGGTGTCTGGCTGACGAAGCACGTGCCGCCTCGGTATCTGCGCTTTCCCGCTCCGCACTGATCCCGTGCGATCGGGGCGTCGACCGGACCCGCCGCCCACCGCAGCGGGGCCGCGGACTCCTACGGCCTCCACCCGTTCCCGATCCGTCACCCACGGTGACGCCCGTCCCTGTTTCACGTGAAACGCGGCCGCTCCGCATAGGCTCGGAGACATGAGTCTGCGCCTGAGCACCGTGATCCTTCCGTACCGCCGCTGGCACGACGGCGGCCGTTCGACCTGGACGCGTGCCGAGCAGCTCGGTTTCCACACCGCGTACACCTACGACCACCTTTCCTGGCGCAGCTTCCGGGACGGCCCGTGGTTCGGTGCCGTGCCGACGCTCACCGCCGCCGCGTCGGTCACCGAGCGGCTTCGCCTGGGCACGCTGGTGACCTCGCCGAACTTCCGGCACCCGGTGACGCTCGCCAAGGAGCTGATCTCCCTGGACGACATCTCCGGCGGCCGGGTCACCCTCGGCATAGGAGCGGGCGGCACCGGTTTCGACGCCACCGCACTCGGCCAGGAACCGTGGACGCCGCGTGAGCGAGCCGACCGGCTCGCCGAGTTCCTCCCGCTGCTCGACCGGCTGCTGACCGAGGACGCCGTCTCGTACGAGGGTGACTTCTATTCGGCGCACGAGGCGCGCAACATCCCGGGATGCGTGCAGCGCCCCCGGCTGCCGTTCGCGGTCGCCGCGACCGGGCCTCGCGGGCTGCGCCTCGCCGCGCGACACGGCCAGGCCTGGGTGACCACCGGAGACCCGAAGCTGTACGAGGACGGCACCCCCGAGCAGTCGGACCGGGCGCTGCGGGGACAGGCCGACAAGCTGGCCGACGCCTGCGCCGCGATCGGCCGCGAGGCGGGCGAGCTCGACAGGGTCCTGCTCACCGGCTTCACACCGGACCGCAGTCGCCCGCTGGAGTCCGTGGACGCCTTCGTCGACTTCGCCGGACGCCACCGGGACCTGGGCTTCACGGAGCTGGTCGTCCACTGGCCCATCCCGGACTCCGACTTCACGGCGGACGAGAAGGTCTTCGAGCGGATCGCCATGGAGGCGCCGGCCCAGCTGAAGGGATGAGAGCCATGGCTCACAGATGTGCGGACTCACGCACGGACGTGCAGGCATATGCGTGACAATGAGCCGGTGACCTCAGCGACCCGACAGCCGAAGCCCTCCACCGCCGCCACCCGCCCGCGACTCATCGCCACCGATCTCGACGGCACCCTGCTGCGCGACGACAAGTCGGTCTCCCCGCGCACGGTCGCCGCGCTGGCCGCCGCCGAGAAGGCGGGCATCGAGGTCTTCTTCGTCACCGGCCGCCCCGCCCGCTGGATGGACGTCGTCAGCGCCCATGTCCACGGACACGGCCTCGCCATCTGCGGCAACGGCGCCGCCGTGGTCGACCTGCACGGCGGCCCCGGCACCCACCGGTTCGTCAAGGTGCGGGAGCTGGCCCGGGAGACCGCGCTGGACGTCGTACGGCTGCTGCGCGAGGCGGCGCCCGGCACGGTGTACGCCGTCGAGCAGACGTACGGCTTTCATCAGGAACCGGCCTACCCGAAGCTGCACATGGAGGTCCCCGACGACCTCCTGCCCGCTGAGGAGATCCTCGCGCCGGACGGGCGCGCCGCCACCGAGCCGATCCTCAAGATCCTCGCGTTCCACCCCGAGCTGGACCCCGACGGATTCCTCACCCTGGCCCGCCTCGCCGTCGGCGACCGCGCCAACGTCACCCGCTCCAGCCCCAGCGCCCTCCTGGAGATCAGCGGACCGGAGGTGTCCAAGGCCAGCACGCTCGCCCTGTGCTGTGCCGAGCGCGGCATCTCGCACGAGGAGGTCGTCGCTTTCGGCGACATGCCGAACGACGTGGAGATGCTCACCTGGGCAGGGCAGTCGTACGCGATGGGCAACGCGCATCCCGACGTGATCGCCGCCGCCTCGGGACGGACGGTGGCCAACAACGAGGACGGGGTGGCGGTCGTGATCGAGCGGATCCTGGCGGACCTTCCCCGGTAACCGCCCCGCGGCCCCTTCCCGTCCCGTCAGAGCGCCACCCCGCGCCGCGCCAACCACGGGACCGGGTCGAGCGCCGAGCCCGTCTCCGGAGTGATCCGCACCTCGAAATGCAGGTGCGGGCCGGTGGAGTTCCCCGTGCTGCCCGACTGACCGAGCCACTGGCCGGGACGGACCCGCTCACCCTGGTCGACGGCGACGGCGGCGAGATGGGCGTATTGGGTGTAGTAGCCGCCCGCATGCTGGACCACGACCTGCATTCCGAAGGCGCCGCCGCACGTCACGGTGACCACCCGGCCCGTGCCGACCGATCGCACCGGAGTCCCGACCGGCACCGCGAAGTCCTGGCCGGTGTGCCGGTTCGCCCACCTCGCCCCGGCGCTGCCGAAGGACGCCGACAGCTCGTACGTCTCCACCGGTGCGACCCAGGACCGGCTGGACCGCGCGTCGGGCTGGTCGAGACGGACCGCGCCGGGACAGGAGCCGGCCGCCACCGAGGCATCCGCCTGCCCCTCCAGCCGCGAACGGGCCGCCTCCAGCCTGCCCTCGATCCTGCGCTTCAGCTCGGCGAGCCGTGCGTTGCGTTCCTCCAGGGCCCGCCAGGCCGCCCGCGCCTCGGCCTCGTCCGTGGCGAACCGGGCCTCCGCCCGCAGGCTCTTGCCGATGGCCCTGTCGACGGCCTGATCAGCGCGGGACAAGGCACGACGGCCTCGCAACAGCTCGTCCGGATCGTCCGCGAGCAGCATCCGCGCGGTGTAAGGGAGCCCGCCGCCCTCGCGGTACTGGGCGCGGGCGATCCGGCCCAGATCCTCGTGCACGGAGTCGATCCTCCGCCGCTGCCGGTCGAGCCGCTTCTCGTACGCCAGCGCCTTCGTCCGCTGCGCCTCCGCCTCGCGCCGCCCGTCCTCGTACTGCTCGGTGGCCCTGGCCGCGTCCTCGTAGAGCCGCGCCACCTGTGCGCCGAGACCGGTGTCGGAGCCGCCGCCCCCGTCCAGGGCGTCGGTGGGGCGGGCCGCGAGCACGGCGAGCGCGCACAGCAACACCGGAACGAGCAGCGGATGGCGGCGAGGTGAGCGCATGCCAGCGATCGTGGACCGGATGCCGGCGCGCGACCTCCTGCGATTCGTACGACCGGGGGACCCGTTACCTCACACGGAGCAGTGCGCCCTGCTGCACCCGGGGCAACCACGACGGCGGCAGTGCTCAGTACGGTGCCTCCCACAGCACCGTCGTGCCGCCTCCGTCCCGGCCGATGCCCGGGCCCAGCCGGCTCACCCCTCCGACGGCCTCGGCACGCCGCTCGAGATTGTGCAGGCCGCTGCGCCGGCCGCCCTCCGGGACCCCGACCCCGTCGTCGGCGACGGACAGCCGCACCCCCGGACGGCCGTCCGGCAGGACCGCCGCAGCATCGACGACCACCTCGATCCGGGTGGCGTGCGCGTGCCGGAACGCGTTGGACAGAGCCTCGCGCAACGCCGCGATGAGGTTCCTTCCGGTCACCTCGCCGACAGCGGTGTCGACCAGGCCGGCGAAACGGTGCGAGGGCGTGAATCCCAGCGGCACGGCGGCCAGGGCGACCTCCCGCAGCACTCGGGTGCGCAGCCCGGCGGGTGGATCGGCCGGCTGCCGCAGCGCGAAGATCGCCGAGCGGATCTCCTGGATGGTGACGTCGAGTTCGTCCACGGCCCCGCCCACCCGGTCACGCACCTCGGGGACGGCGGAGCCGCGCCGAGCGCTCTCCAGCATCATCCCCGTGGCGAACAGCCGCTGGATGACGAGATCGTGCAGGTCCCGCGCGATGCGGTCGCGGTCCTCGTACACCGCGAGCCGTTCCCGGTCACGCTGGGCGTCGGCCATCATCAACGCCAGCGCGGCCTGTGAGGCGAACCGTTCGCCGAGCGCTCGCTCCGTGCGCGTGAAGGGGCGCTCGCCCCGGGCGCGGGGCATGACGAGGGCGCCGAGCACCCGGGCGTCCCTGCACAGGGGCAGCAGCATGATCGGCCCGTAGGCGCGTACCGGTCCGGCCTCCAGGCGCCGGTCGGTGGCGGCATCGTCCACGAACACGGACCGTCCGGCGAGGAGTTCACCGACGACGCCGTTGTCCGCCGGGATGACCCTGCCCAGGACGTCCGCGGGATGCTCCGCCGACACGGCCACGATCTCCAGGCCACCCTCGTCGGCCGGCAGCAGCACGATGCCGGCCGCCGCTCCGGACAACCGGCGTGCCTGTTCGGCGACGGTCTGGAGGGCCTCATCGACGTCACCGCCGGACAGCAGGGCGGTGGTGACGGCGACCGACCCGTCGATCCAGCGCTCCCGCCGCTGGGCGGCCTCGTACAGCCGCGCGTTGCCGATGGCGATGCCGGCCTCCGTGGCCAGGACCCGGACCATGGCGAGGTCGTAGTCGTCGAACGGTACTCCGGCCCGCTTGTCGGTCAGGTACAGGTTGCCGAAGATCTCGCCCTGGACGCGGATGGGCACACCGAGGAAGCCGCGCATCCGCGGGTGGTGCTCGGGGAAACCGCAGGAGCGCGGATCGTCGGTCAGGTCCGTGAGCCGCACCGGCGCCGGGTCGCGGATGAGCGCGCCCAGCAGGCCTTTGCGGCCGTCGGGCAGATGACCGATCCGTCGGGCGGTCGTCTCGTCGACGCCGTGGTGCACGAACGCCGCGAGGCCGTCACCGTCCTCGTCCACGACACCGATGGCCGCGTACCGGGCATCCGCCAGGTCGGCCGCGGTCTCGCAGATCCGGTGCAGGGTGGAGTGCAGTTCCAGTCCGCTGCCCACCGACCGCATCGCGTCCAGCAGTCTCGGCACCCGTGCCAGGAACTCGGCCGTGGCCCCGTGACGGGGCTGCGGAGTGCCGGGAGAGGGTGCTGGGGGAGGCATGACCCGAGCCTAATGAGACCTTTTTGTTCGGGAAAGTCGGATTCCAGGAGAGCTTCGGGGAAGTCGGCACGGACCTTCCCTCACCGCGCCCCGACCAGAAGCTCCGACGCTGCCTCACGCTCGGCCATCGCCCGCAGCGGCCCCGGCACCGCGGCCAGCTCCGCGTACGTCCCTCGCTGCACCACCCGGCCCTCGTCCAGCACGATCACCTCGTCCACGGCCCCCAGACCCGCCAGCCGGTGCGTGATCAGCAAGGTCGTACGGCCCTCGGTGGCGGCCAGCAGATCGGCGGTGAGCGCGTCGGCGGTCGGCAGGTCCAGGTGCTCGGCGGGCTCGTCCAGCACCAGGACCGGGAAGTCGGCGAGCAGTGCCCGGGCCAGCGCCAGTCGCTGCCGCTGCCCGCCGGACAACCGGGCGCCGTGCTCCCCGACCAGCGTGTCCAGGCCCTCGGGCAGACGGTCGGCCCACTCCAGCAGCCGGGCTCGTGCCAGGGCGTCGCGCAGCTCGTCCTCGGTGGCCTCCTTCCGGGCCAGGAGCAGGTTCTCGCGCACCGAGCTGTCGAAGAGGTGCGCGTCCTGGGCGCACAGTCCGACGAGCCGCCGTACGTCGTCACCGGCCAGGGCGTAGGCGTCGACACCGGCCAGCGTGTAGGAACCCGCGTCCGCGTCGAGGAACCGCAGCAGCACCTGGGCCAGCGTCGTCTTGCCGGACCCGGACGGCCCGACCACGGCGACACGGCGTCCTTCCGCCAGTGTCACGTCGAGCTGCGCCACGGCGTCCCGGTCCTGCCCGGAGTGGCGCGCGGCCAGTCCCTTGAGGACGACCGGGAACGGTGACGCGGGCGCCTGCCGTGGTGTCTCCGGCTCCCGTACGGGCTCGGGGGCGTCGAGCACCTCGTACACCCGCTCGGCGCTCCGGTGCACGCGCTGCCGGTACTGCACGGCCAGGGGGAGCCCCAGTACGGCCTCGAAGGCCGCCAGGGGAGTCAGCACGACGACGGCCAGGGCCACCCCGGCGAGCCGCCCGTCGGCGACCGCCTGGACCCCGACGAGAGCGGCGCCCGCGACGGTCAGCCCGGACACCAGGGCCGTGAGCCCGTCCCCCACCGCGGTGGCGGTGGCGGCGCGCGAGGCGATCCGGGTGAGCGCGCCGTCCGCCCGGCGCGTCTCGGCGTACCGCGCGGGCAGTGCGCCGGCGACGGTCAGCTCGGCGGTGCCGCTGAGCAGGTCGGTCACCCGGGTGGCGAGCAGTCCACGGGCGGGCGCCAGTCGGCCCTCGGCCCTGCGTGAGACAAGGCCGGTCACCATCGGGACGCCGACTCCGGCCGCCAGCAGCCCCACCGCCAGCACCACACCGGCCTCCGGCAGCAACCACGCCGTGAAGCCGACCGACGCGGCCGAAACCACCGCCGCGGACGCGGCGGGCAGGAGCCAGCGCAGCCAGTAGTCCTGCAGCGCGTCGACGTCGGCGACCAGCCGGGACAGCAGGTCACCCCGTCGGCTGCGGCGCAACCCCGCGGGCGCGAGCCGCTCCAGTCGCCGGTACACGGCGACCCGGGTGTCGGCGAGCATCCTCAGCACCGCGTCGTGCGACACGAGCCGCTCGGCATAGCGGAAGACGGCCCGCCCGATGCCGAAGGCACGCGTGGCCGTCACGGCCACCATCAGGTAGAGCACGGGCGGCTGCTCGGAGGCCCGCGAGATCAGATATCCGGAGGTGGCCATCAGGCCGACGGCGCTGCCGAGGGCCGCACTGCCGAGCAGCAGGGCCAGGCCGAGCCGCCCGCGCCGCGCCGCCGACATCGCGCGCACCCTGGCGAGGACACCGCCACCAGGCATCGGTGAAGGGGCCGGGGCACCGGGGGACACCGCACTGGTGCTTCCGGAGGCCTCGTCGAGAGCCCGTGCGGCCGGTGCTCCCCGAGAGCCGTCGGCCGCGACGGCGGGGGCCTGCTCCTCCAGCCGCACCACCCGGTCGGCCACTTCCAGCAGCGCCGGGCGGTGCACCACCAGCAGGACCGTCCGCCCCTCGGCCAGCCTTCGCACGGCGGCCACGACCTCGGCCTCGGTGGCCCCGTCCAGAGCGGCCGTCGGCTCGTCCAGGAGCAGGACCGGCCGGTCCGCGAGGAATGCCCGGGCCAGCGCCAGCCGCTGTCGCTGCCCGGCGGACAGCCCGGCCCCGTCCTCCCCGAGCACCGTCCCCGTCCCCTCGGGCAACGCGTCCACGAACGCCAGTGCGCCCGCGTCCCGCAGCGCGCGTCGTACGGCGTCGTCGTCGGCGTCCGGCCGGGCCAGCCGTACGTTCTCGGCGATGGTGCCGGCGTAGAGATGCGGGTGCTGCGGTACCCAGGCGACGCGGGCGTGCCACTGCGCCAGATCGAGGCTGTCGAGGTCGGCTCCCCCGACACGGATCCGCCCCCCGGCCGGTCGCACGAAGCCGAGAAGGGCGTTGAGCAGCGTCGACTTTCCCGCCCCGCTCGGACCGACGAGGGCGACCGTCTCCCCGGGCCGGACGGTGAAGCACACCTCCGTCACCGCGTCCGCGGCGCGTCCGGGATAGCGCACCGTCACGTCCTCGAAGGACAGGGCAGCGTCCGCCGGTACCTGGCCGGTCCCCCGCGCCGGTACGGGACGCTCCAGTACCTCGAAGATCTCCTCGGCGGCGGCGAGACCCTCGGCCGCCGCGTGGTACTGCGCCCCCACCTGCCGCAACGGCAGATAGGCCTCGGGCGCGAGCACGAGGACCACCAGACCGTCGTACAGGGCCATGTCGCCGTGGACCAGCCGCATGCCGATGGTGACGGCGACGAGCGCCACGGAGAGCGTGGCGAGCAGTTCCAACGCGAAGGACGACAGGAAGGCGATCCGCAGCGTCCGCATGGTCGCCTGCCGGTACTCGCCGGTGATGCGCTTGATCGACTCGGCCTGTGCCTTGGCCCGCCCGAAGACCTTCAGCGTCGGCAGCCCCGCGACCACGTCCAGGAAGTGCCCGGACAGCCGGGAGAGCAGACGCCACTGCCGGTCCATACGGGACTGTGTGGCCCAGCCGATCAGCACCATGAAGAGCGGGATGAGCGGCAGGGTGCCGACGATGATGGCCGCCGAGACCCAGTCCTCGGTGACGATGCGGGCCAGCACCGCCACGGGCACGACGACCGCGAGCCCCAGTTGCGGCAGATAGCGCGAGAAGTAGTCGTCGAGGGCGTCGACTCCGCGGGTGGCCAGCGCGACCAGCGATCCGGTCCGCTGCCCGCTGAGCCATCCGGGACCGAGCGCGGTGGCCCGCTCCAGCAGCCGGCCCCGCAGCTCCGACTTCACCGCCGCGCTCGCTCGGTGCGCGGCCAGCTCGGTCAGCCAGCCGACCAGGGCCCGCCCGCAGGCGACGGCCACCAGGAGCAGCACAGGCGTGCGGAGTTCGGCCACCGTGAGACCGTGCTGGAAGGCGCCCACCACCACCTCGGCGATGAGCATCGCCTGTGCGACGAGGAGCCCGGCGCCGACCGCGCCCAGGACGACGACCGCCATCAGGAAGAATCGGGTCGCGCGGGCGTACCGCAGAAGACGTGGGTCGATGGGTTTCACGTGAAACATGCCCTCCCGTCCCGGAGGTGCGTTTCACGTGAAACACGGCGCTGTGCCACGTGATGCACACCCCTTCGGACTCAGTGCGCGGCTTCGGCGATGTGCTGCGTGCCGATCCGCTTGCGGAACACCCAGTACGTCCAGCCTTGGTAGAGCAGGACGACTGGTGTGGCGACCACGGCCAGCCAGGTCATGATCTTGAGGGTGTAGGGACTGGACGAGGCGTTGGTGACGGTGAGGCTCCAGTCCGCGTCCAGCGTGGACGGCATGACGTTCGGGAAGAGCGTCAGGAAGAGCATCGCCACGGAGGCCACGATGGTGAGGCCGGAAAGGGCGAACGACCAGCCCTCACGCCCGGCCTGGTTGGCCAGCAGCGCGACGACGAGCGCCGCGACGGCCACCACGAGAGCAACCAGGCTCTTGCCGTCACCGTTGTCGAACTGCGTCCAGAGCAGGAAGGCCAGGGCCAGCACCGCCGCCACGAGGCCGACACGCAGGGCCAGCGCCCGTGCCCGCGCCCGGATCTCGCCGACGGTCTTGAGTGCCGTGAACACCGTTCCGTGGAAGGTGAACAGCGTCAGCGTGACCAGGCCACCCAGCAGGGCGTACGGGTTGAGCAGCTCCCAGACGGAGCCGACGTACTCCAGGTCCCGGTCGATCTTCACACCCCCGACGATGTTGCCGAAGGCCACGCCCCAGAGGAAGGCCGGTATCAGCGAGGTCCAGAAGATCGCCGTCTCCCAGTTGCGCTGCCAGCGCTCCTCGGGGCGCTTCACCCGGTACTCGAAGGCGACGCCCCGGACGATGAGGCAGACCAGGATGACGAGCAGCGGAAGGTAGAACCCGGAGAAGAGCGTGGCGTACCACTCGGGGAACGCGGCGAAGGTCGCACCACCGGCCGTGAGCAGCCACACCTCGTTGCCGTCCCACACCGGGCCGATGGTGTTGATCAGCACGCGCTTCTCGGCCCGGTTCCGGGCGAGCAGCTTGGTCAGCACGCCCACCCCGAAGTCGAAGCCCTCCAGGAAGAAGTAGCCGGTCCACAGGACGGCGATCAGAACGAACCAGACGTCGTGCAGTTCCATGACGGTGCGGCTCCCTCGGCCTAGTAGGAGAAGGCCATCGGCTTGTCGGCGTCCCGCAGGTCGCCGCCGATCTTCGTGGGCGGGTTGAGGTCGGCCTCGGTGAGTTCGGGCGGACCCGCCTTGACGTACTTGGCGAGCAGCCTGACCTCGATGACGGCGAGGATGGCGTAGAGCGTGGTGAAGACGACCATCGACGTGATGACCTCCGCCTGGGACACACCGGGGGAGACCGCGTCGCGGGTCTGCATCACGCCGTAGACGACCCAGGGCTGCCGGCCCATCTCGGTGAAGATCCAGCCCCATGAGTTGGCGATCAGCGGGAACGCCATCGTCCAGAGGGCCAGGAGCCAGTACAGGCGGGTGAGTCTCGTGCCGAGCGGCTTGCGGAACAGCACCAGGTGGGGCACCTCGTCCTCACCGGTGCGCAGAGCGGCCGGCAGCAGGAACTTCTTCCGTGTCAGCCACAGGCCCAGCAGCCCGAGGGAGAAGGACGCCATGCCGAAGCCGATCATCCAGCGGAAGCCCCAGTAGGCGACAGGGACGATGGGCTTGTAGTCACCCGGGCCGAACTTCTCCTGCAGGGCCTTGTTGGTGTCGTTGATGCCGGGCACGTACGAGTCGAAGTCGCTGTGGGCGAGGAAGGACAGCAACCCGGGTATCTCCAGGGCGACCTTGTTGTGGCCCTTGTCGACGTCCCCGTAGGCGAAGACCGAGAAGGGTGCCGGTTCCTCGCCGTCCCACAGGGCCTCGGCTGCCGCCATCTTCATCGGCTGCTGCTCGTACATGACCTTGCCGAGGGTGTCGCCGCTGATCGCGGTGAGCATGCCGCCGACCGCCAGGGTGACCAGGCCGAGCCGGAGCGAGGTCCGCATCACCGGGATGTGCTTCTTGCGCATCAGGTGGAAGGCGGCGATGCCGACCATGAAGGCGCCGCCCGTCAGAAAGGCCGCCGAGAAGCTGTGGAAGACCTGGTTGAGGGTGGTGTTCTGGGTCAGCACCGCCCAGAAGTCGGTCAGCTCGGCGCGGCCCTTCTCCTCGTTGATCCGGTAGCCGACGGGGTGCTGCATCCAGGAGTTGGCCGCGAGGATGAAGTAGGCCGACAGCAGGGTGCCGATCGAGACCATCCAGATGCAGGCCAGGTGGATCTTCTTGGGCAGCTTGTCCCAGCCGAAGATCCACAGGCCGATGAAGGTGGACTCGAAGAAGAAGGCGATCAGCGCCTCGAAGGCGAGCGGAGCTCCGAAGACGTCACCGACGAAGCGGGAGTAGTCCGACCAGTTCATGCCGAACTGGAACTCCTGCACGATGCCGGTGACCACACCCATGGCGATGTTGATCAGGAAGAGCTTGCCCCAGAACTTGGTGGCCCTGAGGTGCTTCTCCTTCTCGGTACGGACCCAGGCGGTCTGCAGACCGGCCGTGAGGGCGGCCAGCGAGATCGTCAGCGGGACGAACAGGAAGTGGTAGACGGTCGTGATGCCGAACTGCCATCGCGCCAGCGTCTCCGGCGCCAGAGCCAAGTCCACGTCGTCACTCTCCTTGCGTTGCCACTCGCCGTGTCACCGGCAGTTTGAGCGTGTATGTCACACCTATCTCGGGCGCAACCGGGACACGCTTGTGAACGCGTTCACATTCACAAGCAATTATGACTTACTGCTTTTCGACACCGGAAGGGGGGTCCCCTGTGACGTCAACCCCTTGGCAAGGACTTCAACATCTTGTTGAATCCGCCGCATGAAGATACGGATCTCGTGGCCCGCGGGTCACCTCACCGCGGCACTCGACGACACGCCGACCGCGCAGGCCCTCCTGAAGGTCCTGCCGCTCACCGCCTCCGCCCACACCTGGGGTGAAGAGGTGTACTTCGACACAGGCGTGCCGGTTTCACGTGAAACGGACGCCCGGCAGGTCGTAGAACCGGGCACGGTGGCCTTCTGGACCGACGGCGACGCTCTGGCGCTCCCGTACGGGCCCACGCCGATCTCGCTGGGCGACGAGTGCCGCCTGGCGAGTCCCTGCAACGTGCTCGGGCGCCTCGACGGCGACCCGCGCCTCTTGGCCACCGTGCGCGACGGCGACCCGGTACGCGTCGAACTCGTCGACGCCTAGGACTGTGCGGCGCACCTGACCGCCGCACAGTCCAACCGGCCGTACGACGGCTTACATCTCCTGGCGGAACTCCTCCGACACCTTCAGGAAGATGTCGTTCGCCTCGCTCTCCCCGACCGTCACCCGCACACCCTCGCCCGGGAACGGTCGGACCACCACACCGGCCCGCTCGCACGCGCCCGCGAAGGCGACCGTCCGCTCCCCCAGCCGCAGCCACACGAAGTTGGCCTGGGTCTCCGGCACCGTCCAGCCCTGCGCACGCAGCCCGTCGACCACGCGCGTGCGCTCGCACACCAGCGAGCCGACCCGGCCGATCAACTCGTCCTCGGCACGCAGCGAGGCGATCGCCGCCTCCTGCGCGATCTGGCTGACCCCGAACGGCACCGCCGTCTTGCGCAGCGCCGCCGCCACCGGCTCGTGGGCGATCGCGAAGCCGACCCGGAGGCCGGCGAGGCCGTACGCCTTGGAGAAGGTCCGCAGGACGCAGACGTTGGGCCGCCGACGGTAGATCTCGACGCCGTCCGGGACCTCGGGGTCGCGGATGAACTCGCGGTACGCCTCGTCGAGGACCACCAGGACGTCACTCGGCACCCGGTCGAGGAACCGCTCCAGCTCGGCCCGCCGCACCACCGTGCCCGTCGGGTTGTTGGGGTTGCAGACGAAGATCAGCCGGGTCCGGTCGGTGATCGCGGCCGCCATCGCGTCCAGGTCGTGCACGTCGCCGGAGGTCAGGGGTACCTGCACGGAGGTCGCGCCGCTGATCTGCGTGATGATCGGGTACGCCTCGAAGGACCGCCAGGCGTAGATCACCTCGTCGCCCGGCCCCGAGGTCGCCTGGATCAGCTGCTGGGCCACACCCACCGATCCGGTACCGGTGGCCAGGTGGGAGAGAGGGACCCCGAACCGGTCCGACAGCTCGCTCATCAGGGCCGTACAGGCCATGTCCGGGTACCGGTTGAACGACGAGGCCGCGGCCGTCACCGTCTCCATCACACCCGGCAGGGGCGGGTACGGGTTCTCGTTGGAGGACAGCTTGTAGGCCACCGGGCCGTCGGCCGCGGCGGGCTTGCCCGGCTTGTAGGTGGGGATTCCCTCCAGCTCGGCGCGCAGCTTGGGGCTCGTCTCACTCACCGCAGTCCTCCTCATGACCACCACCGTCGAATACTTCTCACCTTAAGAGGATTGGGCGCCCCTGCGTATAGGGGAGGCCGGACCTCCTCCGTCACACTGGCATCAGGGGCATCAGTGCACGAAGGCGCACGATTCGGGGGGCGCGCCGCACATATATCTACGCGCCGGTGGCTCGCGCCGTGGCGCGCATCCCCCGTGCAGGTGAGTTGAGACCTCTTCGCAACATCCGCCACGGGGCAGGCCCTCGGTGGTCGACACGTCAGATACTGGGTTGGGATACGCCAACTAGCGTGGTTTCTATGGCTGTTCAAGCTTAATGATCATGCAGAAACGTGACTGTCAACGCGTGCATATGCGTCCGCCCTACCCCACCCCATGAGCCCTACTATCGGCTCGCCATGACAGCAGCAGGGAAGCACCAGGTGAGCCGCGCGGAAACCTCCCGTCGAGGCAGCCGGCCGGGTCGAGCGGGCATCAGGGACGTGGCCGCCGCCGCCGGAGTGTCCATCACGACCGTCTCCGACGCCCTCAACGGCAAGGGCCGACTCCCGGATGCCACCCGGCGCCACGTGCGCGAGGTCGCCGACCGACTGGGCTACCGGCCCTCGGCCGCCGCCCGCACGCTCCGCACCGGCAAGTCGGGACTGATCGGCCTGACCGTGACGACGTACGGGGATGAACCTTTCACCTTCACCGAGTTCGCGTACTTCGCCGAGATGGCGCGCGCCGCCACGTCGGCCGCGCTCGCCCGCGGCTACGCCCTCGTGATCCTCCCGGCGACCTCCCGTCACGACGTGTGGTCCAACGTCGCGCTCGACGGCACGGTCGTCATCGACCCCTCCGACCACGACCCGGTCGTCAGCGAGCTGGTAAGGCAGGGTCTGCCCGTCGTCTCCGACGGCCGTCCGGCCGGCACGCTCCCCGTGACCGCCTGGGTCGACAACGACCACGAGGCCGCCGTGCTCGGCATCCTCGACCACCTGGCGGACGCCGGCGCCCGCAGGATCGGCCTGCTCACCGGCACCACGACCGACACGTACACCCACCTGTCGACCACCGCCTACCTCCGCTGGTGCGAGCGCGTCGGGCAGGACCCGGTCTACGAGGCCTACCCGGCACACGATCCGTGCGCCGGCGCCGTCGCCGCCGACCGGCTGCTGGCCCGCCCGGACCGGCCCGACGCCGTCTACGGTCTCTTCGACCCGAACGGCACCGACCTGCTCGCCGCCGCCCGCCGCTACGGGCTGCGTGTCCCGGAGGACCTGTTGCTCGTCTGCTGCAGCGAGTCCACCGTCTATGCGAGCACCGAGCCGCCGATCACCACGTTGTCGCTCAAGCCCCGCCGCATCGGCACGGCGGTGGTCCAGGTCCTCATCGACGCCATCGAGGGACTCGACTCCGAGCAGCCGGTCGAGCAGGTGATACCGACCGAGCTGATCATCCGTACGTCGTCGCAGCGCCGTCCGCCCCGCACGACGGTCAGTCCCCCGCGGTCACCCGAGCGCGAGTAACAGCGCCGGGCCGGCACGTCCGGAGCGTGACCGCGTCACCTCTGCGGATGTCCAAGACCGGCCCAATCGGGGCGAATGCCGCAGTGAAGCGGAGTCCTGTTCCGATTCACCACCCCTGGGTCATCACACAGCGCGATCCGCATTCCTATGATGGGCCCACACACCGCGGGCCGCTGCGACCAGGCAGTCCGAAGCGGTGCAGATGCGGCGCGATGGTGGAGGGGTCGATGACTCAGGGGGCCGGTCAGGGACCCGAGGTGGAGCGGACGGCGACGGTGCGCGACTTCCGGGTGCCCGCGTACGTCCACGAGACCGCTCCGTACGCCGGCCCCGGCGCGCACATGAGCGAGGTCGCGCCGCCTTCCGAAGCCAGGGACGAGGAGGCCTGTCCGGAGGGGTACACACCCACTCAGCGGGATCTGCCCGTCATCCGCCGGGGTGACACGGTCCAGGTGGCCGTGGATCCCGAACCGATCGTGGTGCAGCAGGCCGCCACGGGGCAGGGGCCGCTGTTCGTCGTCGGTGACGTGCACGGATACCTCGACGAGCTTCTGGCCGCGCTGCGGGAGAAGGGCCTCGTCGACGCCGCGGGCCAGTGGTGCGCGGGGACCTCGCGCCTGTGGTTCCTCGGTGACTTCACCGACCGCGGCCCGGACGGGATCGGCGTCATCGACCTGGTGATGCGGCTGTCCGCCGAGGCCGCCGCGGCCGGCGGCTACTGCAAGGCACTGATGGGCAACCACGAGCTGCTGCTGCTCGGCGCCAAGCGGTTCGGCGACACCCCCGTCAACTCCGGTGCGGGCACCGCCACCTTCCAGGCGGCCTGGCTGCTGAACGGCGGGCAGAAGACCGACATGGACCGTCTGCAGGACCACCACCTGCAGTGGATGGCCCGCCTCGACGCCCTCGAAGAGGTCGACGGGCACCTGCTGGTCCACTCCGACACCACCACCTACCTCGACTACGGCCGCTCCATCGAGGAGGTCAACGACACCGTCCGCGAGGCGCTGACGCGCAACGACGCGGAAGAGGTGTGGGACCTGTTCCGCAAGTTCACCAAGCGCTTCTCCTTCCGCGACGAGGGCGGCGCCGACGCCGTGCGCTCACTGCTGGACACGTACGGCGGCACCCGCATCGTTCACGGCCACAGCCCCATCCCCTACCTGCTGGGCGAGGTCGGCTCCGAGGACGGCGAGGACGACACGCGTACCGTTGTCGAAGGACCTCACGTCTACGCGGACGGATTGGCCATCGCGATGGACGGCGGGGTGACCATGGCCGGAAAGCTGCTGGTCCAGCAACTGCCGCTCGACATCTGACCGTTCCCCGGGCGCTTCGGGCGGCGGTGGCGTGCGTACAGGTCGGCACCCAATTTCTGGAAACCCCCTGTCACCCGCCACCGTCACCGCTCTACCATCGGCTTATCCGTAGCAGGCTCCCCTCCGTTTCTGCCCGACGGCTCGTTGGCATGCGAGCCCCAAGCCCTACGGAGCATCGGGGGATGCACATGAACAGCGTTCCGCAGCACCTGCCGAACGAGGACCGCCAGGAGTACGAGCGGATCCTCGACGAGGCGCTGCGCTCCGCACCACACCGCCCGGAACTGGCCGCCCTCGGACAGCGGCTGAACTCCGAACAACTGCGCACCATGGCACTCAACGCGACCGCCCTCATCACCGCGGCGGCCACGACCGAGTACCGGCACTACGTGAAGGCCCGCGAGGAACTGCGCCGGCCGGCGCCGTCCGCCGGGACGCCCGCCACGCGCGAGTCCGGCTCCGAGGAGTCGGGCACGGGCGCGGGGGGACTGGCCGCCACCGTGGGCGAGGTCGCCGAGGCGACCGGCGCGGGTGCCGTAGCCGTCGTCGCCGTCCTGGCTCCCGTCCTGGCCGGTACCGCCGCGGCGATCTTCCTGCTCGTCGGGTACATCCTCAGGATGCTCGATCCGGGGCAGGCCTTCGCGCAGACCATGCTCACCACAGGCTGGGTGTTCGGCGCCATGACCGCGGTGGCGATCCTCGTCGCCGCGGTGGGGCTGCTGCTCACCGCGCTGCGCAACCACCCTTCGGCCGAGTCCGGTCCGCACGGCGAACTCGACGGGGAGGTGGCCCGGGCCCGGGACGCCTGGCGCGAGGCCCTGCTGGAACGGGGCATCCTGCCGTTCCTGCGGGAGGCGTTGGCGGCTCCGGGTACTACGGCCCTGCACCCTACGGGGCCCGCGGCACCCACGAGCCGCATGCCACACCTGGGATACGGCCGACCGGGGTTCACTAGTCCCGGTGAGGGCTCGGGCGCGTCGCAGCGTCCGAGTTATTCGAGTCCGGACTTCAGCAGTCCTGACTTCGGCGGCCCGGATCACCGGCCCGAGTAGCCTCCGGCCTGGGCGGGCAACGGGTCAGAGGATGCCCGCCCGGCCGGCGGCAGTGATCCAGAACGGAAACTCCGACAGCAGGCGGTCGTACAGCTCCGGATCGGGGACGGTGCCGATGTCGTCCACGGCGAAGAAGCCGACGTTGTCGACGCGTCGGCCCGGCAGGGTGTCGAACCGCTCGAGCACCCCGTAGTCGGACCGCCCGAGCCCGACGAACTGCCAGAAGACGGGTTCCTCCACCGCCTCCCGCAGCTCCCGCTCGATCTCGGCGTTGCGGTAGACGCCGCCGTCGGAGAAGAAGAGCACCAGGGTGGGAGCCGTCGCCGGGTTGTCGCGGACGAAGGCACGCACCTCGGCGATGACCTTCTGCTCCTCGTTCTGGATGCCGACCGCGCGCATGTCGACCTGCTCGGGGTGCAGCCCCTTCTTCCTCCCGCGGCGGAAGAGGCTGATCTCGCCCACGCGGACGTGCAGCCGCAGCCACTCGGGCAGCTCACCGAGGCGGAGGTCGGGAAGGCGGGCCGGGTTCGAGGCGAAGGTCCAGGCCTGCATCTCGCCGTCGTCGTCGAGTTGCGCCGCGACGGCGGCCATCCGCTCCACGACATCGGCGACGACGCCCTTGGAGTAGAGGAAGGACATGGACCCGGACGCGTCGAGGACGAGGACGACGCGCGCGGTGGCACCGGCCGCCCCGTGCTTGCTCAGGCTGACCGCGACCTGCTCCTTGCGCAGCGACAGCCGCTTGCGCATGTCGACGGGCAGGCGTTCCTCTCCCTTCGTCAGGCGGGGTCCTGCACCGCTGGGTGCCGGAGCCGGTGCCGCGGGAGGCGCCGGTGCCCGGTGCGCTGCCGGCGGCGTGGGGGTCGGGGGAGTCGGGGGAGTCGGGGGAGTCGGGGGAGTCGGGGGAGTCTCCACGGTCGGCCGGACGGCGGCGGGCGCGGACACGGGCGGCGCGTCGTCGACGGTGATACCGAAGTCGGTGGCCACCCCGGCCAGCCCGGAGGCGTACCCCTGACCGACCGCGCGGAACTTCCATTTCCCCTGGCGCCGGTACAGCTCACCGCCGACCAGGGCGGTCTCCGTCCCGGCCGTCATGTCGAACCGCGCCAGCTCGGCACGGGTGCCCGCGTCCAGCAACCGCAGGGACAGCCCCGGCACCTGGCCGAAGGTCCCGCCGTCCGCCGAGGCGCACAGGACGATCCGGTCGACGTCCGCTTCGACCGTGCGCAGGTCCACCTCGACGGCGTCGGTGGTCACGCCCGCTGCCGTGCCGGCACCGCCCTGCTTGCCCACGTGCCGCACCGCATCGGACGTGTGGCGGGGCTGGTTGTAGAAGACGAAGTCTCCGTCGTCCCGCACCCGTCCGGCCGCTGTGAGCAACAGCGCGGACGCGTCGACCTCGGGCACGCCCGGCCCGGCGGACCAGACGAGTTCGACGCGCACCGCGGGGGAGTCGACGGCGAGGTTGGCACCTTTGCTCAGGGATGTGGCTGTCATACGCCCAGTCTGCCGAGGCGGGTCCCCGGTGGGGAGGGGGCAGGCCCGATGGGCCGCCCCCTTCGTCACCGGAGCCGTTGGCTCAGTCGGCGATCGGCAGGTAGACGCGGTTGCCGGCGGCGGCGAACTCCTTCGACTTCTGGGCCATGCCCTCCTCGATCTCGGACTTGCTGCCCCCGTGCTCCCGTCGGATGTCCTGCGAGATCTTCATCGAGCAGAACTTCGGCCCGCACATCGAGCAGAAGTGGGCCGTCTTGGCGGGCTCGGCCGGCAGGGTCTCGTCGTGGAACTGCCGGGCCGTGTCGGGGTCGAGGGCCAGGTTGAACTGGTCCTCCCAGCGGAACTCGAACCGGGCGTCGGACAGCGCGTCGTCCCACTCCTGTGCACCTGGGTGCCCCTTGGCGAGGTCGGCGGCATGGGCGGCGATCTTGTAGGTGATGACGCCGGTCTTGACGTCGTCACGGTTGGGCAGGCCCAGATGCTCCTTGGGCGTGACGTAGCAGAGCATGGCTGTGCCCCACCAGGCGATCATCGCGGCACCGATGCCGGAGGTGATGTGGTCGTACGCCGGCGCGACGTCCGTCGTCAGCGGGCCGAGCGTATAGAACGGAGCTTCATCGCAGATCTCCTGCTGAAGGTCGATGTTCTCCTTGATCTTGTGCATCGGGACGTGGCCCGGGCCCTCGATCATGGTCTGTACGTGGAAACGCTTGGCGATCGTGTTGAGTTCCCCGAGCGTGCGCAACTCCGCGAACTGCGCCTCGTCGTTGGCGTCCGCGATCGAGCCCGGCCGCAGTCCGTCGCCGAGGGAGTACGTGACGTCGTAGGCGGCGAGGATCTCGCAGAGTTCCTCGAAGTTCTCGTACAGGAACGACTCCCTGTGGTGCGCCAGACACCACGCCGCCATGATCGAGCCGCCGCGCGAGACGATGCCGGTCTTGCGGTTCGCGGTGAGCGGCACGTACGCCAGGCGCACTCCGGCATGGACCGTCATGTAGTCCACGCCCTGTTCGGCCTGCTCGATGACCGTGTCCTTGTAGATCTCCCAGGTCAGCTCCTCGGCGCGACCGTCGACCTTCTCCAGGGCCTGGTAGAGCGGCACCGTTCCGATGGGGACGGGCGAGTTGCGCAGCACCCACTCGCGGGTGGTGTGGATGTTGCGTCCGGTGGACAGGTCCATGACCGTGTCGGCGCCCCACCGGGTCGCCCAGGTCATTTTCTCGACCTCCTCCTCGATGGAGGACGTCACCGCCGAGTTGCCGATGTTGGCGTTGACCTTCACCAGGAACCGCTTGCCGATGATCATCGGCTCGATCTCCGGGTGGTTGACATTGGCCGGCAATACGGCGCGGCCCGCCGCGATCTCCTCGCGGACCACTTCCGGGGCCACGTTCTCCCGGAGGGCCACGTACTCCATCTCCGGGGTAATCTCGCCGCGCCGTGCGTACGCGAGCTGCGTGACCGCGCCACCGTCCCGCCCACGGCGCGGCTGACGCGGGCGGCCGGGGAAGACGGCATCGAGGTTGCGCAGGCCGCCGCGCGGAGAGGTGTGCTTGATCCCGTCGTCCTCGGGACGGACGGGGCGGCCCGCGTACTCCTCGGTGTCCCCGCGGGCGATGATCCAGTTCTCCCGCAGCGGCGACAACCCCCTGCGGACGTCGGTGTCGACGAGCGGATCGGTGTACGGGCCAGAGGTGTCGTACAGCGTGACCGACTGCCCATTGGTGAGGTGCACCTGACGGACCGGCACCCGCAGGTCGGGACGCGAGCCCTCGACGTACGCCTTGTGCCAGCCGATGGACTTCCCGGTCTCCGCGGGCTCCTCCTGGGCGGAGTTCTGCGCGGAGGCAGGCGTGCGTGCGTCCTTGATGGTCATGAGACCTACTCCCTACGCCGGCATTACCCGGTAACAGGTTCGGCGGTCGACGCAGCGGCTTCCGTCGGCAGACGCTTCGTGGCAAACATCACTCGGTATCGGTGACGTTTCCCGTGAAACATCGCTGGGACGGAGGTCAGCGCCCTCTCAGCCCGGTGCTCCGAGCTCCCGCGTGTACAAAGGTGCCCCCACGCTAGCGTCAATTCGGGCGCGGTGAACAGAGGGCCCCCCTCGTTCTTGCGATGATCGGTCGGTGACCACACCGCAGCATCCCCCCTTCCCGCCGCACGAGCCCCGCCGCGGCCCGGGCGCCGAGGACGGCGACGGCCGCGCGGCCGGATCCGCCCCGCACGGCCCCCACGCCGCACCCGGCGCGGGAGACGCCAGACACGACACGGGCGGCGGGCATTTCGCTCATGGCGGTCACGGCGGTGGCGGATGCCACGGCGCTCACGGCGGTGGCAGAGGTGACGGAAGCCACGGCGGTCACGGTGGTGGCGGAGGCCAAGGCGGTCACGGTGGTGACGGAGGCCAAGGCGGTCACGGTGGTGACGGAGGCCAAGGCGGTCACGGTGGTGGCGGAGGCCACGGAACCGGTGGCGGCCACGGCCACTCCCACAGTCACGGTCCGGCCGCGCCCGTGTCCCGGCACCTGCGGAAGGTCATCGCCGCGATCCTGATCCCCTTCACCGTCGCGGTGCTGGTCGGGCTGGCGGTGCTGTGGCCGGGCGGTGCGCCCCCGCACGAGCGCACGGGCGTCGGCTTCGACCGGCAGACCCAGCAGGCCACCGTCACCAAGGTGGTCGAGCTGAGCTGCCAGTCCGCCGGCAACTCGGGCGTCCCGCCGACCGGTGACACCTCCACCGCCGAAGGCTCCTCCGCGGTCCAGCGGGCGAACGGCGACTGCAAGCGAGCGACCATCCGCGTCGACACCGGCAAGGACAAGGGCCGTACCTTCACCGAGATCGTGCAGCCCGACCAGTCGCGGCAACTGCACCAGGGCCAGGAGGTCGTGGTCGCCTACGAGCCCTCCGCCCCCGAGGACCTGCAGTACTCGGTGACCGACATCAACCGCCGGCTGCCGCTGGCCCTGCTCGCCGGCATCTTCGCGCTCGCCGTCGTGGTCGTCGGTCGGCTGCGGGGCCTCATGGCCCTCATCTCGCTGGCCATCAGCTTCCTGCTGCTGAACTTCTTCATCCTGCCCGCGATCCTGCAGGGGTCGAATCCGCTGGTCGTGGCGGTCATCGGGGCGAGCGCCATCATGCTGATCGCGCTGTACCTGTGCCACGGCCTGTCGGCCCGGACGTCCGTCGCGGTGCTCGGCACCCTCATCTCGTTGCTGCTCATCGGCGTTCTCGGATCGCTGTTCATCGACTGGGCCGCGCTCACCGGCAACACGGACGACAACACCGGCCTCATCCACGGGTTGTACCCGACGATCGACATGAGCGGTCTGCTGCTCGCCGGCGTCATCATCGGTTCGCTCGGCGTGCTCGACGACGTGACGGTCACCCAGACGTCGGCGGTATGGGAGCTGCACGAGGCCAATCCGACGATGGGCTGGCGCGGGCTCTACCGCGCCGGCATCCGTATCGGCCGTGACCACATCGCCTCGGTCGTCAACACACTCGTCCTCGCCTACGCGGGCGCCGCGCTGCCACTGCTGCTGCTGTTCTCGATCGCGCAGAGCGGAGTGGGGACGGTCGCCAACAGTGAACTGGTCGCGGAGGAGATCGTGCGCACCCTGGTCGGTTCGATCGGCCTGGTGGCGTCCGTGCCGGTGACCACGGCTCTCGCGGCCCTCGTCGTGTCCGCCGACCGCCCGGCCGACAGGTCGGCGGCGCAGGCGGCCGGAGCGGCACCGGGTGCGGGCGCTGCTCCCGTACGCGGCGGGCGGGGTCGTCGCCGCAAGCGCTGAGGTGTTCCGGTGAGGCGTTACGCCACTCCCGGTCGAGCTGCGGGAACGGTTCAGCCCGCGCTCTGTTCCTCCGCCAGGATGCGGTCCAGCGCCTCGTCGAGGTGGGCGTCGAAGTCGGCGAGCGCGCCTTCCTGCCCCAGTGGCACCAGCTTGTCGGTCCGGTCGAGGAAGGCCACCAGGGGCGCCGCCGACGAACGGAACAGCGCCTGGTCGGTGCCGACCTGAAGTCGGATCAGCACCTCGGCGAGCGGCTCGGGATCGACGGGTGCGATGCGCACGTCACCGTCGCCGCACGGCCGGCCCACCCCGTCCACCAACAGCTCCCGGCCGAAGGCCCAGGTCACCGGGGCGTCCCCGGGCAGGTGGAAGGTCAGTCGCACGGCATAGGGATCACAGGTCTCGTACCCCAGCTCCACCGGGATGCGGAACGAGAGCTCCTCGGACACGAGAAAGCTCATCATGACCTCTGCCTGTACGGACTCGCCCATCGCCTACCCCGTCATTCGCCGTCGACTGTCCGGGAATCAAACCTCTAACACTGGTGGCATCTTGCTCAACGTACACACCAGATCACAAGGAGTGAGTTTTCAGATACTGATAGAGAGGGCGAGCGACCCCAGAAGCCGCCCCACTTCGTCCTGCAATCGCCGCGCCGCGGGCAGCAGCCGATCGGCCTGGTGGACGGGCAGGGACAAGGCCATGGTCGCGGCGGTCGTGCCGACGGTGATCGGGATCGCGGCACAGACGGTCCCCAGTGCGTACTCCTGGCGTTCGATCACTGGCGTCATCCGACGCATGCGTTCCAGTCGTTTGAGCATGGCATTGCCATCACGCACCGTGTACGGCGTGACCGGTTGCACCGGGTAGCGGTCGAGGTGGTCCCGGCGGGCCTCCTCGTCCAGCTGCGACAGCAGACACTGGCCGATGGCATGGGCGTGCCCGGTCTCGCGGAAGTCCGCCCACTCCTCCACCGCGGGGTTGGCCGGGGTGTCGGAGACGCACAGGACGTCGATCTCGCCCTCCCGGTACATGGCGTAGTACACGGGCACGCCGATCGCGTCCCGCCAGCGCGCCAGCGCGTCGACCACCGTGCTGCGACGTTTCTGCGCGGCCCCGCTGCTGCTCAGCCGCTCGGCGGACTCACCGAGGAAGAACAGACCCTTCTCGCGGCGCAGATAACCCTCGTGCACCAGCGTGCGCAGCAGGTGATACGCCGTGGGCAGGGCCAGCCCGGTCTCCCGGGCCAGTTGCTTGGCGGGGGCCCCGTACGCGTGGCCGGCGACGCACTCCATCAGGCGCATCGCCCGTTGCACGGAGCCGATGAGGGTCGCGGAGGGAGCGTCCGTGGGAGGGGCGGTGGGTGTCCGGGGCGTCGAGTGGGGCTGCGCGGGCAGGGTGAGCGGAACGGACGCGGTGTCAGCCGTGGCCAAGGGGCACTCCCGGGGCGCGAGGGGGGCAGCCCGTGCGGGGAACACGGGTGGGGGTGGACGCCACTCGCGGGGTCGCCCCCGCGTGGAGTTCCGGACTCTAACCGCCGGTCACCGACCGCCGACGCCCCGTCCGGCAAACTTCCCCCTCGCGAGGGAACCGGTGGTTCCTGTTACCGCCACCGGTCTCCCACCCCTCTCACCAGTCGCTGCGCGACGACGAACTCGACATGAACTTGCGTACGACGTAGATCAGTCCGCCGACGAGCGCGACGAAGACCAGCAGCTTGAACAGCAGTCCGATCACGAAGCCGACCACGCTGGCGATCAGCCCGCCGAACACGACCAGGGCGATGACCGGCACCGCGATCCACTTCACCCACCACGGCAGTCCCGTGAAGATCTCTCGCATCGCCCTCGTCCTTACCTTTCCGCCCGTTCGAGTGCCGGGACCTCCAGCGGCCCGGGATCCCTCGGGGAATCACCTGTGCACTGCACTCGATGCTAGGACCGCGAAGGCGTCGGCGGGGCCCTCGTGGCCCTTGTCTCACCCTGACCGATCCCCTAGGGAACCCGGAGGGCGCGGCTCAGCTCTCGGGCGGAGAGAACACCACCAGGACCCTCAGATCCTCGCTGATGTGGTGGAACTTGTGGGCGACCCCGGCCGGCACGTACACCACGCTGCCGCGGGCGACCTGCGTGGTCTCCATGCCCACGGTGATCGCGGCCCGTCCGCTCACCACGAAGTACACCTCGTCCTGCGCGTGCGGCTTCTGGGGGTCGGCCGCGCCCGCGTCGAGGGCGTACAGACCGACCGACATGTTCCGCTCACGCAGGAACTGAAGGTAGGCACCGTCGTTGGCGGCGCGCTCCGCCTCCAGTTCGTCCAGCCGGAATGCCTTCATCGCCTCGTCCGCCCCTGCCTCACCGTTCGTTCACGATCGCGTCTGCCACGATCAGACACATGAAGAATTTCCTAGTCAAGACGATCGCCAACGCCGGTGCCCTCGCGGTCGCCGTGTGGCTGCTCGACAAGATCACACTGACCGGGGGCAGTACCGGCGAGAAGGCCGCCACGCTGATCGTGGTCGCCCTGCTGTTCGGCCTGGTGAACATGCTGGTGAAGCCGGTCGTACAGGTGTTGACCTTCCCGTTGTTCATCCTGACCCTCGGCCTGTTCACGCTGGTGGTCAACGCGCTGATGCTGCTGCTGACGTCATGGGTCGCGGACAAGCTCGACCTGAGCTTCCACGTCGACGGGTTCTGGACCGCCGTCCTGGGCGGTCTGATCATCTCGATCGTCTCCTGGGCCCTCAACGCGTTCCTCCCCGACGGGGACTGATCCCGATGACCTACCGCGTCTGCTTCGTGTGCACGGGCAACATCTGCCGCTCCCCCATGGCCGAGGCCGTCTTCCACGCGCGCGTGGCGGACGCCGGGCTGGACGGCCTGGTGGAGGCCGACAGCGCCGGCACCGGCGGCTGGCACGAGGGCGAGGGCGCCGACCCGCGCACTCTGGCCGTCCTGGAGGAGAACGGCTACGACCTCGACCACACGGCCCGCCGGTTCCGGCCCTCCTGGTTCTCCCGCCTGGACCTGGTCATCGCCCTCGACGCGGAACACCTGCGGGAACTGCGCCGCCTCGCGCCCTCGGAACAGGACGCCGCCAAGGTACGGCTGCTGCGGTCCTACGATCCCGCCGCCGACCGCGCCGATCTCGACGTACCGGACCCCTACTACGGGGGCGCGGACGGTTTCGAGGAGTGCCTTGAGATGGTGGAGGCGGCGAGCACCGGACTGCTCGCCGCGGTACGCGAGCAAGTGGAGGGACGGGCGGCATGAGTGATTCCGCTAAGAACGACGAGGCCGGCACGGGCGAGGACGGCCGCCCGCACACCGGGGACGGCACGCGCGCCGTACGGGCCGGGCTGCCCGAGCCCGTCAAGCACGAACCGACGTTGCCCGGCCCCGTGTTCGCCGCCCACTTCCACCTGCCGGGTGAGCCGACCGGTCCGTACGCCTACGGCCGCGACGAGAACCCGACCTGGACCCGTCTCGAGAGCGCCATCACCGAGCTGGAGGCGCCAGGGCGGGACGACGTCGAGACGCTCGTGTTCGCCTCCGGCATGGCCGCGATCTCCGCGGTGCTCTTCTCGCAGCTGCGCGCCGGTGACGTGGCCGTTCTGCCCGACGACGGCTACCAGGTGCTGCCCCTGGTCCGCGCCCAGCTCGAGGCGTACGGCATCGAGGTGCGTACCGCGCCGACCGGTGCGGACGCCCAGCTCGACGTCCTGGCCGGGGCGAAGCTGCTGTGGATCGAGACCCCCTCGAACCCCGGGCTCGACGTCTGCGACGTCCGGCGGCTGGCCGAGGCGGCCCACGCGCACGGCGCCCTGGTGGCTGTCGACAACACGCTCGCCACGCCCCTCGGGCAGCGCCCGCTGGAGCTCGGCGCCGACTTCTCGGTGGCCAGCGGTACCAAGCAGCTCACCGGCCACGGCGATGTCCTCCTGGGCTACGTGACCGGCCGCGACGCCGCCGCGATGACCGCCGTACGGCGCTGGCGCAAGATCGTCGGCGCGATTCCGGGCCCCATGGAGGCCTGGCTCGCGCACCGCTCGATCGCCACCCTCCATCTGCGCGTGGACCGGCAGAACGCCACCGCGCTCAAGGTGGCCGAAGCCCTGCGGACGCGCCCCGAGATCACCGGGCTGCGGTATCCGGGGCTGCCGGACGACCCTTCGCACAGGATCGCCTCGCAGCAGATGCTGCGCTATGGATGCGTGGTCTCGTTCACGCTGCCCTCACGCGCGCGTGCCGATCGTTTCCTGGAGGCGTTGCGGCTGGTGGAGGGCGCGACGAGCTTCGGCGGGGTGCGGTCCACGGCCGAGCGGCGCGGCCGCTGGGGCGGGGACGCGGTACCGGAGGGCTTCGTCCGGCTCTCGGTCGGTGCGGAGGACCCCGAGGACCTGGTGGCGGACCTGCTGCGCGCGCTGGAGGAATCGGCGGACTGATCGCCGCCACCCTCCTGCGTGCCGTGTGGACCCGCTACGACGGACGGTCCGAGCCTCCCCCCTCGTGGCTCGGACCGTCCTCCGGTTCCGCGCGCGAAGAACCGCGCGATCCAGGCTAGTTGACTCTGTGTCAGTGTCCAATCACAGGAGCGACAGCGACCTATCGACATATTTATAGTTGAGCGCGGCCGAAAGGCTGGAGGAGAACAGCCGAGGGGAGGGCTGCCGTGGATCTGGCCTTGCTCCGCACCTTCGTGACCGTGCACCGAGCCGGTTCCTTCACGCGCGCGGCAGCCCTGCTCGGCCTCTCCCAGCCGGCCGTCACGTCGCAGATCCGCACGCTGGAGCGGCAACTCGGCCGCCCTCTGTTCCTGCGCCAGGCCCGGGGCGTGACACCGACGACCATCGGGGACGAGCTCGCCCACAAGGCCGCACCGCACCTGGACGCACTGGTGGAGATCACCGAGACCGGGCTGGAGATCGACTCGTCCCTGCGTTCCCTGCATCTCGCCGGACCACCCGAGTTCATCGCCGAGCGAGCGCTGCCCGCGCTCACGCGGCTCACCGGCGAGGACGGACAGGCGTTCGCCCTGCGTGCCTCGTTCGGGAACGCGGAGGCGATCATGGAGGGCCTGGCCGCCGGGCACCACGATCTGGCCATCGGCACGGCCCGTCCGCGCGGCGCGCTGCTCACGGCGACCCCGCTCTGCGACGAGGAGCATGTCCTGATCGCCGCGCCCCGCTGGGTGGAGCGGACCGGTGGCGGGAGGCCGCCCCACCGCACCACCGCACTCGCTCTGCAACGCGTCCCCGTGGTCGAGGTGCATGAATCGCTGCCCTTCGTCGCCCGTTACTGGGCGTCCGTCTTCGACGCCCGTGCGGCCTTTCCAGGGACGGTCGTCGTCCCCGACCTGCGTGCGGTGCTCGCCTGTGCGGTCGCCGGCGCCGGACTAGCGGTCCTGCCCCGCTATCTGTGCGCCGACGCGCTGGAGCGCGGTGACGTCGTCGCCCTGCACGATCCCGTGGTGCCGCCGCTGCGGACGTACTTCCTGATCGTGCGGACCGGCACCTTGGCGATGTCGCACGTCGCCCGAGCCCACGAGTGGCTGCTGCGCGCGGCCTCCGACTGGAACTGAGCCCGCGAAACCGCGGGGCGCCCGCGATGTTTCACGTGGAACCAGCCGGGCCACATTTCTCCCATGACCGTCCGACCCGTGGTCAAGCGCACCGCCCGTGCCGTCCTGCTGGACGGCGACCACCTGATCCTGATCAAGCGCACCAAACCCGGTGTCGATCCCTACTGGGTCACTCCCGGGGGCGGGGTCGAGCCGGACGACAGCACCGTCGTCGACGCCCTGCACCGTGAGGTCTACGAGGAGCTCGGTGCCAAGATCTCCGACGTGGTCCCCTGCTTCGTCGACACGGTGGAGCACATCGGCGAGGACGAGGGCGCGACCGGCGTGAAGGTGCAGCACTTCTTCGTCTGCCGCCTGGAATCCATGGACCCGTCCCTGCGGCACGGCCCCGAGGTCGACGAGCCCGCGGGCGAGTATGAGATCGTCCGGGTGCCGTTCACCAGGGTCGGGATCGCCTCCGTCCACCTCGTACCGCTGTCGTTGCGGCACTATCTGGACGGCAACATCGAAGGCGTGCGCGCGATGCACGCGCCTGATCTCGGCTGACCCACTGCGGGCGGCGAGCGGCGGTCTGCCGGTCCGCAGGCCGCCCAGCGCGTCGCGGGCGACTGTGGGTTCGCCCACGACGTGGCCAAAAGCTCGCCCGTTCCAGCGGAAAGTGGTGGACGCGGAGGGCTCCTGTCGGACAGCCTGACCTGCGTGCCGACACCTTCCCTCGCCTCGCTGCCGATCCGCCGTCTGACGCTCCGCGACCTCGCCGCGTGCGCCGACCTGTCCGAGGACCGGGGGTGGCCCCGCGAGGAGCACAAGTGGGGGTTCCTCCTCACGGCCGGGAAGGGCTACGGCATCGACGATCCCGGTGGCGGCCTTGTCAGCGTCTGCGCGGTCACCGAGTACGGACCGCACGAGCGTCCCTCCCTCGCTGCCATCGGCATGGTGCTGGTCGCCGAGCGGCACGCCCGTCAGGGCGTCGGACGGCGTCTGATGCGTCACGTCGTCGCCGCACTGGGCACGACGCCCCTGACGCTGCACGCGACCCCGTACGGCCGGCCGCTCTACGAGGAGCTGGGCTTCAAGGCGACGGGCCGGGCGGAGATGGTGCGCGGGCGTCTCACCCCGGGAGGGTCGGAGCCCGGCGTGTCCACGCGCGCGGCCACGGCCGAGGACCTCCCCGCCATCCTCCGGCTCGACGAAGAGGTGTTCGGCGCCGATCGCACCCACATCATCACCCGGCTGCCCGCCTTCGCGGACCAGTTGCGGGTCGCCGAGGAGAACGGCCGCCTCATCGGGTACGCGGCGGCCTGGCCCAACATGGACACCCATGTGGTGGGCCCTTTGATCGCCCGTGACACCGAGACCGCGAAGGCGCTGCTCGCCTCCCTCGCCGCCCGCACGGACCGTCCACTGCGTACGGACATCGACGTACGGCACGAAGAGCTGCTGGACTGGGCCAAGGAACGCGGACTCGCCTCCGTCGCCTTCAACTCGGTCATGACGTACGGCATCACCGAGCTGCCCGGGGACTGGAACCGGCGGTTCGCTCCGCTGACGGTGGCGGCGGGCTGACCGACCGGCGGTCCCTGCGGTACGACGCCGCACGGCGAAGCCGGTTCCCGGGGCATCCCGGGAACCGGCCGCGTGCGCGCATGACTGCCGTCAGGCGAGGGTCCGCACGGCGGCGGTGGCGAAGGAGTGGTCCTGTTCGGGTGCTCCGCCACCCACCCCGACCGCGCCGATCAGCCGACCGTCGCGGTGCACCGGCACGCCGCCCGCGATGAACAGCAGCGGCCGGTCGAGCGCGGTGGGCAGGGTGTGGAAGAGGCCTCCGGGCTGGACGGCGTCGACCAGGTCGGCGGTGGCGGCGTTCAGCTGGAGCGCCGTGTAGGCCTTGCGGGTGCTGGTCTCGCCGGAGATCAGCACGGCCCGGTCGTCGCGCCGGAAGGCGAGGAGGTGACCGCCCGCGTCGAGGACGGTGACGCTGACGACGACCCCGGCGGCCTCAGCGGCACGGTGGGCCGCGGCGACCAGGGCCTCGGCGTCCTGGATGGTCAGCGGGGCGACAGCGGTGGTGCTCATGGGGATGCTCCTGGGTCGGTACTCGGTGGTGCGGTCATGCCGGCTTTCGGTGGCCGTGTCGGATCGGTTGTCGGTGGTGCGGTGCCTCGGTGGTCGGTGAGGCGGGGAGCCACAGGGGAGGGGGACGACGCTGGCCCCGCCCCCCGCCCCCTGCGGCCGGTGGTTCAGTGGTGGGCGACGGCCCGCGGCTCGGCGGGCGCGGCGCCCGCGGACCCCGGCCGGGAAGCGACGTCACGCCGTTCCAGTGCGGCCGAGAGGAAGGCGAGGACCAGAGCGGCGCCGGCGAGCACGGCACCGACCCAGTTGGGCGCGGTGTAGCCGAAGCCGGCGGCGATGACGACACCTCCGAGCCAGGCGGAGAGCGCGTTGCCGAGGTTGAAGGCACCGATGTTCACGGCCGACGCCAGGGTCGGGGCGCCGTGTGCGTGGTCCAGGACGCGCTTCTGCAGCGGCGGGACGGTGGCGAAGCCCAGGGCGCCGATCAGGACGATGGTCACAGCAGAGGCGATCTTGTTGTGCGCGGTGAGCGTGAACAGGGCGAGCACGACGGCCAGTGCGCCCAGTGAGACGTACAGCAAGGGCATCAGGGCACGGTCGGCGAACCTGCCGCCGATGAGGTTGCCACCGACCATGCCGAGTCCGAAGAGGACCAGCAGCCAGGTGACCGAGCCGTCGGCGAATCCCGCGACATGGGTCATCATCGGCGCGATGTAGGTGATGGCCGCGAAGACACCGCCGAAGCCGAGGACCGTCATGGCCATCGCCAGCAGGACCTGCGCGTTCTTGAAGGCCGCCAGCTCGTGGCGCAGCCGCACACCCTCCGCCCGGGGTACGTCGGGGACCAGCTTGGCGACCCCCGCCAGGCCGACGACGCCGAGCGCGGCGACGAGGGCGAAGGTGACGCGCCAGCCGACGGACTGGCCGACGAGTGTCCCCAGCGGGACACCGACGACATTGGCGACGGTCAGTCCGGTGAACATCATGGCGATAGCGCCCGCCCTCTTCTGCGGAGCGACCAGATCGGCCGCGACCACCGAGCCGATGCCGAAGAAGGCACCGTGGGCGAGCGAGGCGACCACACGGCCGACCAGCATGACGGAGAAGGCGGGGGCGAGGGCGGAGAGCAGGTTGCCGACGATGAACAGGCCCATCAACAGCATCAGCATCCGCTTGCGCGAGACCTTGGTGCCGAGCACGGTCATCAGCGGGGCGCCGAACATCACGCCGAGCGCGTATCCGGTCACCAGGAAGCCGGCGGTGGGGATGGAGACCCCGTAGTCGCTCGCGACCTCGGGCAGCAAGCCCATGATCACGAACTCGGTCGTTCCGATCCCGAAGGCCCCGATCGCGAGGGCCAGAAGCGCGAGAGGCATGGAGGGGGTACACCTTCCCAAGAGATTGCAGGAGCGCTTTGCGTGCGTTCACAATAATTGCAGACGCGGGCAATATGCAACCGCCGACAATTGCGGCGCTGGTCTACCCTGGTGTCAGCCACTCCGGGACGGAGGAACCACATGACAACGACGGACCCCGCGCTCACCGCCCTCTCCCAAGGCTGGTGCGCCCTCTCCCTGCTGCACGGGAGGATCGAGGCCCGCATCGAGCGAGCCCTGCAGGCCGGGCACGACCTGAGCGTGCGCGAGTACTCCCTGCTCGACGTGCTCAGCCGGCAGCACGACGGCGACGGGGGGCACCTGCAGATGAAGCAGGTCGCCGACGCCGTCGTCCTCAGCCAGAGCGCCACCACCCGCCTGGTGACCCGACTCGAGGAGCGCCGGCTGCTGGAGCGCTACCTGTGCCCCACCGATCGTCGCGGCATCTACACCAACGTCACCGCGGCGGGCCTGAAGCTGCTGGACGAGGCGCGGCCCACCAACGACGCCGCCCTCCGAGAGGCCCTCGACGAGGCTGCCGAGAATCCCGACCTGGCCCCGCTGGTCCGGGCGGTGGAGACCCTCAAGACGCCGGTGCCCGCCTAGCAGGAGTGGTGCCCGCCCGTGCTGTGCCTCTCTGGCGGCTCTGCGTAGGGTGCGGCCATGGGAGATCTTGAGATACGACCCACCACCGAGGACGACATCCCCGCGGTCGTCGCGATGCTCGCCGACGATCCGCTGGGCGCGGAGCGCGAGTCACCGGACGACCTGGGCCCCTACCTGGCCGCGTTCGAACGGCTCAGCACCGACCCGAACCAGCACCTGGTCGTCGCCGTACGCGACGGCCGCGTGGTCGGCACGCTGCAGCTGACGATCGTTCCCGGCCTGTCCCGGCGCGGCGCCACCCGGTCGATCGTCGAGGGGGTGCGCATCCACACCGACGAGCGTGGCGGGGGCCTGGGAACACAGCTCATCGAGTGGGCCGTCGACGAGTCCCGTCGCCAGGGATGTCAGTTGGTGCAGCTCACCTCCGACAAGACCCGCGTCGACGCCCACCGCTTCTACGAGCGCCTCGGTTTCTCCGCCTCGCACACGGGCTTCAAGCTCTCGCTCTGAACGGCCGGTCCGGCCCTCGTCCGAGGGCACCCCATATGCGCCTTGTCGGCCCTGTTTCACGTGAAACAGGGCCGATAGGGACGCCCGGGTGGCAGTGGCTAGCCGATCCCCCGCCATCCCTCCGGGTGCACGCCTCCCGGCACCGGGGCCCCCTCGTCGTACGGCTGCCGCGTGAATACGAACGACCCGAGATCCAGATGGCTCACGGTGCCGTCCGGGCGCCGCACGGCTCGGAGGAGTTCTCCGGCGTAGTAGCCCTCGAGCCCGGTCCACGTACCGTCGCCGTTCAAGCGGAAGCGCGAACGGCGACCGAAGCCGGCGAGCGGCTCCAGCGACACTCCCCCGTCGGGCGTCAACCGCAGCGCGAAGGCATGCGTCCCCCAGTACCACTGCCCGGCCAGCTCCAGCACGGCGGCGTCGGCTTCCGCCGAGGGACGCCACGGTTCGGGGATCCGGGGCTCCGCCTCGGCGACGATGCGCACGAGATCGGCACCGACCTCGGCCGTCAGTGGCCCGGAGGTGCAGTTGGTCAGCACCACGGCGGCCACGTCGTCCTCCACACTGATCGTGAGGTTGGCCAGGAAGCCCGGCAGGGAGCCGGAGTGGCCCACGAGCAGCCGACCGTCCCGGCACTGGATCTGCAGGCCCAGTCCGTAGGCCGCGCCGTCCATGACGTCCGCGGCCTCGGTGCCGCCGGTGCCCGCATCTCCCGTACGGTCCGCGCGCTCAGTACCCGGTCGTCCCCCTTCGTCAGGAAGACGGCGAACCGCGCCAGGTCCCCGGTGGTGGACCAGAGCTGACCGGCCGGAGCCATCCGCCCGAGATCCTCGGCGGGCTCGGGCAGCATCACGTCCGCCCACGGATGTACCGCCCAGCCACCGGCGTACGGAGCCCGCGGCTGGGCGCTCGTACGGTCCAGCCCCAGCGGCTCCAGGACCTCGCGCCGCAACACCTCCTCCCAGGGAGCACCGCGCAGCCGCTCGACCAGCGCGCCGAGCAGGGTGTAGCCGGGGTTCGAGTAGTGGTGCCGACGGCCCACCGGGTGCACGAGCGGCCTCTCGCCCAGCACATCGGCGAGCTGCGGCCGCAGGGATCCCGGCGTCCGCTCCCACCACGGCGCGGGCGACTCGGCGGCCAGCCCGCCCGAATGCGCCAGCAGCTCGGCGATCGTGGCCTCGCCCGCGCCGGTGCCCGGCAGATGCTTCTCCAAGGCGTCTGTGAGGTCGAGCACCCCCTCGTCACGCAGGCGCAGAACGAGCACGGCGGTGAAGGTCTTGGTGATGGAGCCGATCCGGTACTGCACGTCCTCGTCCGGGCCGTGCCCGTCGACCGAGGTCCGCGCACCGTGCCACACGACTCGCCCGTCCCGGACGACCGCCGCCACGAGCGACGGCGTGCGCCCTGCGGACTGCGCCACGGCGATCCGGTGCAGCAACGCCCGGCGCGTAGCGGGGAGCAAGTCCTGCACGTCTTCCTGAGGTGTCGTCATGCCCCCAGTCCATCGGCCCGTGCGCGGCACGTCGAGCCCATTCGCCCGCGCCCGGGGATCAGGTCTGGGCCATGTCCACGAAGCGGGAGTAGTGGCCCTGGAAGGCGACGGTGATCGTGGCCGTGGGGCCGTTACGGTGCTTGGCCACGATCAGGTCCGCTTCGCCGGCACGCGGCGACTCCTTCTCGTAGGCGTCCTCGCGATGCAACAGGATGACCATGTCGGCGTCCTGCTCGATCGACCCGGACTCACGCAGGTCGGAGACCATCGGCTTCTTGTCGGTGCGCTGCTCGGGACCACGGTTCAGCTGCGAGAGCGCGATCACCGGGATCTCCAGCTCCTTGGCCAGGAGCTTGAGGTTACGGGACATGTCCGAGACCTCCTGCTGGCGGCTCTCCGCGCGCTTGGAGCCTCCGGACTGCATGAGCTGGAGGTAGTCGATGACGACCAGCTTGAGGTCGTTGCGCTGCTTGAGGCGGCGGCACTTGGCGCGGATCTCCATCATCGACAGGTTGGGGGAGTCGTCGATGTAGAGCGGGGCGGCCGACACGTCCGGCATCCGGCGGGCCAGGCGGGTCCAGTCGTCGTCCGTCATGGTGCCGGACCGCATGTGGTGCAGCGCGACGCGCGCCTCGGCGGAGAGCAGACGCATGGCGATCTCGTTGCGTCCCATTTCGAGCGAGAAGATGACGCTCGGCAGGTTGTTCTTGATCGAGGCGGCACGCGCGAAGTCCAGCGCGAGCGTCGACTTGCCCATGGCGGGTCGCGCGGCGATGACGACCATCTGACCGGGGTGCAGGCCGTTGGTCAGCGAGTCGAAGTCCGTGAAGCCGGTTGGCACACCGGTCATCTCGCCGCTGCGCGACCCGATCGCCTCGATCTCGTCGAGCGCGCCCTCCATGATGTCGCCGAGCGGCAGGTAGTCCTCACTCGTGCGCTGCTCGGTGACGGCGTAGATCTCCGCCTGGGCACGGTTGACGATCTCGTCGACGTCGTCGTCGGCCGCGTATCCCATCTGGGTGATCCGCGTGCCGGCCTCCACCAGGCGCCGCAGAACGGCCCGCTCGTGCACGATCTCCGCGTAGTACGCGGCGTTCGCGGCCGTCGGCACGGTCTGGACGAGGGTGTGCAGATAGGAGGCGCCACCGACCTTGTTGATCTCACCGCGCTTGGTGAGTTCGGCCGCGATGGTGATGGGGTCGGCCGGTTCGCCCTTGGCATAGACGTCGAGGATGGCCTGGTAGACGGTCTCGTGGGCCGGCTTGTAGAAGTCGTGGCCCTTGAGGATCTCGACGACGTCGGCGATGGCGTCCTTGGAGAGGAGCATGCCGCCGAGGACGGACTGCTCGGCGTCCAGGTCCTGCGGTGGCACCCGCTCGAACGACGGACCGCCGCCGTCCCACGCGCCGTTGTCCGAGCCGCGCTCGTGCTGCTCGTCGCGGCCGCGTCCTCCGTCACCGCGACGGCGGGAAGCGGGCAGACGATCACTGGGCCCGCTGTCGGCCCACGGGTCGTCCAAGGGCTCGGAAATGCTCACCGAGCAACCTCCTCCCGTCCGCCGAGCGGACCTCGCCGTGCCTCTCATTTCTACGGCACGGCACTGACAAATAAGACGCCCCACTTCGCTTCTGGCGCGTCGGTTTTGGGCTGGTTCGCAGGTCGACGGACGGAGCAGGTGCCGGACCACCGTAGGCCTGCGGGCACCGTCAGCCAATCTGGTTATCCACAGGCCATGTGGACGACGGGCCAGATGCTGTGGAGAACTCGGCCAAACCTGTGCACGAGCCGGTGGACAGCCCTGTGAACAAGCACTCCCTCCGCCCGAAAGAACGCCTCTGAACTGCACTTTCACCGTCCACGGCCTGTGCAGAAGAAAAACTTTCCCCATCGGATCAAGATCGTTCCGAACCGTGCCCAGAAGCACACACGGTGAGACGAAGCGTAAGGGTTGCAAAGGCTTTGCATCTCTTACCTGTGGACGATTAGATTGGTGCTCATGACACAGGCCCCAGCGCGCTCGCGGACCCTCCGGCGCCGACACGACCGAGAGATCATCGCGCTGGCCGTCCCGGCCTTCGGCGCACTCGTCGCCGAGCCTCTTTTCGTCATGGCCGACAGTGCGATCGTCGGCCATCTCGGCACCGCGCAGCTGGCCGGCCTCGGCATCGCCTCGGCGCTGCTCACCACCGCCGTCAGCGTCTTCGTCTTCCTCGCCTACGCCACCACCGCGGCCGTGTCCCGGCGCGTCGGCGCGGGCGACCTGCAATCGGCGATCCGCCAGGGCATGGACGGCATCTGGCTGGCCCTGCTGCTGGGCGCCGCCGTCATCGCCGTGGTGCTGCCGACCGCGCCCGCCCTCGTGGAGCTCTTCGGCGCCTCCGACACCGCGGCACCGTACGCCATCACCTACCTGCGGATCTCCGCCCTCGGCATCCCCGCCATGCTGGTCGTGCTGGCCGCGACCGGTGTCCTGCGGGGGCTGCAGAACACCCGGACCCCGCTCTACGTGGCCATCGCCGGCTTCGTCGCCAACGCCGTCCTCAACGTCGTTCTCGTCTACGGCGCCGGCCTCGGCATCGCGGGCTCCGCCTGGGGCACCGTCATCGCACAGTGCGGCATGGCCGCGGTGTACCTGTGGGTGGTGGTCCGCGGGGCCCGCCGCCACGGCGCCTCACTGCGTCCCGACGTCGCCGGGATCAGAGCCTCCGCCCAGGCGGGGGTCCCGCTGCTCGTCCGGACGCTCTCCCTGCGGGCGATTCTCATGATCACCACGGCCGTGGCGGCGCGCCTGGGAGACGCCGACATCGCGGCGCACCAGATCATCCTGTCCCTGTGGAGTTTGCTCGCCTTCGCCCTCGACGCCATCGCCATCGCCGGCCAGGCCATCATCGGGCGTTACCTGGGGGCCGGTGACGCCCGCGGTGCCCGCGAAGCCTGCCGGAGGATGGTCGAGTGGGGCGTCGCGGTCGGCATCGCACTCGGTCTGCTCGTCGTGCTGTCCCGTCCGGTCTTCCTGCCCCTGTTCACCGGCGACTCCGCGGTGACGGACGCGGCCCTGCCGGCCCTTGTCATCGTGGCCGTCTCGCAGCCGATCTGCGGAGTGGTCTACGTCCTGGACGGCGTGCTCATGGGCGCGGGCGACGGCCCCTACCTCGCCTGGGCCATGCTGCTGACCCTGGCCGTCTTCACTCCCGCGGCGCTCCTCGTCCCAGCCTTCGGGGGCGGGCTCACCGCGCTGTGGGCGGCCATGACGCTGATGATGGCGGTGCGCCTGGTGACCCTGTGGCTTCGCACCCGTTCGGGACGCTGGGTCGTCACCGGTGCGACGCGCTGACCGTTTCACGTGAAACACGACGTTTCCCGGCAGGGGTGGCAACAGAACCGCGAAGAGCAGGCCAGGTCCCACCTAGGCCGCCCGTGAAGAAGGGGCCGCATCCCCTGGCGAGGATGCGGCCCCTTCTCATCGCTTCAGCGTGAGCGGAGCTCAGGCAGCGACGACCTCGATGTTGACCTTGGCGGCAACCTCGGGGTGCAGACGCACGGACGTCTCGTGGGCGCCCAGCGTCTTGATCGGCGTGCCCAGCTCGATGCGACGCTTGTCCACGTCGGGACCGCCGGCGGCCTTGATCGCCGAAGCGACGTCGGCCGGGGTGACGGAACCGAAGAGACGACCGGCCTCGCCGGAGCGGACGGCCAGGCGAACCTTGACGCCTTCGAGCTGGCCCTTGATCTGGTTGGCCTGCTCGATGGTCTGGATCTCGTGGATCTTGCGAGCGCGACGGATCTGCTCGACGTCCTTCTCGCCGCCCTTGGTCCAGCGGATGGCGAACTTCCGCGGGATCAGGTAGTTGCGAGCGTAGCCATCCTTGACGTCGACGACTTCGCCCGCGGCACCGAGGCCGGAGACCTCGTGGGTGAGGATGATCTTCATTGGTCGGTCACCCTTCCCTTATCGCGCGGTGGACGTGTAGGGCAGCAGCGCCATCTCACGGCTGTTCTTCACGGCCGTGGCGACGTCACGCTGGTGCTGGGTGCAGTTGCCGGTCACGCGGCGGGCACGGATCTTGCCGCGGTCGGAAATGAACTTCCGCAGCATGTTCGTGTCCTTGTAGTCCACGTACGTGACCTTGTCCTTGCAGAATGCGCAGACCTTCTTCTTCGGCTTGCGCACAGGCGGCTTAGCCATGATGTTTCTCCTGTGTGATCAAGAAGTGTGGGTAGAGCCCGTCTAGAAGGGGGGCTCGTCCGAGTAGCCGCCACCGCCGCCGGAGCCACCGCCCCAGCCGCCGCCACCCTGGCCGCCGCCGCCCTGCTGGCCACCGGCGGGAGCGCCGGTCGCCCAGGGGTCGTCGGCCGGAGCGCCGCCGCCCTGCTGGCCACCGCCGGGGCCGCCGCCCCAGCCGCCGCCACCCTGGCCGCCACCGCCGCCGTAACCGCCCTGGCCGCCGCGCCCCTGACCCGAGGTCTTGGTGACCTTGGCCGTGGCACTGCGCAGGCTGGCGCCGACCTCGTCGACGTCCAGCTCGTAGACCGTGCGCTTGACGCCCTCACGGTCCTCGTAGGACCGCTGCTTCAGCCGGCCCTGCACGATGACGCGCATGCCTCGCTGGAGCGACTCGGCGACGTTCTCCGCCGCCTGCCGCCAGACCGAGCAGGTGAGGAAGAGGCTCTCGCCGTCCTTCCACTCGTTCGTCTGGCGGTCGAAGGTGCGGGGGGTCGACGCGACACGGAACTTCGCGACGGCCGCACCGGACGGGGTGAAGCGCAGCTCGGGGTCATCGACAAGATTGCCGACGACCGTGATGACGGTCTCGCCTGCCATGGGGGAACCTCTCGGCGGGTTTGCTGCTGGCTGCTTGTGCTGCTACTCGAATCCCGGGATCGGCTGAGCGGAAGCTCAGTGCATCTCGGGACGGAGGACCTTGGTCCGGAGGACCGACTCGTTCAGGTTCATCTGGCGGTCGAGCTCCTTGACGACCGCAGGCTCGGCCTGCAGGTCGATGACCGAGTAGATGCCCTCAGGCTTCTTCTTGATCTCGTACGAGAGACGACGACGGCCCCAGGTGTCGACCTTCTCGACCTTTCCGCCGCCGTCACGGACGACAGAGAGGAAGTTCTCGATCAGCGGGGAGACAGAACGCTCCTCGAGATCGGGGTCGAGGATGACCATCACCTCGTAGTGACGCATGTGGAACCCACCTCCTTTGGACTCAGCGGCCACGGTCGTTCCGTGGCAGGAGGGTTGCGATGCGTTGACACCGGCATCCGCGAGTAAAGCAGGACCCACTGACAATCGAGCTTCCTCCGGAGAGGCGGCCCGGCCGAGGCAGGCAGCAGACACCAGTGCAGAAGGTACAGAGTACCCGGCCACCCGCTTGCGGTTGAAATCCGGCGGTGAGGGGACACAATCGGTACTCAGCGGATGTGACGGGCGACGACACGCTGCCTTCGGCAGGAGGTTCCCCATGGCACAGATCATGCGACCCGCGAAGCCGAGGACCGGCTTGCTGGCCACCGACGGCAAGCCGCACCCCCTCCAGGACACCCTGCTGGCCGTGGCCCTGGTGCTGGGCGTGCTGGCCCTGGCCACCGCGAGCTTCCGCGGGCTCCACATCCTGACCTCCTGGGCAGGACTGCTGGGGGTGCTGACCGCCGGGTACGGCCAGTTCATCTCGGTGACGACCCGCGAGCGCTTCGGACTGGTGGTGGCGCTCGGAGCCTCCGCGCTCGGCATGTTCTTCGGCATCGACCACGGCGGCTTCTTCGGCTGAGCCGCGCACCACCCGTCCGCCGGAGCACTCTCGGAAGGTCCTCCGGTGGCCCCTTGCACCCGTACGCCGGACGGGGCGCTCACAGGGCGCAGTAGGCTTCGCGCGAGAGCCGGAGCCCCTGTACCCATGGGGACACACCAGCCCGAGGAGCGCCCCGAATGAGCCTGACCCTGAGGACCATCAGTCGTGAGCAGCATCTGGCCTACATCCAGAGCCTGCCGGCGGCAAGTCACATGCAGGTCCCGGCATGGGCGGACGTGAAGGCGGAATGGCGCTCGGAGAACCTCGGCTGGTTCGACGACCGGACCGGTGAGCTGGTCGGTGCGGGCCTCGTCCTCTACCGCCAGCTCCCCAAGATCAAGCGCTACCTCGCTTACCTGCCCGAGGGCCCGGTCATCAACTGGTTCGCGCCGAACCTCCAGGAGTGGATGGAGCCGATGCTGGCGCACCTCAAGCAGCAGGGCGCCTTCTCGGTGAAGATGGGCCCGCCGGTGATCATCCGCCGCTGGGACGCCACGTCCATCAAGAAGGGCATCCAGGACCCCGACGTCAAGCGCCTGCGCGACATAGAGGCCGACCACATCGAGCCGCGCGCCTTCGAGGTGGCAGACAAGCTGCGCCGCATGGGCTGGCAGCAGGGCGAGGACGGCGGCGCCGGCTTCGGCGACGTGCAGCCCCGCTACGTCTTCCAGGTGCCGCTGGCCAACCGCTCCCTGGAGGAGGTCCACAAGAACTTCAACCAGCTGTGGCGCCGCAACATCAAGAAGGCCGAGAAGGCCGGCGTCGAGGTCGTCCAGGGCGGCTACCACGACCTCGAGGAGTGGCAGCGGCTCTACGAGATCACCGCCGTGCGCGACCACTTCCGGCCGCGTCCGCTGTCCTACTTCCAGCGCATGTGGGCGGCCCTCAACAACGAGGACCCCAACCGCATGCGGCTGTACTTCGCCCGGCACAACGGGGTGAACCTGTCCGCCGCCACGATGCTGGTCGTCGGTGGGCACGTCTGGTACTCCTACGGCGCCTCCGACAACATCGGCCGCGAGGTCCGGCCCTCGAACGCGATGCAGTGGGCCATGCTCCGCGACGCCTACGCCCTCGGCGCCACCGTCTACGACCTGCGCGGCATCTCCGACTCCCTGGACGAGAGCGACCACCTCTTCGGTCTGATCCAGTTCAAGGTGGGCACGGGCGGGCAGGCGGCCGAGTACCTCGGCGAGTGGGACTTCCCGCTGAACAAGCTGCTCCACAAGGCGCTCGACATCTACATGTCGCGCCGCTGACCCCTCTCCTCACCCCAATCCCGCACCTCTGACAGCCACGAGAAAGGTCCCAGGTCCGGCCATGGCGCTCACCCTCTACGTCGACACCGCGCGCTGGCGGGCGCACCACAAGCACGTGCAGGAGCAGTTCCCCGGGCTGGTCCCGGTCTGCAAGGGCAACGGCTACGGCTTCGGTCACGAGCGGCTGGCGGAAGAGGCCACGCGGCTGGGCTCCGACGTACTGGCCGTCGGCACGACGTACGAGGCCGCCCGGATCAAGGACTTCTTCGGTGGTGACCTGCTCGTCCTGACGCCGTACCGGCGCGGCGAGGAGCCCGTACCGCTGCCCGACCGGGTCGTGCGCTCGGTGTCGTCCATCGACGGCGTGTACGGCCTCGTGGGCGCACGTGTGGTCATCGAGGTGATGTCCTCGATGAAGCGCCACGGCATCAGCGAGCAGGACCTGCCGCAGCTGCACGCCGCCATAGAGAACGTCCGGCTGGAGGGCTTCGCCATCCACCTGCCGCTCGACCGTACCGACGGCTCGGACGCCGTCGAGGAGGTCATCGGCTGGATGGACCGGTTGCGCGCCGCCCGGCTGCCGCTGCACACGATGTTCGTCAGCCACCTCAAGGCGGACGAGCTCGCCCGGCTCCAGCAGCAGTTCCCGCAGACCCGCTTCCGTGCCCGGATCGGCACCCGGCTGTGGCTGGGAGACCACGACGCCACCGAGTACCACGGCGCGGTCCTGGACGTCACGCGGGTCACCAAGGGCGAGCGCTTCGGCTACCGGCAGCAGAAGGCGGCCTCGGACGGCTTCCTCGTGGTCGTGGCGGGCGGTACGTCGCACGGCGTGGGTCTGGAGGCCCCGAAGGCGCTGCACGGCGTCATGCCGCGCGCCAAGGGCGTCGCCCGGGCCGGTCTCGCCACGGTGAACCGCAACCTCTCGCCGTTCGTCTGGGGCGGCAAGCAGCGGTGGTTCGCGGAACCGCCGCACATGCAGGTGTCCATCCTGTTCGTGCCGTCGGACGCGCCGGAACCGAAGGTCGGCGACGAGTTGGTGGCCCATCTGCGGCACACCACCACGCAGTTCGACCGGATCCTCGACCGCTGAGACCGCACGCCGGCCGTGGACCCCACGGCAGCCGAAAGGCCGTACACGCTGTTCCGTGTACGGCCTTTCGGCATGACTGCCCGTGGCGGACCGCCGTGGAGTCCGTTCGCTCAGAGCGCATCTCCGGTCGGCTGCCGCGCCCCCCACCGCACCGGTGAGGCCTCGCAGTGGGCGGCGTGCCGCGCCGGGCGAGCGGCGGGGCCGAGGACGAAGACGTCCTCCGCCCCGTCGAGCGCACCACCCGAGGGGTCGTCGTCGCCCGACCGCCGCACGGGGTCCCGGTCCGGCATCAGGATGTCGCGCACGACCATGACGCACAGGAAGAGCGTCCCCAGCAGGTGCACGCCGATGGCCCAGTGGTAGCCGTCCGTGGGCAGGCCCTTGTGGGCGTCACCGCTGGTCGTGTACGCGAGGTACATCCAGATGCCCAGGAAGTACGCCACCTCGCACGCCTGCCAGATCAGGAAGTCACGCCACTTGGGGCGGGCCAGGGCGGCCAGCGGCACCAGCCAGAGCACGTACTGCGGTGAGTAGACCTTGTTGGTGAGGATGAACGCTGCGACGATCAGGAAGGCGAGCTGGGCGAACCGGGGACGTCGGGGGGCGGTGAGAGTGAGCGCAGCGATGGCCCCGCAGCACAGCAGCATCAGGAGCGTGGCGAGTGTGTTGACGGTCTCGGTGCTGGGCGGGTTGTCGGAGTTGTGGACCAGGATCAGCCAGAAGGAACCGAAGTCGACGCCCCGTTCCTGGCTGAACGTGTAGAACTTCGACCAGCCGTCGAAGGCGAAGAGCATGACCGGCAGATTGACCACTGCCCAGGCGACGGCCGCTCCCCCCAGGGCCTTTCCGAAGTCGCGCCACTTGCCCGCGCGCCAGCACAGCACGAGCAGCGGACCGAGGATCAGGAACGGGTAGAGCTTGGCGGCCGTGGCCAGGCCCAGCAGTACGCCGAAGGCCAGCGGACGTCCTCGCGCCCACATCAGGAGGGCGGCGGACGTCAGGGCGACCGCCAGCAGGTCCCAGTTGATGGTCGCGGTCAGCGCGAGGGCGGGCGCGAGGGCGACCAGCAGCCCGTCCCAGGGACGCCGGGTGTGTGTGCGGGTCACGCAGACGGCGATGACGGCCGCGCACGCCATGAGCATCCCGGCGTTGACCATCCAGTACCACTGTTCCTGGTCCTGGATGCTGCCGCTGCCCGGCGTGAGCCAGGACGCGACCTCCATGAACACGCCGGTCAGCACGGGGTACTCGAGGTACTCCATGTCGCCGGGAAGCTTGTCGAAGTACGGCACAAGGCCGTCGACGAACCCGCGCCCCTGGTAGAGATGCGGGATGTCGGAGTAGCACGCGTGCGTGTACTGGGAGCTGGCACCGAAGAACCAGGCGCCGTTGTAGCAGGGCGCCTTCTGGACCAGGCCGAGGGCGAACATGCCGATCGCCACGAGAGCGATCACCCGGACGGGCGTCCACCAGGACGTCCCCAGCAGGGCACGCCGGCCGGCGGGGCCGCCGATCAGCTCGCTGCCCGCCGCGGCGACCGCGTCCTCCCTGGTCGGCCGCACGGGCTCCGGCTCGTGCACGCTCGCTGGTGTCGATTCTGCACTGGGCATGGGGCACATCCTGCCGTACGCACCTGGGGATACACCGGGGCCGCCGCACCCCGATGGATGCGGCGGCCCCTGTTTCACGTGAAACTTGCGGGTGTTTCACGTGAAACACCCATGCCGGACGTTCCGGCAGCTATCCCTCCTGGCCGGCGATGAAGCCACCGCCTCCATTCTGATTTCCTCTGGTGTCTTCCTCTTCCCCTGTCCCACTGGGCGACGGCGAGGGCGACGGACTGCCTTCCGAGCCACCGTTCTCGTTGCCGCCGTTCTCGTTGCCGTTGTTGTTGCCGTCCTCGCAGTTCCACTCGAAGACGCCACAGGTGTCGCTCGGCGAGGGGGAGGGGGTGGTCTCCGACTCACTGGGCGTCGGCGACGGCGACGGGCTCGTCTCCTCCTCCTCCGTCTCGGAGGGCGAGGGGGACGGGCTCGGCGGCGGGGTGTCGTTGATGACCTCGCCGATGGGCTCGGGCTTCGGGAACTTCTCCTTCGGCTCGCCCTTCAGCGCGTCCGACATGTAGTCCTGCCAGATCACCGATGGGAACGAAGCACCGTGGATCTTCTCCTCGCCGCCCGTTCCGTACATCTCCATGAAGGAGCGGTTCTTGATCGTTTCGTCGTCCGGGTAACGGAACATGCTGATCGCTGTCGCCAGCTGCGGGGTGTAGCCGACGAACCAGGCGGACTGGTTGCCGTCCGTGGTACCGGTCTTACCGGCCACCTCTCGGCCGGGCAGCTGGGCGTTGGAACCCGTTCCGTCCTCGACAACGGTCTTCAGGACGTCCGTGACGTTGTCCGCGACCTTCGCCTCGAACGCCTGCTTGGTCGTCACCTTGTGCGTGTAGACCGTGCCGCCCTTGTTCGACACCTTGGTGACGGAGAAGGGCTCACGCTGCTTGCCGCTCTCCGCGAAGGTGGCGTACGAGCCTGCCATGCGGATGGCGCTCGGGTCCGAGACTCCGAGGGAGAAGGACGGGTAGCCGGAACCCGCCAGGCTGCTCTCCAGGAGGCCCGCGTCGACGGCTGCCTCCTTCACCTTGTCCAGGCCGACATCCATGCCGAGCTGCACGAAGGCGGAGTTCACCGACTCCCGCATGGCCTCACGCAGATCGATCTTGTAGTCCGGCGCTTCCCCCACGCTTTGCTTGCCGTCATTTTCCTGACGCCACTGCTCGCCCTTCTCGTTCTGCCAGATCGAGCCGTCGTAGTCCTTGATCTTGAGATTGTTCTTGCCGCTGTAGAGGCTCTTGGGGGAGACGACGGTGCGCTCGTCCTGGGCCTGAGTGTCACCGAGTTCGGGATCGCGCACACCCCACTTCATCGCGGCCGCGAGAACAAACGGCTTGAACGTCGAACCGACCTGGGCGCCGGTGACGTCGGCGTTGTTGGTGAAGTGCTTGGTGGCGTCCTCACCACCGTAGATGGCCTCGAGGGCACCGGTCTCCGGGTTCACGGAGGCTCCGCCGAACTGGACGTGGGTATCCGTCTCCGGGCGCTTCTTCGGGTCGATCTTCTCCTTGTAGACCTTCTCGACGGCCTTCTCGAGCTCCTCGACCTTCCTCTTGTCGAAGGTCGTGTAGATCGAGTAGCCGCCCTTCTCCAGCTGCTGCTCCGTCACACCGGCGTTCTTGATCACGGAGGACTTGGCGAGCCTGACGAGGTAGCCGATCTGGCCACCCAGCTGTGTGTTCGACTGCGGATTCCGCACCGTGGGAAGGCTGGTGTACTTGGCCCGCTTCTCCTGGCTCAGGTGCCCGTACTCGACCATCTTGTCGAGCGTGTCCTGCATCTGGCGCTGGACACGGTCGCTGTTGGCCTTGGCGGTCGCGTTCACCGGGTCGATCGAGGGCGAGCCGGCCGGGTCGTAGTACGTGGCTCCCTTGAGCACCGCGGACAGGAACGCGCACTGGCCCGGGTTCAGGTCGACGGCGTCCACGTTGAAGTAGGCCCGGGAGGCCGCCTGGATGCCGTAGGCACCGCGTCCGTAGTAGGCGGAGTTCAGGTAGCCCTCGAGGATCTTGTCCTTGGGCTCCTCGGCGCCGACCTTGATCGATACGAAGATCTCCTTGACCTTGCGGGAGATCGTCTGCGACTGGTCGTTCAGCATCGCGTTCTTCACGTACTGCTGGGTGATCGTGGAACCACCCTGCGTCTCGCCGCCCTTGGCCATGTTGAACACGGCGCGCGCGATGCCCTTGGGGTCGATGCCGCTGTCGGAGTAGAAGGTCTTGTTCTCCTGGGAGATGACCGCATTGCGCATCTCCATGGGGATCTGGGCGAGATCCACACTCTGGCGGTTCACCTCACCCCCCGTCGCGACCATCTGGCTGCCGTCGGCCCAGTAGTAGACGTTGTTCTGCGCCATGGCGGCCTTGCCCGGCTCGGGGACGCCCACCATGGCGTAGGCGATGCCGGCCGCGGCCACCATGGTGCCGAAGAAGCCGATGCACACACCGGAGACGAGCTTCCAGGAGGGCACCCAGCGGCGCCAACCGTCCCGGTCGAAGCGCGGGTAGTCGATCGTCCGCTTCTTGCCGGACGCGGCCGCACGCCGGCCGGCCGCCGCACCCGCGCCGACGGCGGCGGCACGCCGGCCCCCGCGGCCCGGTTCGGCCGCTCTGCGGCGGCCGCCTCCATTGCGCTGTGCCGCACGCCGGGCCTCGGCACGGCTGGCGTACGGACGCTCCTCGCTCTCCGGACCGTACGAGCCGGACGGAGACCCAGTGGCGCCTCGCGGTGCCGCACGGCGGCCGGAGGACGAGCCGGACTGGCCGCGTCGGGCCGCGGCACGTCCGCCTCCCTGCGGCTGCGGCGGTTTGCGACGGTGCTCGCTCATCGAACGACTACTCCTCGGGCAGGCGCACCTTACGCGCGCCTGGTAAAGGCGGCTGGTTTCCGGTCCCCCCGAAGTACGGATGCGGTCCCTTCCGCATTCACCCGTACTGCACCGGGGACAAGGACGTCCCCGGGCGTCACTCGGTTCCCGGTGGTTTGCATGGCGCACAGACTACGCACCGTCAAAACCCCCGAGACTCGAAGTTCACCTCAAATCAGGCAACTTGCTCACCATGAATCCCTGATGTGATCCCGTTCACCACCGAGCCTCTTGTCGTGCGCGGAAGGTCGTTCTATCGTGCTGATGTATCGAGCCGATACATCAGCGCGGCATAAGGGCGAGAGGAGGCGACGTGAGCCGACGTTCCGGCATCCTCGAGTTCGCCGTACTCGGCCTGCTCCGCGAGTCCCCGATGCACGGCTATGAGCTGCGCAAACGGCTCAACACGTCGCTGGGAGTGTTCCGGGCGTTCAGCTACGGGACGCTCTACCCCTGCCTCAAGACGCTGGTCGCCAACGGCTGGTTGATCGAGGAGCCGGGCAACGTCGACGAGACCGCCGCCTCCCTCACCGGACGGCGCGCCAAGATCGTCTACCGGCTGACGGCCGACGGCAAGGAACACTTCGAGCAGCTCCTCTCCCAGACCGGCCCGGACGCGTACGAGGACGAGACCTTCGCCGCTCGCTTCGCGTTCTTCGGACAGACCTCGCGCGATGTCCGCATGCGCGTGCTCGAGGGCCGGCGCAGCCGGCTGGAGGAGCGCCTGGAGAAGATGAGCGCCTCCCTGGCGCGCACCCGGGAGCGACTCGACGACTACACGCTTGAGCTCCAGCGCCACGGAATGGAGTCCGTGGAGCGCGAGGTGCGCTGGCTGAACGAGCTCATCGAGAGCGAGCGGGCGGGGCGGGACCTGCGGGGTTCCGCTTCGGAGGGGACCGCTCAACAGGACACGACATCTGGAGCGACGGGCGGCCTGCCCCGGCCGGGGGACAACCCCCGGCCGGATACGCCCGGCGACACCGCCACGTGAGCGCCCAGTCAGGGCCTCACTCGTACACACAGGGAGCAACCGGAATGGGTTCGGTTCGCGTAGCCATCGTCGGTGTGGGCAACTGCGCCGCATCGCTGGTGCAGGGCGTCGAGTACTACAAGGACGCCGACCCGGCGGCCAAGGTCCCGGGCCTGATGCACGTCCAGTTCGGCGACTACCACGTCCGCGACATCGAGTTCGTCGCCGCCTTCGACGTGGACGCCAAGAAGGTCGGCCTGGACCTCGCGGACGCCATCGGCGCCTCCGAGAACAACACGATCAAGATCTGCGACGTGCCCAACAGCGGCGTCCAGGTCCAGCGCGGCCACACCCTCGACGGGCTCGGCAAGTACTACCGCGAGACCATCGAGGAGTCCGCCGAGGAGCCGGCCGACATCGTCAAGGTCCTCAAGGACAAGCAGGTCGACGTCCTGGTCTGCTACCTGCCCGTCGGCTCCGAGGACGCGGCGAAGTACTACGCCCAGTGCGCCATCGACGCCAAGGTCGCCTTCGTCAACGCCCTCCCGGTCTTCATCGCCGGCACCAAGGAGTGGGCGGACAAGTTCACCGAGGCCGGCGTCCCGATCGTCGGTGACGACATCAAGTCGCAGGTCGGCGCCACCATCACGCACCGCGTCATGGCGAAGCTGTTCGAGGACCGGGGCGTCGTCCTGGACCGCACGATGCAGCTGAACGTCGGCGGCAACATGGACTTCAAGAACATGCTCGAGCGTGACCGCCTCGAGTCGAAGAAGATCTCCAAGACGCAGGCCGTCACCTCCCAGATCCCCGACCGGGACCTCGGCGAGAAGAACGTCCACATCGGCCCGTCCGACTACGTGGCCTGGCTGGACGACCGCAAGTGGGCCTACGTCCGCCTGGAGGGCCGTGCGTTCGGTGACGTCCCGCTGAACCTGGAGTACAAGCTCGAGGTCTGGGACTCCCCGAACTCGGCCGGTGTCATCATCGACGCCCTGCGCGCCGCGAAGATCGCCAAGGACCGCGGCATCGGCGGCCCGATCCTGTCGGCGTCGAGCTACTTCATGAAGTCCCCGCCGGTCCAGTACTTCGACGACGAGGCCCGTGCCAACGTCGAGAAGTTCATCGCCGGAGAGGTCGAGCGCTGACCAGCGCGGACTGAGTCCGTCGGAGGTCCCCGGGTCGCGTGACCCGGGGACCTTTCCCGTATGTGAGGCTGTGCACCATGGCCGTCGTCCGTGACCTGCGCGTCCTGCTGCGCCTGAAGGGCTTCCGGCGCCTGCTCGCCGTGCGCCTGCTCTCCCAGGGCGCCGACGGTGTCTACCAGGTCGCGCTCGCCACCTACGTCGTCTTCTCCCCGGAGAAACAGACCTCGGCCGTCGCGATCGCCTCCGCGATGGCGGTCCTGCTTCTGCCGTACTCCCTGGTGGGCCCCTTCGCCGGCGTCCTGCTGGACCGCTGGCGCCGCCGCCAGGTCTTCCTGTACGGCAATCTGCTGCGCGCCGTGCTGGCGGCGATGACGGCCCTGTTGATGATCGTCTCCGTTCCCGACTGGCTTTTCTACGTCTCCGCCCTCTGTGTCACGGCCGTCAACCGCTTCGTCCTGGCGGGTCTTTCCGCGGCGCTGCCGCGTGTGGTCGACGCGGAGCGCCTGGTCGTCGCCAACTCGCTCTCCCCGACCGCCGGCACTCTCGCCGCGACGGCCGGCGGCGGCCTCGCCTTCGTCGTACGCCTCGTGGTCGCGGACTCCGACGCCGCCGTGGTGCTGCTCGGGTCCGCCCTGTACCTGTGCGGGGCACTGGCGTCGCTGCGCATCGCCGTGGAGCTGCTGGGGCCGGACCCCGAGCGCGTGCCCGCACGCCTGGCCTCGGCCCTGGCCGGTACCGCGCGCGACCTGGTGGCCGGCGTACGTCATCTCGCCGCGCCCGCTCGCCGGGAGGCGGCCTGGTCGCTCGCGGGCATGACCCTGATGCGGTTCTGCTACGGCGCCCTGCTGGTCATGCTGCTCATGCTGTGCCGGTACGCGCTGACCTCGACCACGGACGAGGGGCTCGCCCTGCTGGGACTGGCGCTGGGCGTCTCCGGCGCGGGCTTCTTCGCGGCCGCGGTGATCACTCCGTGGGCGGCGGGACGGCTGGGGCCGGGCCGCTGGATGGCCGTGTGCGCGGGAGCGGCCACGGTCCTGGTGCCGGCGCTCGGCCTGCCGTTCGCCACCGCGCCGCTGCTCGTCGCGGCGTTCGTCCTGGGCCTGACGACCCAGGGGGCGAAGATCGCGACCGACACGGTCGTGCAGTCCTCGGTCGAGGACGGATTCCGTGGCCGGATCTTCTCCGTCTACGACGTGCTGTTCAACGTCGCCTTCGTCGGCGCCGCCGGCGTGGCCGCTTTGATACTGCCGCCGGACGGCCGGTCCGTGACGCTGATCGTGACAGTGACCGCGGTCTACGGGGCGGTTGCGGCGGCTATGGGCTGGTTCGAACGCCAGTAAGTGTCACATCAGTGCCACGAAGCCTCGCTGGGCGACGGAGATGTCGGTGCGGACCGATAACTTACGTGGGTCTTATTCGCGTCATGTTCGCGACACGCACCTATGTACCAGGGGGACCCCCAAGTGACCACTCCGCCGTCCCAGGGCAATCCGTTCGCGCAAGGCCAGCCGCAGGCCCCACAGCAGCCGCAGGGACAGAACCCCTACGCCCAGGGCCAGCCGGGCTTCCCCCAGCAGGCGGGCCAGCCCGGCTTCCCGCCGCAGGGTGCACCGTTCGCCCCCGTCCCGCCGCAGCCGGCCCGTCGCAAGCCGAGCTTCAAGACGATCAAGAACATCGTCATCGCCGTCATCGTGGTGTGCGTGGCGGTCGGTGGTTACATCGCCAGCCGGGACGACGCCGACCAGGCCGGCGTGGGCGACTGCCTGAAATCCGCCTCGTCCTCCTCGGACCGCATGGAGGTCGTGGACTGCACGGCCACGGACGCCGAGGCGAAGGTCCTCAAGAAGATCAAGGGACACTACTCCCAGATCACCGCCGAGTCCGCGTGCCGTCCGGTCGAAGGAGCTACGGGCTTCTACGCGGAGACGGGCGACGGCGAAGAGTTCCTGCTCTGCCTCGGTGACGTCTGATCCGGACCGCCGGAGCCGAAGGGGCGGTGTTTCACGTGAAACACCGCCCCTTCGCATGCTCGCCGTCGTGGTCATGTTTCACGTGAAACACGACCACGACAGTTCACGCCTCCTGCTCGGCCCACCACTCCTTGAGCGCTGCGACCGCGGCCTCGCGCTCCATCGGCCCGTTCTCCAGACGAAGCTCCAGCAGGTGCTTGTAGGCCTGGCCGACAGACGGCCCAGGACGGACTCCGAGGATCTCCATGATCTCGTTGCCGTCCAGGTCGGGACGGATCGCGTCCAGCTCCTCCTGCTCCTGAAGCTGCGCGATCCGCTCCTCCAGCCCGTCATACGCACGCGAGAGGGCCGAGGCCTTGCGCTTGTTCCGGGTCGTGCAGTCGGAACGGGTCAGCTTGTGCAGCCGGTCGAGCAGCGGACCGGCGTCCCGGACATACCGGCGGACCGCGGAGTCGGTCCACTCCCCTGTGCCATAACCGTGAAAGCGCAGATGCAGCTCGACCAGACGTGAGACGTCCTTGACCAGGTCGTTGGAGTACTTGAGCGCGGTCATGCGCTTCTTCGTCATCTTGGCCCCGACCACTTCGTGGTGGTGGAACGAGACCCGCCCGTCCTCTTCGAAGCGCCGAGTGCGGGGCTTGCCGATGTCGTGCAACAGGGCAGCCAGGCGGAGGGTCAGGTCGGGCCCCTCGCTCTCCAGGGCCATCGCCTGCTCCAGGACGATCAGTGTGTGGTCGTACACGTCCTTGTGCCGGTGGTGTTCGTCCCGCTCCAGGCGCAAGGCCGGCAGTTCGGGCAGGATGCGCTCGGCGAGCCCGGTGTCGACCAGCAGGGAGAGCCCCTTGCGCGGGTGCGCGGAGAGGACGAGCTTGTTCAGTTCGTCACGGACCCGCTCGGCCGAGACGATGTCGATACGCTCGGCCATGTCCTTCATGGCCTGCACCACCTCCGGTGCCACCTCGAAGTCGAGCTGCGCGGCGAAGCGCGCGGCGCGCATCATGCGGAGCGGGTCGTCCGAGAAGGACTCCTCGGGAGTACCCGGAGTGCGCAACACCCGGGCCGCGAGGTCGTCGAGCCCATGGTGCGGATCGATGAACCGGGCCTCCGGCAACGCCACCGCCATGGCGTTCACGGTGAAGTCCCGCCGGACCAGGTCTTCCTCGATCGAGTCGCCGTACGACACCTCCGGCTTGCGCGAGGTGCGGTCGTACGCCTCCGAACGGTAGGTGGTCACCTCGATCTGGTAGCCGTCCTTCTGCGCCCCGACCGTCCCGAAGGCGATCCCGACGTCCCAGACGGCGTCCGCCCACGGACGCAGGATCTTCAGGACGTCCTGGGGGCGGGCATCGGTCGTGAAGTCCAGGTCGTTGCCGAGCCGGCCGAGCAACGCGTCCCGGACCGAGCCGCCGACCAGGGCGAGGGAGAACCCGGCCTCCTGGAAACGGCGGGCGAGGTCGTCGGCGACTGGGGCGACCCGCAGCGGTTCCCTCACCGCTCGGTGCTGCTCCTGGCTCAGGGCGCTGGGGGTGACTTCGTTGGCGTTCGGCACAACAGAAAAGGGTACGTGGCCCGGGAGGACACCGGCGCCCCTATTGATCCCGCCCGAATACCCCTCCTTACCCACCCCTCCCGCTATAGGCGCACATACGGGACAGCCACGGTCGGTGGCGGATCTTGTGGCGTACACCGCGGCACTTCCCCTCGCCGCGCATCGTTACCATGCGTGGACGCACATTCCGACGACCACTGACGACGACGAGGGACGGGCGAGCGCGTGGCCGAGGCGGCAGACTTCCAGGGGACCAGTCCCTCACCTGCCCGCCGGTGGCTCAGGCGCACCACGGCGCTGCTCGCCGGTGCGCCCCTGCTGACCGGCCTGGTCCAGTTGCCGACGGCCGGCCCGGCGCACGCCGAGGGCCAGTCCTCCGCCACGGCCGACGCCGAGGCGGGCTCCGTGGCCGTGGCGGTCGACTCGCTCACCCCTTCGGCGCCCACGGACGGGGACACCGTGACCGTGTCGGGCACCGTGATCAACAACGGCAAGCAGACCGTCACCGACGCCCACGTCGGCCTGCGTCTGGGGGCCGAGGTCAACACCCGCTCGGCCGTCGACACGATCGCCAAGGAGAGCACCGATCTGCAGGGCGCCATCGCCCCGGAGATCGACGACAAGTACACCGAGAAGTTCGACAGACTCACTCCTGGTGTCGCCGAGCACTTCAACATCTCCGTGCCGGTCGACGACCTCGAACTGGGCGATGACGGTGTCTACGAGTTCGCCGTGTCACTCTCCGGCGAGACCTCCGCACAGCCGTGGGAGCAGATCCTCGGAATCCAGCGGACCTTCCTGCCCTGGCAGCCCGACCAGGCCGGCACCAAAACGAAGACGACGGCCTTGTGGCCGCTGATCTCCACCACGCACATGGCCGCCGAGACGGGGCCGAACGAGGAACAGACCCCGGTCCTCCTCAATGACGACCTGGCCAAGGAGATCTCCCCCGGCGGCCGGCTGAACCAGATGCTGACGCTGGGCAAGGATCTCGACGTCACCTGGGTGGTCGACCCGGACCTGCTGGCCTCCGTCGACGCGATGACCGGCAGCTACCGCGTCCGGGACGGCGAGAACACCGTCGCCGGAACCCATCAGGACGTCGCCAAGCAGTGGCTCGCCGACCTGCAGGACGCAGTGGCCGACAAGGAGGTCGTCGCCCTCCCCTTCGCCGACCCCGACCTGGCGTCCCTGGCCCACAACGGCACGAACGTCACCGGGTCGCTGAGCCAGCTGAAGAGCGCCACGGACGTCATCGAGGACACGGTCGGGCCAATCCTCCATGTGAAGCCGAGCACCGACTTCGCCTGGCCCGTGGACGGCGCCGTCGACCGGTCGATCGTCAAGGTCGCCACCTCCGCGGGCGCCGACAAGGTGATCGCCCGCAGTGACAGCCTCCAGGAGACCAACGACCTGCCGTACACGCCGTCCGCGGCCCGTCCCATCGGCGGCGGTACGACGGCCGTCGTCGCGGACGCCCGCATGTCCAAGGCGTTCGAGGGCGATCTGACGAAGGCGTCCGACTCCACGCTCGCCGTGCAGCGCTTCCTCGCCCAGAGCCTCGCGCTGGGCCTCCAGACCGACGACCAACGCAGCGTCGTCATCGCTCCGCAGCGCACGCCCTCCGGCAGCCAGGCCCGCGCTATGGCCGAGGCGCTGCGGACGCTGCAGGACGGCACCTGGTCCGAGTCCCAGGACATGGCGGCGGCCGCCGCGGCCAAGCCGGACCCGGGCGCCACCACGACGGTGCCGGGCAGCTCCTCCTACCCCTCGGCGCTGCGCAAGAAGGAACTGCCCCGGTCGGCGTTCGTGCAGATCGCGCGCACTCAGGACACCCTCGACAACTTCAAGGTCGTCCTGTCCAACCCCTCCCGAGTGGTGACCCCCTTCGGGCGCGCCCTGAACCGCGAGATGTCCGCGTCCTGGCGCGGCCGGGCCGCCGAGGCCGAGTCGTTCCGCGGTGGGGTCAAGGAGTACCTCGACGGACTGACCGACCGCGTCAGGCTCATCGACAAGTCGGAGACGAAGCTCTCCGGCCGCAGCGCCACGATCCCCGTGACCGTGCAGAACAACCTGGTGCAGGACGTCGGGCCCCTGGTCCTGCGGCTGACCTCGACGAACCCGACACGGCTCGAGATCGGCGGCGCCGACAACGAGGAGCAGCCGATCTCGGTCTCCGGTGGCCACAGCCAGTCGGTGAAGTTCACCACGTCGGCCAACGCCAACGGCCGTGCGACGGTGATCGCCCAGCTCTACACGATGGACGGCCGCAAGTACGGCGAGCCCGTCACCTTCGACGTGAAGGTCACCGAGATCACGGCGACCGTGATGCTCGTCATCGGCGGCGGTGTCCTGTTGCTCGTCCTCGCCGGCTTCCGCATGTACACGCAGCGCAAGCGGGCCGCTGCCCGCGAGGAGGACACGCCGGGCCCGGACGCCGCGGCGAGCGCCGAGGACCACGGCGAGTCCGAGGGGCCCGAGGAGGCGACGGAGCCCGAGGACGGCCGGGAGAACCGGGAGGGCTCCAACGAGCGTCTCAAGGACGCGCCCGAGGCACACCCCCGGGCAGGCGACCCGGAGCAGCCGAGTGACCCGACACCGGACACCGCAGCGGAAAGCGCCGACCCGTCCGGCACGGGTGAGAGAGTGGACCGTTGAGGATGTCGTGGCCGGTCGGCCCGGGACGATGAGGTGGGGTAACCATGAACGCGCCGTACGACGGTGACCGCGGTCAGACCGTGGACGGCTCGGGTCACTCCGAGGGTCCGCCGCCCGACCCCGGCCAGACGCCGCAGCCGCCCGCGGACATGTACCTCCAGGACGCCTACGACCAGGACCCCTACCGGGCGCAGGACCTCTCCGCCCAGGACCCGGTCTCCGAGGCGCTCTACGACCGCGCCGCGCACCCGCCGCCCCCGCCGGGCGCGTACCCTCCGCAGCAGCCGCTGTACTCCCAGCCGTCCCAGTCGCCCTACGCACCCGACCCGCGCGTCTGGGCCCAGACACCGGCCCCGGAACCGGAGGGCCCGACGCAGTACCTGCCCTACGGCGACGATCCGCGGACCACCCAGTTCGTCGGCGTCGACGACCTGGTCACCCAGGCCGGTGAGCAGCGCCACGAGCCGGATGCCTTCGCCCACCTCTTCCGCGACCAGCAGCAGGGAGGCGGCCACCCCTCCTACGACGACCACGCGTCCGTACCCGCGCCTGCTCCGGCACCGGGGCAGTACGGCGGAACACCGGGACCCGGGCAGTACGGCGGAACAGCGGGGCAGGGCCAGTACGGCGGCCCTCAGGGACCCGACCCGTACGGAAACGCCCCGGCCCCCGCCCCGTACGCCAATCCCGCTCCGGCACAGGGCCACTACGGCGGTCCCACGCCGGCACCCGGGCAGCACGCGGCGCCGGCACCGGGCCAGTACGCCGTCGCTCCCACGCCCGAAGCCGCCGAGGCCCCCCTTCAGGAACCTGAGCCCACCCCCGCGCCCGCGCCCAAGAAGGGCGGGCGTGCGGGAGGCCTGCTGAAGTCGAGCGCCGTGATGGCCGCGGGCACGATGGTGTCGCGACTCACCGGTTTCATCCGCTCGGCGCTGATCGTCTCCGCGCTGGGCGTCGGCCTGCTGGGTGACACCTTCCAGGTCGCCTACCAGCTGCCGACCATGATCTACATCCTCACCGTCGGTGGCGGCCTCAACTCGGTCTTCGTGCCGCAGTTGGTGCGTGCCATGAAGGACGACGCCGACGGTGGCGAGGCCTTCGCCAACCGCCTGCTGACCCTCGTCATGGTGGCACTCGGTGCTCTCACCGTGATCACGGTCTTCGCCGCGCCGCTGCTGATCCGGCTCCTGTCCAACCCCGTCGCCAGCGATCCGGCCGCGAACGAGGTGGGCATCACCTTCGTCCGCTACTTCCTGCCCTCGATCTTCTTCATGGGGCTCCACGTGGTGATGGGGCAGATCCTCAACGCCCGCGGCAGGTTCGGCGCGATGATGTGGACCCCGGTCCTGAACAACATCGTCATCATCGTGACCCTGGGGATGTTCATCTGGGTCTACGGCACCGCCGAAAGCTCGGGGATGAAGGTCACGAGCATCCCTCCGGAGGGGGAGCGGCTGCTCGGCATCGGGGTGCTGCTGGGCCTCGTCGTACAGGCCCTGGCCATGATCCCGTACCTGCGAGAGACGGGGTTCCGGGTCCGGCCGCGCTTCGACTGGAAGGGCCACGGTCTCGGCAAGGCCATCACCCTGGCGAAGTGGACGGTCCTCTTCGTCCTCGCCAACCAGGCGGGCGCCATGATCGTCATTCAGCTCTCCACCGCTGCGGGCAAGGCCTCGCCCGTCGACGGCACCGGCTTCGCCGCCTACGCCAACGCGCAGCTGATCTGGGGCCTGCCGCAAGCCATCATCACCGTCTCCCTGATGGCCGCCCTGCTGCCCCGCATCTCCCGCTCGGCCTCGGAGGACGACGGCGGTGCGGTCCGGGACGACATCTCCCAGGGCCTGCGCACCACGGCCGTCGCCATCGTGCCCGTCTCCTTCGGTTTCCTCGCGCTCGGCATCCCGATGTGCACGCTCATGTTCGGCTCCTCGGGTACCAGCGAGGCCACCAACATGGGCTACATGCTGATGGCCTTCGGCCTCGGCCTCATCCCCTACTCGGTGCAGTACGTCGTCCTGCGCGCCTTCTACGCCTACGAGGACACCCGGACGCCCTTCTACAACACGGTCATCGTGGCGGTGGTCAACGCCGTGGCCTCGGCCCTGTGTTACTTCCTGCTGCCCTCCCGCTGGGCCGTCGTCGGTATGGCCGCCTCCTACGGCCTCGCCTACGTGATCGGCGTCGGCATCGCCTGGCGCAGGCTGCGCAAGCGGCTCGGCGGGGACCTGGACGGCGCTCGGGTCCTGCGGACCTACGCCCGCCTGTGCATCGCGTCCGTTCCGGCGGCCCTGCTCAGCGGCGCGGCCTGCTACGCGATCAGCAGGTCGCTCGGCCAGGGCGCCGTGGGCTCACTGGCCGCGCTGCTGGCCGGCGGGTTGCTGCTGTTCGGCGTCTTCTTCGTCGCCGCCCGCCGCATGCGCATCGAGGAAGTCAACTCGCTGGTCGGTATGGTGCGCGGACGCCTGGGACGCTGAGGCCCGGGGTAGGCGCACAACCATCGTCCGCCGCCGTGTGTCGTGCATAGCGGCGGACTGTGGGCACAATTGGGTTCGGCGTCGGACTGCGCGCATCGGAGTCGGTCGGCGCGCATCGAATGGGGAGGCAGGAACGACGGTGGCGGAACGGAGCACAGCTGCCGTCGACGTGGCAGACAACAGTGGTGACGAGCCGCTGACCGCGGAGACGGACCAGTCCACGGCCGACGGGGTGGCCAACAACCGGGAGCGGGACACGGACAGCGACGAGGCACAGGGGAGTCCGACGAGCGAGGAGTCAGGCAAGCCCTCGCCTCTCGAACTGCACAGCGGGCACAAGCTCGCCAGACGCTACCGCCTCGAGGAATGCGTCACCCGTCTGGACGGCTTCAGCAGTTGGCGGGCCGTCGACGAGAAGCTCCGCCGCGCGGTCGGCGTCCACATCCTTCCGTCGGACCACGTGCGCGCCCGCTCCGTGCTGGCCGCGGCACGATCCTCCGCCCTGCTCGGCGATCCCCGCTTCGTCCAGGTGCTCGACGCCGTCGAGGACAACGACCTGGTCTACGTCGTGCACGAATGGCTCCCCGACGCCACCGAACTGACCGCGCTCCTCGCCTCCGGACCGCTGGAGGTGTACGACGCCTACCAGATGGTCAGTCAGGTCGCGTCCGCCATGGCGGCCGCCCACCGCGAGGGACTCGCCCATCTGCGCCTGAGCCCGACCGCGGTGCTGCGGACATCGACGGGCCAATGGCGGATCCGCGGCCTCGCCGTCAACGCCGCCCTGCGCGGCATCAGTTCCGAAGCCCCCCAGCGGACCGACACCGAGGCCATCGGCGCCCTGCTGTACGCCACGCTCACCCAGCGCTGGCCCTACGAGAGCGACGCCCACGGCCTGGCCGGTCTGCCGAAGGACATCGGCCTGATCCCGCCGGACCAGGTGCGCGCGGGTGTCCACCGCGGCCTGTCCGAGCTCGCCATGCGGGCGCTCGCCAACGACGGTGCCACCGCCTCCCGGCACGAGTCCCCGTGCACCACGCCGGAGGAACTGGTGAAGGCGATCAGCGAGATGCCCCGCATCCGGCCGCCGGAGCCGACGTACACCGCTCCGCCCACGTATCAGCGCACGGCCTACCAGCAGGGTGCCTACGGCCGTCAGGCACCGCATCCCGGTGTGACCCAGCCGGTGCCCTCGCCTCCGCCCCCTCTGCAGAGCCGTACCGGCAGGGCACTGAAGTGGAGCGTCTCCGCCCTACTCATCGCCGCGCTCGGTCTCGGCAGCTGGCAGCTCGCGGACGCGCTCATGGAGCGGGGCGGCAAAGCCGACGACCAGAACCAGACGCAGACGGTGGACGGGGACGACAAGAGCGACGACCAGACCAAGCCGGTCAAGCCGATCAGCGTTCAAGGCGCCCAGGAGTACATCGCCGAGGGCCAGGCACAGGCGCCGGGTGACGTGGCCAAAACCTACGACGGCGACAGCTCCACCTTCTGGCGCACGAAGCGCTACAACGAAGGCCCGACGCTCGCGCCGTACAAGCCCGGCGTCGGCATCGTCTACGACCTCGGTTCCCCCCAGGAGGTCTCGGCGGCGACCATAAGTCTCCGCTATGCGGGTGATCACACGGCTGTGCACCTGTACGCCACCGACTCCCTGTCACCCTCGACCGGGATCGACGGAATGCAGGAGATCGGAACCGCCACGGCCACGGGCACCTCGCTCACGCTCCAGGCATCGAAGCCGCTCAAGTCCCAGTACGTCCTGCTGTGGATCACCGCAGTGCCCAATGCTCCCTCGGACGGCTACAGCGGCGCCGGGTACAAGCAGGCCATCACTGATGTGACGTTCAAGGGCTGAGCACGGACGCGAGGGAGGGGGTCCGATGGCGGATGACACCGTGTACGGCGACACCAGCGATCAGGATCTCCTGGCCCACCACGTCGAAGGTGACCCCGAGGCCTTCGGTGAGCTCGTGCGCCGGCACCGTGACCGTCTCTGGGCGGTGGCCCTGCGGACTCTGGGAGACCGCGAGGAGGCCGCCGATGCCGTGCAGGACGCCCTGGTCTCCGCCTACCGGGCCGCCCACACCTTCCGCGGGCAGGCCGCCGTCACCACCTGGCTGCACCGGATCACGGTGAACGCCTGCCTGGACCGTGCCCGCAAGGCCGCTTCCCGGAAGACTGCGCCCGTCGACGACACCGAGCGCCTGGAGCAGCTCCTGGAGCCGCACGAGTCGGCCGCGGCGCCCGCCGAGCGCAACGACCTGCACCGCCAGCTCCTGGAAGCCCTGGGCACTCTGCCGGCCGATCAACGGGCGGCCCTCGTCCTGGTGGACATGCAGGGCTACCCCGTCGCCGAGGCGGCCCGGATCCTCGACGTGCCGACCGGCACGATCAAGAGCCGGTGTGCCCGTGGCCGGGCGAGGCTCCTGCCACTGCTCACCCACCTGCGTCCGGACGGCGGCGAGACCGGGAAGACCACCGCGGAACGGAACCGGACGCAGGGGACATCCGTCCCACCCGCAGCGGGACCCGGCCGTGCTGGCTCCCCGGACACGGACCAGACTGATGCGGCAGCAGTGAAGGGCGGAGGTGGACGAGCGTGACGTCGTCGACGACAGACATGGCCGGGCACCCGGACGTCGCGGAGATCTCCGACCTCGCCGAGGGCCTCCTCCCGCCCTCGCGGACCACGGATCTACGACGGCACCTGGAGACCTGCGATCTCTGCGCGGACGTCTACGCCTCACTGGAGGAGATCCAGGGGCTGCTCGGAACGCTCCCAGGGCCGTCACGGATGCCCGACGACGTGGCCGGCCGTATCGACGCCGCCCTCGCGGCCGAGGCACTGCTGAGCGCCTCAGCGCCCGACCTCCCGGAGAGTGCGGCTTCCGCCCCGTCGCCCGGGCACGCCGACCGTGGCGACGACAGCGCGCGCGTTTCACGTGAAACATCGGCATCAGGAAGCCGACCCGCCGGGCACGCCCGTCCCTCCGCCACCGGTCCCGGCCGTAAGCAACGCCGGAGCAGCGGACGGCGCAGGATCGCCCTTCTCGGGGCGGTGGCCGCCGCTGCCGCCATCGGGCTCGGTTCCGTGATCGTCTCCTCGGTGACCGGGGAGAACCCGTCCGACAGCACCGCCCTCGCGGACACCTTCTCCGAGGGAAAGCTGAAGGCAGAGGTCACCGGCCTGATCGCGGACGAGCCGGACGCCCAGAGTGGGCCGCGCACGCCGCGCAGCTTCGGAATGGAATCCGAGACCGGCACCGAGAACCGCGTGTTCAAGCAACCGGCGGTCCCCGAGTGCGTACAGAAAGGCATCGGCCGCGACGACCCGGCACTCGCCACCAAGGAAGGCGTCTACAAGGGCAAGGAAGCCCTTCTCGTGGTGCTGCCCGACGCCGCCAACGACAGCAGGGTCACCGCCTACATCGTTGAGTCCAGCTGTGTGGATCAGCCTGCCGTCAGCAAGGCCGAGGTCCTTCTCACCCATTCGTACGCGCGTTCTTGAACGTCTGGCGAGCCCCGGCAGCGGTTCCTTCCTCCATGCCAAGGCCCTCGGCTCCGTGTACCCGGACACAGCGGGAATGCGCGCCCCGTAGGATCCGTTGGGTGGGATGAGAGCTCCGAGAGAAGCTCCGCCCGGCCCTGAAGACGCAGTCCAGAGACGAGGAATGAAGCCGTGAGCGACGTCCGAAACGTGATCATCATCGGCTCCGGGCCCGCCGGCTACACGGCGGCGCTCTACACCGCACGCGCGTCGCTGAAGCCGCTGGTGTTCGAGGGCGCCGTCACTGCGGGCGGTGCGCTGATGAACACCACCGAGGTGGAGAACTTCCCGGGCTTCCAGGACGGCATCATGGGCCCCGAGCTCATGGACAACATGCGTGCGCAGGCGGAGCGCTTCGGCGCCGAGCTGATCCCCGACGATGTCGTGGCCGTCGACCTGACCGGTGAGATCAAGACCGTCACCGACACCGCGGGCACGGTGCACCAGGCCAAGGCCGTCATCGTCACCACCGGCTCCCAGCACCGCAAGCTGGGCCTGCCGAACGAGGACGCCCTGTCCGGTCGCGGCGTCTCCTGGTGCGCGACCTGTGACGGCTTCTTCTTCAAGGACCAGGACATCGCCGTCATCGGTGGCGGTGACACCGCGATGGAGGAAGCCACGTTCCTCTCCCGCTTCGCGAAGTCGGTGACGATCGTCCACCGCCGTGACACGCTGCGCGCCTCCAAGGCCATGCAGGAGCGTGCCTTCGCCGACCCCAAGATCAAGTTTGTCTGGGACAGCGAGGTGGCCGAGGTCCAGGGCGACCAGAAGCTGGCAAGCCTGAAGCTGCGCAACGTCAAGACCGGCGAGCTCTCGGATCTGGCGGTGACCGGCCTGTTCATCGCGATCGGCCATGACCCGCGCACCGAGCTCTTCAAGGGCCAGCTCGAACTGGACCCGGAGGGCTACCTCAAGGTCGAAGCCCCGTCGACCCGTACCAACCTGACCGGTGTCTTCGGCGCCGGTGACGTGGTCGACCACACCTACCGCCAAGCGATCACCGCCGCCGGCACCGGGTGCTCCGCCGCCCTCGACGCCGAGCGCTTCCTCGCCGCGCTCAGCGACGAGGACAAGGCCGAGCCCGAGAAGACCGCCGTCTGACCTCCGTTCTCTTCCCGCACGCACCAACCAGTTAAGGAGCCCGCCGTGGCCGGCACCCTGAAGCAAGTGACCGACGATTCCTTCGAGCAGGACGTTCTCAAGAGCGACAAGCCCGTCCTGGTGGACTTCTGGGCCGCCTGGTGCGGTCCGTGCCGCCAGATCGCGCCGTCCCTCGAGGCGATCGCCGCCGAGTACGGCGACAAGATCGAGATCGTCAAGCTGAACATCGACGAGAACCCGGGTACGGCCGCCAAGTACGGCGTCATGTCCATCCCGACCCTGAACGTGTACCAGGGTGGCGAGGTCGCCAAGACCATCGTCGGTGCGAAGCCGAAGGCCGCGATCGTCCGCGATCTTGAGGACTTCATCGCCGACTGACGTTTCACGTGAAACACGGAGGGGCCGATCCAGACGGGTCGGCCCCTCCGCTGTGCGGCCCCGTTCTCGGCACCGCTCCTCCGTTACAGCGGCCTCAGCACCGGTTCCTTCTGTACGGCCCCCAGGAGGCGGTCCAAGGCCATCTCCACGTCTTCCTTCCACGACAGCGTGGACCGGAGATCCAGCCGCATCCGGGGATGGCCGGGATGGGGCCGAACCGTCTTGAAGCCCACTGCCAGCAGATGATCGGCCGGCAGGAGGCAAGCGGGCTCCTTCCAGCGAGCGTCTCCGAACGCCTCGATCGCCTTGAAGCCCCGCCGCAGCAGATCCTTGGCCACCGTCTGCACCAGGACCCGACCCAATCCCTGCCCCTGGTACCCCGGCATCACGAACGCCGTGATCAGCTGCACCGCGTCGGGCGAGACAGGACTCGTAGGAAAGGCCGTCGAACGCGGCACGTACGCCGGAGGGGCGTAGAGCACGTAGCCCACCGGCACCTCGTCGACGTAGACCACTCGGCCGCATGATCCCCAGTCCAGCAGGACGGCGGAGATCCAGGACTCCTTTTCCAGCGCCGTCGTGCCCGTCTTTACCGCGGCTTCGCCGCTGACGGGGTCCAGTTCCCAGAAGACACACGAGCGACAGCGCTGGGGAAGATCCTGAAGGTTGTCCAGCGTGAGCGGTACGAGCCGGCGCCCCATGAAGGCTGTTCCTCGCTTCCTTCGCCCGCAGCAACGCGGGCAGCTGTCAGAGCGCTCCGTTCCCTGAGCAGGCTGCCGAAGAACCCACCCACTGCGGCCAGCCCCAAGCCCGCGCCCACCAGTCCGGTGCGGCTCATCGTTCGCATGTCCCCTGCCTTCGTCTCAGAGGTACCGCCAGGTGATTGCGCCATCCCGATCGCATCGTATCCACGATGCGATGACCCCGACACCGACGCAAAGCAAAGGGCGGACCGTGTTCCCGGTACACACGCACCGGACACGGTCCGCCCTGTCGGCAGGAGCCCCGCTGGGCAGTGCTGGGCAGGGTTCCCCTACCCGAGCCTCAGGAGTCGAGATCCTCGGCTTCGCCCTCCAGCAGCCCCTTCTGCAGCACGGGGCCCTCACCAGGAGCGAGGCTCCCCAGAATCCGCTCCAGGTCCTCCATGGAGGCGAACTCGACGGTGATCTTGCCCTTCTTCTGCCCCAGGTCGACCTTCACCCGTGTCTCGAAACGGTCCGAGAGCCGTGTCGCCAGGTCGGAGAGTGCCGGGGACACGAGGGAGCCGGCCCTCGGGCCCTTCGCCCGTTGCGGCTTCTGCGGACGGGAACCCATCAGGGTGACGATCTCCTCGACCGCCCGCACCGACAGCCCTTCGGCCACGATGCGATGCGCCAGCCGCTCCTGCTCCTCCGAGTCCTCGACGGAGAGCAGCGCCCGCGCGTGGCCGGCGGACAGTACCCCGGCGGCCACCCGGTTCTGAACCTTCGGCGAGAGCTTCAGCAACCGCAGTGTGTTGGAGACCTGCGGGCGAGAGCGGCCGATGCGGTCGGCCAGCTGATCATGGGTGCAGTTGAAGTCCTTGAGCAGCTGATCGTAGGCTGCGGCCTCTTCCAGCGGGTTCAGCTGGGCCCGGTGCAGGTTCTCCAGGAGCGCATCCAGGAGGAGCTTCTCGTCCTCCGTGGCACGCACGATCGCCGGGATCGCCTCCAGTCCTGCCTCACGGCAGGCCCGCCAGCGGCGCTCACCCATGATGAGCTCGTAGCGCTCCGGACCCACCGGCCGAACGACGACAGGCTGGAGAAGACCGACTTCCTTGATGGAAGTGACCAGCTCGGCCAGTGCATCGCTGTCGAAGACCACACGGGGTTGATGCGGGTTCGGCGTGATGGCGTCCAGCGGGATCTCAGCGAAGTGAGCCCCCGGAGGGGGGGCGGGGGCTTCCATTGCGCCCCATACCGACGGCTCCTCCGTTTCACGTGAAACCGGCGGCAGCGTGGCCACCTTTGCCGCAGCCACCCCACGGTCGCTCGGCAGCAGGGGCACCGACGGGGATACGGAAGCCGCATTCCCCAGGGCCGCCGATGCCACCGACTTCTCCGTCGGAGCGTTGGGGATCAGTGCGCCCAGACCACGGCCCAACCCCCTCCGTCGCTCACTCACTGGATCCCCTCCACCATGCTCGGGTCGTTCTGTGCACCGATGTGGGCGTGCGTCGCTTCATAGCTGACGCCCACACCCTTCAACGCGATCTCGCGTGCCGCCTCCAGATAGGAGAGGGCACCACTCGATCCTGGATCGTAGGTCAGTACCGTCTGTCCATAGCTCGGGGCCTCGGAGATACGAACGGAGCGGGGAATGCTCGTCCTCAGCACCTCTTCACCGAAGTGGCTGCGCACCTCGTCGGCCACCTGGGACGCGAGCCGCGTCCGGCCGTCGTACATGGTGAGCAGGATCGTCGAGACATGCAGGGTGGGATTGAGATGGCCCCGGACGAGGTCGACGTTGCGCAGCAGCTGCCCCAGCCCTTCCAGTGCGTAGTACTCGCACTGGATCGGGATCAGGACTTCCTGGCCCGCCACGAGCGCGTTGACCGTCAGCAGGCCCAGGGAGGGCGGGCAGTCGATGAGGATGTAGTCCAGCGGCTGCTCGTACGCCTGGATCGCCCGCTGCAGACGGCTCTCTCGTGCCACCAAGGACACCAGCTCGATCTCCGCACCGGCGAGATCGATCGTGGCGGGGGCACAGAAGAGGCCTTCGACGTCGGGAACCGGTTGGACCACCTCCGAAAGGGGCCTGCTCTCGACCAGGACGTCGTAGATGGAGGGGACGTCCGCATGGTGGTCGATACCCAGCGCAGTGGAGGCGTTTCCCTGCGGGTCGAGGTCGACGACCAGGACTCTGGCGCCGTGCAGGGCCAGCGACGCGGCAAGGTTGACGGTCGTCGTCGTCTTGCCCACACCGCCCTTCTGGTTGGCGACCACCATGACCCTGGTCTGCTCCGGGCGCGGCAGGCCCTCGCCGGCGCGCCCCAGAGCCTCCACCGCCAGCTGGGCAGCGCGACCGATCGGAGTGTCGTCCATCGGAGGCGGTGTTTCACGTGAAACATCCGCCCCCATCGACTCGGTACGGGGACCGGGGACCGGATCGGTCATCGGTCCCGCGATATTGGCGTCGGACCGCAAGGATTCACTCTCCTCGACTTCAGGCTCGCAATGAACAGAGCCTCCCATGTCTTCGGGGTCATGAACCAGTGAGGCCTGGTCTTCTGTGGAGAAATCCACCTCTGTGGACAACTCCGTACCCTCTCCGAGCGACCCGAGAGGCTTTCGGTCGCGGGGATCGGCCGCAGCGCGGCCGCGACTGATGATGCCGTGCAGCAGTGAGCGACGTTTCACGTGAAACACGATGCACAGTGGCTGAGGCCGAACAGTCGCGACACTCCGGCATGGCAGTGTCGGGCAGGCTGTGTGGAGTAGAGGCGGCCATCGAGGCGTACCAACGCCTCTATGCTCTTGATCGCAGCCTGAGCGACTCCGGCGCTCAGCCGCGCCGCCGCCGTGCGCGTCCCGTCCGGGCCGCCTTGGCCCGCTTGGCGGCGAACCGCACGCCTCCGGGGCTCTCCCCGACCTCGACCCGCACCACGGTGGACATGGGGTCCACGACGCCTTCTCCCACCTGCAGGATGGACGTCTCCACCGCACCCAGCTTGGTCAGCGCCGCAGCCGAGGCCTTCAGCTCCTCCTCGGCCGTGTCGCCCTTGAGGGCGAGCATCTCGCCGTACGGGCGCAGCAGCGGGATTCCCCAGGTGGCGAGGCGGTCGAGCGGAGCAACAGCGCGGGCCGTCACCACGTGCACCGGCTGCAACTTGCCCATGACCTCCTCGGCCCGGCCGCGCACGACGGTGACATGGTCCAGGCCCAGCAGCTCCACGACCTCCGTCAGGAAGTTCGTGCGCCGCAGCAGGGGCTCCAGAAGGGTGATCTTCAGGTCGTCCCGTACGAGCGCCAGCGGAATGCCAGGCAGGCCCGCACCCGAACCGACGTCACACACCGTGACGCCCTCGGGCACGACCTCGGAAAGCACCGCGCAGTTCAGCAGATGCCGCTCCCACAGGCGGGGAACCTCGCGTGGCCCGATCAGGCCACGCTTCACCCCCGCTTCGGCGAGCAGCTCCGCGTAGCGGACCGCGTCCGCGTAGCGATCGCCGAACACGTCGTGTGCCTTGTCGGGCGCAGGGGGGAGCTCCGCTGCCTCCGTCACGGGGACCGTCCTTCCGTACGACACCGGCGCACCAGTCGCCGCTACCAGAACCACCAGAACTATCAGGCTGACAAAATTCGGCCCCGCCTGCGCAACAGACGGGGCCGGAGAACGTGAGGACCGATCAGGCGGGAAGCACGACGACGAAGCGCTCCGGCTCCTCGCCCTCGGACTCGCTGCGCAGCCCCGCGGCCTTGACCGCGTCGTGCACGACCTTGCGCTCGAAGGGCGTCATGGGCTTCATGCGCACGGACTCGCCGCTGCTCCTGACCTCGGCCGCGGCCTTGGCTCCCAGCTCGGACAGCTCGGCGCGCTTCGTGGCCCGGTGGCCGGCGATGTCGAGCATCAGACGGCTGCGGTCGCCGGTCTCCCGGTGCACGGCCAGGCGCGTGAGCTCCTGCAGGGCCTCCAGCACCTCGCCGTCCCGGCCGACGAGCTTCAGCAGGTCACGGCTGTTCGTGTCGCTGATGATCGAGACGGACGCACGGTCGGCCTCGACGTCCATGTCGATGTCGCCGTCGAGGTCGGCGATGTCGAGCAGACCCTCCAGGTAGTCCGCAGCGATCTCGCCCTCCTGCTCGAGGCGCGTCAGGGTGTCTGCGCCCTCGGCGGCGGCGGAGGTGGTGCCTTCCGTCACGGGATGGACTCCTTCTTACTTCTTCGACGGGGACTTGGGCCGCTGCGGGCCCTTGCGCTGTCCGGACTGGGCCTTGCTGCGGCCACCGCCACCGGACTTCTGAGCCGGCTTCTTGGCGGCACCGGCGGGGTTGGTGTCCTGTTTGCCGTCCCGCGGCTCGTCCGACTTGGTCAGCGAGGTCTTGGGCTCGGCTTCGCCGGCCGCCTTCGTGGACTGGCGCTGGGACTTGCTCTGCCGCTTGGGCTGCTGGCGCTTCGGCGTGCCGACGGTGCCCACGGTCGTGCCGTCCTCGGTCTGGGCGGCGACGGCGGTGTCGCTCTTCACCACGGTGCCGTCGGTTTGGGCCGCCAGGCCCGCCTTGTTCAGACCGTTGATGAACTTGCGCTCGAACTCGTTGCGGTCCCGGCCCTTGGCGACGATGGCCTTCACGATCGCCCGTTCACCACGCCCGCGCGTCTTGCCGTTCTGGGTGACGCTCTTGTGCAGGCGCTCCAGGTAGGCGGCCTGGGCCTTGGAGCCCGGCGTCGGGTTGTTGCGGATGACGTACATCTGCTGGCCCATGGTCCACACGTTGGTGGTCAGCCAGTAGACGAGGACACCGACGGGGAAGTTGATGCCGAAGACGGCGAACATGACCGGGAAGACGTACATCAGCATCTTCTGCTGCTGCATGAACGGCGTCTTCACGGTGGTGTCGACGTTCTTGGTCATCAGCTGGCGCTGCGTGAAGAACTGCGACGCCGACATCAGCACGATCATGATCGCGGTGACGACACGGACGTCCGTCAGCGAGGACCCGAGGGCTTCCACCTTGGAGGAGCCGTCGGTGAACTTCGCGGCCAGCGGCGCGCCGAAGATGTGGGCCTTCTGGGCGCTCTCCAGCAGGCGATCGTTGATCACACCGATGGTGTCGTTCGACGCGATGCTGTTGAGCACGTGGTACAGGGCGAAGAAGAACGGCGACTGCGCCAGGATGGGAAGGCACGAGGAGAGCGGGTTGGTACCCGTCTCCTTGTACAGCTTCATCATCTCTTCGGACTGGCGCTGCTTGTCGTTCTTGTAGCGCTCCTGGATCTTCTTCATCTCCGGCTGGAGCGTCTGCATGCCGCGCGTCGCCTTGATCTGCTTCACGAAGAGCGGGATCAGGCAGATGCGGATGAGAATCACCAGGGACACGATGGACAGGCCCCAGGCCCATCCCGTGTCAGGGCCGAAGATGGCGCCGTACACGCTGTGGAACTGGACGATGACCCAGGAGACAGGTGTCGTGATGAAGCTGAAGAGGCTGGCAATCGTGTCCACTAATCATGCTCCTTGGGCATGGGACTGGGTCTCTGCGGCCGGGCTCGTAGGACCGGGCGGACTCGCGGGAGAAGCCTGTCCTTCGATGGCCGGTTCGGCGGCGGAGGGCCCGCCCTTGCGTGCACGCCACGCGCCGCGCAGCGCTTCGTGCCACCGCGGGCGCTTGCGCTGCGGGACATGGTCCACACCGCCCGGCGACCACGGATTGCATCGCAGGATCCGCCAGGCGGTGAGCGCCGTGCCCTTGATGGCACCGTGCCGGTCGATGGCCGTGTAGCCGTAGTGGGAGCACGACGGGTAGTACTTGCAGACCGGCCCCAGTAGCGGACTGATCGTCCACTGGTACAGCTTGATCAGAGCCAGTAGCGGGTACTTCATCGCGCGCCCCCTCCCGTGAGCCGCTCGATGGCGGCGTCCAGGTCTCGGGCCAGCTGTGCATGGTCGGCGTCACCCGCACCGGGCAGCGCTCGTACGACTACCAGGCTACCGGGGGGGAACAGGTCGATCCGGTCGCGCATCAGATGGCGAAGCCTGCGCTTCACCTTGTTGCGCACCACCGCGCCACCGACAGCTTTGCTCACGACGAAACCCGCACGTGTCGGGGGAGCGCTCTCCCCAGGCGCGTGCGGGTCCGTGGCACCGCTTCGGTGGTGGACGACGAGGGCCGGACGGCCGGCCCGGCGGCCTCGTCGTACCGCGGTCGCGAAGTCCTCGCGCCGCCTCAGCCGGTTCTCGGTGGGCAGCACGATGTCATGACCTGACCGGGATCAGGCGGACAGACGGGCGCGACCCTTGCTGCGGCGGGTCGCGAGAATCGCGCGGCCGGCACGGGTGCGCATACGCAGCCGGAAGCCGTGGGTCTTGGCGCGACGACGGTTGTTCGGCTGGAAGGTGCGCTTGCTCACTCGGGGGCTCCAGAAAGAATCGGGGTTGGCGGGGTGCCGTCCTGGCTGTCACCGTGCGCCCACGAGTAGCTCGCGTTACGCCCGAGTGCACCGCTTTTCGATCACCTGACGTGACCTGTGCCCATCGGAGGCAGGCGGCAGCAGCCATCGACAACTCGACCTGGTTACGGTACGTGCGACTGCGCCATTCGGTCAAACCAGCGGTGACCGGGAGACACTTGTCCACAGGCTGGGGACAACAACTTGAACCCTACCGGCCGCGCTGACTACCGTGGCTGAACTCCGATTCGTTCCCTTATCCCTGCCCCACCCGAGTTTCATCCCGACCCGTCCCCGGATCACACCTTCGAGGGACTCGTGAGAGAGCGTGCCCTGTGGCTGACGTACCTGCCGATCTTGCCGCAGTGTGGCCACGCGTACTGGAGCAACTCCTCGGGGAGGGCCGCGGGAAGGGCGTCGAGTCGAAGGACGAGCACTGGATCCGGCGCTGCCAGCCCCTCGCGCTGGTCGCCGACACCGCCCTGCTCGCGGTACCGAACGAGTTCGCCAAGGGCGTACTGGAGGGGCGTCTCGCCCCCGTCGTCAGTGAGACGCTGAGCCGCGAGTGCGGCCGGCCCATCCGTATCGCGATCACCGTCGACGACACCGTGGGCGAGCCCGCGGCGCCTGCGCCGCAGGCGCCGCCCGCCCGGCCCCAGCCCCGCTACGAGGAGCCCGAGCTTCCGGCCCCCGGCCCGGGCCAGGGCGGCCGCGACGAGTACGAGGGCTACGGCCGCCACCGCGCCGACCAGCTCCCCACCGCCCGCCCCGCCTATCCGCAGGAGTACCAGCGCCCCGAGCCCGGCTCGTGGCCTCGTCCGGCGCAGCCCGACGACTACGGCTGGCAGCAGCAGCGCCTCGGCTTCCCCGAGCGCGACCCCTACGCGTCACCGCCGCAGGACGGCTACGGCCAGGAGCCGTACCCGCAGGATCCGTACTCCCAGGACTACCGGGCGCAGTCACCGGAGCGCCCGCCGTACGACGCGCAGCGCGGTGAGTACGACCAGCCGCGCAAGGACTACGACCGCGGCGACTACGACCAGCCGCGCAAGGAGTACGACCGGGGCGACTACGACCAGCCCCGGAGCGACTACGAGCAGCAGCGCGGCGACTACGAGCAGCGCAGGCCCCGCCGCGACCTGCCGGAGCCGCCCTCGGCCACGGGGCACGTGCACCGTGGCGGCCCCGTCGGGCCCGGCCCCACCACCGGCGCCCCGGGCCCGCTGGCGGCACAGCCCGCGCCGGCGACCGGACCGGGCGAGCCGACCGCGCGGCTGAACCCGAAGTACCTGTTCGACACCTTCGTCATCGGCGCCTCCAACCGCTTCGCCCACGCGGCGGCCGTCGCGGTCGCGGAGGCACCCGCCAAGGCGTACAACCCGCTGTTCATCTACGGGGAGTCGGGACTCGGCAAGACCCACCTCCTGCACGCCATCGGGCACTACGCCCGCAGCCTCTACCCCGGCACGCGCGTGCGCTACGTGAGCTCCGAGGAGTTCACCAACGAGTTCATCAACTCCATCCGCGACGGCAAGGGCGACAGCTTCCGCAAGCGCTACCGCGAGATGGACATCCTGCTCGTCGACGACATCCAGTTCCTGGCGGACAAGGAGTCGACGCAGGAGGAGTTCTTCCACACCTTCAACACGCTCCACAACGCCAACAAGCAGATCGTGCTCTCCTCCGACCGGCCGCCCAGGCAGCTGGTGACGCTGGAGGACCGGTTGCGGAACCGCTTCGAGTGGGGTTTGACCACCGACGTCCAGCCGCCCGAGCTGGAGACGCGCATCGCGATCCTGCGCAAGAAGGCGGTGCAGGAGCAGCTCAACGCCCCGCCGGAGGTGCTGGAGTTCATCGCCTCCCGGATCTCGCGCAACATCCGCGAGCTGGAGGGCGCGCTGATCCGGGTGACGGCGTTCGCCTCGCTCAACCGGCAGCCGGTCGACCTGGGCCTGACGGAGATCGTCCTCAAGGACCTGATCCCGGGCGGTGAGGACTCGGCCCCCGAGATCACGTCGACGGCGATCATGGGCGCGACCGCCGACTACTTCGGCCTCACCGTCGAGGACCTGTGCGGCACCTCGCGCGGGCGCGCGCTGGTGACGGCCCGGCAGATCGCCATGTACCTGTGCCGTGAGCTGACGGACCTCTCGCTGCCGAAGATCGGCGCGCTGTTCGGAGGACGGGACCACACCACGGTGATGCACGCCGACCGCAAGATCCGCAATCTGATGGCCGAGCGGCGCTCGATCTACAACCAGGTGACCGAGCTGACCAACCGCATCAAGAACGGCTGACGGCCGCGGGCCGACGCGTTCCCGCACCCACTCCATGAGGCGCCTCCGGGGAGACCCGGGGGCGCCTCCTTGGTGCCCGGCACCCGCGGCCCTCCGGCGCGCCCTGTCCCGTCCCTCCCGCCCGCTCCCCGCCTCGCGCGGCGCCCGGGGACCGTCGCCGCGCACCCCCGGTCGGCCTCCTGCCCCCCTGGGCCGCTCCTCCCGCCCGTCCGCGGCGCACCCCGCCCGCTCCCGCCGCAGCCGGGCTGTTCGAATACTCGCCGGGTTACGGCCGTCCTCCACAGATTCGGTGACTTTTTCCCGTCCACACCTTGGGGACCGGGAAGTTGTCCCAAGCCTGTCCACAGGCCAGGGTGGTGGGAGACGATCAGGGCAGGTCATCCTCCTGTGGATTCGTGGACGAACGATCTCCACAGGCTGTGGACAAAAAAATGATCCACAGGCTGTGCATCAAGTTGTCCACGGGCAACCCACAGGCTGGAGCGGGTTGTCCCCAGTGATCACCCGCTTCTCCACATGCCTGTCCACTGTTCGGCAACGTGACGCGCCTCCTCACCGGGTCGAGTGAAAGGCGTCACACCGAGGTGCCGGAGGGGGCTGTGGGAAAGACGCGCAAACCTGGGGACGGGTCTGGGGAGAAGTCGCCGTTCCCTGTGCACGGAGTGTGCAGAACTTTCCGTTCTCCACAGAAGCGCCCGGTTGTCCACCGGCTCAGCCCACAGGGGCAGTGGACAAAATTCCTGCGCTGACCTGGGGAAACGAGGTTATCCACGGTATCCACAGGCCCTACTACTACTCCCGACTAGAGAGAGTGCGGAATCCGTTTCGAAGCGGGACCTGTGCACAACTCGGCCTCTCGGGCCCGACCGCCCCTCGGCACGACTTGACCCCGAACGGCACCTACTGTCAGTGGGGTGCGTCAGACTGGTCCCCGGTGTTCTGCCCCCGAGGGGGACCGACGACACCGACTCAGACGACGAAAGCCAGGCAGGGCGAGCAGCGCCGGCAACAGCAGGAGGCGGCAACAGTGAAGATCCGGGTGGAACGCGACGTACTCGCGGAGGCGGTGGCCTGGGCGGCCCGCAGCCTTCCGGCCCGTCCGCCGGCGCCGGTCCTCGCGGGCCTGCTGCTGAAGGCCGAGGAGGGGCAGCTGAGCCTGTCCAGCTTCGACTACGAGGTCTCCGCGCGGGTCTCGGTGGAGGCGGAGGTCGAGGAGGAGGGCACGGTCCTCGTCTCCGGCCGCCTGCTCGCGGACATCTCCCGCGCGCTCCCCAACCGGCCGGTGGAGATTTCCACAGACGGTGTACGGGCGACGGTGGTCTGCGGTTCCTCGCGGTTCACCCTCCACACCCTGCCGGTCGAGGAGTACCCGGCGCTGCCGCAGATGCCGGAGGCCACGGGCACCGTCCCCGGCGAGGTGTTCGCCGCGGCCGTGCAGCAGGTCGCCATCGCCGCGGGCCGCGACGACACGCTGCCCGTGCTCACCGGTGTGCGCATCGAGATCGAGGGCGACTCGGTCACCCTGGCCTCCACCGACCGCTACCGCTTCGCGGTCCGCGAGTTCCTGTGGAAGCCGGAGAACCCGGAGGTCTCCGCGGTCGCCCTGGTGCCCGCCAAGACGCTCCAGGACACCGCCAAGGCGCTGACCAGCGGCGACCAGGTGATCCTCGCGCTGGCCGGTTCCGGTGCGGGCGAGGGTCTGATCGGCTTCGAGGGTGCGGGCCGCCGGACCACGACGCGTCTGCTGGAGGGTGACCTCCCGAAGTACAAGACGCTGTTCCCGACGGAGTTCAACAGCGTCGCGGTGATCGAGACCGCCCCCTTCGTGGAGGCCGTCAAGCGCGTGGCCCTGGTGGCGGAGCGCAACACCCCCGTGCGACTCAGTTTCGAGCAGGGCGTGCTGATCCTGGAGGCCGGTTCCAGCGACGACGCACAGGCTGTGGAGAGGGTCGACGCGCAGCTGGAGGGCGACGACATCTCGATCGCCTTCAACCCGACGTTCCTGCTGGACGGCCTGAGCGCGATCGACTCCCCGGTGGCCCAGCTGTCCTTCACGACGTCCACGAAGCCGGCGCTGCTCAGCGGCAAGCCCGCCCTGGACGCCGAGGCGGACGAGGCCTACAAGTACCTGATCATGCCGGTGCGGCTGAGCGGCTGAGCGGCCGACACTTCGAGGGGCGGCCCCGGACCGTCCACAGCCTGGGGACGAAACCGCAGATGAGGGCGTGCGTCTGAGCGCGTACGCCCACAACTGTGCACGGACGTCCGGGTTTAGGCTCGGCGCGGGTACGAAAGTGCCGCGGCACGCATCCGGTGGTTCAGGACGTGCCGTCCCGCCCCCTCGCACACCTAAGGAAAGCAACTGATGGAGCTCGGTCTCGTCGGCCTCGGCAAGATGGGCGGCAACATGCGCGAGCGGATCCGCCGCGCGGGCCACACCGTCGTCGGATACGACCGCAATCCGGACCTCGCCGACGTCCACAGCCTGGAAGAGCTCGTGGGCAAGCTGGAGGCCCCCCGCGTGGTCTGGGTCATGGTCCCGGCCGGCGAGGCCACCCAGGCCACCGTCGACCGCCTCGGCGAGCTGCTCGAGCCCGGCGACGTCGTCGTCGACGGCGGGAACTCCCGCTGGACGGACGACGAGAAGCACGCCGAGGAGCTGGCCGCCAAGGGCATAGGCTTCGTCGACTGCGGCGTCTCCGGCGGCGTGTGGGGCCTGGAGAACGGCTACGCCCTGATGTACGGCGGCGACGCGGAGAACGTCGCCAAGGTGCAGCCGGTCTTCGACGCCCTCAAGCCGGAGGGCGACTTCGGCTCCGTGCACGCCGGCAAGGTCGGCGCGGGCCACTTCGCGAAGATGGTCCACAACGGCATCGAGTACGCGATGATGCAGGCCTACGCCGAGGGCTGGGAGCTGCTGGAGAAGGTCGACTCCGTGGAGAACGTCCGCGAGGTCTTCCGCTCCTGGCAGGAGGGCACGGTGATCCGTTCCTGGCTGCTGGACCTGGCCGTCAACGCGCTCGACGAGGACGAGCACCTCGGTGACCTGCGCGGTTACGCACAGGACTCCGGTGAGGGACGCTGGACGGTGGAGGCCGCGATCGACAACGCGGTGCCGCTGCCGGCGATCACGGCGTCGCTGTTCGCCCGGTTCGCGTCCCGGCAGGACGACTCGCCGCAGATGAAGATGATCGCCGCGCTGCGCAACCAGTTCGGCGGTCACGCGGTCGAGAAGAAGTAAGCAGCACCCGAGGGTTGGGAGGTCGGCGCACCACCATGCACGTCACGCATCTGTCGCTGGCCGACTTCCGTTCGTACGCCCGGGTCGAGGTGCCCCTGGACCCGGGCGTCACCGCCTTCGTCGGCCCCAACGGGCAGGGGAAGACGAACCTCGTCGAGGCGGTCGGCTATCTCGCCACCCTCGGCAGCCACCGCGTCTCCTCCGACGCCCCCCTAATCCGCATGGGCACCGAGCGTGCGGTGATCCGCGCCCAGGTCCGCCAGGGCGAGCGGCAGCAGCTGATCGAGCTGGAGCTGAACCCGGGCCGGGCCAACCGCGCCCGTGTCAACAGGTCCACGCAGGTCAGGCCCCGTGACGTGCTCGGCATCGTGCGCACCGTGCTGTTCGCCCCGGAGGACCTCGCGCTGGTGAAGGGCGACCCCGGGGAGCGGCGCCGCTTCCTCGACGAGCTGATCACCGCCCGCTCGCCGCGGATGGCCGGAGTGCGCTCCGACTACGACCGGGTGCTCAAGCAGCGCAACACCCTGCTGAAGTCGGCCGCGCTCGCGCGCCGGCACGGCGGGCGCACGATGGACCTGTCCACACTCGACGTCTGGGACCAGCACCTCGCGCGCGCGGGTGCCGAGCTGCTCGCGCAGCGCCTGGACCTGATCGCCACCGTGCAGCCGCTGGCCGACAAGGCGTACGAACAGCTGGCCCCGGGCGGCGGACCCGTCACCCTGGAGTACAAGCCGTCCGCGCCCGGTGAGGCGCACACGCGCGAGGACCTCTTCGAGCAGCTGATGGCCGCTCTGGCCGAGGCCCGCAAGCAGGAGATCGAGCGGGGCGTCACCCTGGTGGGCCCGCACCGGGACGACCTGCTGCTCAAGCTCGGTGAGCTGCCCGCCAAGGGATACGCCTCGCACGGCGAGTCCTGGTCGTACGCGCTGTCGCTGCGGCTGGCCTCGTTCGACCTGCTGCGCGCCGAGGGCAACGAGCCGGTGCTGGTGCTCGACGACGTCTTCGCCGAGCTGGACGCGCGGCGCCGCGAGCGGCTGGCGGAGCTGGTGGCGCCCGGCGAGCAGGTACTGGTGACGGCCGCGGTCGACGACGACGTACCGGACGTGCTGGCGGGGGCGCGGTACGCGGTGGCCGAGGGCACGGTGGAGCGCGTATGAGCGCGGACGGAGCGGGACCCGGGAAGTCCTCCGGTGACAGCGCCGGTCAGCCGGAGCCGTCCGGCGTCGACCTCGCGCGCGTGGCGCTCAGGGCGGCCCGTGAGGCGGCACGCGCGCGGGGGGACGCGGCGCAGCAGAAGCAGCAGGCCCGGCGCGGCGGTCTGCGCTCCGGTGCGCGCGCGGACGGCCGCGACCCGATGGCGCTGGGGTCGGCGATCAACCGGCTGATCACCGAGCGCGGCTGGGAGACGCCGGCGGCGGTCGGCGGGGTGATGGGGCGCTGGCCGCAGATCGTCGGTGAGGACGTGGCCAAGCACTGCGTGCCGGAGCGGTACGACGAGGACGAGCGGGTGCTGGTCGTCCGCTGCGACTCGACGGCCTGGGCGACGAACCTGAGGCTGCTCGCGCCGACGCTGGTGGCGCGGCTCAACGAGGATCTGGGCCATGGTTCGGTACGGGTGATCAAGGTGCTGGGACCCGGCGGTCCCGGGGGCCCGGGCCGCCGTTACGGCCCGTTGCGCGCGCCGGGCAGCAAGGGTCCGGGCGACACCTACGGGTGATCTGGCACCCCGTCAGGGGTGGGTGATGTACCTCACATAAATGGGCGTCAGCGGTCGGTGTGAACCGTTGGCGCCCTCTTCGTCGTACAACCGCACACGGTTGCGAATCGGGTTCTGACTCCCAAGTAGCCAAGGGTTGACGTCTCGAAGCGCTGAGTGCCGTCGTGAGCCTCTTGAGGCCCCCTTCCCTATATCGGGAGTCGGACGAGCACGGTTCAGGGCGGCACATGCGGACTCAGGTACCGGCAAACCCCCATCAGTGTCAGTGCTACCGGTAGAATGGAAGACAATCCCGCCCCGAACGTGGGGACCGTCCGGGAGTAGCTGAGCAACGCTGATCAAGGCTTACCAACGCAACATGCCGCAGCCGCTCCGGCAATCCGCCGACGAGCCCGGCTCGTGCTGTGCCAGAAAGGGCGCTTCGTGGCCGATTCCGGCAACCCCAACGAGAACAATCCGTCCACCGACACCGGCGTGAACGACGCGGTGAGCACCTCGACCGGCGAGGCTCCCACCTCGTACGACGCCAGTGCCATCACCGTCCTCGAGGGTCTGGACGCGGTCCGCAAGCGACCCGGTATGTACATCGGCTCGACCGGTGAACGGGGCCTGCACCACCTGGTGCAGGAGGTCGTGGACAACTCCGTCGACGAGGCGCTGGCCGGCCACGCGGACACCATCGACGTCACGATCCTCGCCGACGGCGGCGTCCGGGTCGTCGACAACGGCCGCGGCATCCCGGTGGGCATCGTCCCCTCCGAGGGCAAGCCCGCCGTCGAGGTCGTGCTGACCGTGCTGCACGCGGGCGGCAAGTTCGGCGGCGGCGGCTACGCGGTCTCCGGCGGTCTGCACGGCGTGGGTGTCTCCGTCGTCAACGCCCTTTCCACGCGGGTCGCCGTGGAGGTCAGGACCGACGGCTACCGCTGGACGCAGGAGTACAAGCTGGGCGTCCCCACGGCGCCGCTCGCCCGGCACGAGGCCATCGAGGAGACCGGCACGTCGGTCACCTTCTGGGCCGACGGGGACATCTTCGAGACCACCGACTACTCCTTCGAGACGCTCTCCCGGCGCTTCCAGGAGATGGCCTTCCTCAACAAGGGCCTGAAGATCAACCTCACCGACGAGCGCGAGTCGGCGAAGGCCACCGCCGGCGCGGACGAGGCGGGCGAGGACGAGAAGCACGAGGTCAAGAGCGTCTCGTACCACTACGAGGGCGGCATCGTCGACTTCGTGAAGTACCTGAACTCCCGCAAGGGAGAGCTGGTGCACCCCACCGTGATCGACCTGGAGGCCGAGGACAAGGAGAAGAGCCTCTCCCTCGAGGTCGCCATGCAGTGGAACGGCGGTTACACCGAGGGGGTGTACTCCTTCGCCAACATCATCCACACGCACGAGGGCGGTACGCACGAAGAGGGCTTCCGCGCGGCGCTCACCTCGCTGATCAACAAGTACGCGCGCGACAAGCGGCTGCTGCGGGAGAAGGACGACAACCTCACGGGTGACGACATCCGCGAGGGTCTGACCGCGATCATCTCGGTGAAGCTGAGCGAGCCGCAGTTCGAGGGCCAGACCAAGACCAAGCTGGGCAACACGGAGGTCAAGACCTTCGTCCAGCGCGTGGTCTACGAGCACCTCACCGACTGGCTCGACCGGAACCCGAACGAGGCCGCGGACATCATCCGCAAGGGCATCCAGGCGGCCACCGCGCGCGTGGCGGCCCGCAAGGCCCGTGATCTGACGCGTCGTAAGGGCCTGCTGGAGACGGCGTCCCTGCCGGGCAAGCTCTCCGACTGCCAGTCGAACGACCCGACCAAGTGCGAGATCTTCATCGTCGAGGGCGACTCCGCCGGCGGCTCCGCCAAGTCCGGCCGGAACCCGCAGTACCAGGCGATCCTCCCGATCCGCGGCAAGATCCTCAACGTCGAGAAGGCGCGCATCGACCGGATCCTGCAGAACCAGGAGATCCAGGCGATGATCTCCGCGTTCGGCACGGGTGTGCACGAGGACTTCGACATCGAGAAGCTCCGCTATCACAAGATCATTTTGATGGCGGACGCCGACGTCGACGGCCAGCACATCAGCACCCTGCTGCTGACCTTCCTGTTCCGCTTCATGCGGCCGCTGGTCGAGGCCGGGCACGTGTACCTCTCCCGCCCGCCGCTCTACAAGATCAAGTGGGGCCGGGACGACTTCGAGTACGCGTACTCCGACCGCGAGCGCGACGCCCTGATCGAGCTGGGACGCAACGCCGGCAAGCGCATCCGCGAGGACTCCGTGCAGCGCTTCAAGGGCCTCGGCGAGATGAACGCCGAGGAGCTGCGCGTCACGACCATGGACCAGGAGCACCGCGTGCTCGGCCAGGTCACCCTCGACGACGCCGCGCAGGCCGACGACCTGTTCTCGGTACTGATGGGCGAGGACGTCGAGGCCCGGCGCGCGTTCATCCAGCGCAACGCCAAGGACGTCCGCTTCCTCGACATCTGAGTCGGTCTCAGCTGACCGCACCAGGAAGGACCTTCACCAGCAATGACCGACGAGAACACTCCTGTGACGCCGCCCGAGGGTGACGCCCTGGCCATGCGCGTCGAGCCCGTCGGGCTCGAGACGGAGATGCAGCGCTCCTACCTCGACTACGCGATGTCCGTCATCGTCTCGCGTGCGCTGCCCGACGTCCGCGACGGCCTCAAGCCCGTCCACCGGCGCGTGCTGTACGCCATGTACGACGGCGGCTACCGCCCCGAGCGCGGCTTCTACAAGTGCGCGCGCGTCGTCGGCGACGTCATGGGCAACTACCACCCGCACGGCGACAGCTCCATCTACGACGCCCTGGTGCGCCTCGCCCAGCCGTGGTCGATGCGCATGCCGCTCGTCGACTCCAACGGCAACTTCGGCTCGCCGGGCAACGACCCGGCGGCGGCCATGCGCTACACCGAGTGCAAGATGGCGCCGCTGTCGATGGAGATGGTCCGCGACATCGACGAGGAGACCGTCGACTTCACGGACAACTACGACGGCCGCTCCCAGGAGCCGACCGTCCTGCCGGCCCGCTTCCCGAACCTGCTGATCAACGGCTCGGCCGGTATCGCGGTCGGCATGGCGACCAACATCCCGCCGCACAACCTGCGCGAGGTCGCGGCCGGCGCCCAGTGGTACCTGGAGAACTACGAGGCCTCGCACGAGGAGCTGCTGGACGCGCTCATCGAGCGCATCAAGGGCCCGGACTTCCCGACCGGCGCCCTGGTGGTGGGCCGCAAGGGCATCGAGGAGGCGTACCGCACCGGGCGCGGCTCGATCACCATGCGCGCGGTCGTCGAGGTCGAGGAGATCCAGAACCGCCAGTGCCTGGTGGTCACGGAGCTGCCGTACCAGACCAACCCGGACAACCTCGCGCAGAAGATCGCCGACCTGGTGAAGGACGGCAAGGTCGGCGGCATCGCCGACGTCCGTGACGAGACCTCCTCGCGCACCGGTCAGCGCCTGGTCATCGTGCTGAAGCGGGACGCGGTCGCCAAGGTCGTCCTGAACAACCTGTACAAGCACACCGACCTGCAGTCCAACTTCAGCGCCAACATGCTGGCCCTGGTGGACGGGGTGCCGCGCACCCTCTCCCTGGACGCGTTCATCCGCCACTGGGTGAACCACCAGATCGAGGTCATCGTTCGGCGGACCAAGTTCCGGCTGCGCAAGGCCGAGGAGCGGGCGCACATCCTGCGCGGCCTGCTCAAGGCCCTGGACGCCATCGACGAGGTCATCGCGCTGATCCGGCGCAGCGACACCGTCGAGATCGCGCGCGGCGGCCTGATGGAGCTCCTGGAGATCGACGAGATCCAGGCCAACGCGATCTTGGAGATGCAGCTCCGCCGGCTGGCGGCCCTGGAGCGGCAGAAGATCGTCCAGGAGCACGACGAGCTCCAGGCCAAGATCCGCGAGTACAACGAGATCCTCTCGTCCCCCGTCCGCCAGCGCGGCATCGTCAGCGAGGAGCTGACGGCGCTGGTCGAGAAGTACGGCGACGACCGCAAGACGAAGCTGATCCCCTACGAGGGCGACATGTCCATCGAGGACCTGATCGCCGAGGAGGACATCGTCGTCACGGTCACGCGGGGCGGCTACATCAAGCGCACCAAGACCGACGACTACCGCGCCCAGAAGCGCGGCGGCAAGGGGGTGCGCGGCACGAAGCTCAAGGAAGACGACATCGTCAACCACTTCTTCGTGTCCACCACGCACCACTGGCTGCTGTTCTTCACCAACAAGGGCCGCGTCTACCGGGTGAAGGCCTACGAGCTGCCCGACGCCGGCCGGGACGCGCGCGGCCAGCACGTGGCCAACCTCCTGGCCTTCCAGCCGGACGAGACGATCGCCCAGATCCGCGCGATCCGCGACTACGAGGCGGTTCCGTACCTGGTCCTGGCCACCAAGGCCGGCCTGGTGAAGAAGACACCGCTGAAGGACTACGACTCACCGCGCTCCGGCGGCGTGATCGCCATCAACCTGCGCGAGCAGGAGGACGGATCCGACGACGAACTGATCGGAGCCGAACTCGTGTCGGCCGAGGACGATCTGCTGCTGATCAGCAGGAAGGCGCAGTCGATCAGGTTCACCGCCTCGGACGACACACTGCGTCCGATGGGCCGTGCCACCTCGGGCGTCAAGGGCATGAGTTTCCGCGAAGGGGACGAGCTGCTCTCGATGAATGTTGTTCGAGCCGGTACGTTCGTGTTCACTGCCACCGACGGCGGTTACGCGAAGCGGACCTCCGTCGACGAGTACCGCGTCCAGGGCCGCGGCGGCCTCGGCATCAAGGCCGCCAAGATCGTCGAGGACCGCGGATCGCTCGTGGGTGCGCTGGTGGTCGAGGAGCACGACGAGATCCTCGCCATCACCCTCTCGGGCGGTGTGATTCGTACGCGAGTCAGCGGGGTCAGGGAGACGGGCCGTGACACCATGGGCGTCCAACTGATCAATCTGGGCAAGCGCGATGCCGTCGTCGGCATCGCACGCAACGCCGAGGCGGGACGCGAGGCGGAGGAGGTCGACGGCGATGTGGTCGTCGACGAGACCGCCGAGGGTGCCGCGACCACCGGCACGGACGAGGGTGAGGCGCCCTCGGACGAGTAGCACGAGGAGAGAGTCATCGTGAGCGGAGCCACGGGCGCCGGGTCGGCCGGTACCTCCAGGGGTACGGAAACGGGCGGCGGCGGCCGTGGCTCCGCCGCGCGTGCGACCGATCCGCACACCACTCAGCTGCGCAAGATCGACGACGGCACGACCGATTCGCACTCGGCGAGCCCGTCCACAACGCATGGATCCCAGGGGGGAACTGTGACGGACACCCGAGGCCAGCAGACTCAAGCGGCGGCCTCGCCGCTGCCGGGAGAACGGCAGCCCCAACAGCCCGGCGGGCCGTACCACCCGCCGCAGGCCTACCAGACGCAGGGTGGCAACGCGACCGCAGCCGTGCGCCGCCCCCGCACCGGCGCCCGCACCACGCCCCGCGTGCGCAAGGCGCGGCTGCGGGTCTCGAAGGCGGACCCGTGGTCGGTGATGAAGGTCAGCTTCCTGCTCTCCATCGCGCTCGGCATCTGCACGATCGTCGCGTCCGCCGTCCTGTGGATGGTGATGGACGCCATGGGCGTCTTCTCGACCGTCGGCGGCACGATCTCCGAGGCGACCGGCTCGAACGAGTCCAACGGCTTCGACCTGCAGTCCTTCCTGTCGCTGCCCAACGTGCTGCTGTTCGCGACGGTCATCGCGGTCATCGACGTCGTCCTCGCCACGGCTCTGGCCACGCTGGGCGCGTTCATCTACAACCTGTCCGCCGGCTTCGTCGGCGGGGTGGAGCTGACGCTCGCCGAGGACGAGTGACCGTCCCTCCCGGGTCCCGCGCCAACCGATTTTGGGACTGCCCGCCTCGTGCGCTAATCTTCAGGAGTCAGCGCGCGGGACATACACCGCAGAGCGCGGCGGGGCTATAGCTCAGTTGGTTAGAGCGCATCCCTGATAAGGATGAGGCCACAGGTTCAAATCCTGTTAGCCCCACCAGCACGAAGGCCCCCAGTCGATACGGCTGGGGGCCTTCGGCATGTGCGGGCGTGGGCCGGCGGGGGCCTCGGATCGGGGGCCTCGCTGTGGGGGCGGGGGCCGCTTCATCGGTCGCAGGGTTGCTCATAGGAGAGGCGGGGCAGGTGTTCGTGCCACTTCTCCTCGGTGAGCACGCCCCGGGTGGAGGAGCAGATGCGGTCGATGGCGTCGTCCACGTCCAGGTTCCACAGCCGTACGGTGTCCGTGCCGCTGGAGATGCCGAGCATGTGACTCAGGGGGCTGAAGGACAGGAAGGTGCCCGTCTGGGCGTTGGGGCTCATCGACTCCCCGATGGGGGCGGCCTCGGCGGGCGTGCCGACGTCCCAGAGGCGGACGGTGTTGTCGTTGGCGCCGCTGACCAGGGTGTCGCCGTCCTTGCTGAACGTCAGTGACACCACCGAGTCGGTGTGGCCGGAGAGGGTGGAGTCGGGCCGGGGCGCGCCGGAGGGGTCGGTGGTGTTCCAGAGCCGGACCGTGCCGTCGTCGCTGCCGCTGGCCAGCGTACGGCCGTCGGGACTGTAGGCCAGGACGTTGACGGGACCGAGGTGGCCGGTGCGCGGGGAGCCGGGGCGGGCGGCGGGCGCGGGGCCGCCGACGTCCCAGAACCGGACGGTGTCGTCCGCGCCGCCGCTGGCGAGAGTGCGCCCGTCCGGGCTGAAGGCGAGGGTGTTGACGTACCCCGTGTGGCCGGCGAGCGGCTTGCCGAGCGGGCGGGGGCGGGACGGGTCGGCCGTGTTCCACAACTGGATCGTGCGGTCGTCGTAGGCCGTGGCCAGCGTGTCGCCGTCCGGGGCGAAGGCCAGGGTGTCGGGACCGGCGTAGCGGGTGCGCAGTTTCACGGGTGGGCCGTGCGCGGTGGGCCGGGCGGTGTCGGAGACGTCCCACAGCTGCATCGCGCGGCTGCCCGTCAGCACCGCGAGGGTACCGCCGTCCGGGGAGAACACCAGCGACCGCACGTCGCCCTCCGCGGGACGGAAGGGGGCGCTCAGGGACCTGGGCCGGCCGGGGTCCGACACGTTCCACAGCCGGACCCGACCGTCGCGGGCCGCCGTGGCCAGCACGTGGCCGTCCGGGCGGAACGCCCCGGTGCGGCCGGGCACGTCCGACGTCGGGATGGACCAGAGCCGGACCTTGCTGTCGCCGCTGCCGGTGGCGAGCGTGCGGCCGTCCGGACTGAAGCTCAGGGCGTACATCTCGCCGCTGCTTCCCGACAGGGGCACGCCGACCTGCGAGGGGTGGGCCGGGTCGCTGACGTTCCACAGGCGCGCCGTGCTGTCCGCGCTGCTCGCGGCGAGCGTGTCGCCGTCGGGGCTGAAGGCCACCGACCAGACGGGCCCGGTGTGCCCGGTCAGCGGGGAGCCGATCCGGGCGGCGTCGCGGGGGTCGGCCACGTTCCAGAGCCGGACGGTGTCGTCCGCGCTGCCGCTGGCCAGGGTGCGTCCGTCGGGGCTGAAGGCGACGGAGTGCACCAGGTCGGTGTGGCCGGTCAGGGGCCGGCCGACCGGTGTGGCCGCGCGCGGGTCGGCCACGTCCCAGAGCCGGACGGTGTCGTCGTCGCCGCCGGCCGCCAGGGTGCGTCCGTCGGGGCTGAACGCCACCGAGCGCACCGCCGCGGTGGGGCCGGTCAGCGTACCGAGCTTCTCGGGGCGGCCCGGGTCGGCCACGTTCCACAGGCGGACGGTGCGGTCGTCGTGGGCGGAGGCCAGGGTGTGCCCGTCCGGTCCGAAGGCGAGCAGGTAGACGGTGCCGCCGCGGCCGGGTACGGGGGCGCCGAGCGGGCGTGGGCGGGCGGGGTCGCTCACGTCCCACAGCCGGATGGTGCCGTCGTCCGAGGCGCTGGCCAGGGTGCGCCCGTCCGGGCTGAACACCGCGGCGCTCACCCAGCTGGTGTGGCCGGTGAGGGGAGCGCCCAGCGGTTCGGGGCGAGCGGCGTCCGACACGTCCCACAGCCGTACGGTCCGGTCGTAGCTGGCCGTCGCCAGGAGCCGGCCGTCGGGGCTGAAGGAGGTGAGGTAGACGGCGCCGGTGTGGCCGAGGAGCGGTGTGGCCAGCGGCGCGTTCACGATCGAGATCAGCCGGTTCCGTACGTTCTCGTCGTCCGGTCGCAGGCGGTGCGCCGCCAGGTCGAGCTGGGCCGACAGCGAGGGGTCCGTGTACTGGACCTGGTCCGCCTCGGCGACCACCTGGCCGAAGACCGCGTCATTGCGCTGCTGCCAGGCGATCACCGCGGAACCGACCGCGAGCAGCGCCAGGACGACCAGCGACGCCACCGCGGCGCGGCTGATCAGGACGGTGCGCCGGCGCAGCCTGACCGCCGCGGCCAGGAACTCCACGGCGCTGCGGGTGAGGAGGGTGTCGCCCGCCGACTCCGCCCAGCCGCGGGCCTGCTCCAGCCGGGAGCCGCGGTAGAGCAGGGAGGAGTCCCGCTCCGACTCCTCCCAGGCCCGGCCGTCCTCCTCCAGCCGCTGGCGCAGCAGGTTGTCGGCCCGGCCCTCGTCGATCCAGTCGCGCAGCCGCGGCCAGGCGTGCAGCAGCGCCTCGTGGGTGATCTCCACGGTGTCCGCGTCGAGTGTCACCAGCCGGGCCCGTACCAGCGCTTCGAGTGACTCCTCGGTCTTGCCGGGGTCCCTGGACTCCTGCGCGAGCCGGCGCCGCGTGCCCCGCCTGCGGGTGGCCTGGGTGTCCTCGCTCACCCGGACCAGTCTCAGCAGGAGCAGTCGCGCGGCCGTGCGTGCGGCCGGGTCCAGGCCGGACCAGGCCCGCTCGGCGGTCGCCGCCACCGCTCCCTGGATGCCGCCGGCCGCGCGGTAGCCGGCCAGGGTCAGCCGGCCCGCCTTGCGCCGCTGCCAGGTGGCGAGCAGGGCGTGGGAGAGCAGCGGCAGCACGCCCGCGTCGTGGGCGCCGCGGGGGCTGTCGCTGCTGACCTCACGGACGATCAGTTCCGCCAGTCCGGGTTCGAGTTCCATGCCCACGGCCTTGGCCGGGCCGGTCACCGCCTCGCGCAGCTCCGTGGTGGTCAGCGGCCCGAGCACCATGTGCCGGTGCTGGAGCGCGTCGGCCAGTTCGGGGTAGCGCAGGCACTGCTCGTAGAAGTCGGCGCGCACTCCGAGGGCCACGAGCACGGGTGCCGGGTCGTCGGGGCCTGCGGGGGTGCAGGCGGCCTGGAGAAGCTGGACGAAGAGGCGCCGGTTCGATTCCTCGGCGCAGAGGGTGAAGATCTCCTCGAACTGGTCCACGATGACGACCGGGCGGGCGGACGACGACGTCGTGCTGTCGCCGGCCCATGCCGAGACGGCCTCCCGCGCCGCACGAGCGAACTCCGGGGTGCCGGGCGGCCCGTGTGCGGCGGGGGCCTCGGCCGGCCGGTACGGCGCGGAGCGGTCGGGCGCGGAGCGGTCCGGTGTGGGGCGGTCCGGTGTCGGGTGATCTGGTGTGGAGCGGTCGGGTGTGGGGTGATCTGGTCTGGGGCGGTCGGGTGTGGAGCGGTCCGGTGTGGAGCGGTCCCGCATCGCATGGCCTCGCGCCACATGGGCCCGCGCCACATGGGCCCGCGCCACATGGGCCCGCGCCACATGACCGCCCACTGCCGCGCCCTGTGCCGAGGGCTCCTCCGTCGCGGCCACGACGGACGCGAGCCCGGGTATCCGGCGGATCAGCTCACCGAGCGGATCACCTCCCGGTACGAGCTGGAGCACCTGCCTGCGGGGGCCGCTCCCCCCGTCCAGCGCGCCGTCGCGCACGGCGGGCACCAGTCCGGCGTTCAGCAGCGAGGACTTCCCCGCCCCCGAGGCACCCACGAGCATGACCAGGCCGCCCGTGGCCTCGGTGGCGCGGAGCTGGGTGACGAGGGCGTTCGTGCTCCGCTCCCGCCCGAAGAACCAGCCGGCGTCCTCCTGCCGGTAGGCGGCCAGTCCGCGGTAGGGGCAGACCCCGCCCGGGGCGGGGCCGGCGTCGGCCGCCGGGTGCTCCTCGTCCGGATCGGACGGCGCCGGGCGTTCGCCGGTCGGGTCGGCCACCGCCCGCTCCCACAGGCGCTGCCACTGGGCCAGGTCGTACAGGCCGGCGGAGACCGGTACCGGCCGTGCGCGCCGTGCCTGGGGTATGAGGACGTGCAGGACCGCCGCGAGGGCGGGGAACTGGGCCGGTACGTTCCTGGCCCGCCGCCAGTCGCTGATCCGCTGCGCGGACACCCGTACGGGGCGCCCGCGTTCGTCGACCCGCTCGAGCCGGACGACTGCTTCGGAGACGCGTTTGAGGGGAGGGTTGCCGGCCTCCTTGTACAGCAGTGCGAGACGTTCGGCGAAGGCCGTGCGTGCCCCTGAGTCGAAACCCGCGGCGTTCACTCCTCACTTCCTCCGCACCTGGACGTCCGGACCGGAAAACTCACTCTATATGTCTGACCTGCGGTTACGTCATCGTTGCGGCACCACCACCTCCTCTTCGGCGGCCTCGACTGGCAGGATCGCGTCGCAGTGGCGAGGCGGCCGCCCGGCGCCCGGACAGGTCAGCGGCCCAGCGCCCGGAGAGCCATCCGGTGCGGCCGCATGTTCTCGGTCAGCTTCGGTCGGCTTTCATCTGCCCGGCCCCGTCCCGGTCCAATCCGCGCAGCACGCCGCCGGCATGGTCCGGCACCGGTCCCCACGAGGGGAGGGACCGGTGCCCGATCATGCCGGCGGGCGCCGGGGACCGTGGCGGGCGGCGGCGGTCGGTCCCCCGTGGACGGCTGCCGTGCGGGCGGGGCGGCGGATCACGCGCCGAGCCTCGACCGTGAACCGCCGGGCACCGCCTCCCGCACCGACGCCCCGCGGGCGGCCGCGGTCACGCGCGCGAGGCCGGCCGGTTCAACGCAGGTGCGCGCGAGGCGGGTTCAGTGCGCCGGTCCGCGGGCAGGCACGTCCTGTAGGTTCCGCAGCCGACCGCCGCTGGAGTACGTATGAGGATCTCCGTCGACCCCGAGCAGTGCTATGGCTCCGGAGACTGCGTGCACCGGGCACCGACCGTCTTCACCCAGGTGGGTGGGTTGGGCGCCGTGATACCGGGCCGTGAGCACGATGTCGACGCGCCGCGGGTGCGGGAGGCGGCCGAGGGGTGCCCGGCCGCCGCGATCACCGTGACGGGGACGGACTGAGGAGCGCGGGAGGACCGGGGATGCGCGCGCCGGAGGCGCTGGTGACGCTCGGCAGCCGCTATGTGCGCGGCGCGCCCGGAGGGTGGGGCAAGGCGGCGCTCGCCGCCCGCTGGCTGAACCCCCGGCTGCGCGACCACCCGCGCCGACGGGTCGTCAGGGTCCGTTCCGGCGACCTGTTCACCGTGGACACTGAGGACCTCATCCAGCGGTACCTGTACCTGTTCGGCGTCTGGGAGCCGCACATGACGGCCTGGCTGCGGCGCCGGTTGCGGCCGGGGGACACCTTCGTCGACGTGGGGGCCAACATCGGGGTGTTCAGCGTCCTGGCCGCCCGGCTCGTCGGCGACGAGGGCCGGGTCGTCGCGATCGAGGCCTCCCCCGACGTCCACCACCGGCTGGTGCGGCACGCCCGGCTCAACGGCCGCCGGAACATCCGCGCGGTCAACGCCGCCGTGTCGGACAGCCGTCGGACGCTGACCTTCGTGCTCGCCAGCTCGCGCAACATGGGCGCGAACAGCATCGTCCCCTACGACGGCCCGGCGGAGTCGACCTTCGAGATCGAGGCCCGGCCGCTGCCGGAACTCCTCGACCCGGCCGAGATCGCGCACGCCCGGGTGATCAAGATCGACGTCGAGGGCGCGGAGGGGAGCGTCGTCCGCGGGATGGCGCCGATGCTCGGCGCGCTGCGGCCCGACGCGGAGATCGGCGTCGAGGTGACGCCCGAGCGGATGGCGCGGCTCGGGGACTCCGTCGAGGAACTGCTGGCGGTGATGCGCGACGCGGGCTTCCACGTGTACCGGATGGCCAACGACTACGCGCCCGGGAGCTATCCCCCGGCCCTGAGCGGTGCGCCCGGTGTGCCGGTCCGTCTGCGCGGCCCCGTGACCGGGGAGAGCGACCTGATCTTCTCGCGGGTGGACGCCGAGACGCTCCCCTGAACCGCGGGCCCGCTCACCGCTCCGCCCGGTTCAGGGACGCTCGCGCGGGCCGCCGGCTCCGGGCGGGAAGCTCCATCCGGAGGAGGCCAGCGCCAGTGCCCTGGCCTCGACGACCGCCATCCGGGCAGCCCGCTCGGCGGGGTCCACGTGGGACGCCTGACCGGTGACCTGCCCCTGCCACTTGCGGTAGAGGAGGCCCACCTCGGCGGAGAACCAGCCCCGGCTGACGCAGTTGAGCGCCAGCAGCAGACCGGTGTCCTCGGACGCGGGCAGGGCCATCCAGCCGCCGAGCGCGAGCAGCAGGTCGCGCCGTACCAGGAGTGTCGCCGGGTGGACCTGGGAACGGAAGTCGTTCGCCTTCCAGTGGTCGAGCACCTCGCCGGGCTCGATCGGCCCGTGCTCCGGGTCGCCCGGGAAACCGGCCGTCGAGCCGTCCGGCAGCAGGTCCAGGGCCCGGGAGGTGGCCCACCCGAGGGTCGGGTCGGCCTCCAGAGCGGTCAGGTCCCGGGCCAGGGAGCCAGGGGTGAGCTGGTCGTCGGCGTCCAGGATCTTCACGTACTCGCCGTCCGCGTGGGACAGGGCGATGGTGCGCGCGACTCCGGGGCCGCCCTGGCGTTCCGGCCGTCCCTGCCGGAAGACGACGCGCGGGTCGTCGGGCACGTGGGGCCGTACGTCGTCCGTCCGCCCGTCCTCCTGGATGACCCAGCGCCAGTCCCATCCGGCGGGCAACTCCTGCGCGCGCAGGGACGCGTGGGCCTCGGCGAGGAAGGGGGCCGAGGGGCCGTGGACGGCCGTGACGATGACGACGTGCCTGCTCACGCCGGCCCTCACCACCTCTTCGTCGTCGGGCTGGGTCCTGGTGCGGCTCCAGGCTACGGCTCCCCGGGTGCGCCCCGGCGGGAAGGGGCCCCGGCGCACGGGACGGCGGCCGCGGCCGCCCTCGCACCGGGGACGACGAGCAGGGCCGCCGCCGCACCGGGGCGACGACCGGGGCCGCCCCCGCACACGGCGGCGGCCCGGCTGCTCTGTCGAGCGGCCGGGCCGTTTCTCGCGTGCGGTGCTGTACGCAGATCGCCGTGACGTCGGTGTCGGGGGCGCGCCGGGGTCCGGGCGCGCGCGGGGTCGCTCAGCGCTGGAGGGGCGCGGTGTGCTGGGCCGGGGTCTCGGCCGTGTCGTCGTCGCACAGGAGGCCGGTGGCCGAGGCGGCGTCGGTGAGCGGGCGGTGCCGGCAGCTGGGCGCCTTGCCGTGGGCCTCGGCGTGGATGCGCTGTTTCATCGTGGGGGGCAGGGAGCCGGTACGTGACCCGGACCAGGGGGCCGCCGCCGCGGGTGCCGCCTCGGGGGAGACGCTCTCGCTGTTGCTGTGCGTTCGGGTCTGCGGTACGGCCGCCGAGGCGGTCGTCGTGATGAGTCCGAGCGCCGTGCACAGCGCGAGGAAGGCGGTGACGATGGTGGTCCACAGCGTCATGACCTTGTTCCGGGCCATAACCCCTCACTTTCGGGTTGGGCGATTTGCGTACTTTCCTCATGATGTGTATGCGGACCGCGAAGTGGTGGACCTCCACACGTGGCGCGGCGATGTTCAGATGAACACCACCCGGATGGCCGCAAGGGGTCGGAAAAGGTCTCCATGCGGGAGGGAGCGGGACAAATGGTCACCCTCCGTGGAGGTGTGATCACCCTTCGATCGGAACGGTTTCGTCCGTCCGTATCGGGCCGCGGGGGTGGGAAGTTGGCCGTCGGCACAGGTCACCGATCGGTATCGGCCGGTGTGTATAGTCGGGCGCCAGAGGTCCCCTACGTCAAGGAAAGACGAGGTCGCGCGGTGAAGAAGCTTCTCCTGGTCGCACTGGCCGCCATCGGCGGGCTCCTCGTGTACCGCCAGATCCAGGCGGATCGCGCCGAGCAGGATCTGTGGACGGAGGCGACTGACTCCGTGCCCACGGGTTCGTGAGTACGACCGACATCCGGTTCTGAGCAGACCCCGGCCGCCCTGCGGTCGGGGTTTTGTGTTGCCCGGATTCCGTGCGGGGGCGCGGGGGCAGGGGGTCGCGCGGCAGGATGGGCCAGGGTCCGGTCCGGACGGCGGCGGCGCCGGTGAGCGCGAGGGGTGGCGGATGGTGGGACGGTGGGGTACGGCGCGGCGCCGTGCCGGGTCGGGGCAGGCCCGGCGGCATGCGCCCCCGACGACGCGTCGGGTGCCGGGACCGGTGCGGTCGGCCGCCCTGACCGCCGTACTGGCCTCGACCGCCGCACTGCTCGGCGGTCCGGCCCTCGCGGCCGATGAGCCCGCCGACTACGCCTTCGCCGGGGACGCCCGGCGGATCGAGGGCGCGAACGGCACCGCGGACGCCGCCGCGCTGGAGCCCGGCGCCACGTACCGCAGCTCCCTGCCGAGAGACGGTGTCCTCTCTTACCGCGTCGAACTCGACGCCTCCTCCGACACCTACATAACCGTCACCGCCGTACCCGGCTCCGCCGGGGAGGTCACCGCCGTGGACGGCATCCGCGTCCGGCTGTGGGACGCCGACGGCAACTCCTGCTCCACCGACACTGCCACCTTCGGCGCCGCCCACAGTCCCCGCCCGGTCACGGCCTGGAGCAGACGCGAGATCGTCCCCGGCGCGACCCGCTGCCAGGAGTCCGGCACCTACTACGTCACCGTCGAGCGGACCAGGCCCCAGGACTCCCCGCCCCGGGCCTGGGACCTGGAACTGGCCGCCGTCACCGAACCGCGCCCCGCGGGGGCCGACGCGCCCACCACACCCGCGCCCTGGGACTCCGCCACACCCGAGCCCCTCGCCGGTGAGCCGCAACGCCGTCCGGGCGGCCAGGGGTTCGCCCACGCCACCCCGGTCGGTCAGGGAGTGTGGCGCGACGACATCCGACCGGGACAGACCCTCTTCTACGAGGTGCCGGTCGACTGGGGCCGCCGCGTGCACGCGACCGCCGAACTCGACGGCTCCGGCGACACCTCCGGCTACGCCACCGGCGCCCTGCACCTGGCCCTGCACAACCCGGTGCGCGGCGAGGTCGACGACGCCGCCAAGGGGTACGCCGGGCGCCGGACGACCGTCGGGCTCGCTCCGCTGCCTCCGGTGGACCACGCCAACCGGTACGCCCCCGACGGGCAGGTCGCCGGGATGCGCTTCGCCGGCGCGTACTACCTCGTGGTGCACCTCGCGGCGCAGGTCGCCGACGACTTCGGCGAGGGCCCCTTCGGGCTGACCCTGCGGGTGCGGCTCAGCGGGGCGGGGCGGGCCGGGCCGCAGTACGCGGGGGAGTCCCGGCCGGGGGGCGTCTTCGAGGTGTCTGCCCAGGACCGGGTGGCAGCCCCGGAGAACGGGCCCGCGGAAGGCGGGGCCGCGGACGGCGACGGCCTCGCCATGAAGGCGGTCGCCGCCGGCGGGATCGGTACCGGCAGTCTGCTGCTCGTCGGCCTGGGCGTGTGGACGGCGGTGGCCCGGCGCAGGGCCTAGCGGACGCCCGTCCTCACAGGCGGCTCAGCGCCCAGAAGCCCACGGCGTAGCAGACCAGCGCGAGGAGCAGGAGCGGGACCGCGACCCTGGCCGGAGGTCCGGGCCGGCGCCGCCTCCGACGACGCGCGCGGTGCTGCGCGGGTGGGGATGCCTGCGGGGTCCGGGCGGTGTACGACGCGGTCGGGGAGTCGGCGCGCTGCGGCGAGGACGGCGTCGTGGCCGACGCGGGAGGTGGCGGGTACGCGGCGGCCCCGTACCGCGGCCCGTCGGGACCGACCGACGACGGTGCTGGGGGCTGGGGATGAGCGAGAGGGTGGGGCTGGGGCTGGGGCTGGGGGAGAGAGTGGGGCTGAGGCTGGGGCCTGGGGGCGGGTGACGACGGGGAGGTGAGGGTCGCCTGCGGGGGTGGCAGGCGGAAACTGCCGGTCTCCGACATGGCGGCGGGCCGCGCGGCCCCACCGGACGATGCCGACGGCGCGTCGCCCGGGACGGGTGGTGACAGACCGGGGGCGAGGGGGATTTCCGCCGGGTCGGGCGGAGTGCGGCCCGAGGCGGCGTCGGTACCCGTCGGCGCCGAGCCCATCGACGCTGAGCCCGTCGGCGCGTGCTCCGGGAGCGGTGGGGTGCCGTTCGGGGGTGCCGGTGGCCGGTCGAGGGTGGGTGGGGTGCCGTTCGGGGGTGCCGGTGGCCGGCCCGGGGACGACGGGGTGCCGGCCGGGGCGGAGATCCGTCGCGGGTCCGTCGGGGTGCTGTCCACGCCGGACGCCCGTACGAGTGGCCCGGCGGGGCCGAACCCCGAGGGCAGCGGCCCGACTTGGTCGAAGATCTCGATCAGCTCGTCGTCGGGCCCGGGTTCCGGCAGCAGCTCCGAGGCGGAGGCCAGCGCCTTGCGCGCCCCGGTCGCCGTGCGGAACCTCGCCTCCGGGTCCGGCTGCACCAGCGTCGCGACGACCTGCCACAGCGGCTCGGGGATGCCCTGCGGCGCGGGTGGCGTCCCGTGCTCGGCGAAGTACTGCACCAGCGCCTTGGCGTCCGGCTTGGCCCCCTCCAGCAGGTACAGGGCGACCAGGCCCACGGCGAACAGATCGGCGGGGAAGTCCGGCTCCGCCCCCATCAGCTGCTCCGGCGCGAGATAACCGGGCGTCCCCACCACGAGGTTCGTCTCCGTCAGCCGGGGCTCGCCCAACCGCATCGCGATCCCGAAGTCGGAGAGCCGCAACCGGGGCCGGCCCGTCCCGGTGGCCTCCAGCAGCAGGTTGGCGGGCTTGATGTCCCGGTGCACGACGCCCTCCGCGTGGACCGCCGCCAGGCCCGCCAGGAGCTGGTCGACCAGGGTGCACACGAACCCGGCGGGCAGGGGGCCGTAGTCCCCGATCAGGTGGACGAGCGAACCCCCCGTGACCAGGTCCATGGTGAACAGGACCTGGTCGTCGTCGGCGGCCCAGCTGGCGGGTGCGAGCACATGGGGGTGATCGATGCGCAGGGCCTGCTCCCGTACGAACCGCAGCAGGGCGTGCGCGTCCCGCTGCTGGAGCACCTTGGCGGCCACGTAGCGTCGGCGGCGATGGTCCCAGGCACGCCAGACGGCACCGACCCCGCCACGACCGATCGGGTCGACCAGCTCGTACCGTCCGGCGAAGACCTCACCCATGACCGTGCGTCGCTCCTCCCCTGGCGCCACTTCGGCGCCCGGCCACCGCCCCCTCGGCAGCCGGGCCCGCGATCAGTTCTGGTGGGACTGGTAGTGCGCCACCGCGTCCGAGGTGCGGCCGGCGCCGTACACCCGGAGGAACTCCGCCAGCTCCGGGTGGGTGGGGGAGAGCGCGTCCGCCGCGTCGATGATGTCCCCGGCCGCCGCCACCGAACGCAGCAGCGACTGGATCTCGCGCACCACGCGCTTGACCGCGGGCGCGCCCGAACTGTTCGTCGTGTGCGTGGTGTTGCTCAGCACCGAGCCCCCCTGCGACTTCTTGATCTCGTCCATGCGCTCCGTGGCCTCGGCCGCGCTCACGCTGCCGTCCGCGACCTGACCCGCCAGCTCCTGCAGCAGCTGTACCCGCTGGACCACCGCGGGATTGCCGATCTTCGCCCGCTGGCCGCTCATGAGCTGCGACAGCATCGGCGCGGACAGCCCCAGCACCCCCGCGAGACGGGCCTGGTTGAGACCAAGATCGTCGATGAGCCTACGGAAGAGCGCCCCCAGCGGCTCCCCGTACCAGTTCCGCTGCAGTTCCCGCGCTCTTGCGGTGGCTTCCTGCTGTGCGGCGTCCATTGCGTCTCCCCATCGCTTCCCCAAGAACCGCAGTTCGCTCCAGCGAACCACGCCGAGCATCTTACGGAGCGTGGTTGTTCCCCGGGAGTCCCCATCATTTGTGAGATACGGGGGGCGACCCGGTAGTCTTGTCCGCGGCGCCTGCCGGTATGTGGTTCCTCCGGCCGGAAGCCTCCTACGGGGCCTTAGCTCAGTTGGTAGAGCGCTGTCTTTGCATGGCAGATGTCAGGGGTTCGACTCCCCTAGGCTCCACACCTCAAGAGCCCGTCCGACCTGCGGAAACGCAAGTCAGGACGGGCTCTTCGCATCCACGGCGCAGCCATGGGGCAGCCACGCCGCCGCCCCGGCGCGGTCGCGGCGCAGCCACCGAGCAGCCGGTGGCGCGACCGTCCCGTCACGCATCGTGTCCGCCGTACAACGACTCAATGAAGAAGGCCAGTTGATCGGGATGAACGACCGACCGCTCCCCGCGGCTCCCCGCGCGGGAGCCCACGGATGGCCGCCCCTCGGCACCGGGGAGGTGCGGTCTGCTCTTGATATCGTCACCCCACAGGGCACCAGCGCCACACCCCTGCGGGGCGGTGCCACGTGGCTCATCGCCGTCGGAGCCGTCCGGTCGCTGCCGACGAGGTGGAAGGGGTAACCATGCGGGCGAAGGTACGGGCCGCTCTCGACAAGCTCTATATGAAGCGCCTGGTCAGGGAGTTGGAGGGACGCCCACGCCCCCAGCACATCGGCATCATGCTCGACGGAAACCGCCGCTGGGCCAAAATGTCGGGCATAGACGATCCGCGTGAGGGTTACCGGGCCGGCGGGGCCAAGGTGCTGGACTTCCTGCGCTGGTGCGACTCCGCGCAGATCGAGCACGTCACCCTGTTCATGCTCTCCGACGACAACCTCCACCGGCCCGAGGACCAGCTGAACCCGCTCATCGACATCATCGCGGAAGTCGTCGAGCAGCTGGCCGCGCCGGGGAACCCCTGGCCCGTCGAAGCGGTCGGTGCGCTGGACCTGCTGCCCGCGGAGTCCGCGAGCCGCCTGAAGACCGCCACCGCCGCCACCCAGGACCGCAAGGGCGGCACCAAGGTCGACGTCGCCGTGGGCTACGGAGGCCGTCGGGAGATCGTCGACGCCGTACGGTCCGCCCTGACCGAGCACAGCTCCCAGGGCGGGGACATCGACGAGTTCATCGAGACCTTCACCATGGAGCACATCTCCAAGCACCTGTACTCCAAGACACGATCCGAGTCCGACCTCATCATCCGTACGTCCGGCGAACAGCGCCTCTCCGGATTCCTGCTCTGGCAGTCCGCCTACGCCGAGGTCCACTTCTGTGAGACCTACTGGCCGGACTTCCGTGAGATCGACTTCCTGCGCGCCCTGCGTTCCTACTCCCTGCGCGAGCGCCGCTACGGCCGCTGAGCGACGGTTTCACGTGAAACAACGCCGCGCGTGACACAAGACCACAGGTGAAACGACGCCGTGGGGCGGGAGACCCTCAGGTCTCCCGCCCCACGGCGTCGCGCACCGGCCCGGCGTAGGTCAGCGGGGTTCCTCACCCTCAGCCGCCTCGTCCTGGGCCTGCTTGGCCTGGACCTCGGGGTCGAGGATCGCCTCACCGGTGCCGTCCACCGACGTCAGCCTCCCCGACTCCGGAACCTCGGTCGCCTCCGGAGGCTCCACCAGCCAGTCCGGGTTGGCCTGCTTGTCCCACCACTTCCAGGCGGCGAAGGCGCCGCCCGCGACGACCCCCGCCACGGCCAGGACCTTGGCGATGCGCCCGGCCCTCGCCCGTCGCTGATGCTTGCGCGTCAGCTTCTGGATCTCCTTGGCCGTGACCTGGCCCCGCAGCGCGGCCAGCGCGGCGGCACCCCGCGCGGCGGCCTCGTCCCTGACGGGCACGGCGGCGGCGACCGCCTGCTCGATCCTCGGCTTGGAGTAGTCGGCCGCCTGCCGGGCGGCCAGGCGCGTGCGGACGGCAGCCTCCTGGGCGGCCGCGTCCACCTTCGGCGGCACATGCGTACGGGCCTGTTCCAGGTACGGCGCCACATGCGCGCCGTACTGGAGGCGAGCCTGGCATGCGGCCTGCGACACCTTGGGCGCCAGCCGTCCGCGCGCCTCCTGTGCGTAGTGCGCGGCCCTGTCCTTGGCCGTGTCGGCGTAGGGCGCCACCACTTCCGCGGCGTGCAGCACGCTGTCCTTCGCCGAACCGGTCGCGGCGCGCACGCTGTCGATGCGGGTCACGGGTTCCTCCTCCTCGGTGGCGTACGGTAATTCGACTTTCCACCCTTTTACGGATCATGCCTGCGGACGCACTGCCAGGCATGTGAGGGCGGGCATCCGGGTCACGGGCGATGCCTGTGCGATCTGTGGGATCTGTGGGCTTTGCGGGGCAAAGGATGACGAAGTCGCGATCAAGAGTCGATCAACCTCGATAACGGATGAATACCGGGCAACGGGAGCCTGTCGACGACAATGCCACGGATCGGCGCCCTGTGCTCGTGACCCAGCGGTACTCGTCGTAGTCGTAGCACCTCCTCTCGTCCCCCGGGCGGGCATCCGCAACCGGCGTCGCCGAATCGGAGCAGGATCAGCCCGCCGGTCGACGTACGCGCCCTGGGCCGTGCGAGGATCGGTGGGCACGAGAAGACGACGGAAGGCACACCGTGGCCGAGCAGCTCTACGCCACCCTGAAGACCAACCACGGCGTCATCGAGGTCCGGCTCCTGCCGAACCACGCCCCCAAGACGGTCAGGAACTTCGTCGAGCTCGCCCAGGGCGAGCGTGAGTGGACCAACCCCGAGACCGGGGAGAAGACCACGGCCAGGCTCTACGACGGCACGGTCTTCCACCGGGTGATCAGCGGATTCATGATCCAGGGCGGTGACCCCCTGGGCAACGGCACCGGTGGCCCCGGCTACCAGTTCGAGGACGAGTTCCACCCCGACCTCGCCTTCGACAGGCCCTACCTCCTGGCGATGGCCAACGCCGGACCCGGCACCAACGGTTCGCAGTTCTTCGTCACCGTCTCCCCGACGACCTGGCTGAACCGCAAGCACACGATTTTCGGTGAGGTCACCGACGCCGGCCGGAAGACCGTGGACACCATCGCCGCCGTGCAGACCAACCCCCGCACCGACCGGCCGCTGAGCGACGTCGTCATCGAGTCGGTCGTCGTCGAGACCCGCGAGGGCTGACCGCGGCACACCGGGCAGGAACCAAACGCCCCGCTCATCCGTAAAGATGGGCGGGGCGGTGCGATTGCGCACACCGCTCGCAGGACGACCGAGGGGACGCCATGGACCACGCGGCAGCCAGCTCACCCGATGCCCAGGGCCTGCCCGGCTGCTACCGCCACCCGGACCGTGAGACCGGCATCCGCTGCACCCGCTGCGAGCGCCCCATCTGCCCGGACTGCATGGTCAACGCGTCGGTCGGCTTCCACTGCCCCGACTGCGCCGCCGGCCGCACGGGAGGCCACGGGCCCGCCCCGGCCGCCGCCCGGCCGCGCACGCTGGCCGGGGGCACCATCGCCGCCGACCCGCACCTGCTCACCAAGATCCTCATCGGGATCAACGCGGCGGTGTTCCTCGCCGTCCACGCCCTGTCGGACTCGTTCCTGAGCGACATGGTGCTGATCGGGCGCTGGCCCCCGGCCCCCTTCGTCCCCACCGAGGGCGTAGCCGAGGGCGAGTGGTACCGCCTGGTCACCACGGCGTTCACGCACGAGGAGATCTGGCACATCGGCTTCAACATGCTCAGCCTCTGGTTCCTCGGCGGCCCCCTGGAAGCGGCCCTCGGCAGAGCCCGCTACCTCGCGCTCTACCTGGTCTCCGGTCTGGCCGGCAGCGTCCTCACCTACCTGCTCGCCTCACCCAGCACGGCCACGCTCGGCGCCTCCGGCGCGGTCTTCGGGCTCTTCGGCGCCACCGCCGCGCTGGTCCGCCGGCTCAACGCCGACATGCGCCCGGTCGTCATCCTCCTGGCGATCAACCTGGTCTTCACCTTCACCTGGGCCAACATCGCCTGGCAGGCCCACATCGGCGGCCTCGTCGCCGGTGCCGTCATCGGCTACGCCATGCTCCACGCCCCACGCGAGCGGCGGGCCCTCGTCCAGTACGGCAGCTGTGCGCTGGTCCTCGTGGTGCTGGTCGGACTGACCCTGTTGAGGACCGCGCAGCTCACCTGAGCGCCGTTTGTCCACAGCGGGTGCCCGATCTTGTGCACAGCGTGCGGGAACAGGTGTGCCCCCTGTCACTGACCCGTGTTTCCGCAGGTCAGGCAGGGGGCGAACATGTTTTCGGTTGCCGGTACTTCCGTCACACCGGCGTCAACGCCCGGTGGGTTATCCACAGATCGTCTTTCTTTTCCCCACCGTGTGGACAGTGCCTGTGGATAACTCCGTGGATAGCCCTGGGCAGAGGTATCCCGGACCGCCGCCGGGCTACTTCCACTGCGTGGAGACACCGAATCCGGCGGCGATGAAACCGAAGCCCACCACGATGTTCCAGTTGCCCAGCGAGTCGATGGGAAGGGAACCGTCGGTCACATAGAAGAGGACGATCCAGGCGAGGCCGAGGACGAACATGGCCAGCATGACGGGCGCGACCCAGCCGCGGCTCGTCAGCTTGATACTGGTCGCCTGCTTCGAGGGCGGCGGCGTGTAATCGGCCTTCTTGCGGATACGTGACTTCGGCACGAGGGTCTCTCCTGTCGATGCGCTGCGTGGCCGCGCAGGGAACGGGGTCGGGGACTTCGAGCGCTCCCCCGGGCGTCCGTTAGCGTAGTGCTTCCGTGGCGCCGAAGGAGATAAGGGTACGTTGAGCAATTCTGCCGACTCCCCCCAGGCGGGATCCAGCCCTGTCCGCCGGAGCCGTTTCCGGCCCGTGCGGATCCTCACGGCGGCCGTCTTCGCTCTCGCGGGGCTCATTTTCTTCACCAGCTTCGACACCGCCAAAGGCACCGATATCCGTACGGATGCCTCTTTGCTCAAGTTGTCCGACCTCATCCATGAGCGCAGCCGGGAGAACGGCGGCCTGGAGGAGTCCAACGCGGCCCTGCGCGACGACATCGACGCGCTCGCCGACCGGGACGACGGCAGCACGAAGGCCGAGGACGACGAACTCGCGGAGCTGGAGAAGAAGGCGGGCACGCACAAGCTGAAGGGCGAGGCGATATCGGTCACGCTCGACGACGCCCCGCCGGACGCCACCGCCAAACTCCCCGGCTACCCGGAGCCGCAGCCCGACTACCTGGTCATCCACCAGCAGGACCTCCAGGCGGTCGTGAACGCGCTGTGGCAGGGCGGCGCCGAGGGCATCAAGGTCATGGACCAGCGGCTGATCTCCACCAGCGCCGTGCGCTGCGTGGGCAACACCCTGATCCTCCAGGGCCGCGTCTACTCGCCGCCGTACAAGATCCAGGCGGTCGGTGACCCGGAGCGCCTGAAGGACGCGCTCGCGGCGTCGCCGACGATCCAGAACTACATGGTGTACGTCAACGTCTACGGGCTCGGCTGGAAGGTCGAGGACGACGGGAAGGTGACGCTGCCGGGCTACTCCGGCACGGCGGACCTGCACTACGCCCAGCCTGTGGATTGACGCCGTTCCGGAGGGCACCACGCCGTTAGTCTGGGTGCGGTACGGCGTGAGTCTGGCGCCGTGGTGCGACGGAAGGGACGGCATGTACGGCTGGATCTGGCGGCATCTGCCGGGGAACGCGTGGGTGAAGGCGCTGCTCTCACTCGTGCTGGCGGTGGCCGTGGTCTACGTCCTCTTCCAGTACGTCTTCCCGTGGGCCGAACCGCTGCTTCCCTTCAACGATGTGACGGTGGACAACCAGTGAGCGCGCGCATCCTCGTCGTCGACAACTACGACAGCTTCGTCTTCAACCTGGTCCAGTACCTCTACCAGCTGGGCGCCGAGTGCGAGGTGCTGCGCAACGACGAGGTGTCGACGGCGCACGCGCAGGACGGCTTCGACGGCGTGCTGCTCTCCCCCGGGCCGGGCACGCCGGAGCAGGCGGGGGTCTGCGTGGAGATGGTGCGGCACTGCGCGGCGACCGGGGTGCCGGTCTTCGGCGTCTGCCTCGGCATGCAGTCGATGCAGGTGGCGTACGGGGGTGTGGTGGACCGGGCGCCCGAGTTGCTGCACGGCAAGACCTCGCCGGTCGAGCATGCGGGCCGGGGCGTCTTCGCCGGTCTGCCCTCGCCCTTCACGGCGACGCGGTACCACTCGCTGGCGGCGGAGCCGGCCACGGTGCCGGCCGAGCTGGAGGTGACGGCGCGGACGCACGACGGCATCGTGATGGGGCTGCGGCACCGGGAACTGCCGGTCGAGGGCGTCCAGTTCCATCCGGAGTCGGTGCTCACCGAGCACGGGCACCGGATGCTGGCCAACTGGCTGGCGGAGTGCGGCGACCAGGGCGCGGTGGCGAGGTCGGCGGGGCTCGCCCCGGTGGTGGGCAGGGCCACGGCGTGACCGCGCTGCGCCCCGAGCGCGACTCCGGCGCGGCCGGTGACCAGGGATCCCCGTACGGACAGCCGTACGGGGATTCCGGTGCGTTCGGGGACGGCCGGCACGAGGACTTCTCCTCCGGCGGGGCGCACCGGCAGCCGCTCGACGACGAGACGGTGGCGCTGCGGGTCCCCGACCCGCCCCCGCAACGGCGGGCCTCCGCCCCCGGCACGGACGGTCCGGCCGACGGGGGGCGCGCCGCCCGCAGGAAGGCGGCCAAACGGCGTCACGGGCGTCGTGGCGCCTCCCGCGGGCCGTCGGTGCACTCCGAGTCGTCCACGGCGCCGAAAGCGCCTCTGTCGCGCGTGGAGGCGCGTCGGCAGGCCCGTGCGCGCAAGCCGGGCGCCGCGGTGATCGCCAGCCGGGCGATAGGCGAGGTCTTCATCACGACCGGCGTGCTCATGCTGCTGTTCGTCACCTACCAGTTGTGGTGGACGAACGTGCGGGCGCAGGCGCAGGCGGACAAGGCGGCGAGCAACCTCCAGGACGACTGGGCGAACGGCAGGCGCAATCCGGGGACCTTCCAACCGGGGCAGGGCTTCGCGCTGCTGCACATCCCCAAGCTGGACGTCGTGGTGCCGATCGCGGAGGGCATCAACAGCAAGAAGGTGCTGGACCGGGGCATGGTCGGGCACTACGCCGAGGGCGCGCTGAAGACGGCGATGCCCGACGCGAAGACGGGCAACTTCGGGCTGGCGGGGCACCGCAACACGCACGGGGAGCCGTTCCGGTACATCAACAGGCTGGACCCGGGCGATGCGATCGTCGTGGAGACGCAGGACGAGTACTTCGTCTACAAGATGGCGTCGATCCTGCCGGTGACCTCGCCGAGCAACGTGAGCGTCCTCGACCCGGTGCCGAAGCAGTCCGGCTTCAAGGAGCCCGGCCGCTACATCACCCTCACCACCTGCACGCCCGAGTTCACCAGCAAGTACCGGATGATCGTCTGGGGCAAGATGGTCGAGGAACGGCCGCGCAGCAAGGGCAAGCCGGATGCGCTCGTCAGTTAAGGGCGGATGACCAGTGGCATCGACCACCGACACGCAGCACGAGGAACACGCCGGCGAGGACGGCCCACCGCGGTCCCCGGCACGCCGCCGCGGCCCCGGGCGGATCGTCGCCCAGGTCGTCAGCGTCTTCGGCGAACTCCTCATCACCGCGGGCCTGGTGCTCGGCCTGTTCGTCGTCTACTCCCTGTGGTGGACGAACGTGATCGCCGACCGCGCGGCGGACGAGCAGGCCGACAAGGTCCGTGACGACTGGGCCCAGGACCGGGTCGGGCCGCACGGCCCCGGGGCGCTCGACACCAGGGCGGGCATCGGCTTCCTGCACGTCCCGGCGATGGGCAACGGTGACATCCTGGTCGAGAAGGGCACGTCGATGAAGATCCTCAACGACGGCGTGGCCGGCTACTACACCGATCCGGTCGAGTCGGCGCTGCCGACCTCGGGCAAGAAGGGCAACTTCTCGCTCGCGGCCCACCGCGACGGGCACGGGGCGAAGTTCCACAGGATCGACAAGATCGGGAAGGGCGACGCGATCGTCTTCGAGACCAAGGACACCTGGTACGTCTACAAGACGTACGCCGTCCTCCCCGAGACGTCGAAGTTCAACGTCCGGGTCCTCGACCCCGTCCCGAAGGAGTCCGGCAAGAAGAAGGCCGGGCACTACATCACCCTGACGACCTGCACGCCGGTGTACACGAGCCGCTACCGGTACGTGGTGTGGGGCGAGCTGGTGCGCACGGAGAAGGTCGACGAGGAGCGGACGCCGCCGGCGGAGCTGCGCTGACCGTTTCCGCCGGCGGCCGAGCGGCCCGGCGCGCACGACGGAGCCCCGGCCCCTCGGGTGAGGGGCCGGGGCTCCGTCGTCGGCCCGTACGGCGGGTCAGTCGTCGTTGCCGCGGAGGCCGCCGATGATGCCGCCGCCGCCGTTGTCACCGCCGCCGTTGCCGCCGCCTCCGTTGCCCCCGACGGTGGTGAGGGTGATCTGGGTGGCGGCCGGGTCGTCGACCTCGGTGCCGGGCTGCGGGTCCATGGCGATGACCACCGCGTTGTCCTCGCCCGGAGCGCCCTGGGCGACCTGGACGTTGGTGAAGCCGCTCTGCTGGAGGATCTGCCGGGCCTCGGCGAGGGGCTTGGTGCGGACCTCGGGGACCTTCGTCTTCTGCACGGCCTTGCCGACGACGATCGTCACCTTCGAACCCTTGTCGACCGTCTGGTTCGCCGCCGGCGTCGTGGAGATCACCTTGTCGACCTGGTTCGGGTCGTTGGTGGGCTGGTCCGTGCAGGTGGCCTCGAGGTCGTTGTTCTGCATCTGGGCCTTGGCCTCGTCGCAGCTGCGGCCGAGCACGTCGGGCACGGTGGCCCTCTCCTCGGCCTTGGCGACCTCCAGGGTCACCGTGGAGCCCTTCTCCAGCTCGGTGCCCGGGTCCGGGTCCTGGCTGAGGACCGTGCCCTCGTCCTGCGAGGACTCGGTCTGCTTGGTCTCGACCTTGAAGCCCTTGTCCTCGAGCTGCTGCCGTGCCTCGTCGACGTTCTTGTCGATGACGTTGGTCACGGCGACCTTCGGCGCACCGGTCGAGACGACCAGGTCGACGGTGGACTTCTTCTTGACGTCGGTGCCCTGCTCGGGATTCTGCGAGCAGACGTTCCCCTTGGGCTGCTCTTCACAGGGCTTCCGCTCGACCGTCCCGAGCTCGAGGTCGGAGTTGGTGAGCAGCTGCTTGGCGTCGGCCTGGGACTGGCCGACGAGGCCGGGCACCGCGACGCTGTCGTTGCTCGGCCCCCCGTCGTCGCCGAAGACCTGCATGCCGATCAGGATCGCGCCGACCAGGACGAGGACGCCGGCCAGCACGAGGAAGATCGTCGAGGTGTTCGACTTGCGCGGCTGCTGGCGGCGCCGGTCGGGGCGCTCGTCGTAGCCGTAGCCGCCGTCGTCCGGGTTCATGGGCGGCAGCATGGACGTGGCGCCCGCACCCGCGTCGGAGCGCAGGGCGGTCGTCGGCTGGTCGTCCGGGTAGGCGCCGTAGCCCCCCGCGGCCATGGCGCCCATCGCGGCGGTGGCGGCGACGGGCTGGCCGTCGAGGCACGCCTCGATGTCGGCCCGCATCTCGTCGGCCGACTGGTAGCGGTAGTCCGGGTCCTTGACCAGGGCCTTCAGCACGATCGCGTCCATCTCGGGCGTGATCTCGGGGTCGAAGACGCTGGGCGCCTGCGGTTCCTCGCGTACGTGCTGGTAGGCGACGGCGACCGGGGAGTCGCCGACGAAGGGCGGCCGCACCGTCAGCAGCTCGTAGAGCAGGCAGCCCGTGGAGTACAGGTCGGAGCGGGCGTCGACCTGCTCGCCCTTGGCCTGCTCCGGGGAGAGGTACTGGGCGGTGCCGATCACCGCGGCGGTCTGGGTCATCGTCATGCCGGAGTCGCCCATGGCGCGGGCGATGCCGAAGTCCATGACCTTGACCTGGCCGTTGCGCGTGAGCATGACGTTGGCCGGCTTGATGTCGCGGTGGACGATGCCCGCCCGGTGCGAGTACTCCAGGGCCTGGAGGATGCCGATCGTCATCTCCAGCGTCCGCTCGGGCAGCAGCTTGCGGCCGGAGTGGAGCAGCTCACGGAGCGTGGAACCGTCGACGTACTCCATCACGATGTACGGGATGGACACGTTGTCGATGTAGTCCTCGCCCGTGTCGTAGACCGCCACGATCGCGGGATGGTTGAGCGAGGCGGCCGACTGGGCCTCCCGGCGGAAGCGGGCCTGGAAGGACGGGTCGCGCGCGAGGTCCGCGCGCAGTGTCTTCACCGCCACCTGGCGTCCGAGCCGGGTGTCATGAGCGTGGTAAACCTCCGCCATGCCACCACGACCGAGCACGGGGCCCAGCTCGTACCGGCCGCCGAGGCGACGCGGCTCTTCCATGGTTACCTACCAGCCCTCTCCGTCGGTCCCGACCGGCATGCTTGTACGGTCGGAGGCTGCCGTCCGGCCTACCGTACCCGGCTCGTTCCGGGTGACCTGGCCAAGCTCGATACCCGATACAGGACCGGTATCGCAACGTGCGCCTATGTGAAGGGGACGTGACCGGAGTCACGTCCTGTTCAGCCCGTGGTCACTTCCTGCTGTCCAGAACGGCCTCCATCACGTTCCTCGCGATCGGCGCCGCGAGGCCGCCTCCGGAGATGTCGTCGCGGACGGCGTTCTCGTCCTCGATCACCACGGCCACCGCGACGGGCGCGCTGCCGTCGTCGCCCTTGGCGTACGAGATGAACCAGGCGTAGGGGTTCTCGCTGTTGTCGACACCGTGCTGCGCGGTACCGGTCTTGCCACCCACGGTGACGCCGTCGATCTTGGCGTTGGTTCCCGTGCCGTCCTCGACGACGGTCTCCATCATGGACTGGAGGATCTGGGCGTTGTCCGCGGAGAGCGGCTCACTCATCTCCTCGGGTTCCGTCTTCTCGATGGTGTCGAGGTTCGGGGCCTGGAGCTCGTCGACCATGTACGGCTTCATCAGCTTGCCGTTGTTGGCGATGGCCGAGGTGACCATGGCCATCTGAAGCGGCGTGGCGGCGGTGTTGTACTGGCCGATGGAGGAGAGCGCGGTCTGCGACGGGTTCATGTCGTCGGAGAAGACCGAGGCGCTGGAGCGGACCGGGACGAACTGCTCCTCGGTGAAGCCGAACTTCTTGGCCGTCTCCAGCATCTCGTCGTTGCCGAGGTCGGAGCCGATCTTGCCGAAGACCGTGTTGCAGGAGACGCGCAGGGCCTCGCGGAGGGTGGCGTTCTCGCAGGGGAGGTCGCCCTCGTTGGGCAGTTCGGTGGTGGTGCCCGGCATGGTCCAGGGCAGCGGGGAGTCGGTCCTCTCGTCCGCCGAGTCGTACCTGCCGTGCTCCAGGGCGGCGGCCGCGGTGAGCACCTTGAAGGTGGAACCGGGCGGGTAGACCTCGCGCAGCGCGCGGTTGAGCATCGGGTCGTTCGGGTTGTTCTTCTTCTGGAGCCGGTTCCAGGCCTCGCCCGCGGCCTCGTTGCTGCCGGCGATCGCCGTGGGGTCGTACGACGGGTACGAGGCCATGGAGAGGATCTTGCCGGTGGACGGTTCGAGCGCGACGACGGCGCCCTTGGCGCCCTGCTTCTTCAGACCGTCGTAGGCGGCCTTCTGCGCGGCGCCGTCGAGGGTGGTCACGACGTTGCCGCCCTCGCGCTTGCGGCCCGTGATCATGTCGAGGGTGTTGCGGAAGAAGAGCCGGTCGTCGTTGCCGGTGAGGATGCCGTCGTCGATGGCCTCGAGCTGGGTCGCGCCGTAGGCCTGGGAGACGTAACCGGTGACGGGCGCCCACATGGCGCCGTCCTTGTAGGTGCGCTTGTACTTGAAGTCGCCCTCGGTGGTGGCGTGTCCGGTGATGGCCTTGCCGTCGACGATGATGTCGCCGCGCGGGGTGGCGTACCGCTCGATGGCGACCCGGCGGTTGTGCTCGTCCTCCTTGAGCTCGTCCGCCTGGACGTACTGGAGCCAGTTGTCGCGGACGAGCAGGGTGAGCACCAGGAGGCCGCAGAAGATCGCGATGCGGCGCAGCGGCTTGTTCACGGTCGGACCACCTGGGTCATCTCGGCGTCTGGGTTGGCGGGAGCGGCGGGTGCCGGTCTGCGCGCGGTGTCGCTGATGCGCAGCAGGATGCCGATCAGGGCCCAGTTCGCGATGACGGAGGAGCCGCCGTACGCCAGGAAGGGCATGGTCATACCGGTGAGCGGGATGAGGCCCATGACACCGCCGGCGACGACGAAGACCTGGAGGGCGAAGGCGCCGGACAGGCCGATGGCCAGGAGCTTGCCGAAGGGGTCGCGGGCGGCGAGGGCGGTGCGCACGCCGCGCTCGACGATCAACGCGTAGAGCAGCAGGAGCGCCATGAGACCGGCCAGGCCGAGTTCCTCGCCGAAGGTGGCGAGGATGAAGTCGGAGTTGGCGGCGAAGCGGATCAGCTCGGAGTGGCCCTGGCCCCAGCCGGTGCCGAGGGTGCCGCCGGAGCCGAAGGCCCACAGGGCCTGCATGGCCTGCTCGGAGTGGCCCCCGACGCCCGCGCGGGAGAGCGTGTACTCCTTCATCGGGTCGAGCCAGGCGTCGACGCGTTGCTGGATGTGGGGCTCGAAGCTGGCGACGCCGACGGCGCCGACCCCGGACATCAGCAGACCGAAGACGATCCAGCTGGTCCGCTCGGTGGCCACGTACAGCATGATCACGAACATGCCGAAGAACAGCAGTGAGGTGCCGAGGTCGGTCTCGAAGACCAGGATGAGGATCGAGACCATCCAGACGACCAGGATGGGGCCGAGGTCGCGGCCGCGCGGCAGGTAGAGGCCCATGAAGCGGCGGCTGGCCAGGGCGAGCGCGTCGCGCTTCACCATCAGGTAGCCGGCGAAGAAGATCGCCAGGACGATCTTGGCGAACTCGCCGGGCTGGATGGAGAAGGAGCCGACCTGGATCCAGATCTTCGCGCCGTAGATGTTCTTTCCGAGGCCGGGCACCAGCGGCAGCAGCAGCAGGAACAGCGCGCCGACCATGGAGATGTAGGTGTAGCGCTGGAGGACGCGGTGGTCCTTCAGGAAGACCATCACGGCGACGAACAGGGCGATGCCCATCGCGGTGTACATCAGCTGGCGGGGCGCGGCGGTGCCGGCCTGCTGGATGTCCTGGAGCAGCTCGGACTGGTCCAGGCGCCAGATGGCGACCAGTCCCAGCCCGTTCAGCAGGGTGGCCAGCGGCAGCATCAGCGGGTCCGCGTAGGGGGCGAACTTGCGCACGACGAGGTGGCCGACGCCGGCCAGCAGGCCGAGGCCGAGCCCGTAGCTCAGCAGGCCGGCGGGCACCTCGTCGTTGATGGCCAGCCCCACGTTGGCGTAGGCGAAGACCGGGATGAGGACGGCGAACACGAGCAGTGCCAGCTCGGTGTTGCGCCGGCTCGGCGCGCCGATGGCGCCGATCGTGGACGTGTGGTGCGTCGGCGAGTTGGTAGTACTGCTCATCGTGTGACAGGGCCTCTCACGGCTTGCCTACTGCTTACCGCACAGCGAGACGACCTTCTGCTCTTCCTCCGAGAGGGTCGGTCCTGAGCCTGGAGTGGGTGCGGTCGTGGACGGGGACTCGGACGATTCGGGTGCCTTCGGCGACTGCGACGTGTTCGGTGACGCGTTCGGTGTCGGTGAGGCCTTGGACGTGAAGGAGGCGGGAGTGGTTCCCGTGGTGCCTCCGGCCTCGCCCTCGCCCGTCTTCGCGTTCTTCTCGGTCTCCGCGGTGCGCCGGTCGGCCTGCTTCTTGCAGGCGGAGGCCTGCACCGCGAGTTCCTCGATCTTGGCCCGGGCGTTGTTCAGGTCGCTCTCGGGGATGGTGGCCTCGACCAGTTTCTGCTGGTAGGGCGGCAGGTACTTGAGTTCGATCTCGGGGTGGTCCTTCTGCACCTTCGAGAGCGACACCCAGGCGAGGTCCTGGCTGATGCCCCGGTACAGCGCGAGGTGGTCGTCCTTGGTGCCCACGTAGTACTGGGTCTGCGTCCAGCGCCAGCCGCCGTAGACGCCGCCGCCGATGACGGCGAGGGCGAGGGCGGTGTACAGGGACCTCTTCAGCCACCGGCGGTTCTTGCGGGGTTTGACGAAGTCGTCGGGGCCGTAGTCGTCGAAGTCACCGGCGGGGAGGTAGCCGGTGGTGTCGCCGCTGCCGGGCGGGCCGAACTCGCCGCCCCCGCCGCGCTGTCCGCCGCCCTGCCGGCCGAGGCCCGCGGCGCGGCCGGCCGGGGTCTGCATGATGCCGTTGTCGCCGAACTGGGCCTGGTTCTCGGCGACGGCGCCGACGACCACGGGCGTGTCGGAGAGCTGCCCGGCGAGGGTGTCGCCGGTGTCGAGGTCGAGCACGTCGGCGACGATCACGGTGATGTTGTCGGGGCCGCCGCCGCGCAGCGCGAGCTGGATCAGCTCCTGCACGGTCTCCTGGGGGCCCTGGTAGCTGGCGAGGGTGTCCTCCATCGTCTGGTGGGAGACGACGCCGGAGAGTCCGTCGGAGCAGATGAGGTAGCGGTCGCCGGCCCGCACCTCGCGGATGGACAGGTCGGGTTCGACGTGGTCGCCGCTGCCGAGGGCGCGCATCAGCAGGGAGCGCTGCGGGTGGGTGCCCGCCTCCTCCTCGGTGATCCGGCCCTCGTCGACCAGGCGCTGCACCCAGGTGTGGTCCTGCGTGATCTGTGTGAGGACGCCGTCGCGCAGCAGGTAGGCGCGGGAGTCGCCGACGTGCACCATGCCCAGGCGCTGGCCGGTCCAGAGCAGGGCGGTGAGGGTGGTGCCCATGCCTTCGAGGGCGGGGTCCTCCTCGACCATCTGCCGCAGCTGGTCGTTGGCGCGCTGCACGGCGGTGCCGAGGGAGGTGAGGATGTCCGAGCCGGGCACGTCGTCGTCGAGGGCGACGATGGTGGAGATCACCTCCGAGGAGGCCACCTCGCCGGCGGCCTGGCCGCCCATGCCGTCGGCGATGGCGAGCAGGCGCGGACCGGCGTAACCGGAGTCCTCGTTGCCCTCCCGGATCATGCCCTTGTGCGATCCGGCGGCGAAGCGCAGTGACAGACTCATGCGCACCTCGCCCGTCGGCTCCGACTGCAGCCGGTCGTGTCGAGCCACACTGCCCACCCTCCGGTCGGGAGCGCGCCGGGGCCCGGGGTGCCGGCCGCCGCTGCGTGCTCGCTCCGCTCGCGCTCATTCATTGGTGTAGCACTACTTCCGCAGCTCGATGACGGTCTTGCCGATGCGGATCGGCGCGCCCAGCGCAACGGGCGTGGGGGTCGTCAGCCGGGACCGGTCCAGGTACGTGCCGTTGGTGGAGCCCAGGTCCTCGACGATCCACTGACCGTTCTGGTCCGGGTAGATCCTGGCATGGCGGCTGGAGGCGTAGTCGTCGTCCAGCACGATCGTCGAGTCGTGTGCCCGGCCGAGCGTGATGGTCTGGCCCTGGAGGGCAACGGTGGTGCCGGTGAGGGTGCCCTCCGTCACGACCAGTTTGGTGGGCGCGCCACGGCGGCCCCGGCCGCCGCTCTGCTGCTGGCGCTGCGGTGGAGGCGCCTGGCCCTGGCGCGCGGTGGCCTGCTGTGGTCGGGCGGCTTCGCGCCGCGCCCCGCGCTGGGTGACCCGCGTACCGAACAGGTCGCTGCGGATGACCTGCACGGCCACGATCACGAACAGCCACAGTACGGCGAGAAAACCCAGCCGCATGACCGTGAGGGTCAGCTCTGACATTGCCCCCGGATCACCCTTCGGCTTGCCTGTAGATAACGGTGGTGCTGCCCACGACGATCCGCGAGCCGTCGCGGAGCGTAGCGCGGGTGGTGTGCTGCCCGTCCACCACGATGCCGTTGGTGGACCCGAGATCCTGGATCGTCGAGGGCGTTCCGGTCCGGATCTCGCAGTGCCGGCGGGAGACGCCGGGGTCGTCGATCCGCACGTCGGCCTCGGTGCTGCGTCCGAGCACGAGGGTCGCGCGGGAGATCTGATGGCGGGTGCCGTTGATCTCGATCCAGTGGCGGGTGCGTCCGCCGGGCGCGGCCGCGGCCGGGGGCTGCTGGCCCCCCGCGGGCTGCGGGTAGCCGTATCCGCCGGGGCGGCCGCCGGGCGGCGGCGCGCTCGGCATGGGCGGGGCGCCCGCGGGGGCGGCGGGCTGCGGGTATCCGTAGCCACCGCCCGGGGCGCCGGGCCGCCCGGAGGGAGCGGAAGGCGCGGCCGGACCCGCGGGTGCCTGGCCGCCGCCCTGGTGGCTGCTGGAGGAGGCGAGCGTACGGCTGCGCACCCGGTACAGACCGGTGTCCAGGTCGTCGGCCTTCTCCAGGTGGACCTTGATCGGTCCCATGAAGGTGTAGCGCTGCTGCTTCGCGTAGTCCCGGACCATGCCGGCGAGCTCGTCGCCCAGCTGGCCGGAGTAGGGGCTGAGGCGCTCGAAGTCGGGCGTGCTCAGCTCCACGATGAAGTCATTGGGTACGACGGTGCGGTCGCGGTTCCAGATGGTCGCGTTGTTGTCGCATTCGCGCTGGAGCGCTCCCGCGATCTCCACGGGCTGCACCTCGGACTTGAAGACCTTCGCGAAGGTGCCGTTGACCAGACCTTCGAGACGCTGCTCGAACTTCTTCAGGACTCCCATGGGGCACCTCCTCCGTCGCTGCCGTCCTGTCCACTGCCGTGCGCACTGCTGCCTTGCGTACTGCCGCCCTGTGTCCTGCCCGGATGTGTACCGCTCACCCGCGCACTGTCCACCTGGTACTGCTTACTGATCGTATCCACGCGCCGGTCGATCGGCTGGTTCCCCCTGTCGGCCCGGTCGACGGGTGTCGACGCCTCTCGGAGTTCCCGCCGAAGGTCCCCTTCGAACTCCCGGGGCCCCACGGGACGCGCTCCCGCGGGTACTCATGCCCAGGATCGTAGGGGCGGCCGCAGACCAGTGTCCCGCACCTGACCGCGGACCCCTACCGGCTCCCGGGGAGACGGCCCGGACCGGTACGAGGTTGATACGTGAACGGCCAGGAGTCGGGACGAGTGCCCGAAGGAGGGCGGGCGCCCCGGTCCCCCGGTGCCTCCCGCCTGGAAAGGGATGTGAATCCACCCCTTCCAGCGTGCTAATGTTCTCGTGTCGGAAGGCGCCGGACCGCAAGGAAAGGCCCCGAGGACACACCCAATGCGCGGGTGGCGGAATAGGCAGACGCGCTGGATTCAGGTTCCAGTGCCCGCAAGGGCGTGGGGGTTCAACTCCCCCCTCGCGCACCAGTCGAAAGCCCCCCAGGTCTCGGACCTGGGGGGCTTTCGCGTGTCCGCTTCCGGGTGCGTCTTCGTCCCGTGCGTCCTCGTCCGGTGCGCCGTGGTGCTGTGAGGAAGGTCTCAGCTCTCCGGGCGCCACAGGGCGGGCACGTGGGGCGGTTCCCATCCCGCCATCGAGGTGTGCGCCTGGAGGCAGCGGTAGGAGCGGCCGCCGTGGGTGACGCGGTCGCCGGCGGCGTACGGGCGGCCGGCCGCCCAGGTGCCGCCCGGCGGGTCGGTCGGCGGGTCGGTGGGGTCCGGGCCGGGGGCGCCGTCCACGTCCAGCACGAAGTCGAACGTGGCCTCCCTGCCGCCGCCGACACTGCGGACGTTCATCAGCAGGGCCGGGTCGAAGAGGGCGTCCGTGCCGTTGCGGGGCTCGCCGGGGAAGTACAGCTGGGTGGTCAGAACGGGTTCACCGGGGGCCTGCGCCTTGACGTGGAGGTGCCGGGTGCGGCCCGGGTAGAGGCCGGGGACGATCGTCCGGAGGGTGAACCGGCCCGCCGCGTCGGTGAACTGGTGGCCGCGGAAGGCGTATCCGGCCATGTCGTAGGCGCCGGCGTTGTCGGCCTGCCAGAAGTCGACGAGGACGCCGGGCAGGGGGACGCAGTTCCGGCCGAACACGTAGCCGCTGACGGCCAGTCGGGTGCCGGCGGTGCCGGGAGTCACCAGGTCGGTGCGGAGCGGGGAGTTCGGTTTGAAGTAGGGGCCCTCCATCTGGTCCGGCGTGGGGTCGTCGCCGTCGTCGCAGTAGGGGGTCGGCGGCAGCGTCCGGCCGGTGGAGGAGCGGGCGGCGTCCCGGGCGAGCGCGAGGGAGCCGGTGGCGAGCAGCGGGACGGCGGCGCCGGCGGCGACGGCGGCCCGCAGGAGCGTCTTGCGGCTGACGCCGCGGTCGGCGTCGGGGGCGGGGCCGGCGGTGTCCGGGGCGGGGCCGGCGGGGGTGGCGGGCGTGTCGGAGGTCATGGCGGTTCCTCGGTCTCCTCGGTGGGGGTGGTCCCTGGGGGAGGCGGACGGGGCGTACGGCATCCGGGACGTCGGGGACGGGAGCGCGCCCTCCGGTGCGGGGCAGGCTGCTGTTCTGCGGAGGGCGCGCCCCGGGGTGATCGCTGGCAACCGTAGGCGCGACGGTGAGGGCACGGGCACCCTCTGTTCCACCCTTTGCCTGGCGTTATGCGCGGGTGGTGGAGGGTGGGGGGAGGGGTGTGCGCGGGCGTTCGGAGGAGGGCGCCGGAGGGGTGGTGCGCGGGGTGGTGCGCGGGCGTTCGGAGGGGTGATGGGAGGGCGTGTGCGCTGGAGTTCACGCGGGTGGTCAGGGGCTCGTGCCGGGAGTGTTGCGGGGTGGTGGGACGGAACCGCGCGTGGGTGTCGGCGGGGCGTGCGCGGGTGGTGCAGGAGCGGGCGCGCCCGGGTCGTCGGAAGGGCTCGTGCGGGAATGTTGTGGGGTGGTCGCGCGGGGCCGTGTACGGGCGGATGGACCGGGGGTACGGTCGGGGCGCGGTGACGCCGGTGGACGACGGCGGGCCGGTGTGGGCGAGCGAGGCCCGAGCGCGGCTCGGGTCGTGTGCGAGGGGAACGGGGAGGCGGCCGGGATGACGGATGCGAAGCCGGGGGCGCGTACGGACGCGGGGGTGCCCGCGGGCGCGGAAGGGGGCGGGCGGTTGCCGGTCGTGCCGGGGTTCGCGGAGTGGCCCCGCGGTGGCTCGCCGAAGGCCGAGGGCAAGGCGCTGCGCACGCGCGTCCCGCGCTCCGCGCACGCCGCCCTCGACCTGGACGGTTCCCGGCCGGACGCGGTGAGCGCGGTCGAGGAGTCCAACCGCGGCCGGATACCCGGGCTGATCCCGCTGCGGGCGGGACGGATGACGGCCACGCCGTTCGCCTTCCTGCGCGGGTCGGCCGGGCTGATGGCGTACGACCTGGCGCGCACGCCGACGACCGGGATCTGCGCCCAGATCTGCGGCGACGCGCACGCAGCCAACTTCGGTCTCTACGGTGACGCCCGCGGTGACCTGGTCATCGACCTGAACGACTTCGACGAGACCGTCTTCGGCCCCTGGGAGTGGGACCTCAAGCGGCTCGCCGCCTCCGTCGTCCTCGCGGGCCGGGAGGCCGGCGCCGACGAGGACACCTGCCGCAAGGCCGCCCACGACACGGCCGGCGCCTACCGGCGCACCATGCGGCTGCTGGCCAAGCTCCCGGCGCTGGACGCCTGGAACGCGATCGCGGACGAGGAACTGGTCTCCCACACCGACGCCCACGACCTGCTCGGCACCCTGGAGCGGGTCTCGGAGAAGGCGCGGGCCAACACCAGCGGGCGCTTCGCCGCCAGGTCGACCGAGCCCACCGAGGACGGCGGGCGGCGCTTCGTGGACGCTCCGCCGGTGCTGCGCCGGGTCACGGACCAGGAGGCGGCGGCGGTCGCGGCCTCCCTGGAACAGTATCTGACGACCCTGTCGGAGGACCGGCTTCCGCTGCTGGCCCGCTACGCGGTGCAGGACGTCGCCTTCCGGGTGGTGGGGACCGGCAGCGTGGGCACGCGGTCCTACGTCGTGCTGCTCCTGGACCATCGCGGCGAGCCGCTCGTGCTCCAGGTCAAGGAGGCCCGGCCCTCCGCGCTGCTGCCGCACCTGGCGACCGCGGGCTTCGAGGTCCCCGAGGTGGCGCACGAGGGGCGCCGGGTGGTCATGGGGCAGAAGCGTATGCAGGTGGTCAGCGACAATCTGCTCGGTTGGACCTCGGCCGACGGGCTGCCGTACCAGGTGCGCCAGTTCCGCAACCGCAAGGGCAGCGTGGACGCCACGGCGCTGGCCGCCGACCAGATGGACGACTACGGGCGGATGACCGGGGCCCTGCTGGCCCGCGCCCACGCGCACAGCGCCGACCCGTGGCTCATCGCCGGCTACTGCGGGAAGAACGACGAACTGGACGAGGCGGTCGCCGCCTTCGCCGTCGCCTACGCCGACCGCACCGAGGCCGATCACGCCGAGCTGGTCGCCGCGGTGCGGGCGGGCCGGGTCGCGGCGGAGCGGGGGGTGTGAGGACGGCCCCGGGGTGTCGACGGTCCGCCGCGCGGACAAGAGGGGGCGGGCGGATCGTGGCCTAGGCTGGACGGGTGACGACGCCGGAAGCTGAGCCCGAGCAGGGGGGTGCGCCGCGTCCCGAGGAACGGCTGGAACAGGCCGTACGGGCCGCCGAGCAGGCACTCATCGAGTACGAGATCGCGCTGGAGACCTTCCGTGTGGAGGTCGAGAACTTCTCGCGGCTGCACGAACAGCGGCTCGGCCCGGTGTACGCCCGGCTCGAGGAGCTGGAGGCGCAGATCCTGGAGGCCCGGGCCGCGCGCACCGGCGACGCCGAGGACCGGCGCCGGGCCGACGAGGCACGGGCCGCGCTGCTGCCGATCCCCGGGGTCGAGGAGCTGCTGAACGGCTGGATGGACGGGGACGGGCTGTTCCCCGAGGCCGCGGCGATGCTCACCGACCAGGCGGTACGGCCGCCGCAGCGGGTGCGGCCCGGCGAGGAGGCCCGCAGGCTCTACCGCGAGCTGGCCCGCAAGGCCCACCCCGACCTGGCGCAGGAGGAGGACGAGCGGGTCCGGCGTGAGGAGTTCATCACCCGGGTCAACGCCGCCTACGCCCGCGGAGACGAGGCCCAGCTGCGGGAGCTGGCCGAGGAGTGGGCCGCCGGTCCGGTGCCCGAGCGGCGCCCGAGCCGAGGCGAGGAGCTGTACGCCCGTCTCGAATGGCTCGACCGGCGCAAGGAGATGCTCACGCTGCTCGCGAAGGAGCTGGAGGAGAGCGCGATCGGCGCCATGCTCCGGCTGGCCCCGGACGATCCCGACCGTCTGCTGGAGGAGATCGCCGAGCAGTTGGCGACCCAGGTGCGGGAGCGGGAGTCGGAGCTGGCGGCGGCGCGCGGGCAGGACTGAGCCGGGGCGGTGGCTCCGGTAGCGTCTGGGGCATGAGTTTCGGAGCTGGTGTGCCCACGGTCGAGGTCACGGACCTCAAGGACGGCGACTTCCTGCTGGACGTCCGCGAGGACGACGAGTGGCAGGCGGGTCACGCCGCCGGGGCGCTGCACATTCCCCTCAGCGAGTTCGTGGCCCGGTACGGTGAGCTGACCGAGGCCGCGCCGCAGGACGGGCGGGTCCACGTGATCTGCCGGTCCGGCGGACGTTCGGCCCAGGTCACCATGTACCTGACCCAGCAGGGCGTCGACGCGGTGAACGTCGACGGCGGCATGCAGGTGTGGGCCGCGGCCGGCCGGCCCGTGGTGGACGGCAAGGGCGAGCCGGGGCACGTCCTCTAGGACCGTGCGGCGGTCCGTCCGGTCCGTCCCCGCGTCACCGCGGGCGCGTCGGCGCACGCCGGTTCCGGACGGTGGATGTGGTGACGGCCACGGCGCCGTCGGTCCGCCGGGGGCTGTGCGGGCGGACGGTCCTGAGTACCGTTCCCGTTCGAACGCTGCCGAGCAGCCGCACGAGGGGCGCCCGCGTGCCCGGTGGGGCTGGACGGGAGCGGAACGACGGATCGGGACCGGAACGGGGCGGGATGGACGCGTACGACACAGGCTCGGACGCCCGGCAGGGGCGTGACGAGCGGGAGGGCCGGGCCGAGCGGGAGCGCTCGGGGCCCCCGGAGCGCGAGGGATCGGGTCCACCCGGACCGGAGGGCTCGGACGGGTCCGGCCAACCCATACGGCCGGAGACGCCGGAGACGTCGGACGAGCCCGGACAGCCACGCGATCCCGCCCGGCCGGAGGTGGCCCAGGTCCACCAGGTGGCGCCGGAGCGTCACATGGTCGACGTCGCCCTCGTCGCACCACAGTCGCGCGAGCCCGCCCGGTCCGAGACCGGGGGCGAGGGCGAGGTCGGGGTCGGGGCCGGGCCTCTCGGGGAGGCCGTGGAGCCCCGTACCGGTGTCGCCGCGCTCTCCCCGCGCTACCAGGTCGGGGCCGTGGTGGCCCTCGCGGTCGTCGCGGCCGCCGTCTGCGCGCACATAGGCCTGGTCTTCCTGCACGTGGCCCCGTCGAACACGCTCACCAAGCAGCACGGTGCCGCGGTCGACGAGTGGATCTTCCCGGAGTTCGAACAGAACTGGAAGCTCTTCGCGCCCAACCCGCTCCAGCAGAACGTCTCCGTCCAGGTCCGCGCCGAGGTGAGCGAGGCGGACGGCTCCCTGCGCACGACCGGCTGGTACGACCTGTCCGCCGAGGACGGCCGGGCCATCGACGGCAACCCGCTGCCGAGCCACACCCAGCAGAACGAACTCCGCCGGGCCTGGGACTTCTTCGTCGCGAGCCACGACTCCGACAACCGCCCGGTGGGCCTGCGGGGCACGCTGTCCGAGACCTATCTGCGGCGCATCGCGGTGCTGCGCCTGGACCGCGCCGAGGCCGCCGAACCGGGCGGTGTCGTCGAGCGCGTCCAGTACCGTTCCCGGACCACGAACGTGAAGCCGCCCTCCTGGAGCGGCGAGAAGGTCTCCGACCGGGCGACGTACCGCGAGCTGCCCTGGTGGCCGGCGTCCACCCGTGAGAAGGAAGGGGAAGCCGCGTGAACGGCCTCACCCTCTCGGTCTCCCGCGGTATCGCCCGCGTCACCGGCGCCGCCCTCGGTCCCTACCAGACCGCCGTGATCCGCATCGGGTTCAGCGCCACCTGGCTGCTCTTCCTGCTGCGCGAGCTTCCGCACCGCGACGAGCTGTACGGGCCCGGCAGCCCCTGGACCCACGACCTCGCCGAGCAGCTGATCGCCGACAACGGCGCCTTCACGGCGCTGATGTGGTCCGACGGGCGGGCCTGGTTCGAGATCGTCTACGCGCTGGCCGTGCTGAGCAGTGTGCTGCTCCTGCTGGGGTGGCGTACCCGGACCATGTCCGTCCTCTTCATGGTCGGCGTGCTCTCGCTGCAGAACCGCAGCGTCTTCATGGGGGACGGCGGCGACAACGTCCTGCACCTGATGAGCATCTACCTGGTCCTCACGCGCTGCGCCCAGGTGTGGTCGCTGGACGCGCGCCGGGTGCGGCGGGAGGACGAGGCCCGCGCGCGCGGAGAGCGTGTCGTCGACCGGGCCGGTCCGGCGCTGTGGTGCGTGTTCGGGTTCGTGCTGCTCACGGTGACGCTGGCGGGCGGACTGGACGGCGACTGGTTCGTCCCGGCGCTGCTGTGGGCGGTCTGGGTCGCGCAGGGCCTGTGGTGGGCCGTGGGGCGCCTCGGCGGGAGCGGCGAACCGCGTCAGCTGCTGGACGTGATCACCAACATCGTGCACAACGGCGCGCTGGTGGTGATCATGGCCGAGGCCTGCCTGATCTACGCGACCGCGGGCTGGTACAAGATCCAGGGTTCGCGCTGGCAGGACGGTACCGCTGCCTACTACCCGCTGCACCTGGACTACTTCTCGCCGTGGCCCGCGCTCTCCGACGCGCTGACCGCCAACGGCACGATGGTCATGCTCATCACCTACGGCACGGTCGCCGTGCAGGTCGCCTTCCCGTTCACACTGTTCAACCGGCGGGTCAAGAACGTGCTGCTGGCCGCCATGATGACGGAGCACGCGGTGATCGCCGTGGCGCTGGGGCTGCCGTTCTTCTCGCTGGCGATGATCGCCGCCGACGCGGTCTTCCTGCCGACCTCGTTCCTGCGCCGTGCGGGGGCCCTGGTGGTGCGGGTGCGGGACCGGCTGACGGGCCGGCCGGCGGACCGGGCACGGGCCGGGCACGGAGGCGGTGTCGAGGGCGCGGCGGCGGTGCCCGGCCCCCGGGACGGGTCGGGCGGACCGGACACCGGGGACGGCGCGCAGGCCGCGGCCGGGGACAAGAGGGACGCCGGGCAGGCGCACGTAGGCTTCGGGGCATGACCGACTCCGACCTGCCGGGCGCCTGGCGCCGGCACGCCGGTGCGTGCGTGCTGCTGGACGGCTTCCACGCCCTCAAGCACGCGCTGCGTTTCGGCGCCGAGGTCCCGGTGGCCGTCACCGGCGACCGCGCGGGCGCCCTGGCCCTCGCCGACGAGCTGGCTCCGGACGTACGGGAGGCCCTGGACGCTCTGCTGGCCGAGGTGCCGCGGGAGACCTACGCCTCCCTCGTCCCGCGCCCGCACCCCACCGCGGTGGCCGCCCTGGCCGTACGGCCCGCGCGGGAGGCCCATCTGCGGGCGCTGGGGCACCTGCCCCGTGCCGCGCCCGTCGTCGTCCTCGACCAGCCCCGCAACCTCGGCAACGCGGGGGCGGTGATCCGGCTGGCCGCCGGCTTCGGGGCGACCGGTGTCGTCACCACCGGCACGCTCGACCCGTGGCATCCCACGGTGGTGCGCGGCGGGGCGGGGCTGCACTTCGCGACCGCGGTGGAGCGGCTGGAGGTCGCTCGGCTGCCGCCGGGCCCGGTGTTCGCGCTGGACCCGGAGGGCGAGGACATCCGCGGGCTGGAGCTGCCGGACGACGCGCTGCTGGCGTTCGGCTCCGAGCGCAGCGGGCTCTCGCCCGAGCTGCGCTCGCGTGCCGACCACCTGGTGGCGCTGCCGATGCGCCCCCAGGTCTCCAGCTACAACCTCGCGACCAGCGTGGCCATGACGCTGTACCACTGGAGCGCGACCGGGGGCGCGGTCCGGGCCTCCTGAGAGGCGGTCCCGGGGCGGGGCCTAGGCCTCCCGGCGCACCTCGACCACCCGGAAGCGGTTCGCGACGAACGCGCCGTCGCACAGGGCCGCGTTGGCCGCCGGGTTGCCGCCCGAGCCGTGGAAGTCGGAGAAGGCCGCCGTCTGGTTGACGTACACCCCGCCGGTGAGGTTGAGGGAGAGCTGGGCCGCCTCCTCCAGGCAGACCTCGCGCACCGCCTCCTCGACCTCCGGGTCGGTCGTGTACGCGCCCACCGTCATCGCGCCCTTCTCCCGGATGCTGTGCCGCAGCAGCTCCACGGCGTGGCCGGCGGAGTCGACGGCGACGGCGAAGGAGACGGGGCCGAAGCACTCGCTGGTGTAGGCGGCCTCGTCCTCCGGCTTGGCCCCGTCCAGCTTGACGATCACCGGGGTGCGCACGGTCGCATCCGGGAACTCCGGGTGGGTCACCTCGCGGGAGGCCAGGGCGACCTCGCCGAGGCCGGCGGCGGCCTCCAGGCGGGCCTTGACGTCCGGGTTGACGATCGCGCCGAGCAGGGCGCCCGCGCGGGTGTCGTCGCCGAGGAGTCCGTCGACCGCCCGCGCGAGGTCGGCGGTCACCTCGTCGTAGGACTTCGCGCCCTGGTCGGTGCGGATGCCGTCGCGGGGGATGAGCAGGTTCTGCGGGGTGGTGCACATCTGGCCGCTGTACAGGGACAGGGAGAAGGCCAGGTTGGACAGCATGCCCTGGTAGTCGTCGGTCGACTCCAGGACCACCGCGTTGACCCCGGCCTTCTCCGTGAAGACCTGGGCCTGGCGGGCGTTGGCCTCCAGCCAGTCGCCGAAGGAGGTGGAGCCGGTGTAGTCGATGATCCGGATCTCGGGGCGGGTCGCCAGGGTCTTGGCGATGCCCTCGCCGGGACGCTCGCCGGCCAGCGCGACCAGGTTCGGGTCGAAACCGGCCTCGGCGAGGACCGCGCGGGCGGCCTGCACGGTCAGCGCGAGCGGCAGCACCGCGCGCGGGTGGGGCTTGACCAGCACCGCGTTACCGGTGGCGAGGGAGGCGAACAGGCCCGGATAGCCGTTCCACGTGGGGAAGGTGTTGCAGCCGATGACCAGGCCGATGCCGCGCGGCACCGGCGTGAACTGCTTGGTCAGCGCCAGCGGGTCGCGCTTGCCCTGCGGCTTCGTCCACTCCGCGGTGTCGGGGGTGCGGACCTGCTCCACGTACGCGTACGCCACCGCCTCCAGGCCGCGGTCCTGCGCATGCGGGCCGCCCGCCTGGAAGGCCATCATGAAGGCCTGCCCCGAGGTGTGCATGACGGCCTGCGCGAACTCCATCGTCCGGTCGGCGATCCGCTTGAGGATCTCCAGGCAGACCATCGCGCGCAGCTCCGCGCCGGCGTCCCGCCACGCCTTCTGCCCGGCCCGCATGGCGGGCAGCAGCACGTCGACGTCCGCGTGCGGGTACGTCACGCCCAGCTCGATCCCGTACGGGGAGACCTCGCCGCCCACCCAGTCGTCGGTGCCGGGCTGGTCGAGGTCGAGGCGGGTGCCGAGCAGGGCGTCGAAGGCGGCCTTGCCCGCGGCCATGTCCAGGCTGCCGTTCTCCCCGTAGGCCTTGGGGTGCTCGGGGTGGGGGGACCAGTACGCGCGCGTGCGGATCGTCTCCAGCGCCTGGTCCAGGGTCGGCCGGTGCCGGTCGATCAGCTGGTGCGCGGTGAGTTCGGCGGCCATGCGGGACCAACTCCTCGTCTCACGAGCTCTCCGTCGAGTCGTGACCTGGGGGAAACCTGGGCAGAAACAGGCGGACACGGCTAGAGTAACCGAACGATCGGTCGGGACAAGGGGGACCGCCGCATCTGTGGAAAACCCCGTGCGGGAGGATCGCGCACATGACAGCACTCGACCTCAGCAGCCCCGTGGCCGTCGTCGGCACCGGCACCATGGGCCAGGGCATCGCCCAGGTGGCGCTGGTCGCGGGCCACCCCGTACGGCTGTACGACGCCGTCGCCGGGCGGGCCCGGGAAGCGGCCGACGCGATCGGCGCCCGGCTCGACCGGCTCGTCGAGAAGGAGCGGCTCACGGGCGCCGAGCGGGACGCGGCCCGCGCCCGGCTGGAGCCCGCCGAGCGGCTCGCCGACCTCGCCGACTGCGCGCTGGTCGTCGAGGCGGTCCTGGAGCGGCTGGACGTCAAGCAGGAACTGTTCCGCGCCCTGGAGGAGGTCGTCGGCGAGGACTGCCTGCTCGCCACCAACACCTCCTCCCTGTCCGTCACCGCCATCGGCGGCGCGCTCCGCGTCCCGGGCCGCTTCGTCGGCCTGCACTTCTTCAACCCGGCGCCGCTGCTGCCGCTGGTCGAGGTGGTCTCCGGCTTCGCGACCGACGCGGTGTCGGCCACGCGCGCGTACGAGACGGCCCGCGCCTGGGGCAAGACCCCGGTCGCCTGCGCCGACACCCCGGGCTTCGTCGTCAACCGCATCGCCCGGCCCTTCTACGCGGAGACCCTCGCGGTGTACGAGGAGCGGGCCGCCGACCCCGCCACCGTCGACGCGGTGCTGCGGGAGTCGGGCGGCTTCAGGATGGGCGCCTTCGAGCTGACCGACCTCATCGGGCAGGACGTCAACGAGTCCGTCACGCGTTCCGTGTGGGAGGCGTTCTTCCAGGACGTGCGGTTCACGCCCTCGCTGGCCCAGCGCCGCCTGGTCGAGTCGGGCCGGCTCGGCCGCAAGAGCGGGCAGGGCTGGTACGACTACCGGGACGGGGCCGGGCGGCCCGCGCCGCACACCGCCGAGCCCGCCGACCGGCCCGCGTACGTGACCGCCGAGGGCGATCTGGGGCCCGCCGCCGACCTGGTCGAGCTGATCCGCGAGGCGGGCATCGAGGTCCGCGAGGAGACCGGCGACGACCGGCCGTTCGCGCCGCTCGCCGGGGCCGGGGCGCTCACGCTCCCCGGCGGCGGACGGCTGCACCTCACCGGAGGGCAGACCTCCACCGAGCTGGGCGACGTCGTCCACTTCGACCTCGCCCTCGACTACCGGCGGGCCACGCGCATCGCCCTGGCCCCCTCCGGCACCGCCTCGCCCCGCACCCTGGCCGAGGCCACCGGCCTCTTCCAGGCGCTCGGCAAGCAGGTCAGCGTCATCGGTGACGTCCCCGGCATGATCGTGGCCCGCGCGGTGGCCCGGATCGTCGACCTGGCGCACGACGCGGTCGCCCGGGGCGTCGCCTCCGCCGAGGACGTCGACACGGCCATGCGCCTCGGGGTGAACTATCCGCTGGGGCCGGTCGAGTGGGGCCGCCGGCTCGGCCCGTGGTGGGTGCACGACCTGCTCGGCGAGCTGCACCTGCGCGAGCCCACCGGGCGCTACGCCCCGTCCCGCGCGCTCAACCGCCAGGCGCATCTGGCCGACGCAGGGGAGGACACCCCCTCATGACCACCGCCAAGCGCGACACGTACACGCCCGAGACCCTCCTGTCCGTGGCCGTGCAGGTCTTCATCGAGCGCGGCTACGACGGCACCTCCATGGAGCACCTGTCCAAGGCGGCCGGCATCTCCAAGTCGTCGATCTACCACCACGTCACGGGCAAGGAGGAGCTGCTGCGCCGGGCCGTGAGCCGGGCCCTGGACGAGCTCTTCGCCATCCTCGGCGAGGAGCACGCGTGCGTGGGGTCCGCCGCCGAGCGGCTGGAGTACGTCGTGCGCCGCATGGTCGAGGTGCTCATGGCCGAGCTGCCCTACGTGACCCTGCTGCTGCGGGTGCGCGGCAACACGGACACCGAGCGGTGGGCGCTGGAGCGGCGGCGCGAGTTCGACCACCGGGTCGCCGACCTGCTGAAGGCGGCGGCGGCCGAGGGGGACGTGCGCGCGGACGTGGAGGTGCGGCTCGCGACCCGTCTGGTCTTCGGCATGATCAACTCGATCGTGGAGTGGTACCGCCCCGAGGGCCCCGGCGGCCGGGGCGGCGCACGGGAACGCGAGGTGGTCGACGCGGTGGCGCGCCTGGTCTTCGGGGGCCTGCGCAAGGCTTCCTGAGCCGGGCGGGCGGCGGTCCGGTGAGGCGTTCCGGCGTGCCGTGGTCCGGCGTGCCGTGGTCCGGCGTGCCGCGTTCTGGCGTGCCGTGGTCCGGTCGCCGGCGGCCTTCCCGGCCCGGCGGTCAGCTCTGCGGTTCCAGGTCCTCGGTCTCGAAGACCAGCAGGGTGCGGGTGCTGAGCACCTCCGGGATGGCTTGGAGCCGGGTGAGCACCAGCTCGCGCAGGGCCCGGTTGTCGGGCGTGTGCACCAGGAGTAGGACGTCGAAATCACCACCCACCAGGGCGATGTGGGAGGCCCCGGGGAGCTGCCGCAGCTGGGCGCGGACGGTGCGCCAGGAGTTCTGGACGATCTTCAGGGTGATGTAGGCCGAGGTGCCGTGCCCCGCCCGCTCGTGGTCGACGCGGGCGCCGAAACCGCGGATGACACCGTCCTCGACGAGCCGGTTGATGCGGGCGTAGGCGTTGGCGCGCGAGACGTGCACCCGCTCGGCGACCGAGCGTATCGAGGCGCGCCCGTCCGCCTGGAGCATGCGCAGGATGTCCTGGTCGATGGCGTCCAGCGGACGGGCGGGCGGCGGGGCCCCGGCGCCGTCCGGGTCCTCGGCGTCCCGCGGGCGATCGGCCATTTGTTCAGATGCCACGTGTCCCCGCCTTCCCGCCATGGACGTCCTGCGTCCATCTCAGGTTGTGGAGAACCGTTTGTCCACAGCCTGGGGCCGCCTGTAGCCAAAATGTGCCGGCGACCGAACAATCGGTAGGTGAGGCCCGTCACACCCGTGGCGAGCCCGAAGCCGCTCCCACGAGGAGGTGCCGTCATGACGGTCATGGAGCAGCGGGGCGCTTACCGGCCCACACCGCCGCCCGCCTGGCAGCCCCGTACCGACCCCGCGCCGCTGCTGCCCGACGCGGAGCCGTACCGCGTCCTCGGCACCAAGGCCGCCGGACAGGCCGACCCCGAGCTGCTGCGCACGCTGTACGCCCGGCTGGTCAGCGGCCGGCGGTACAACGCGCAGGCGACGGCACTGACCAAACAGGGCCGACTGGCCGTCTACCCGTCCAGCACCGGCCAGGAGGCCTGCGAGGTCGCCGCCGCGCTGGCCCTCGACGAGCGGGACTGGCTCTTCCCCAGCTACCGCGACACGCTCGCCGTCGTCTCCCGCGGCGTCGACCCCGTCGAGGCGCTCACCCTGCTGCGCGGTGACTGGCACACCGGCTACGACCCCTACGAGCACCGGGTCGCCCCGCTGTCCACGCCGCTCGCCACCCAGCTGCCGCACGCCGTGGGTCTGGCCCACGCCGCCCGCCTCAAGGGCGACGACGTGGTCGCGCTGGCCATGGTCGGCGACGGCGGCACCAGCGAGGGCGACTTCCACGAGGCGCTGAACTTCGCCGCCGTCTGGCAGGCCCCGGTCGTCTTCCTCGTGCAGAACAACGGCTTCGCGATCTCCGTCCCGCTCGCCAAGCAGACCGCGGCCCCGTCGCTGGCCCACAAGGCCGTCGGCTACGGGATGCCCGGCCGCCTGGTCGACGGCAACGACGCGGCCGCCGTGCACGAGGTGCTCACCGACGCCGTACGCCACGCGCGTGAGGGCGGCGGCCCGACCCTGGTGGAGGCGGTGACGTACCGCGTCGAGGCGCACACCAACGCCGACGACGCGACGCGTTACCGGGGGGAAGCCGAGGTCGAGGCCTGGCGTCGGCACGACCCGATCGAGCTGCTCCAGCGGGAGCTGACCGAGCGCGGCCTGCTCGACGAGGACGGCATCGGGGCCGCCCGCGAGGCCGCCGAGACCATGGCCGCCGACCTGCGCGCCCGCATGAACCAGGACCCGCGGCTGGACCCGATGGACCTGTTCGCCCACGTCTACGCCGAGCCCACCCCGCAGCTGCGCGAGCAGCGCGACCTGTTGCGCGCCGAGCTGGCGGCGGAGGCCGAGTCCGGGGCGTCCGAAGGGGGACACCGATGACCACGGTCGCCGCCAGGCCGGCCACCATGGCGCAGGCCCTCACGCGCGCGCTGCGCGACGCCATGGCCGCCGATCCGGGCGTGCACGTCCTGGGCGAGGACGTGGGCGCCCTCGGTGGTGTCTTCCGGGTCACCGACGGACTGGCCGCGGAGTTCGGCGAGGACCGCTGCACGGACACCCCGCTCGCCGAGGCCGGCATCCTCGGCACGGCGGTCGGCATGGCGATGTACGGGCTGCGCCCGGTCGTGGAGATGCAGTTCGACGCCTTCGCCTACCCGGCGTTCGAGCAGGTCGTCAGCCATGTCACCAAGATGCGCAACCGCACCCGCGGGAAGATGCCCCTGCCGCTGACCATCCGCGTCCCCTACGGCGGCGGCATCGGCGGCGTCGAGCACCACAGCGACTCGTCCGAGGCGTACTACATGGCGACTCCGGGGCTCCATGTCGTGACGCCGGCGACCGTCGTCGACGCCTACGGGCTGCTGCGCGCGTCCATCGCCTCCGACGACCCGGTGGTCTTCCTCGAACCCAAGCGCCTGTACTGGTCGAAGGCCGCCTGGAACCCGGAGGAGCCGGCATCCGTTGAGCCGGTGGGCCGCGCGGTGGTGCGGCGCCCCGGTCGGAGCGCCACACTCATCACGTACGGACCGTCGCTGGTCGCCTGCATGGAGGCGGCCGAGGCGGCCCGGGCCGAGGGCTGGGACCTCGAAGTCGTCGATCTGCGCTCCCTGGTGCCGTTCGACGACGAGACGGTGTGCGCTTCGGTGCGGCGGACGGGACGCGCGGTCGTCGTCCACGAGTCGGGTGCCTTCGGGGGCCCGGGCGGGGAGATCGCGGCCCGGGTCACGGAGCGCTGCTTCCACCACCTGGAGGCGCCGGTGCTGCGTGTGGCCGGGTTCGACATCCCGTATCCGCCGCCGATGCTGGAGCGTCACCACCTGCCCGGTGTGGACCGGATCCTGGACGCCGTGGGGCGCCTGCAGTGGGAGGCCGAAAGCTGATGGCACAGGTGCTGGAGTTCAAGCTCCCCGACCTCGGTGAGGGGCTCACCGAGGCGGAGATCGTGCGCTGGCTGGTGGAGGTCGGCGAAGTCGTCGCCGTCGACCAGCCGGTCGTCGAGGTCGAGACGGCCAAGGCGATGGTCGAGGTGCCCTGCCCCTACGGCGGCGTGGTCACCGCCCGCTTCGGCGAGGAGGGCGCGGAGCTGCCCGTCGGGGCACCGCTGCTGACGGTGGCGGTGGGCGAGAGCGCCGCCGCCCGCCCGGCGCCTGACGCGGACGGCGGCGGTGAGGCGGCGGAGCCGGCGCGAGGAGGTTCCGCGGGCCCCGGGGGACCGAGGACCGGGGAGCCGGGGACCGGGGAGCCCAGGAGCGAGGGCTCGGGCAACGTCCTCGTCGGATACGGCACCTCCGAGGCGCCCGCCCGTCGGCGCCGGGTCCGGCCGGACCGGCCGGCGACCCTCGCGGCGGGTGCACGGATGAACGGCCGGGACCGCGGGGCGGATCCCGCGCCGGAGGGCCCGGTCCCCGTCATCTCGCCGCTGGTGCGCAGGCTGGCCCGGCAGCACGACCTGGACCTGCGCGAGCTGACCGGCTCCGGCCCCGACGGGCTGATCCTGCGCGCGGACGTGGAGTACGCGCTGCGCGCCGCCGCCGCGCAGGGGAGCCGTACGGCGGTCCCGGCGGACGGGGCGCTCACGGCAGGTGCGGTACGGACCCCGGCCGCCGGTGTGTCCGGCGCGTCCTCCGCCTCCTCGGCGGCGCGGTCCGGCGGGATCCGCACCCCCCTCAAGGGCGTCCGCGGCGCCGTCGCCGACAAGCTCTCCCGCAGCCGGCGTGAGATCCCGGACGCGACCTGCTGGGTGGACGCCGACGCGACCGAGCTGATGCGGGCGCGCACCGCGATGAACGCCGGCGGCGGGCCGAGGATCTCCCTCGTCGCCCTGCTCGCCAGGATCTGCACGGCCGCGCTGGCCCGCTTCCCCGAGCTGAACTCCACGGTCGACACGGAGGCCCGGGAGATCGTCCAACTCGACCAGGTCCACCTCGGTTTCGCCGCCCAGACGGACCGGGGGCTGGTCGTGCCGGTCGTCCGGGACGCCCACGCGCGGGACGCCGAGGCGCTCACCGCGGAGTTCGCCCGGCTGACCGAGTCGGCCCGGGCGGGCCGGCTGACGCCCGGTGAGGTGACCGGTGGCACCTTCACGTTGAACAACTACGGCGTGTTCGGCGTCGACGGGTCCACACCGATCCTCAACCACCCCGAGGCGGCGATGCTCGGCGTCGGTCGCATCGTCCCCAAGCCATGGGTGTACGAGGGGGAGTTGGCGGTGCGTCAGGTCGTCCAGCTGTCCCTGACCTTCGATCACCGGGTGTGCGACGGTGGCACGGCGGGCGGTTTCCTGCGGTACGTAGCGGACTGCGTGGAACAGCCGGCGGTGCTGCTGCGCACCCTGTGACAGCGGTGCCGACGCGCACTCTCTGATCGTGCGGGCTCCCCCGCGTTCCCTGTGATCGGACAGGGCCGCATACTCAGGGGGTGACCGCGTACGAGCCCACCGGTGAACCCGGCGCCGGCACCGCACCCGCGCCGGGCCCGGCGTCCGCCGGGTACGACGCCGTCGTGCTCGCCGGAGGGGCCGCCCGCCGGCTCGGCGGCGCGGACAAGCCGGGCCTGCGCGTGGGCGGACGCGCGCTGCTCGACCGCGTGCTCGCCGCCTGCGCCGGAGCGCGGACCACCGTCGTCGTCGCCGGAATACGGCCCACCGCCCGCCCGGTGACCTGGGCCCGCGAGGAGCCGCCCGGTGGCGGACCGCTCGCCGCCCTGGCCGCGGGTCTGCGCCACACCTCGGCGGAGCACGTCCTGGTGCTCTCCGCCGACCTGCCCTTCCTCGCCGGGTCCACCGTCGGGCACCTGCTGTCGGCGCTCACCGCGGGCGACGCCGACGGTGTGCTGCTCACCGACGCCGACGGCCGCGACCAGCCCCTCGTCGCCGCCTACCGTGCGCAGGCGCTGCGCCGCGAACTGGCCGCGCTCACCGCGGGCGGGGCGGATCTCGCCGGGCTGCCGCTGCGTCGTCTGACCGGCGCCCTCCGCCTCATCCGCGTTCCGGACGCCGTCGCGTCCTTCGACTGCGACACCTGGGACGACATCGCCACCGCAAGGGCACGCATCAGGGAGCATGGTCACGTGTTGGATGAATGGATCTCCGCAGCCAAGGACGAGTTGGGCATCGATCTCGACGTCGACACCGGCCTCCTGCTCGACCTCGCCCGGGACGCCGCCCACGGTGTGGCCAGGCCCGCGGCCCCGCTGACCACCTTCCTGGTCGGTTACGCGGCCGGGCGGGCCGGAGGGAGCCCCGAGGCCGTCGCCGAGGCCGTCCGCAGGGCGACGGCCCTCGCCGAGCGCTGGGCCGAGGAGGCCGCCTCCGCGTCCGCCCCCGCCGCGGGACGCCCCGACGTGGCGGCCGACGCCACCCCCGACACCCGGCCGGACGCCTGATGGCCTCCCCCGGCACGCGGGCGGACGAGGAAGCGGAAGACCTCGACGTGGAGGAGGCGCTCGCCCTCGTGAAGGAGAAGCCCGGCCCTCCGCACGGCGCCCCCGGCCCCTCGCACGGCGCCCCCGACCCCGCGGCGCCCACACCCGCCGCGCACCACGGCACCCCGCAGCACGGCACCCCGCACTCACCGCCGGTCCCCGACCACGGCGCGACACCCTGGCCCGAAGCCCGCGCAGCCGCCGAACGCGCCGCCCGCGCCGCCGTGCGCGCCGCCCACCGGGCCCCGGTCTCCGCGCCCCTGGACGCGGCCCTCGGGCTGACCCTGGCCGCGCCCCTGGCAGCCCTCACCGACCTGCCCTCCTTCGACACCTCGGCGATGGACGGCTGGGCCGTCGCCGGACCGGGCCCCTGGACGGTACGCGGCGAGGGCGTGCTGGCCGGGCACGCGGAGCCCGCGCGCCTCACCGACGGCGAGGCCGTCCGCATCGCCACCGGCGCCCGCGTCCCGCAGGACACCACCGCCGTCCTGCGCACCGAACACGGCCGCACCGACGGCAGGGACCGGCTGGGGGCCACCCGCGACGTCGCCCAGGGCCAGGACATCCGCCCACGGGGTCAGGAGTGCCGCAGCGGCGACCAGCTCCTGCCCGTCGGCACCCTGGTGACCCCGGCGGTGCTCGGTCTCGCGGCGGCCGCCGGCTACGACACGCTCACCGCGGTCCCCCGTCCCCGCGTCGACGTCCTGGTCCTCGGTGACGAGCTGCTCACCGGGGGACTGCCGCACGACGGCCTCATCCGGGACGCGCTCGGACCGATGCTGCCCCCCTGGCTGCGCGCCCTGGGTGCCGAGGTCCGCACGGTCCGCCGGATCGGCGACGACGCCGAGGACCTGTACCGCACCGTCACGGCCTCCGACGCCGACCTGATCGTCACGACCGGCGGCACCGCGGCGGGCCCCGTCGACCACGTCCACCCGGTCCTGGGCCGGATCGGTGCCGAACTGCTCGTGGACGGCGTCAAGGTGCGCCCCGGCCACCCGATGCTGCTGGCCCGGACCAAGGAGCAGCAGCACCTCGTCGGCCTCCCCGGCAACCCCCTCGCCGCGATCTCCGGGCTGCTCACCCTCGCCGAGCCGCTGCTGCGCACCCTCGCCGCCCGCCCGGCACCGGAGCCGTACGCGCTGCCCCTGCGGGACGCGGTGCACGGGCATCCCCACGACACCCGGCTCGTCCCCGTCGTCCTGCGGGGCGACGGCGCCGTGCCGCTGCGCTACAACGGACCGGCCATGCTGCGCGGCATCGCCGCCGCCGACGCCTTGGCCGTCGTACCTCCGGGCGGTGCGCGGCCGGGGCAGGAGACCGAGTTGCTCGACCTGCCCTGGACCACCGGCGGAATCGGAGTGTGTTTCACGTGAAACTTCCGGGCCAGGACGCGATCGCCCGCCAGGCGGACGAGCATCTCGTGACCCATCGGGTGAAACTCCCGCGAAAGCTGGTGGAGCACCCCATCCGCCAGGTCGGCAAGAGGCTGTCCCTGGCCCTCGTGGTCCTCCTGGCGACGGCGTTCATCGTCTACGCCGACGCGGACGGCTACAACGACAACTCCGACGGCTCCGTCGATCTCCTCGACGCCTTCTACTACGCCACCGTCACCCTCTCCACGACCGGGTACGGCGACATCACGCCCGTCAGTGACGCGGCCCGGCTGACCAACATCTTCGTCATCACGCCGCTGCGTGTGATGTTCCTGATCATTCTGGTCGGCACCACCCTGGAAGCCCTCACCGAGCGCACTCGGGAGGAGTGGCGCCTGAACCGCTGGAGGTCCACCTTGCGCGATCACACCGTCGTCGTCGGTTTCGGCACCAAGGGGCGGTCGGCGATCCAGACCGTCTGCGCGACCGGTCTGCGCAAGGAGCAGGTCGTGGTGGTCGACCCGAGCGGCAAGGCCATCGAGGCCGCGACGGCCCACGGCTACGCGGGGGTGATAGGGGACGCGACCCGCAGTGACGTGCTGAACCGCGCCGAGGTGTACCGGGCGAAGCAGATCATCATCGCCACCCAGCGGGACGACACGGCCGTACTGGTGACGCTGACGGCCCGGCAGCTCAACCGGGGCGCGAAGATCGTCGTCGCGGTCCGCGAGGAGGAGAACGCGCCGCTGCTGAAGCAGTCCGGCGCCGACGCCGTGATCACCAGCGCCAGCGCCGCGGGCCGCCTGCTCGGGCTCTCCGTGCTCAGCCCGGCCGCCGGCATGGTCATGGAGGACCTCATCAGCCAGGGCAGCGGACTCGACCTGGTCGAGCGGCCGGTCATAAAGGCCGAGGTGGGCCGGAGCCCGCGCGAGACGGACGACCTGGTGGTGAGCGTCGTGCGCGGACACCGGGTGCTGGGCTACGACGACCCGGCCGTCGGCGGACTGGAGTTGGCCGACCGTCTGATCACGATCGTGCGGGCGACGCCGGCCACCCATGTGGCGCCCGACGCCCGCCCGCTGCCCCGCGACTGACGGGGCAGCGGGCGCGTACGCGAGGGACTACTTGCGGTTGTAGAGCCGCATCGTGACGGGACCGAAGACCAGCAGGAGCACACCCGCCCAGCCCAGCGTCCAGGCGATCTCGGCGCCGGGCCACTCACCGGCCATCAGGCCCCGCACCGCGGACGCCAGGTGGGTGATCGGGCTGTTGTTGACGAACGCCTGCAGCCAGCCCGGCATGGTCTTCGGGTCGACGAAGACGTTGGACAGGAAGGTGAGCGGGAAGATCACCATCATGCTGACGCTCATCACCGACTTCTCGGAGCGCATCATGAGCCCGAACATCGTCCAGATCCACGAGAAGGCGAACGAGAACACCAGCAGCAGCGCGATCCCGGCGACCACCCCCAGGAACCCGCCGTCCGGCCGGTAGCCGAGCAGCAGGCCCATGGCGAGCATGACGACCGACGCGATGGTGTAGCGCAGCATGTCACCGAGCAGATAGCCGACCATCGCCGAGGGCCGCCAGATGGGCAGCGAGCGGAAGCGGTCGAAGACGCCCTTCTCGATGTCGATGTTCACCGAGACCCCGGTGTACATCGTGATCATCACGACCGACATCACGAGGATGCCCGGCAGCACGAACTGGATGTACTCGCTGGGCGAACCCGCCAGCGCACCGCCGAAGAGGTACGTGAACATCAGCAGGTTCATGATCGGGAACGCGGTGACGTCGAAGAGCTGCTCCGGCACGTGCTTGATCTTGAGCATCGCGCGCCAGCCGAACGTCACGGACGTGGAGAGCGCGCTGGGCCGTGGCGGCCGCTCCTTGGCGACCAGCAGGGCCGCCAGCGACTCGGTGCTGACCGTGGAGAGTTCCTTGGTCTCGGTGCTCGTGGCCGTGCTCATGCCGCCACCTCGTCCTTCGTGTCAGGGCCGGTGCCGGTGGTGTCGTCGGTGCCGTTGCCGGTGTTCTGGCCGGTGTCGCGCCCGGTCAGCGCCAGGAAGACCTCGTCGAGGCTGGGCTGTCCCAGGGAGAAGTTGTCCACGGTGATGCCCTGCCGGACCAGCTCGCCGAGCGCCTTGGCGGCCAGGTCGGCGGCGGCGTCGCTCGCCGCCGTCGCCAGGCGGGCGGTCAGCGCCACCGGATCCGGCTCCAGCTGGATCTCGGCGGTCAGGAGGTCGCGCAGCAGCCGCTCGGCCTCGGGCCGCTGTTCCGCGTTCCGCAGCCGCAGGTGGACGGAGCCGGCGCCGACGGACGCCTTCAGCTCGCCCTTGGTGCCCTCGGCGATCACCCGGCCCTTGTCGATGACGGCGATCCGGGACGCCAGCTGGTCGGCCTCGTCGAGATACTGCGTGGTCAGCAGCACGGTCGTGCCCTGGGCGACGACCGCGCGCACGATGTCCCACACCTGGTTGCGGCTGCGCGGGTCGAGGCCGGTCGTCGGCTCGTCGAGAAAGAGCAGATCCGGGGTGTTGAGGATGGAGGCGGCGATGTCGATACGCCGCCGCATGCCACCGGAGTAGTGCTTGACCTGCTTCGCCGCGGCGTCCGTCAGTCCGAACGCCGCCAGCAGCTGCTCGCTCCGCTCCAGCGACGCCTTCTTGCCGTGACCGAGGAGCCGGCCCAGCAGGGTCAGGTTCTCGGTGCCGGTGAGGTCCTCGTCCACGGAGGCGTACTGCCCGGTGAGGCTCACCCGGCTGCGTACCTCGTCGGCCTCGCGGACGACGTCGCGGCCGAAGACGTGGGCCTGGCCGCTGTCCGGCCGCAGCAGGGTGGCGAGCATCTTCACCGTGGTGGTCTTGCCCGCGCCGTTCGGTCCGAGTACGCCGTAGACCGTGCCGGCGGGCACCGCCAGGTCCACCCCGTCCACGGCGCGGGTCTCACCGAACGTCTTCACCAGCCCCGCGGTCTCGATCGCTAGTCCGGACGTCTGCGTGCTCATGCTGGGGGGTCCTTCCGCCTTCTCGGTCGGGCGGTCGCGGCGGTGTGCTCCTGGCCACGTGCCCTTGGCAGTACTTTCTTGGGTTGTCCATGGGGAGACCTTTACCATCGCGCAAACTCATCGGTCGCGCACAGGATTTCCCCACGGACGGTCCGAAAGTCCGAGGACCTTGCGCCTGTGGACCGAGGTGAACGCCTCCGCCCGGGGGCACAGGAGTAGCGTCGCCCCCATGCATGCGATCACGATTTCCGAACCCGGAGGCCCCGAGGCGCTGGTGTGGGCCGAGGCCCCCGACCCGGTGCCCGGCGTGGGCGAGGTCCTGGTCGAGGTGACGGCCAGCGCCGTCAACCGCGCCGACATCATGCAGCGCCAGGGCTTCTACGATCCCCCGCCCGGCGCCTCCCCCCACCCCGGCCTGGAGTGCTCCGGGCGGGTCGCGGCCGTCGGGACCGGGGTGTCCGACTGGTCCGTCGGCGACGAGGTGTGCGCGCTGCTCGCGGGCGGCGGCTACGCCGAGAAGGTCGCCGTCCCGGCCGGCCAGCTCCTGCCGGTCCCCAAGGGCATCGACCTCAAGCGGGCCGCGGCCCTGCCCGAGGTGGTCTGCACCGTCTGGTCGAACGTCTTCATGGTCTCCCACCTCCGCCCCGGCGAGACGCTGCTCGTGCACGGCGGCTCCAGCGGCATCGGCACCATGGCCATCCAGCTCGCCAAGGCCGTCGGCGCCAGGGTCGCCGTGACGGCGGGCACCGCGGAGAAGCTGGAGCGCTGCGCCGAACTGGGCGCCGACATCCTGATCAACTACCGGGAGCAGGACTTCGTCGCCGAGGTGAAGGAGGCCACGGGCGGCGCGGGCGCCGACGTCATCCTCGACAACATGGGCGCCAAGTACCTGGACCGCAACGTGCGGGCCCTCGCCGTCAACGGCCGGCTCGCGATCATCGGCATGCAGGGCGGCCGGAAGGGCGAGCTGGACATCGGCACCCTCCTCGCCAAGCGCGCCGCCGTCAGCGCGACCTCGCTGCGCGCCCGGCCGCTGGAGGAGAAGACGGCGATCGTGGCGGCCGTGCGCGAGCATGTCTGGCCGCTGCTGGACGGGGGGCACGTCAGCCCGGTCGTCGACCGCGAACTCCCGATGAGCGAGGCCGCCGCCGCCCACCGGATCGTGGAGGAGAGCGGACACATCGGGAAGGTGCTGCTGGTCACCTCGTCGTAGCGGCGGGCTCGCTCCCCGCCCTGGCCGGGCCGGCGCGGTCCCCGGTCCGAGAGGGCGGGGGTCACGCTCCGGTGAGGCGAGGGGACGTGGGTCACGCGACGGTGGGGCGGGGCCCGCGCGCCGGGAGGCTCCTGCCCGAGGGGGGCGGGTCCACGCGCCCGTGCAAAGGGGCCCACGTCCCGACGGTGGCGGGCCGCGCCGAGGGACGCGGGCCCGGTGCCCCCGCGCCGGGTGGCGTCACCGTCGCGGCCGGTTCCGGGGGCGGCGTCGGCGGTGACGCCGTCTATCCGCGGCGCAGGCGCAGCCCGACGAGCCCCAGGGCCAGGCCGAGGCCGACGAGGACCAGGCCGCTGCCCAGAGGCAGGACCCGCAGCGCGGGCTCGGTGGCCTGGTCGGTGCCGGTCCGGCCCCGGGACGGAGAGGCGGACGGCACCGCGGTGGCCTTCCCGGGCGGCAGGGCGCCGGCCGGATCCCCGGAGGCGTCCAGGCCGTCGCCGTCCACGGTGTGGTCGGACACCTCGTCCACCCGTCCGTGCTCGGGCTCCCGGTCGGCGGGCCGCCCGGGACGCCGGCGCCCCTCGCCCGGCCGGCTCCCGGCGCGGGAGGGGTCCGGGCCGGCCGTCGGGGTACCGGACGCCGAGGAGGAGGGGGAGGGCGACCCGGAGCCGCGCGCCGCACTCCCCGCCGGGCCGGACGGCGGCCGACCGGACGAGCCGGGCTCCTCCGCGGAGGGGGAGCCGGGACGCGCCCCCGGGGCGTCCCGGCCGTCGTCGTCCCCGGAGCCGCCCCGTCCGTCGTGGTCCCCGGGTCGCCCGGGGCCGTCATGGTTGCTGGGATGCTCGTGCCCCCCCTGCCCGCCGGAACCGTCCCCCCCGGACCCCGCCCCCGAAGCGGGAGCGGACACGGAGGGAGAAGGGCCCACGGCGGCCCTGTCCGCCGGTTCGGGCCTCTCTGTGACCGCGCTGGTCACCACCCCCGTCGTCTTCACCACCCCGGCAGTCCCCACCGCCGCAAGACCCGACCCGTACGCCACCCCCGTGCCGTACGCCACCTCCGACCCGTACGTCACCTCCGACCCGTAGGTCACCCCTGTGCCGAACGGCGACAGCAGCGCGCCCACCCCCACAACCCCCACCAGCCCCGTCGTTCGCAGGGTGCGCAGCCATGGAGTCACGTCCGTGACCCCCTCCCGGTGAGAACCAGTGGCGGAAATCGACGGAACAAGCCTCACACCCCGCCGTCATACTGGCATATCGGGTGCCGCCGATCGTGTCGGGCCGCGCTTCCCCGGGGGCACCGCCCGTCCGAGGCGGACGCGTGCGCGACAATGGCGCCATGGAGATGCCGAGGAACGACAGGTCGCCGGAGAACCCCCAGATCCTGGTCGTCGGCCAGGACGGTATGGCGCTCAGCAGCGGCGGCGGGGACGACGAACCCCGCGAGATCCCGGTGACCGAGCAGGTGGAGCAGCCTGCGAAGGTCATGCGGATCGGCAGCATGATCAAGCAGTTGCTGGAAGAGGTACGCGTCGCGCCCCTGGACGAGGCGAGCCGGGCCCGGCTCAAGGAGATCCACGCCAGCTCGGTGAAGGAGCTGGAGGACGGTCTGGCGCCGGAGCTGGTCGAGGAGCTGGAGCGGCTCTCCCTGCCCTTCACGGAGGACACGACCCCCACCGACGCCGAACTGCGGATCGCCCAGGCGCAGCTGGTCGGCTGGCTGGAGGGCCTGTTCCACGGCATCCAGACCACCCTGTTCGCCCAGCAGATGGCCGCGCGCGCCCAGCTCGAGCAGATGCGCCGCGCACTGCCGCCGGGCGTCGGCCAGGACGGCGAGGAGCCGCCCCACCCGGGCGGCCGCTCCGGCGGTCCCTACCTGTAGGAAGCCCACCCACCGATGTGACGAAGGGCCCGGCGGCACCTGCCGCCGGGCCCTTCGTCCTGTCGCTGAGGGGGATCAGGCCGACGGCGGGTTGCCCGTCGAGACCTTGAGCTGGATCTTCGGCATGTCGTCCTCGTCGACGTCCGTGCCGGGCGTCGGGAACTGGTCCCGGATCGAGCCCTCACCGTAGGTGTTCTCGTCGACCTCGACGACCTCCATCGTCCAGCCGGCGGCCTGGAAGCACTCCTTGACCGAACCGATGTACTTGAAGGTGAAGTCGGGCACCTGGATCTTCTCGGGGTCGTTGTACGACTCCTGGGGCTCGGTGCACTCGTCCTTCTCGATCGTCTTCGTCTTGTCCGGCCCGCGGTAGCCCGCCGCCTGCGTGTCCGACGCGGAGGCGCTGGCGGTGGTGTCACCGCCCTTGGGGTCGTCCCCGCCGCCGCCGTTCATCGTCAGCGCGCCGATCAGACCGCCGACCACCAGGACGGCGACCGCGATCGAGCCGATGACCACCATCTTGTTGCTCTTGCCGCCGCCCGGGGAGCCGGAGGCCGGGGCGGAGGGCGTGAGGTTGTACGGCGGCGGCGTGGACGCGCCCTGGTGCTGCTGCGGCGCGTACGGCGAGGCGGCCGGCGTCTGGTAGCCGCTCTGCTGGGGGTAGCCGTACGCGGGCGCGTGCGCGGCGGGCGCCGGGGTGCCGTACGGGCCCGGGGCCGGCGTCGGCTGGTACGGCGTCTGGACGGGACCCGTGGGTACCGGTCCGCTCTGGTCGACCGGCGGGAACACCGCGGAGCCGACGCCCGCGCCGCTCGACGCGGGCGAGCCCGGCACGATGCTCGGCGGGGCCGCCTGGAAGGAGGCCGCGACGCGCAGGCACTCGTCCCGCATGGCCACGGCGCTGGGGAAGCGCTCGTTGGGGTTCTTCTTCAGTGCGCGGGACACCAGCGCGTCCACGGCCGGCGGCAGGGCGCGGTTGACCGACGAAGGAGCGACCGGCTCCTCCTGCACGTGCGCGTAGGCGATGGCCAGCGGCGAGTCGGCGTCGAACGGCAGGCGGCCGGTGACCAGTTGGAAGAGCATGATGCCGACCGAGTACAGGTCGGAGCGGGCGTCCACGCCGCGGCCGAGGGCCTGTTCCGGCGAGAGGTACTGCGGGGTGCCGACGACCATGCCGGTCTGCGTCATCGAGGTGACGCCGGACTGCATGGCGCGGGCGATGCCGAAGTCCATCACCTTGACCACGCCGCGCTTGGTCATCATCACGTTGCCCGGCTTGATGTCGCGGTGGACCAGGCCCATCTCGTGGCTGATCTCCAGCGCCGCCAGCACGTCGGCGGTGATCTTCAGCGCCTTGTCGGCGGGCATCGCGCCCTGCTGCCGGACGTCCTCGTCGAGCACCGAGCCGAGCGGGCGGCCCTCGACGTACTCCATGACGATGTACGGCGTCGTCAGACCGCCCAGGTCGTCCTCGCCGGTGTCGAAGACGGAGACGATGTTGGTGTGCGTGAGCTTGGCCACTGCCTGGGCCTCGCGGCGGAAGCGCTCCCGGAAGGCCTGCTCCCGGCCCAGCTCGGTGTGGAGTGTCTTGATCGCGACCTGACGGTCCAGGACCGAGTCGTACGCCAGGTGCACCGAGGCCATGCCGCCCTCGCCGAGCAAGTCGCGCAGCTGGTAGCGGCCGCCGGCTAGCGCCCGCCCCGCGTACCGGCCCTGTCCGGCGTCCTGGCTCATTGTCTGCGTCCCCCATAGGCGTCGGCGCCGTCGGCCGCGGCACGCACGCTCGTGATCGAAAGTGCTATTCCCGGCCAAGTCTGCCCCAGGGCACTGACACGTCAAGCGCGGTGCCCGTTCCGTGACCGTACGCGAAAGAAGCGTCGCGGAAGCGTTACAGCCGGCGTACTGCCGGTACACGGAATTTGCACGACAGTACGGAACCAGGGTTTCATGACCGGTCCGTCTCGATGCCGGTCCCGGCGCCCATCTCGGACCGGAGGCCACCGCGGAGGCTGTAGCGTGGCCGACGGAGACCGTAACAACACCGCGCGCACCGCGGGCAGAAACGACGGCGAGGACTGATGGCACAGCAGCAGCGCGCCCAGGGCCCGTCCGAACCCGAGGCGAATGGCGGCGGTATGGCTGACGCGCCGGAGACCTGGGGCAACGGCGGCCTGGTCGGCGACGGCCGGTACCGGCTGACCCGCAGGCTCGGGCGGGGCGGCATGGCCGAGGTGTTCGCCGCCGAGGACGTCCGCCTCGGACGCACCGTGGCCGTCAAACTGCTGCGCGCCGACCTCGCCGAGGACCCGGTCTCCAAGGCGCGCTTCACGCGTGAGGCCCAGTCGGTGGCCGGACTCAACCACCACGCCATCGTGGCCGTGTACGACTCCGGCGAGGACTTCGTCGGCGGTCAGTCCGTGCCGTACATCGTGATGGAGATCGTCGAGGGGCGCACCATCCGCGACCTCCTCCTCAACGCCGAGGCGCCCGGCCCCGAGCAGGCCCTGATCATCGTCTCCGGTGTCCTGGAGGCGCTCGCCTACTCGCACCAGCACGGCATCGTCCACCGCGACATCAAGCCGGCCAACGTGATCATCACGCACAACGGCGCGGTGAAGGTGATGGACTTCGGCATCGCCCGCGCCCTGCACGGCGCGTCCACGACGATGACGCAGACCGGCATGGTCATGGGCACCCCGCAGTACCTCTCCCCGGAGCAGGCCCTCGGCAAGGCCGTCGACCACCGCTCCGACCTGTACGCGACGGGCTGCCTGCTCTACGAACTCCTCGCGCTGCGTCCGCCGTTCACCGGCGAGACCCCGCTCTCGGTGGTCTACCAGCACGTCCAGGACATCCCGACGCCCCCGTCCGAGGTCTCCGACGCCACTCCGCCGGAGCTGGACGGCCTGGTGATGCGCTCGCTGGCCAAGGAGCCCGACGACCGCTTCCAGACCGCCGAGGAGATGCGCGGCCTGGTCCAGTACGGGCTGCAGATGCTGTACGAGCAGGGCGGCCACACCGGCACCTGGAACACCGGCCCGGTCACCGCGCACGACGGCCGGCACATCGCGGCGGCCGGTCTCGCGGGCACCTCGGTGCTGCCGCACCCCGACCACGGCGCCTCCGGCACCCAGCAGATCCCCCAGCCGATCCTGCCGAACGGCTACGGCGGGGGCGACGACGGCGGCTTCGAGGGACGCGGCAACAAGGGCAGCGGCCGCGGCAAGCTGTGGATACTGGCCGTCCTCGCGGTGATCGCCATCGCCGCGGGCGTCGCGCTGGCCCTCAACAACGACGACGGCGGCAAGGGCGGCGGCGAGACGGACAAGAGCCCCTCGGCGACCACCTCGCAGAGCACCGGCAAGGAGTCGGCCTCCTCGTCACCCAGCGACGAGGAGACGCAGGAGACCACCGACCCGGGCACCGAGCAGGGCAACGGCGGGGGCGGCACGGGCGACGGGGGCTACACGCCCTCGTACACGCCGTCGTACACGCCGTCGCAGAGCGTCACGCAGGACCCGACCGGTGACCCCACGGGCGACCCGACGACGGACCCGACGACGCCGACGGACGACCCGACCACCGACCCGACCGGCGACCCGACGGGCGACCCCACCGGGGACCCGACCGGCGGCACCGACGGCGGAGCGACCGGCGAGCCGGGCGGCGGTGACCCGGCGGGCGAGTGACGAAGAGCTGACGCGGTACCCACCCCACGCGCGCGTGCGGCCCGGAGACGGGCTCCACGCGCGCGTGGCGTTTCGCGGGACGTCGCCCGGGTGCGGCGGCTCCGGCCCGGACCGTGCCCGCTCGGCGGCGTCCGGTGCGGCCGAGCGGGCCGACGGTGAGCTGTGCGTCGGCGAGCTGTGCGTCGGGGGGCATGGCCCCACTGTGCGGGAGCGACGGGGGGACGGGGACAGGGGGCGCCCGCCCCGGCACGGGGGGACGCAGGTCCCGGACCTCCCGGGCGGGGGTGCCGGCGGCGTGGTGCGGCGGTCCGCGCGCCTCAGCGGTTCTCGGCCTGCAGCCGGGCCACGAAGGCGGCCGCCTGGGAACGCCGCTGCATCCCGAGTTTGGCCAGCAGGCTGGACACGTAGTTCTTGACCGTCTTCTCGGCCAGGTGCAGCCGCTCGCCGATCGCGCGGTTGGTCAGTCCCTCCCCGATCAGCTCCAGGATGCGCCGCTCCTGTTCGGTGAGGCGGGCGAGCCGGTCGTCGGCCCGCGTGCCGCCGTCGCGGAGCCGCTCCAGCACGCGCGCCGTGGCCGCGGGGTCGAGCAGGGACTTGCCCGCGGCCACCTCCCGTACGGCGGCCAGCAGCTCGGCGCCCCGGATGTCCTTCAGGACGTAGCCGGAGGCACCCGCCATGATCGCGTCGAAGAGGGCCTCGTCGTCGGCGAACGAGGTCAGCATGAGGCACCGGACGGACTCGTCCCGGGAGCGGATCTCGCGGCACACCTCCACGCCGCTGCCGTCGGGCAGCCGGACGTCCAGGACGGCCACGTCCGGACGGGTGGCCGGGACCCGGGCCAGCGCGTCGGCCGCCGTACCGGCCTCGCCGACCACCTCGATGTCGGCCTCGCCCGCGAGCAGGTCGTGCACCCCCCGGCGCACGACCTCGTGGTCGTCGAGGAGGAATACCCGGATTTTTCCGTCTTCGCGCACGCGGTCAGTGTCACACACCGACTCTTCCCGTGCCCGGGGTGGCCGGGATAACGTGCCGTTGTTCCGGCCCCCTGCGAGGCTGTGACCAGGAGAACTCCCGCACTTCGCCGATTTACTTGGAAATCCGAGTAAAAACGCAGGTCAGGAGGGGTTTCACAGAAATGTGGAGCACTGGGTAACGTGCAGTTCGCAGGGCGCTCGCCGGGGCACCTGTCACGCCTGTTCCCGACCGGGCCGCACCCACCCTCGTGCGTCCGCCGGGCCGCAGGTGAGCCGCACTGGCTTCCGGCGAACCCGGGGGCCGGACCGACGGAGGAGCACACGTGACCGAGAGCACTGCCGCGCGCAAGCCGCGACGCAGCGCCGGAAGCAAGGCGACCGGTACCACCGGCACCAAGGCCGGCGCAGCAGCCGCGAAGGCCGGCACCACCGGCGCCAAGCGCACCACCCGCACCGCTGCCACCAAGGGCCCCGCGACGGAGCTGGTGCAGCTGCTGACGCCCGAGGGCGAACGGGTCGAGACGGCCGCCTACGCGGAGTACGCCCAGTACGTCGCCGACATCACCCCGGACGAGCTGCGCGGTCTGTACCGCGACATGGTGCTCACCCGGCGCTTCGACGCCGAGGCCACCGCCCTGCAGCGTCAGGGCGAGCTGGGTCTGTGGGCCTCGCTGCTCGGGCAGGAGGCCGCCCAGATCGGCTCCGGCCGGGCCACCCGGGAGGACGACTACGTCTTCCCGACCTACCGCGAGCACGGCGTCGCCTGGTGCCGCGGTGTGGACCCGACCAACCTCCTCGGGATGTTCCGCGGCGTGAACAACGGCGGCTGGGACCCCAACAGCAACAACTTCCACCTCTACACCATCGTCATCGGCTCACAGGCGCTGCACGCCACGGGCTACGCGATGGGCATCACCAAGGACGGCGCGGACTCCGCCGTGATCGCCTACTTCGGCGACGGCGCCTCCAGCCAGGGCGACGTGAGCGAGGCGTTCAACTTCGCCGCCGTCTACAACGCACCCGTGGTGTTCTTCTGCCAGAACAACCAGTGGGCCATCTCCGAGTCCAACGAGAAGCAGACCCGGGTGCCGCTCTACCAGCGCGCCCAGGGCTTCGGTTTCCCCGGCGTCCGCGTCGACGGCAACGACGCGCTGGCCGTCCTCGCGGTCACCCGCTGGGCCCTGGAGCGGGCGCGGCGCGGCGAGGGCCCGGCGCTGATCGAGGCGTACACGTACCGCATGGGCGCCCACACCACCTCCGACGACCCCTCCCGCTACCGGCACGACGACGAGCGGGCCGCCTGGGAGGCGAAGGACCCGATCCTGCGCCTGCGCCGCTTCCTGGAGGCCGCACACCACACGGACGAGGGATTCTTCGGGGAACTGGAGGCGGAGAGCGAGGCGTTGGGCAAGCGAGTGCGCGAAGTGGTCCGTGCCATGCCGGACCCGGACCGGTTCGCCATCTTCGAGAACGTGTACGCGGACGGGCACGCGCTCGTCGACGAGGAGCGAGCCCAGTTCGCCGCCTACCAGGCGTCGTTCGCAGAGGCCGAGGGGGTCTGACATGGCGACGGAAAAGATGGCGCTGGCCAAGGCGATCAACGAGTCGCTGCGCCGCGCGCTGGAGTCGGACCCCAAGGTCCTGATCATGGGCGAGGACGTCGGCAAGCTCGGCGGCGTCTTCCGGGTCACCGACGGCCTCCAGAAGGACTTCGGCGAGGACCGGGTCATCGACACCCCGCTGGCCGAGTCCGGCATCGTCGGCACCGCCATCGGCCTGGCCCTGCGCGGGTACCGCCCGGTGGTGGAGATCCAGTTCGACGGCTTCGTCTTCCCGGCCTACGACCAGATCGTCACCCAGCTGGCGAAGATGCACGCCCGCTCGCTGGGCAAGGTCAAGATGCCGGTCGTCATCCGCATCCCCTACGGCGGCGGCATCGGCGCGGTCGAGCACCACTCGGAGTCCCCCGAGGCGCTGTTCGCGCACGTGGCGGGCCTCAAGGTGGTCTCCCCGTCGAATGCGGCGGACGCGTACTGGATGATGCAGCAGGCCATCCAGAGCGACGACCCGGTGATCTACTTCGAGCCCAAGCGGCGCTACTGGGACAAGGCCGAGGTCGACCCCGAGGCCATCCCCGGCCCGCTGCACGCCGCGCGCGTGGTGCGCGAGGGCACCGACCTCACGCTGGCCGCGTACGGCCCGATGGTGAAGCTCTGCCAGGAGGCCGCGGACGCCGCGGCCGAGGAGGGGCGTTCGCTGGAGGTGGTGGACCTGCGGTCCATCTCGCCGGTCGACTTCGACGCGATCCAGGCGTCGGTGGAGAAGACCCGCCGCCTGGTCGTGGTGCACGAGGCGCCGGTGTTCCTGGGCTCTGGCGCGGAGATCGCGGCCCGGATCACGGAGCGCTGCTTCTACCACCTGGAGGCCCCGGTGCTGAGGGTCGGCGGGTACCACGCGCCGTACCCGCCGGCGCGCATCGAGGAGGACTACCTGCCCGACCTGGACCGGGTGCTGGATGCCGTCGACCGCTCGCTGGCGTACTGAGGAGAGGGTCGTGACGACGATGACTGCAGGGTCCGTACGCGAGTTCAAGATGCCCGACGTGGGCGAGGGGCTCACCGAGGCGGAGATCCTCAAGTGGTACGTCCAGCCCGGTGACACGGTCACCGACGGCCAGGTGGTGTGCGAGGTCGAGACGGCGAAGGCCGCCGTCGAGCTGCCCATCCCCTACGACGGCGTGGTCCGCGCGCTGCACTTCCCCGAGGGCACCACGGTGGACGTGGGCACCTCGATCATCGCGGTGGCCGTCGGCGACGCGGCGGACGCCGGGGAGCCGGCGCAGGCCCCCGTCGAGGACACCGCGGCCGCGCCGGCCCCGGCCGCCGCCCCGGCCGATGCGCCGGCCGAGGAGAAGAAGCCGGAGGGCCGCCAGCCCGTCCTGGTCGGGTACGGGGTGTCCACCTCCGCGACCCGCCGCCGCCCCCGCAAGGGCGCCCAGGCCCCGGCGGCGTCACCGGCGTCCGCCGCGATCCAGACGGAGATGAACGGGCACGGGCCGGCCGCCCCGGTCACCCGGGACCGTCCGCTCGCCAAGCCCCCGGTGCGCAAGCTCGCCAAGGACCTCGGCGTCGACCTGGCCACGGTCACCCCGACCGGCCCGGACGGCGTCATCACCCGCGAGGACGTGCACGCGGCGGTGGCACCGGCCCCCGCACCCGAGGCGGCCCCGGTGGCCCCCGCCGCCACCGCCCCCGCGGCTCCCGCACCGGCCCCGGCGGCGGCGTCGTACGACACGGCGCGCGAGACCCGCGTCCCGGTCAAGGGCGTCCGCAAGGCGACGGCGGCGGCGATGGTCGGTTCGGCCTTCACCGCGCCGCACGTGACCGAGTTCGTGACGGTCGACGTGACGCGCACGATGAAGCTGGTCGAGGAGCTGAAGCAGGACAAGGAGTTCGCGGGCCTGCGGGTGAACCCGCTCCTGCTGATCGCCAAGGCACTGCTGGTCGCGATCAAGCGCAATCCGGACGTCAACGCGTCCTGGGACGAGGCGGCGCAGGAGATCGTGGTCAAGCACTACGTGAACCTGGGCATCGCCGCCGCGACCCCGCGCGGCCTGATCGTGCCGAACATCAAGGACGCCCACGCCAAGACGCTGCCGCAGCTGGCGGGCGCCCTGGGCGAGCTGGTGTCGACGGCGAGGGAGGGCAAGACCTCCCCGGCCGCCATGCAGGGCGGCACGGTGACCATCACCAACGTCGGCGTCTTCGGCGTCGACACCGGCACGCCGATCCTCAACCCCGGCGAGTCCGCGATCCTCGCGGTCGGCGCGATCAAGCTCCAGCCGTGGGTGCACAAGGGCAAGGTGAAGCCGCGTCAGGTGACGACCCTGGCGCTGAGCTTCGACCACCGCCTGGTCGACGGCGAGCTGGGCTCCAAGGTCCTCGCCGACGTGGCGGCGGTCCTGGAGCAGCCCAAGCGCCTGCTCACCTGGGCGTAGACACGACCGCGAACGGGCCCGCCGCGACAGCGGCGGGCCCGTTTCCGGTGCGAGGGGTGGCGGGGGTCAGCCCAGCTTGGCGAAGCCGTAGTTCATGAGCTTCGTGGCGTCCGTGGCGCGCTGCGCGGACGACGAGGAGGTCAGCACCGTGCCGATCACGGTCTTGCCCTTCCGGGTGGCGGCGAAGACCAGGCAGTACTTGGCCTCCGGGCCGGACCCGGTCTTCACACCGATCGCGCCGCTGTAACTGCCCAGCAGCGTGTTGGTGTTGGTCCAGGGCGCCATCGTGCGGGTGCCGCCCGACTTGGTGACCGTCTTCGCCGTGTACTTCTTGGTCTTCACGATCGTGCGGAAGGTGGAGCTCTTCATCGCGCTGCTCGCGAGTTTCGTCAGGTCGCGCGGCGTGGAGTAGTTCTTGCCGTTGCCGATGCCGTCGAACGAGTCGAAGTGGGTGTTCTTCAGGCCGAGGCTCTTGGCGGTGGAGTTCATCTTGCCGATGAACGACTTCACCCGGGCGGCCCGGGTGCTGCCGGTGCCGAACTTGTCGGCCAGCGCGTACGCGGCGTCGCAGCCGGACGGCAGCATCAGCCCGTACAGCAGCTGGCGGACGGTCACCTTGTCGCCGACGATCAGGCGGGCCGAGGAGGCGTTCTTCGACACGATGTAGTCGCTGTACGCCATCTGGACCGTGACCTTGGCGTCCAGGTTCAGCTTGGGCTGCGAGAGCACGACCTTGGCGGTCATGATCTTCGTCGTGGAGCCGGTGGAGCGCTTGGTGTCCGCGGCCTTGGTGTAGAGCGACGCCCCGTTCGCGTTGTTCATCGCGTAGCCGCCCTTGGCCACGATCGAGGGCACGGCGGGTGCGGCCTTGGCGTTGGCCGTGAGGTGCCGCGCGACGAGGCCCTTGCCGACCGCCCGGTAGTCCCCGGGGTGCGTGGGGGCCGCCTGTGCGGGCGCGACGGACAGGACTCCGGCCGCGAGCACGGCACCGCCGGTCACGGCGACGGCGGTGGCTCTGCGGAGGCGGGCGCGCTTCATGTCGTTTATCAAGTCAATTACCCCGATTGTCTGAAATCCCCTGAGACGCGCCCGAGTTGTGGTCGTTCCGGCTTCGGTCGCGTCTGTGCGACTCGTGAATAGCACGGATGGTTGCACGGCGGCAGGGAGAGAGGGCCGGGTGCCCCCGCACGGGTGGTCGCGCGTCCGCATCGTGGACCCTCCCCCTCTTGTGTCCCTGTTGTATCTATCCTGTCGGCATGACCACGGCAGTGAAGCGGCCCCCCGCGGCGGACCGCGTCTACACCCATGTCAAGCAAGGTGTCCTGGAGCGCCGCTACGAGGGCGGGACCCTGCTCACCGAGGGAGAGCTCGCCGAAGCGGTGGGCGTCTCCCGCACGCCGGTGCGCGAGGCGCTGCTCCGGCTGGAGGTCGAGGGGCTGCTGCGGCTCTACCCGAAGAAGGGCGCCATGGTGCTGCCGGTCTCCGCGCAGGAGATCGCGGACGTGGTGGAGACCCGGCTGCTGGTCGAGGAGCACGCGGCGAGGAAGGCGGTGCCCGCGCCGCCCGGTCTCGTGGAGCGGCTGGAGGGCCTGCTCGCCCGGCAGCGGGAGGAGGCCGCCGCCGGTGACTTCACCGCCGCCGCCGTCTCGGACCGCTGCTTCCACGCGGAGATCGTCCGCAGCGGCGGCAACGAGATCCTCAACCGCCTCTACGACCAGCTCCGGGACCGTCAGCTGCGCATGGGCGTCGCCGTGATGCACTCCCATCCCGACCGGATCGCCAAGACCCTCTCCGAGCACGAGGAGATCCTGGAGGCGCTGCGCTCCGGGGACGCGGAGGCGGCCGTCGGCGTGGTCCACCGGCACGTGGGCTGGTTCTCGCACCTGGCCCGGGGTGAGGTCCGATGAGCGGCTCGTCGGCGCTGCCGGGCGATCCTCCGGGCGGCCGGCACGCGATCGCCGTGTGGGGCGTCGGCGTCTCCGTCTACTTCGTCGCCGTCATCTTCCGCACCTCCCTGGGCGTGGCCGGCCTCGACGCCGCCGACCGCTTCCACGTCAACGCCTCGGCCCTGTCCACCTTCTCCATCCTCCAGCTGCTGGTCTACGCCGGGATGCAGATACCCGTCGGCCTGCTCGTCGACCGGCTCGGCACGAAGAAGGTGCTGGGCATCGGCGTGGTGCTGTTCACGGTGGGGCAGCTCGGCTTCGCCTTCTCGCCGTCGTACGGCATGGCGCTCGCCTCCCGGGCGCTGCTCGGCTGCGGGGACGCGATGACGTTCATCAGTGTGCTGCGGCTGGGCACGCGCTGGTTCCCGGTCCGGCGCGGGCCGATGGTCGCCCAGCTCGCCGGGCTGGTCGGCATGGCGGGCAACCTGGTCTCCACCCTCGTCCTCGCCCGGCTGCTGCACGGCATCGGGTGGACGGCGGCGTTCGCGGGCAGCGCGCTGGCGGGCGTGGTCGTGTTCGTCCTGCTGCTGCTCTTCCTCAAGGACCACCCGGAGGGGCACGAGCCGCAGCCGCTGCCGCACCAGGGCGCCGCGTACGTGCGGCGGCAGATCGCCACCTCCTGGCGGGAGCCGGGCACGCGGCTCGGCCTGTGGGTGCACTTCACCACCCAGTTCCCGGCGATGGTGTTCCTGCTGCTGTGGGGGATGCCGTTCCTGGTCGAGGCGCAGGGGCTGTCCCGGGGCACGGCGGGCGAGCTGCTCACCCTCGTGGTGCTGTCCAACATGGCGGTCGGCCTGGTCTACGGCCAGATCATCGCCCGGCACCACGCGGCGCGGCTGCCGCTGGCGCTCGGCACGGTGGGCGCGACGGCCCTCCTGTGGGCGGCGACGCTCGCCTACCCGGCCGACCGGGCGCCGATGTGGCTGCTCGTCGTGTTGTGCGCGGTCCTCGGGGCGTGCGGCCCGGCGTCGATGATCGGCTTCGACTTCGCGCGACCGGCCAACCCGCCGGAGCGGCAGGGGACGGCGTCCGGGATCACGAACATGGGCGGCTTCGTGGCGTCGATGACCACGTTGTTCGCGATCGGCGTGCTGCTGGACGCCACCGGGGACGACTACCGGGTCGCGTTCTCCTCGGTCTTCGTGCTCCAGGCGCTCGGTGTCACGCAGATCATGCGGCTGCGGAGGCGGGCGGCGCGCAGGGAGCGGGAGCGCCTGGTCGCGAGCCGGGTGGAGACGGTGCACGTGCCGGTGTAGGCACCTGACGGCGGGCGGCGGGCCGGGGGCCGCTGCCCCCGGGCCGGGCGTCCGCTCCGTGCTACTGCGTCACCACGAAGTTCCGCAGGATGGCCGCCGCCAGGTCCGGGTCGCCCTCCGTCTTGATGCGGTCCGCCGCCCCCTCCGGGGTCACGCGACCGCACGCCAGACGGACGTAGGTCTCCCAGTCGAGGGTGAGGGTGGCGGCGGGCCCCAGGGCCGGGGCCGTCTCCAGGCTGCCGCGGCCCTGGATGTCGACGCGGATCGTACGCAGGAACTCCACCGGGCCGTGCACGTCGAAGACGACGGCGGAACTGCGGGGCGCGTCCGCGCGCTCGGCGACGACGGCCGGCAGCTCGGCGAGCAGCACGTCACGGGCGACGTGCGCGCCGGGGGAGTCGAGGTTGCCGGGACGGCCGAGGGCCGTGCGCAGGTCCTGTTCGTGCGCCCACACGTCGAAGGCGTGCCGGCGCATCGCCTCCTCCAGGGTCAGCTCGGTGCCGAGCGGTCCGCGCACCTTCGTGCCGGGGTCCCGCGACTCGTTCCGCAGCTGGCGGTTGCGCCGGATGACCATGTACTCCAGCTCGGACGTCATCTCCGGCGCCGTGTGGTGGCGGCGGACGTCGACCTGCATCTCCATGTAGCGCTGGTGGTCGTTGGTGACGTGGAAGAGGTCGCGCGGGAGCGTGTGGATGGGCCGCGGGTCGCCCAGCATCTCCGAGTCCAGGCCGAGGACGTGCGAGACGATGTCGCGCACCGACCACCCCGGGCAGGGGGTGCGGCGGTTCCACTCTGCCTCCACGAGGGGCTGGACCAGCTCGGATATTGCCTCGATGGAGTGAGTCCAGGCGTCGGCGTAGGGCTGGAGGGTGGGATGCAGACTCACGGAACGGGACCCCTCGGCGGTCGGTACACGGGCGGTTTGCGGCGGCGGTGCCAGTGGGAGGTGGCTGCGGTCGGCGGGCGTCTTGGATCGCTAAGTTACGCTGCTGTGCGGCACCCCGGCAGTGCTTTCGTGTGACGATCGTAGGCCCGAGTGGACGGCTCGAATGCCAGGACGGTGGTAGTGTGCGCGCCTCTTTGATCCAAATCGCCGTGAACGAGGACGAATCGGTGGAAGCGCGCCGTCGGCGGACGGCGGCGCTGGTGCGGGAGCAGGCGGGCGCCGATCTCGTGGTCCTGCCGGAGCTGTGGACCACGGGTGCCTTCGCCTTCGAGGCGTTCGACGCGGAGGCCGAGCCGCTCCAGGGGCCGACGTACGAGGCGATGGCGAAGGCGGCGAGTGACGCGGGCGTGTGGCTGCACGCGGGCTCCGTGCCCGAGCGCGGCCCTGACGGGCACCTCTACAACACCTCTCTCGTCCTCTCCCCCTCCGGCGACCTGGCCGCCGCCTACCGCAAGATCCACCGGTTCGGCTTCGACAAGGGCGAGGCCGTGCTGATGGGAGCGGGCGACGAGCTGGTGACGGTCCGTCTGCCGGAGACGACCCTCGGTGTGGCGACCTGCTACGACCTCCGTTTCCCCGAGCTGTTCCGCGGTCTCGTCGACGCCGGGGCGGAGACCCTGGTGGTCCCGGCGGGCTGGCCGGAGCGCCGCCGGTCCCACTGGACGCTCCTGGCGCAGGCACGGGCGGTGGAGAACCAGGCGTTCGTCCTCGCCTGCGGAACGGCCGGGACGCATGCCGGAGTTCCGCAGGCCGGTCACTCGATCGTGGTCGACCCCTGGGGCGAGGTGCTGGCGCGGGCCGGAGCGGACGAGGAGGTCCTCACGGTGGAGTTCGACCCGGCGAAGGTGGCACGGACCCGGGAGCAGTTCCCGGCCCTGAAGGACCGGATGCTGGGGCTGCCGGCGCCGCGCCGGTGACGGGACCGGCGCACGCGTCCACGGGTCCGTCGCATCCGTCGCACCCGTGACGGTCGGCCGCGCCGCCCGTCGGTCGTCGGCCCCCGTCCGCCGTCCGCCGTCCGCCCAGTCAGCCGTCCGCCCCGTCCGTCCGGTCCGCCCCGTCGTCCTTCTCGCGTTCCTTCTCCGCGAGGTGGATGACGCACACCGTCAGCGCGATCAGCAGGGCCGGGTCCGCGTCGTCCCGTACGACGTCCACGCCGTAGGTGTCGCGCAGGGTCAGCCACCGCCGGGAGACGACGGCCAGCAGTTCGCCGTCGTACTCGATGGCGAACTCCCGGTCGAGGATCCTGCCGCTGACGTCCAGCTCGGTGCCGTCGGCGAGGGAGACCCGGTAGTGGTTGCGCAGCAGGGACAGCCGCTTGCGCTTGATCCGGGCCAGCGGCTCGTCGCCCCGTTCGATCACCATCGTGTCGCGCAGGGCGAACATCTTCTGGTGGATGTCGACGAGCACCCGCCCCTGGGTGTCCTTCAGCTCCCAGGTGTCCCGCAGACGCATCGCCTTGCCGTCGACGAGGTACACCTTGTTGCCGTTGTCGTCCTCGATCCAGTAGTCGTCACCGAAGCCGAGGAGCCGGTCGTACACGAGGAATCTCATGCCGTGATCGCTTCCCCGCGGGGCGTCGCCGAACGCCGCCGGTAGGCCGACAGGCCGAGTGCCGCGGGCGGGGCGGGGGCCCCGAGGGGCTCCACCGGTCCGACCACCCGCCTCCGCCCGTCACCCGCTCGGCCGGTCGGCCGGGACGACCCGGTACGCCCGGTACGCCCGTGTCAGGCGCCGTAGCCGTTGTTGTAGCCGTCGCGCATGTGGGGCCTTTCCTCGACGACCGGGGTCGTGGGCGGCATCATGACGCGGCGGCGTCGGGCGATGCTGCTGAACGTCGCGACACCGATCAGGCCGACGATCATGAAGATCACACCGACCAGGTCGAGGTTGACGCCCTGCATGTCCCAGTCGGTCGCGAACGTGAGGATGGCTCCCACGGCGATGAGGATGATGCACCCGCCGAGGCCCATGAGTATTGCCTCCCTGTAGATCCGGTCGGCTCCGGGTTTCCGGTCGATCCGGTTCCGTTCGGGTACCCCGGCTGTCAACCCCCATGCCGCGGCGTGTCGTTCCACGCCGCGGCCGGGTGGCGGGACTACGGCCGCAGGAAGGCCACCAGCGCGTTCGCCAGCAGGTACGGGTCGTCGGCGCCGCACAACTCCCGGGCGCTGTGCATCGAGAGGATGGCCGCGCCGATGTCGACGGTGCTGATGCCGTGCCGGGCCGCGGTGATCGGGCCGATGGTCGTGCCGCACGGCATGGAGTTGTTGGAGACGAAGGTCTGGAAGGGGACGTCCGCCTTCTCGCAGGCCGCGGCGAACACCGCGCGGCCCGAACCGTCGGTGGCGTAGCGGTTGTTGACGTTCACCTTGAGGATGGGGCCGCCGTTGACGCGCGGGTGGTGCGTCGGGTCGTGCCGCTCGGCGTAGTTGGGGTGGACGGCGTGGCCGGTGTCGGAGGAGAGGCAGACCGTGCCGGCGAAGGCGCGGGCCCGGTCCTCGTACGAGCCGCCGCGCGCGAACACCGAGCGCTCCAGCACGCTGCCGAGCAGCGGGCCGTCCGCCCCCGTGTCCGACTGGGAGCCGGTCTCCTCGTGGTCGAAGGCGGCGAGGACGGGGATGTACGGCAGGTCGGTGCCGGCGGACGCGACCGAGGCCAGGGCCGCCACTCCGGCGTGCACGGAGAGGAGGTTGTCCATGCGGGGGCCGGCCACCAGGTCCCGGTCGCGCCCCAGGTACGCCGGGGGCTCCACGGAGTGGGTCATCAGGTCCCAGCCGGTGACCTGCCCGCGGTCCAGTCCCGCCTCCTCCTCCAGGAAGGCGATCAGGTCGCCGTCGCGGACGCTGTCGCCGAGGCCCCAGACGGGTTGGAGGTGGCGCTGCTTGTCGAGCTTGAGGCCCTCCGCCGTCACGTTGCGGTCCATGTGGATGGCGAGCTGCGGGACGCGCAGCAGCGGGCGGTCCACGTTCACCAGGCGCGTGGAGCCGTCGCGCAGGGTCAGCCGGCCGGCCAGCCCCAGGTCCCGGTCCAGCCAGGAGTTCATCAGCGGGCCGCCGTAGATCTCCACGGCGACCTGGCGCCAGCCGTGCGTGCCGGCGTCGGGGCGCGGCTTCACCCGCAGGTTGGGGGAGTCGGTGTGCGCGCCGACGATGCGGAACGGGGTGTGCGGCGCGGCGCCCTCGGGGACGTACCAGGCCACGATCGCGCCGCCGCGCAGCACGTACCTGCCGCCGGTGGTCCCGTCCCAGGCGTCCGTCTCGGCGACCTGGCGGAAGCCTGCCTTCTCCAGCCGCTCGGCGGCGTTCGCGACGGCGTGGTACGGCGTCGGACTGGCCGCCAGGAAGGTCATCAGGTCGTCGGTGTGGCCGCGGTGGAAGCGGGACGGTGCGCTCATGGGTTCACCTTAACGACGTACGAGGGCCCGCTCCCGGGTTGGCGGGAGCGGGCCCTCGTGAGGGTGTGTGGGAATGGTGGAGGGGCCTGGCGGGGGGCTAGAAGGCCGCCTCGTCCAGCTCCATCAGGTCCAGTTCGACACCCTGGGCGACCTTGCGGGCCAGCGTCAGGCCGGGCAGGACGTTGGCCGCGAAGAACTTCGCCGCCGCGATCTTGCCGGTGTAGAAGGCCTTGTCCTTCGCGCTCGCCGTCGGCAGCTTCTCGGCGGCGATGGCGGCGCCCTTGAGGAGCAGGTAGCCGACGATCACGTCGCCGGAGGCGAGCAGCAGGCGGGTGGTGTTGAGGCCCACCTTGTAGATGTTCTTGACGTCCTGCTCGGTGGCGGCCAGGTCGGTGAGCATGACGCCGACGATGGCCTCCAGCTCGACGGCGGCCTTGGCCAGGTGCTCGCGGGCACCGGCCAGCTCCTCGCCGCCGGTGGCGAGGGCCAGGAACTTCTTGATGTCCTCGGCGAGCGAGTTCAGCGCGGCGCCCTGGTTGCGGACGATCTTCCGGAAGAAGTAGTCCTGGCCCTGGATCGCCGTGGTGCCCTCGTACAGGGTGTCGATCTTGGCGTCGCGGATGTACTGCTCGATCGGGTACTCCTGCAGGAAGCCGGAGCCGCCGAAGGTCTGGAGCGACTGGGCGAGCTGCTCGTAGGCCTTCTCCGAGCCGTAGCCCTTGACGATCGGCAGGAGCAGGTCGTTGAGGGCGTGCTCGGTGGTCGCGTCCTCGCCGTTCGCCTCCTTGACCTGGATCTCGTCCTGGATGGAGGCGGTGTACATGACGAGCGCGCGCATGCCCTCGGCGTACGCCTTCTGCGTCATCAGCGAGCGGCGGACGTCCGGGTGGTGCGTGATGGTGACCTTGGGGGCCGACTTGTCCATGAAGTTGGCCAGGTCGGGGCCCTGGACGCGCTCCTTGGCGTACTCCAGGGCGTTGAGGTAGCCCGTGGAGAGGGTGGAGATCGCCTTCGTGCCGACCATCATGCGGGCGAACTCGATGATGCGGAACATCTGGCGGATGCCGTCGTGCTTGTCGCCGATCAGCCAGCCCTTGGCGGGGTGGCGGTCGCCGAAGGTCATCTCGCAGGTGTTGGAGGCCTTCAGGCCCATCTTGTGCTCGACGTTGGTGGCGTAGACGCCGTTGCGCTCGCCCAGCTCGCCGGTCTCGAAGTCGAACTCGTACTTCGGGACGAGGAAGAGGGACAGGCCCTTGGTGCCGGGGCCGGCGCCCTCGGGGCGGGCGAGGACGTAGTGGAGGATGTTCTCCGACATGTCGTGCTCGCCGGACGTGATGAAGCGCTTGACGCCCTCGATGTGCCAGGAGCCGTCCTCCTGCTGCACGGCCTTGGTGCGGCCGGCGCCCACGTCCGAGCCCGCGTCGGGCTCGGTGAGGACCATCGTGGAGCCCCACTGCTTCTCGACGGCGAGCGAGGCGATGTGCTTCTGGACCTCGTTGCCCTCCTCGAAGAGGATGCCCGCGAACGCCGGGCCGGAGGAGTACATCCACACGGCCGGGTTGGCGCCGAGGATCAGCTCCGCGTAGGCCCAGATCAGGGAGCGCGGCGACGTGGTGCCGCCGATCTCCTCGGGCAGGCCCAGGCGCCAGTACTCGGAGTCCATGAAGGCCTGGTAGCTCTTCTTGAAGGACGCCGGGACCGGCGCGGTGTTGGTCTCCGGGTCGAAGACCGGCGGGTTGCGGTCCGCGTCGGCGAAGGACTCGGCCAGCTCGTTCTCGGAGAGGCGGGTCAGCTCCTCCAGAACGCTCTTGGCGGTGTCCGTGTCCATCTCCGCGAACGGGCCGGTGCCGTAGACCTTGTCGCGGCCGAGCACCTCGAAGAGGTTGAACTCGATGTCCCGGAGATTCGGCTTGTAGTGCCCCATGGCGACGGCTCCGTTGAGAGAGGGGCGAGGCACTGACTCCTCGCATCTGTACACATACCGACTGCGCGTACCAAGCAGTAGCTACGATGATGCTACCCGTCGGTAATAAGAAGCAACCCCGAGGCGGTCATCTGTGACTCGTTACTCGTTAGTCTTTGCGGCATGTACGGCTACGACCAGACCGCGGGTCCTCAGCAGCAGCAGTACGCGCCGCCGCAGCAGCCGATGTCCGGCGGGTACGGGCAGCAGCCGCCGCTGTACCCCGAGCCGTCCCCGCCCTCGCTCGCGGACGCGGTGCGCGCCTTCACCACCGGCCAGATGTCCGCCGAGGACTTCCAGCAGATCTTCGCCACCTCGAAGGTCTACTGCCCGCGCGGCGACAACCCGGGCTTCCTCGCGCTGCACAACACCCAGCAGCCCGTGATCCCGATGTTCACCGGCCTCAAGGAACTGCGCCGCTACGCCGGCAAGGAGTCCAAGTACTTCGTGATCACCGGCGCGGAGGTGATCGACCTGCTGCCCACCGGCTACGGCTTCGTGCTGGACATGGAGGGGGAGCACCGGATGGTGTTCGACGCCAAGGCTGTCGAACAGATGGTCGATTTCGCCATGCGCCGGATGTACGGCTAGGTGCCATCACCTCGCAGGCGGTCGGATGTGACCGCCGACACCGTGAGCCCGGAGGGAATGCCCTCCGGGCTTTCGTGGTTCGAGGTGACAAGAAGTTCAACGCTCAACTAAAGTGGGGCGCACACCGCCCGAGGAGGTCGACATGCCTGCCGTGACCGTCGAGAACCCGTTGACGCTGCCCCGCGTATCCGCGCCGGCCGACGCCGTCGCACGTCCCGTGCTCACCGTCACGACCGCGCCCAGCGGTTTCGAGGGCGAGGGCTTCCCGGTGCGCCGCGCGTTCGCCGGGATCAACTACCGCCACCTCGACCCGTTCATCATGATGGACCAGATGGGTGAGGTGGAGTACGCGCCCGGGGAGCCCAAGGGCACGCCCTGGCACCCGCACCGCGGCTTCGAGACCGTCACCTACATCATCGACGGGATCTTCGACCACCAGGACTCCAACGGCGGTGGCGGCACCATCACCAACGGCGACACCCAGTGGATGACGGCGGGCTCCGGCCTGCTGCACATCGAGGCGCCGCCGGAGCAGCTGGTCATGTCCGGCGGGCTCTTCCACGGCCTCCAGTTGTGGGTGAACCTCCCGGCCAGGGACAAGATGATGGCCCCGAGGTACCAGGACATCCGCAGCGGCAGCGTCCAGCTGCTCACCTCCCCCGACGGCGGCGCGCTGCTGCGCGTCATCGCGGGCGAGCTGGACGGCCACGAGGGTCCCGGCATCACGCACACCCCGATCACGATGGTCCACGCGACCCTCGCCCCGGGCGCCGAGATCACCCTGCCGTGGCGGGAGGAGTTCAACGGGCTGGCGTACGTCATGGCCGGCCGCGGGTCGGTGGGCGCCGAGCGGCGGCCGATCCACCTGGGGCAGACCGCGGTCTTCGGCGCCGGGGGCTCGCTGACCGTCCGCGCGGACGAGAAGCAGGACGGGCACACCCCCGACCTGGAGGTCGTGCTCCTCGGCGGACAGCCGATCCGGGAGCCGATGGCGCACTACGGTCCGTTCGTCATGAACACCAAGGACGAGCTGATGCAGGCCTTCGAGGACTTCCAGAAGGGCCGGCTCGGCACGGTCCCGGCCGTGCACGGCATGTCCGCGGCGGGGCCGGACGCCTGACACCGGTCCCCGGCTGACAGCACGTCACGCTGACACCGCGTCACCCGGGCGGGCGGTCCGCACAGGACAGCCCGCCCGGTGCGTGATCGGCTGGTGGGGTGCAGCTGCTTCCCGGTCCGGTACGTCGGTTCGCCGCCTGGTGCGCCGTCATCCTGCTCGCCGCCGGCGTCGGCTACGTCGCGATCCGGCTCTGTGTGGAGCTGCGCACCGCCGTGACACCGGCGCTGCTCGCGCTGCTCGGCACCGCCCTGCTCCGGCCGCTGCACCGGCGGATGGTGAAGGCGCACGTCCAGCGGTCGCTGGCCGCCGGGCTCACCTGCGTCGCCGTCGTCGCGGTGGTCGGCGGGGCCGTGTACATCGTCGTCTCCGCGCTCATCGAGACCGGGGACCAGATCGTCGCCTCGGTGCGCAGCGCGGCCCGGGACATCGCCGACCACTTCGGGGCGGCCGGGACCTCGCTGGACGACATGGCGTCCAACGCGCGGGAGCTGCTCGGGAAGTTCGGCGGTACCGCCGCCTCCGGCGTGGTGACCGGCATCAGCGTCGTCGGCGAGATGATCGCCATGGCCGTGCTGGCGCTGCTGCTCGTCTTCTTCTTCCTGCGCGACTCCGACCGGGCCGTCGGCACGGTGCGGGCCCTCTCGCCGCCGCACACCGCCGACACGGTGGAGGCCATGGCACGGCGGGCCTTCGGCGCCGTCGAGGGCTTCATGCGGGGCACCACCCTCATCGCCCTCATCGACGCGCTCTGCATCACCGTCGGGCTGCTCGTCCTGCGCGTCCCCGGCGCCGTCGGGCTCGGCGCGCTGGTCTTCGTCGGCGCCTACATCCCCTACCTCGGCGCCTTCATCTCCGGGACCGTGGCGATCCTGGTCGCGCTGGCCGACCGCGGGTTCGTCATCGCGCTGTGGGCGCTCGGCGTGGTGCTGGCCGTGCAGGTGCTGGAGGGGCACGTGCTCCAGCCGATGGTCCAGAGCCGGACCGTGCAGATGCATCCCGCGATCGTGCTGCTGGCGCTCACCGCGGGGGCGTCGGTGGCGGGCATCCTGGGGATGCTGCTCGCCGTGCCGCTCACCGCGGCCGCGTTCGGCGTCGTGCACGAGCTCCAGGGGCTCTACGCGGCCTCGGGGCCGTCCTCCGCCTCCGGGCCGAAGCCGTCACCGGGGTCCGGGCCGAAGCCGTCCTCCGGGTCCGTGGACTCGTAGACCTCGTACCAGATGCTCTTGCCCTCGCCGCGCGGGGCGACGCCCCACTCGTCGGCGAGCAGCTCGATCAGCATCAGGCCGCGCCCGGAGGAGGCCATCTCCCCCGGCCGGCGTTTGTGCGGCAGGTCGTCGCCGCTGTCGGTCACCTCCACCCGGATACGCCGTTCCCCCGGTGCCCCGGTGACCTCGGCGACCAGCAGGGCGTCGGCGTCCGTGTGCACCAGCACGTTCGTCAGCATCTCGGAGAGCAGGAGCACCGCCGCGTCCCGCTGTTCCTCGCAGGGCCAGTCGTGCAGCAGGTCCCGCAGGTGCTGGCGGGCGGTGGCGATCCGCTCCGGCTCGGCCTGCGCGACCGTGAGCATGGTGCGGCGCAGGGGCGTCCGGAGCACGGGGCTGTCCCCGCATCCGCAGCCGCCGCCCTCCCGGCACAGCAGCAGCAGGGCGATGTCGTCCTCCCGCCGGTCGGCGAGCGGGCCCGTGGTGTGGTGCGAGGAGGGTCCGTGCACGGCCTGGACCAGCGCGTCGGCCAGTTCCTCCAGGGCCCCCTCGTGCTCTTCCAGGATGACGCGGAGCCGGTCCCAGCCGGAGTGCAGGTCGTGGCCGCCGGTCTCGACCAGGCCGTCCGTGCACAGCATCAGGGTGTCCCCGGGCTCCAGGGCGAGCCGCGTGGTCGGGTAGTCGGAGTCCGGGTCGATACCGAGCGGCAGCCCGCCCGCCGTGGCCCGGATCAGCGCCGTCCCGTCCGCCATGCGCACCACCGGGTCCAGATGCCCGGCGCGGGCGCTCTCCAGGGTGCCGGTGGCCGGGTCCACCTCGGCGTAGTAGCAGGTGGCGAAGCGCAGGTCGCCGGGGTCGCCGGCCTGGGTGAGGCCGTGGAGGAAATGGGAGGCGCGGGAGAGCACCGCGTCGGGTCGGTGCCCCTCGGCGGCGTAGGCGCGCAGGGCGATGCGCAACTGGCCCATCAGTCCGGCCGCGCGTACGTCGTGGCCCTGGACGTCGCCGATGACCAGGGCGAAGCGGCCGCCGGGCAGCGGGATCATGTCGTACCAGTCGCCGCCCACCTGGAGGCCACCACCGGTGGGGACGTAACGGGCCGCGACCGTCATGCCGGGGATCTCCGGGGCGAGCACCGGCAGCATGGAGCGCTGCAACCCGTCCGTCAGCTCCCGCTGGGTCTCGGCGGCACCCGCCCGGGAGAGCGCCTGCGCCAGCATCCGCGCCACCGTGGTGAGCACCGACCGCTCGTCCGGTGTGAACGCGACCGGGTAGGCGAAGGCCGCCATCCACGCCCCCATGGTGCGTCCCGCGACGGTCAGCGGCAGGAAGGCCCAGGAACGGCGGCCGAAGCGTTCGGCGAGCGGCCAGGTGAGCGGGTAGCGGGAGCGGTACTGCTCGGGGGAGGAGAGGTACACGGCGCGCCCGGCGCGGACCACCTCGGCGGCCGGGTAGTCCGTCTCCAGGGGCATGTTCACGAACGGGTTCATGTCGTTCTCGGGCTGCCCGTGGTGGCCGATGACCGTCAGGCGGTCGCCCGAGACGCCGAAGACCGCGAGTCCGTCCGGCGAGAACCCCGGCATCGACAGGCCCGCCGCGACCCGCAGCACCTCCTCGGTGGACCGCGCCTCGGCCAGCGCCCGGCCCGCGTCCAGCAGGAAGGCCTCCCGGGAACGGCGCCAGTCGCCGGTGACCGCGCGGCGTCCCGCGGGGGTGCCCGGGGCGGGCTCGGCGACCTCCTGGAGGGTGCCGATCAGCTTGTAGGCCTTGCTCACGGGGTCGAACGACGGCCTGGAGCGGCTGCGCACCATGCGGACGACGTGGCCCTGCTCGTCCATGATGCGGATCCGTACCTCGGCGAGGGTGCCCTCGGTGGCGGCCAGCGCGATGACCCCGGTGATCTCGTTCCAGTCCACCGGATGCAGCCGGGACCGTACCCGGGCCTCGGTGTGCACGGCGCGCCGCGTGGGCAGCCCGAGCAGCCGGGCGGCCTCCGCATCCACCGTGACCTCCCCCGTGGCGGTGTCCCACTGCCACAGACCGGTCGCGAGAGCGGCAAGGAGGTCCCCCACCTCGGGCAGGGGGTCACCAGTGCGCATTGCCCCACTGTAAGAACAGGTGATCGCAGACTGCCACCGGTCGCCGTCCCGGCGCCCTCCCGCCGCCCTCCCACCACCTATGGGGAGGAACGCAGCGGTGGGTCCCCGGTACGCTGGGGTTGTTTCACGTGAAACGCGAAACACCATCCCCGATCCACGAAGGCTGGATGAACGACGATGCATCGGTACAGGTCCCACACCTGCGGCGAGCTCCGCTCCTCTGACGTCGGCACCGACGTCCGACTGAGTGGCTGGCTGCACAATCGGCGCGACCTGGGCGGCATCCTCTTCATCGATCTGCGCGATCACTACGGCATCACGCAGCTCGTCGCCCGTCCGGGCACCGAGGCCTACGAGGCGCTGGACAAGCTGACCAAGGAGTCGACCGTCCGGGTCGACGGCAAGGTCGTCTCCCGCGGCGCCGACAACATCAACGCCGAGCTGCCGACCGGTGAGGTCGAGGTCGAGGTGGGCGAGGTCGAGCTGCTGGGCGCCGCCCAGCCGCTGCCCTTCACCATCAACACCGAGGACGGGGTGAACGAGGAGCGGCGGCTGGAGTACCGCTTCCTGGACCTGCGCCGCGAGCGCATGCACCGCAACATCATGCTGCGCACGGCGGTCATCTCCGCCATCCGCCACAAGATGGTGGCGCTCGGCTTCAACGAGATGGCGACGCCCATCCTCACCGCCACCTCCCCCGAGGGCGCCCGCGACTTCGTCGTGCCCTCGCGCCTGCACGCGGGCCGCTTCTACGCCCTGCCCCAGGCCCCGCAGCAGTTCAAGCAGTTGCTGATGATCTCCGGCTTCGACCGGTACTTCCAGATCGCGCCCTGCTTCCGCGACGAGGACGCCCGCGCCGACCGCTCGCCGGGCGAGTTCTACCAGCTCGACGTCGAGATGAGCTTCGTCGAGCAGGAGGACGTCTTCCAGCCGGTCGAGCGGCTGATGACCGAGCTGTTCACCGAGTTCGGCGGCGGCCGCGAGGTGACCTCCCCCTTCCCGCGCATCCCGTTCCGCGAGGCGATGCTGAAGTACGGCTCCGACAAGCCGGACCTGCGGGCCAAGCTGGAGCTGGTCGACATCAGCGACGTCTTCGAGGGCTCGGAGTTCAAGGCCTTCGCCGGCAAGCACGTCCGCGCGCTGGCCGTCCCGGACGTCTCGGGCCAGCCGCGCAAGTTCTTCGACCAGCTCGGTGACTACGCCGTCTCGCAGGGCGCCAAGGGCCTGGCCTGGGTCCGCGTCGGTGAGGACGGCACGCTGAGCGGGCCGATCGCGAAGTTCCTCACCGAGGAGAACGTCGCCGAGCTGACCAAGCGCCTGTCCCTGGCCGCCGGTCACGCGGTGTTCTTCGGTGCGGGCGAGTTCGACGAGGTCTCGAAGATCATGGGCGCGGTGCGGGTCGAGGCCGCCAAGCGTGCCGGGCACTTCGAGGAGAACGTCTTCCGCTTCTGCTGGATCGTCGACTTCCCGATGTACGAGAAGGACGAGGACACGGGGAAGATCGACTTCTCCCACAACCCCTTCTCGATGCCGCAGGGCGGCATGGACGCCCTGGAGAACCAGGACCCGCTGGACATCCTGGCGTGGCAGTACGACATCGTCTGCAACGGTGTCGAGCTGTCCTCCGGCGCCATCCGGAACCACGAGCCGGACATCATGCTCAAGGCCTTCGAGATCGCGGGCTACGACGCAGAGACCGTCGAGCGCGAGTTCGCCGGCATGCTGCGCGCGTTCCGCTTCGGCGCCCCGCCGCACGGCGGCATCGCCCCGGGCGTCGACCGCATCGTGATGCTGCTGGCCGACGAGCCCAACATCCGCGAGACCATCGCCTTCCCGCTCAACGGCAACGCCCAGGACCTGATGATGGGCGCGCCGACCGAGCTGGACGAGTCCCGGCTGCGGGAGCTGCACCTTTCGGTGCGCAAGCCGCAGCCGAAGTAGGCGGTAGACGCGCGCGGGGCCCGGCATCGACACCGATGCCGGGCCCCGCGCGCGTTCGGTCGTGGGCCTACCGTGCCACGAACTGGGTCAGGATCGCCTGGACCTCGTAGATGTCGACGCCCTTGGTGAAGGTCTTCTGGATGGGGGCCGGGGAGCCGGAGAGCCAGATCTTCAGCTCGGCGTCGAGGTCGAAGGTGCCGGCCGTCTCGACCGCGAAGTGCGTGATGCTGCGGTACGGGATCGAGTGGTACTCGGTCTTCTTGCCGGTGATGCCCTGCTTGTCGACCAGGATCAGCCGCCGGTCGGTGAACAGGATGGTGTCGCGGATCAGCAGGTAGGCGGCGTGGATCTGCTCGCCGTGGCCGAGCAGGCGGGCGTACTCGTGCTGCGCCTGGGCCGGGTCGATGCTGTGCGCGTTGCCGAACAGTGCCATGGTTCCCCCCACGTGAGCGTGTCGTGGGTCCGATCCTCGCAAAAGCGGGAGGCCCGGGAGAAGGTCCGCCCCTCCCGGGCCCCGAGCTGTGGCGAGCGCGTTACGCGGTCGGCTTCTCCTCGAGACGGGGGAAGAGCACCGCGCCCTTGGTGACCGTGGAACCGGCGGGCAGCCGGCCCCAGTCCGCCGCGTCCTGGACCCTCTGGTCCGCGAGGCCGCCGAGGGAGGCCTCGGCGCCGAGGGAGTCCCAGAGCTTCTGGGAGGTGTCCGGCATGATCGGGTTCAGCAGGACGGCGACGGCGCGGAGCGACTCGGCGGCCGTGTAGAGGATGGTCGCCAGGCGGGCCCTGCCCTCCGGCGAGTCGTCCTTGGCGACCTTCCAGGGTTCCTGCTCGGTGATGTAGCCGTTGACCTGCTTCACGAAGTCGAAGACGGCCAGGATGCCGCCCTGGAAGTCCAGCTCCTCGCCGATCTTCCGGTCGGCCTCCGTGACGGCCTTGGTCAGGCCGTCGTGGATCGCCTTCTCGGCGTCCCCGTCGGCCGTGGCGGCCGGCAGCTCGCCGCCGAAGTACTTGCCGACCATGGCGGCGACGCGGGAGGCGAGGTTGCCGTAGTCGTTGGCCAGCTCGCTGGTGTAGCGGGCGGAGAAGTCCTCCCAGGAGAAGGAGCCGTCCTGGCCGAACGCGATCGCGCGCAGGAAGTACCAGCGGTACGCGTCCACGCCGAAGTGCGAGGTCAGGTCCTGCGGCTTGATGCCGGTCAGGTTGGACTTGCTCATCTTCTCGCCGCCGACCATCAGCCAGCCGTTCGCGGCGATCTTCCCGGGCAGCGGGAGGCCCTGCGCCATCAGCATCGCCGGCCAGATGATCGCGTGGAAGCGGAGGATGTCCTTGCCGACCAGGTGCACGTCGGCGGGGAAGGTGGCCTCGAACTTCTCCGGGTTCTCGTTGTAGCCGACCGCGGTGGCGTAGTTCAGCAGGGCGTCGACCCACACGTAGATGACGTGCTTGTCGTCCCACGGGACGGGCACGCCCCAGTCGAAGGTCGAGCGGGAGATCGAGAGGTCCTGGAGGCCCTGGCGGACGAAGTTCACGACCTCGTTGCGCGCGGACTCGGGCTGGATGAAGCCCGGGTTGGCCTCGTAGTGGGCGAGCAGCTTCTCGCTGTACGCGCTCAGCTTGAAGAAGTAGTTCTCCTCGCTGAGGATCTCCACCGGCTTCTTGTGGATCGGGCAGAGCTTCTGGCCCGCGTACTCGCCCTCGCCGTCGAGCAGCTCGCCGGGGAGCTTGTACTCCTCGCAGCCCACGCAGTACGGGCCCTCGTAGCCGCCCTTGTAGATCTCGTCCTTGTCGTACAGGTCCTGCACGAACTCCTGGACGCGGTCGGTGTGCCGCTTCTGCGTGGTGCGGATGAAGTCGTCGTTCGCGATCTCCAGGTGCTCCCACAGGGGCTTCCAGGCCTCGGTGACGAGCTTGTCGGCCCAGGCCTGCGGGGTGACCCCGTTCGCCTCGGCCGTGCGCATGATCTTCTGACCGTGCTCGTCCGTGCCGGTGAGGTACCACACCTTCTCGCCGCGCTGGCGGTGCCAGCGGGTGAGCACGTCGCCTGCGACGGTCGTATAGGCGTGGCCCAGGTGAGGAGCGTCGTTGACGTAGTAGATGGGGGTCGAGACGTAGAACGCCTTCGCCCCCTGCTTCTCGTTTCCAGTGGCCGCCATGGGCGAAATCCTACTGGTCCGTCGGAGATCGGTTCACACGCGTTTCGGGGGGTGGACGGGGGGTTCCCCGGCCCACCCCCCGAAAGGATGTGCGTGGTGGCGCGGTGCGGTTACGGCCGCCAGGCGGCCAGTACGCCCTCGTACAGCTCCTTGTCCGTCAGCTCCCGCGGGGTCTCGCCGGCCAGGAAGTGCGAGGCGTTGCCCGTCTTGAGCTTGCGGAGGTAGTCGAAGGCCTTGTTCTCCGGGTCGCCGAACGCGACGAAGGAGAAGTGGACGTGCGGGTGGTTCGCCGCGGCGTCCGTCAGGGCCTGGGTGGCCGGGGTCTTGGCGTCGGGGGCGCCGTCGGTCTGGAAGACCACCAGGGCGGGGGTGCCGGGGGCTGCCTTCACGTGGTGCGCGAGGACGGCCTCGACGGCGGCGTGGTAGCTGGTGCGGCCCATCCGGCCGAGTGCCGCGTGCAGCTCGTCGATCTTGTTCTCGTGGTCGGTGAGGGTGAGCTCACCGGTGCCGTCCAGCTCCGTGGAGAAGAAGGTCACGTGGACCGTGGCCTCGGGGTCCAGGTGCGCGGCGAGGGCGAGGGTCTGCTCGGCGAGGGCCTGGGCGGAGCCGTCCTTGTAGTACGGGCGCATGGAGGCGGAGCGGTCGAGGACGAGGTGGACCTTGGCGCGGGCGCCGGTGAGGTCGTGCTTCTTGAGGGCGGTGGCGGCGGCCTTGTAGGCGGTGGTGAGGCCGGGGGCGTTCGAGCGGATGCGGGTGGCGGGGGTGGCGGGTTCGGGGGCGGCCTCGGCTTCGCCTTCGGCGTCCGTGGTCCCACCCGCACCACCCGTGCTGCTTTCGTCGTCGGGTGCGGGTGGCCCCTGCGGGGCTTCCTCGCCGTCGGCGGCCGCGGGTTCGGGGGTGGCTTCGGCTGCGGCCGCGGGGGCCGGGTCGGGGGTGGAGGCCGGAGCGGGCTCGGCCTTCGGCTTCGCCTTGGCCTTCGGCTCGGACTTCGGCTCGGGCTGCGGTTCGTCCTCCGGTTCCGGCTTCGGTTCCGGCTCGGGCTGTGCCTCGGCCTCCGGCTGCGCCTTGGCCTTCGGCTGAGCCTTGGCCTTGGCCTCCGGCTCGGGCTTGGCCTTCGGTTCCGGCTCGGGCTTCGCCTCGGGCTCCGGCTTCGCCTTGGCCTCAGGCTTCGCCTCAGCCTCGGGCTTTGCCTTGGTCTCCGGCGTCGGCTCGGGCTCGGGCTTGGCCTCCGGCTCCGGCTTGGCCTCGGCCTTCGGTTCGTCCTTCGCCCTGGCCTTGGCCTCCGGCTTCGCCTCGGCCTCCGGCTTCGCTTCGGGCTCGGGCTCGGGCTCGGGCTTCACCTTGGTCTCGGTCCCCGGCTCTGCCTTGGCCCCGGGCTTCGCCTCGGTCTCCGGCGTCGGCTCCGGTTCCGGCTTCGCCTCGGGCTCGGGCTTCGGCTCGGCCTCCGGCTTTGCCTCGGGCTTCGGCTTCGGCTCGGTGTCCGGGGTGGTGTCGGCCGTCGGGTCCGGGGACTCCGTGGGCCTCGGGACCGTGACGTTGGCGAAGGCGGCCTTGACGAGTTCGTGCTCGTCGGGGGAGAGGTCCGCCGTGCGCGGCTCGGGGACCTGCGCGGTCTCCGCCTGCTCCGGGGCCTCGGCCGGCTCCGGGGGTGCGGTGGGCTGGGACGGGAGCTTCGGCTCCGGCGCGGTGGCCGGCGGTGCCGTCTCCTGCGTCGCACCCTCCGCCTGGGCGGTCCGGTCTTTGCGTGACCGGCCGAACACGTTCCGCAGAGAGGTGAGAATGCCCATGTGCGCAACCCTTCGCGTGAGTTGATGCCCGTCAATCCCTGGCCAGGACGGACACGTAAGGTTAGCGGCCCTGGATTGTGATCTTGTGCAGGGTCTGCCATGAAACCCTGGGCGCGTCAAGGTGGGATCGAGACGCCGCGACAATTCCCTGCCCGCTTCCGCGGGTTCACCCGTCGTTCACCGCGGCGCCCGTCTCCCGCACGTATGTGCACCTACGGTCGCGCTGACACCAAGGGCATCCAAGGGCTTCTCAGGGGAGAACACAGTGCGCAAGCTACTGCCGTTGATCGGAACGCCGTCCGGTTCGCATTCCGGCGGCCGGTCCGCCATGACCTGTCGTTTCCGGTGTGGTGACGCCTGCTTCCACGAGGTGCCCAACACCAGCTCCAACGAGTACGTCGGCGACGTCATCGCCGGCGCGCTCAGCCGTCGTTCCATGATGCGCGCCGCCGCCGTCGTCACCGTGGCGGCCGCGGGCGCCGGGGCGGTGGGCGTGGCCGGGGCGCCGTCGGCGCAGGCCGCGCCGGCGACCGGCCACGGCCACGGGTCGAAACCGCAGGGTGCGCGCGGGCTGCGGTTCGCGCCCGTCGCACCCAACAAGGACGACAAGGTCACCGTCCCGCAGGGGTACCGGCAGGACGTCGTGATCCGCTGGGGCGAGCCCATCCTGCGCGGGGCGCCCGCCTTCGACCCGGAGAAGCAGACCGCCAGGGCGCAGGCCGGGCAGTTCGGGTACAACAACGACTTCCTCGCGCTGCTGCCCCTGCGTGGTGAGCACGGCCGGCAGGTCCTCGTCGCCAACCACGAGTACACCGACGAGGTGCTCATGTTCCGCGACTACGACCCCGAGAACCCGACGCGCGAGCAGGTCGAGATCGCCTGGGCCGCGCACGGGCTGTCCGTCGTCGCCGTGCAGGAGGAGCGCGGGACCGGGAGCCTGACGCCCGTCTCCCGGCACCGCCTCAACCGCCGGGTCACCGCGACCACCGAGTTCCGGCTGACCGGACCCGCCGCCGGCTCCGACCTGGTGAAAACCTCCGCCGACCGCAGCGGCCGCAAGGTGCTCGGCACCCTCAACAACTGCTCCGGCGGCACCACCCCGTGGGGCACGACGCTGCACGGCGAGGAGAACTTCAACCAGTACTTCGCCAACAGCAGCCGCGCGACCGACAAGCGCTACGGCATCGTCACCGGCGCCACCGAGCGCAAGTGGGAGCGGTTCGACAAGCGCTTCGACGTCGCCCAGGAGCCGAACGAGGTGCACCGCTTCGGCTACGTCGTCGAACTCGACCCCTACGACCCCGAGTCCACCCCCCGCAAGCACACCCTCCTCGGCCGCTTCAAGCACGAGGCGGCGACCGTGCGGCTGACCCACGACGGGCGTCCCGTCGTCTACACCGGCGACGACGAGCGGTTCGACTACTTCTACAAGTTCGTCGGCAGCAAGCGGATGCGGCACGGCGACAGCCGCTGGGCGCGCGAGCACAACCTGTCGCTGCTGGACGAGGGCACCCTCTACGTCGCCAAGCTCAGCGGCGACTCCCCGGCGATCGAGATCGACGGCACGGGCACGCTGCCCCGCGACGGCGAGTTCGACGGCAGCGGTCACTGGATCCCGCTGGTCACCGCCACCGAGCGCGGTGCCGTCTCGCACGTCGAGGGAATGACCGCCGAGGAGGTGTGCGTCTTCACGCGGCTGGCCGGTGACAAGGTCGGCGCCACGAAGATGGACCGCCCCGAGGACATCGAGCCGTCCCCGACCACCGGCAAGGTGTACGTCGCCCTCACCAACAACTCCAACCGCGGGGTCGGCTCCAACGCCAAGGCGGACGAGGCCAACCCGCGCAACGCCAACAAGCACGGCCACGTCCTGGAGCTGACCGAGCGCTGGAACCGGGCCGACGCGACGTCCTTCGCGTGGTCGCTGTTCCTCGTCGCCGGCGACCCGGAGGACCCGGCGACCTACTTCGCGGGCTTCCCGAAGGACCGGGTCAGCCCGATCTCCTGCCCGGACAACGTCGCCTTCGACGACCACGGCAACCTGTGGCTGTCCACCGACGGCAACGCGCTGGGCAGTCACGACGGCCTCTTCGGAGTCGCGACCAAGGGCGACCGGCGCGGTGAGCTGAAGCAGTTCCTGACCGTGCCGACCGGCGCGGAGACCTGCGGTCCGCTCATCCAGGACCGGCGCGTCCTGGTCGCCGTGCAGCACCCGGGCGAGGTCGACGGTGCCTCGGTCGAGAAGCCGGCCAGCACCTGGCCCGACGGACCGGGGAAGATCGTGCGCCCGGCGGTCGTGGCGGTGTGGCGCGCGGACGGCCGCGACATCGGCGTCTGAGCCCGCCGCCGCTCCGTACGGGGCCGGCGTCAGCCGGCCTTGTGCAGCGTGAGGTCGACGACCAGCGCGCGGTGGTCGGTGTCCGCCAGGTCCAGGAACCGGGCCCGGTGCGCGGTGAAGTCGTCCGACACCAGGACGTGGTCGATCTGCACGCCGAACGTCGGGGCGGTCCGGGCGGGCCAGGTGGCCGTGCGGTCGGCCCCGGCCAGCCGGGCCGCGTCGCTCAGCCCCGTGTCGAGGATGCGGCGGAAGGCGGCGTGGTCCTGGGAGGCGTTGAAGTCGCCGGCGAGGACGGTGGGGGTCTCGCCGTCCTCGGCGGCGGCGTCGCGCAGGGCGTCCAGCTCCTCGCGCCAGAGGCCGACCTGGTCCGGCAGTGGTGGCATCGGGTGGGCGAGCTGGAGCCGTACGGAGTGGCCGCGCACGTCGGCGACGGCGCCCGGCATGCCCATGGTGCCGGGGACGGCGGGGGCGGGCTCCAGCGGGAAGGCGCTCAGGATGACCGACCCCTCGGAGCCGCCGCCCTCGACGGCCTGCCGGTGGGGAAGGCCCGCGGCGAGTTCGCGCCGCAGGGTCGCGTCGCATGTATATTCGCACTCCTGTACGAACACGAGGTCGGGCTCGGTCCGCCGCACGGCGGCGACCAGCTCGTCGGTGCCCTGCCCGAACTCGACGTTCGAGGTCAGCACCCGCAGCTCGGCGACGGGCGGCCCGGCGGGTTCGCCGGTCCTGCCGTACGGCTCGATGAACCACGCGAGCAGCCCGAGCAGCGCGACGCCCCACACCGCCCCGGTCCACCACCGGGCGAGCAGCGTCAGGAGCAGCCCCGCCCCGGCCGGCACGAGCAGCCAGGGCAGGAATGCGAGCAGCTGCGGCACGGGCGTGATCCCGTCGCTGTCGGCGAGACGGCAGCCGACGACCACGCTCACCCCGGCGAACAGCAGCCCCGCGCACCAGCCCGCGAACCGCCGTCCGGCGCGGCGGGGCGCCGGACGCCCGCCGGAGTCGGTCCCCTGGTCGGTCGCCGTGTCGGTGTTCACGTCCCGGCCTCTCCCTCGCGGGTGCGCTGCCTGCCTCTGCGATGCCCGAATCCTCCCTCGAAGACGGGAACGGCGGCCGGAAAGTTGCCCCGCGCGGCCCGTGCGGCCTCAGGCCCCGGCGTGGAACTCCCGGACCACCTCGATCCGCCCCACGATGTGCCGGTTGAACTCGGCCAGCTCGTCCGCCGGGACCCACAGCTCCAGGATCGTCTCGCCGCCGGCCTGGCGCACCGGGTAGCGCTCCACGTGGTCCGCGTCGACCTCGAAGCGCGTGACGTAGCCCGAGCCGGAGGCGGGGACGTTCCAGTCGCGGGCGATGCGGACGGCGTAGTCCTCGTCGAGGACCGGGTAGAAGATCGGCTGCTCGGGCAGGCGTGGCGGCCAGGCCGTCCAGCCGGAGGCCGCCACCAGGGCAAGCTCCTCGGGGCCGGTGGGGCGCCACAGGGTCGTCGTCTCGGACATGGCCGGTGACCCTACCGACCGCTGCGGCAGGTGGGCCAAGGGTTTGCCGGTACCGGGCGGCTCAGAGACGGGCCAAGGGTTCGCCGGTACCGGGCGGCTCAGAGACGGGCCCGGGGCGGGGCGGGGTCGACGGTGGTGGCGGCGGGTGCCCGGCGGCGGCGCGGACGTCCGTAGCGGCCCGTGAGCCAGGAGGCCAGGGCGACCGCGAGGCCGAGGCCGACCAGCAGCCAGGAGGCCGTGCGCAGGGTCTCGGTGAGGGCGTCGTAGACGGCGCCCGCGGCCGGTCCGTCCACCGCGCCGTCCACGGCGCCGGGGAGCTCGGCGACGGTGAGCCGGCGGCCGAGCACGACGGCGAGGGCGAGCAGCGCCCCGCCGAGAGCGGTGCCGACCCCGGCGGCGGTGACGGCGCGCCGGCGGCACGCGGCGACGACGATGCCGGTGACCGCGAAGACGACGGCCGCGAGCGGCAGCCAGAAGGCGGCGACGTCGAGCACGTGGTAGCCCTTCCTGAGCCGGTCCACCTCGTGGGCCGGGAGCACGGTGACGGCGGTGGGCCGCACCGGGATGCGCCGCGCGAACGGCACGTCCTCGGTGAGCCGCTCCTTGACGCGTCTGGTGACCGGGGCCAGGTCGACGGTGACCGGGCGGCCGTGCGCCCCTCGGTCCCGCAGCGCGCGCAGGACGGCCTCGTGGACGGTTCGGTTGGCCGTCTCCCAGCCCTCGCGGAAGGCCTCGGTGCGGGTGAACGACCGGGTCGCGTCCCGCGCGAACAGCCGCACGCTGTCGTGCAGGGGGCCGGCCGCGACCTGGTCCGAGAAGCGGTCGCCCACCGCGGCGGCGACCGCTTCGCGCACGTCGGCATCGTCCGCGAGCGGCGCCACGGCGGCGACGTACCGCCCGGTGTCGGCCGGTCCGTGCACCGCCCAGGCCGCCAGCGTGCCGCACGGCGCGAGCAGGCAGGCGAGGGCGATCAGGGCGGTGGACAGGGCGGTCCGGAGTCGTGGGGACACCCTTCCAGGCAAGGTCCCGGCGGCGACCGGGGCGACCGGCGTGACTGCATTCGGACGCCGATGACGAGCCGATCGGGCGGTGCGGCAGGACGGCACGGCCGGGAGGACCGACACCCGCCCATGCGGGAGCACGGGAGCCCGGGAGCACGTGGGCCCGCGAGCACGGGAGCCCGGGAGCACGTGGGCCCGCGAGCACGGGAGCCCGGGTGGACGCGGGAGCAAGGGCGTACGGGCGGACGGCGGCCGACCGCAGGAGCAGCCGGCCGGCCGACCTCAGGCGGCGCGGTGCCCCTGTGCGTCCTCGTGCGTGTAGTAGCGGTAGAAGAGGGAGGCGAACACCGCCGCCGCGAGCAGCAGGGACACGACGACGCAGGTGAAGACGGCCACGCCGCTGCGGGAGTACAGGAACCCCAGCGCGCTGCCCGCGAACGCCGCCCACAGCGCCGCGTGTCCTTCGCGCGGCAGCCGGGCGGCCACCGCCCGGACCACGGCGAAGAGGACCACGAACGCGAGCACGGTCAGGAAGCCGAACAGGACGTTCCAGCCGGTGACGGGGCCGCCGCGGCGGCTGATGGACGCGGCCCAGTAGCCGTAGACCAGCCCGATCCCGACGGGCACCGCCCACTTCGCCATCCTGTGCGTCCGCGCGCCGAAGACGTCGGGTGTCGTCGTACGGCCACGGGTGCCCGGACCGCCGGGCGCTCCGGTGGGCGCTCCGGTGGGCGCCTGGGCGGACGTGCCGCGTGCCGGTACCGCATGAGCCATGAGCGCACTCCTCTCACCTCGCCCCCGTCTACCAGCGCACACCTGGGCGGGCCCGTCGGCAAGTCAGGATGCGGGCCGCCGGGGACCGTGCTTCGCTGAGGCCCGTGGAGGCTCGCTACCGCAGTCCGGTGCGCGGCCGGTGGCGGCTGGTCGGCCGGCTCGTGCAGGCCGCCGGCCGGGGCGACGCCGTGTCGCGGCACGAACTGCTCAGCGTCCGCGGTCACAGCGTCGCCTGGATGTTCCCGCTGCTCCTGCTCGTCGCCATCACCGCGGCCGACACCTCGACCGGCGCCTTCGAGATCATCTCCTGGACGGTGCTCGTGCCGGGTGTCGCCGCCGCGATCTGCGGGGTGTGGTCCACGGCCGTGTACGCGGCGGTCGCCGTCGCCGTCTACGTCATGGCCGACACCGTCTGGCAGCACCGTGCCGAGACCGGGCTGCCCGGGCTGGTCCTGGTCGCCCTCGGCGGAGCGATCGCCGTGGTGGCCGCCGCGCTCAGGGTGGGCGGCGAGGAGCGCATGGTGCACATGCGGGACATCGCCGAGACCACCCGCCGCACCGTGCTGCGGCCCCTGCCGGTGGGCTTCGGCGGCCTGGAGCACGCCGCCGTCTACCTCTCCGCGGACACCGAGGCCCGCGTCGGCGGCGACTTCTACGACATCCAGCCCGGCCCGCACGGCACCCGCGTCCTCGTCGGTGACGTGCAGGGCAAGGGGCTGGGCGCGGTGGAGGCGGCGGCCGCGCTGCTCGGCACCTTCCGTGAGGCCGCCTACCACGAGCCGGACCTCGCGACGGTCGCCGAGCGGCTGGAGATCCGGATGCGCCGTCACCGCGCGCACACCGCGGCGCTCGGCCGGTCGGACGGCGACCGGTTCGCGACCGCCGTCCTGATCGGCTTCTCGGAGAACCTGCCGGACGCCGTGGACGCCGTCGTCTTCGGTCACGACCCCCCGCTGGCGGTCGGTCCGCGGGGCGTACGGACCCTGGCGGTCGCCGGAGGGCTGCCGCTCGGCATGAACGACCTCGTCGCGGGCCCGCCGGTGCCGCCGGTGCACCGCTCCGCCCTCGCCCGGGAGGAGACGCTGCTGCTGGTCACCGACGGGGTGACCGAGGCGCGCGACCCCGAGGGCTGCTTCTACCGGCACGCCGACGCCGTCGCCCGGGCTGTGGCCGCCGACCCGTCGGGCGCCGCACCGGGACGGCTGGTGGCGCTGGTGCGGGACGGCACCCTGCGGCACTGCCGGGGGCGGCTGGCCGACGACACGACGGTCTTCGCGGTACGGCGATGGGGACGGCCGCCGGACTGGTAGGTGCCCCACTGTGCGGCCGCAACGGTTACGGTGCTGCCGTACGTGATCGACAGGGGGAGGGACATGCCCGGAACCGTGCTGCTGCTCGCGGCCTCGCCCGTGGGCAGGGGATGCCTGGTGGACGCCGCCTCCGTGCTCCCCGTGCTCGCGGCCGTGCCGCCCGCGGTGCTCTCCGGCACCGACACCGCGAACGTCGTCGAACTCGCCGACCCGCTGGAGCCGCAGGCCGTCCTCACCCGGCTGCGCGCCGCGGCGGCGGCCCCCGGCCCGCTGACGGTCTACGTCGCCGGTCAGCTCCAGCTGGACCGGCGCCAGCGCCTGCCGCACCTGGCGCTGGCCCGTACGACGCCGGCGACCGTCCGCTACACCGCCCTGCCCTGGCACTGGATCCGCGAGGAACTGCGGCTGCGGCCGAACGGCGCGACGACGCTCCTGCTCGACCTGCACGCCGACCACGAGACCTGGCAGTGGCTGCGGGCCAGCCCGCTGGACTGCGGACGCAACAACGCCGTCTACGGTCGGGTCGCGCCGCCGCCCTCGCGGCGGACGGTGGGCACGCCCTCGTACATGCGTGCGGTCGCGACGATCCTGCGCAGCGGGCACCGGCCGCCGCCGGACCAGTTGCACCAGCAGGCACTGGCCCGGACGGCCGCCGAGAGCGCGGCCGGCGGGGCGGCGACCGGTGCGGACCTGGTGCTGACGGCGCCGGGGCCGGTGGCGGGCGATCCGCACGCCGTCATCGCCGACGCCGTGCGGTCGGGGCGGCACGCGGACGCCGACGCGCTCGCCGCCCGGCACGAGCACGCCGCCGCCCTCGCGCACGGGCCCGCCTCCGCGGACGCGCTGCACTGGGCGGAGGTCCGGGCGGACCTGGCGATGTTCGCGGGCGACCCGGTGCGCAGCTGCCGAGCCTGGCTGAGGGTGGCCGAGGCCCGGCTGGGCGCCGGACAGCCGCCCGGGGCGCCCGCGGTGGAGGCGGCCGTGGACCGGGCCCACCACCAGTGGGGGAAGATCCACGACGCCGGGCCCGCCCGGGAACTGGGCGCGGCGCTCGCCGTGCTGCGGGGCCGGGTGCCCGGCCGGCGCGAAGGGGCCCTGGACCACGTGCAGCGCGAGCTGAGCCGCCTGCAGACACAGGGCTGAGGCGGCCCCGGGCGCCGTGCGCGGGCCCGGCGTCGCGGCGGCTCCGGACGTCCCGGTCCGTGTGCACGCCCGCGTGCGCATCGCGAGAGCGGCGCACAGACCCTCCCCTGCGCGCAACCGCGGTGCCATGATGGTGAGTTATGGCTGAGGGGGACGGAGTGGCGACGCACGGTATCCGCGTCCGGCTGGACGGGACCGCGAGCGAGAGCGACATCGGCGCACTGCACAAGTGGCTGGAGCGCGAGAAACCGCTCGCCGACCTGGCCCGCACCGACCAGCTCCGCATCGACGAACGGAGCCGGATCGACGAGGCGGGCGCCCCGATGGGCACCGGCATGGACATCGTCGTGGCGGTGCTGGGGGGCGCGGCGGGCGCGATCTTCCAGTCGGTGGTGGACCAGGTCAGGCGGTCCGTGGAGGCCTGGCGGGCCAACCGCCGCGAGGTGGAGGACGGCGAGCCGCCCGAGGCGAGCGTCGAGCCGGTGCGACCCGACGGCAGGTAGGCCGCCGGTGACCGGTTACGACCCGCGGGGGAAGGCGAACCGGGCGCTGCTGGTCGGAGTGTCCGAGTACGACAACACGGCGGAGCCGGACGGCGTGCCCGGCGACCTCCCCGCGGTCAAGCACAGCCTGAACCGGCTGGAGGAGGCGCTGCGGCACGGCGGCGTGTTCGGCGAGCGCGGGATCACGGTGTGCCGCTCCCCCGACCAGGGCACCTTCGACCAGGAGCTGTGGAAGGCCGCCACGGAGGCCGACGGCGTCCTGCTGCTGTACTTCGCCGGGCACGGGGCGATCCCCAACGCGGGCGACGAGCTGTTCCTCCAGATGCGCAAGGCGCGCGTGGTCGCGGGAGGGCACGCGGTCTTCCCGGGCGCGGTGCTGTTCAGCGTCGCGCAGGCGATGCTGGCCGCCAGTCCCGCCCAGCGGATCGTCATCGTCCTGGACTGCTGCTTCGCCGGCAACGCCGCCTGGATCCGCCCGGACCCCCGCGACAAGCGGCGCCTGCTGCTGCTGATGAGCGTGCAGGCCAACCACCGCATCGACGCGGGCGATCCGGGGAGTCCGACGCCGTTCACCGCCGAGCTGGCGGAGCTGCTGGAGCGCGACGGCGAGGTGTGGTTCGGCGATCTCGTGGACGGGCTGCGGGCAAGGATGTCCGCGAGCGGCCGGCGGACGCTGCGCGGCGATCCCTGGGAGCCCCAGAGCCGTACCGAGCCGGGGGAGGACGTGCTCCTCGGGGCCCGCTCGCCGTGGGGCGGCCCTTCCGACGCGGGGCCATCGGGTGGCGCGACCGCGGAGACCGCGGAGACCGCGGCGACTGCGGCGACTGCGGCGACTGCGGCGACTGCGGAGACGGTCCCGGGTGACTCAGGCGGTCCGGGCGGTCCGGGCGGTCCGGGCGGTCCGGGCGGTCCGGGGGACCCGGATGCGTCGGGCGGCGGCGGGACCGCCGAGTCCGAGCCGCGGTGGTGGGCGGTGGCCGCCCGCCGGACCTGGGCCGGCCTGACGAGGCTGCCGCGGGTGGGGGGCGAGGCCGCGGCCGGGGCCGTGGGCGGGCTGCTCCGGCGTCTCGGCGGCGCCGGACCGCACTCCGGGGTCCTGGCGCGGCGGTTGGTCGCGGGGGCCGCGGTGCTGCTCTTCATGGTCGTCGTCGGCATCGGCTCGTACCGGCTCGCCGCCATGGACGGTGACCCGTCGACCTGCCGCCCGCCCCTGGAGCTGCGCGTGCTCACCGACCCGGACCTGGAGCCGACCGTCCGGGCCGCCGCCGACGCGTACCTGACCTCGGAGGAGAACACCGTCGACGGCTGCCGCTCCAGCGGCATCACCGTCTACAGCGCGGGCGCCGCCGACGCGGTCACCGCCCTGCTCAAGCAGACCCGCGCCTGGCACGAACCCTCCGACGACGACACCAACCCGCAGCGCGACGTCGGCCCGCAGCCCGACGTGTGGATACCCGGCTCCCCGGCCGACGCCGCCCGGGTCACCGAGGGGCAGGACACCGACGCCGTGGCGGCCCTGGACCCCGACGAGGAGCCCTTCGCGTACTCCCCGATCGTGCTTGCCGTCCCGCAGGACATCGCCGCCGACCGACTCGGGGAGCGCACCGGACTCCCCCTCACCCGGATGATCGACGACCTGCGCGACCGGCGCGGCGACGCCGAGGTGCGCCGTCCCGACCCCGAGTTCACGGACACCGGGCTGCTCGCCACGATCGGCCTGCACCGGGGCGCCGGCGACGCCGGCACCCCCGACGCCCGCCGCGCCGAGGCCCGGGTGGCCCAGCCCGGACCGCCCTCCCCGACCGCCGCCGAGCTGCTGTGCGCGCTGCCCGACGACGACGCCGTCGACAACCGCACCGCGGCCCTCGTCCCCGAGTTCCTGCTGCGCAGCGGCGTCGGCTGCGACAGCGCCCGCCGCACCCCGCGCATGGCGCAGTACCCCGGTGACGTGCCCGGCCTGGAGCCGCTCTTCGTCCGCGTCCGCTGGCAGGGCGCCGACCGGGACGAGGCCGCACGGGACCGGGCGGCGGACGGTTTCCGGCGGTGGCTCACCGGCGAGGGCGGCCGGGACGCCCTCGCCCGGGACGGTTTCCGGGCGCCCACCGGCGACCGGGCCCTGCTGGACACCCAGGAGGTGGCCGCCGCCGTGCTGCGGGCACCGTCGCCGCTGACCGAGTCCGCCGGACGGAACGCGATGGAGGCGTCCCTGGCGGGCTACCGGGGCGCCAACGGTCCCGGCCGCGTGCTGTTCCTGCTCGACAGCTCCGGCTCGATGACCGGCCAGTGGGAGGGCGCCAGCGGCGGCCCCGGACTGCTGAAGCAGTCCCTCGGCGGACTCGGCGACCGGGACGAGTACGGCGTGTGGGCGGTCTCGGGCACGGGCGAGGACACCTACGACCCGCTGCTGCCCCTCGACCGGCACACCCGCAAGGACGCCGAACGCGCCGTCGACCGCGAGGCCCGGGTCCGGGACGCCGCGGCCGACCCGGTGGGGGCGCTGGAGGACGCGCTCGGCGCCATGGAGCGGTGGGGCGCCGACGACGAGCGGCCCGGCCTGATCGTCTTCGTCACCGACGACGAGGACGCGGGCAGCCCCTCCGGCGACCGCTTCGCGCGCCTCCTCGCCCTCGCCGGCGCGGGGGAGACGCCGGTCGCGATGGTCTCCCTCAAGGGCGGTGCCTGCGACGAGGGGAAGCCGGACGCCCTCATCTCCAAGGCGAGCGGCGGGCGGTGCGTGGACGCCGCCGACGACCTCGGCGCGGCCCTGCACGACGAGGTGGCACGCATCGGAACGGGGGAGACGTGATGCTCCGACGACGGCTGCCGGGGGCACCGGGACGACGCCTCGCGGTCCTGGCGGCCCCGCTGCTCCTGCTCCTGCCGACCGCCTGCGTCGGGGGCGGCGGGGACGGTCCCGCGGCCACGCCCACCGCCGACGTGCCCGGCGACATCGTGGTCGCCAGCGGGCGGGACGTCACCGGCAAGAACGGCATCCGCCAGCGCCTCATCGACGTGTGGAACGCCGGGCAGGACAAGGCCGGCACCGGTTACCGCGCCCGGCTGGTCGAACTCCCCGGCAACGCCGACGAGCAGCGCAGCCAGCTGCTCGGCGCCCTCCAGTCCGGCAGCGCCGCCTACGACGTGGTCAACCTCGACGTCACCTGGGTCCCGGAGTTCGCCGAGGCGCGTCTGATCAGCCCGCTGCCCGGGACGCTGCTCGACGACGACGTGATCGCGCCCGTGGCCAGTACGGCCCGCTGGGACGGCGAGGTGTACGCCGCGCCCTTCAACAGCGACGTCGGCCTGCTCTACTACCGGCGCGACCACCTGCGACAGGCGGGCGTCGAACGCCCCGACCTGGGAGCCGGTCTGACCTGGCCGGAACTGAAGAAGCTGATCACCACGCTCGACGAGCGCCGGCCCGACGGCTACGAGAAGGGCTGGACCACCCAGCTCGCCGCCTACGAGGGACGCACCGTCAACGCCGTGGAGGCGTTCGCGTCGGCGGTGCCCGACTTCACGCTCACCGACGAGGACGGCCACTACGACGCGACCGTCGAGGAGCTGACCGAGGGCATCACCGAGCTGCGCCGCCGTACCGAGGCGGCCTCCGTCCTGCCGGACGCCTTCCGCTCCGACGAGGCGGCCTCCCTCGGCGCCTTCGCCGCCGGCCGTACCGCCTTCCTGCGGCACTGGCCGTACGTGTACCCCGCCCTGCACCAGACCTTCCCGAAGGACCGGCACGGCGAACGGCTCGGCGTGACCGCGCTGCCGGGCCGGGCCGTGCTCGGCGGCCAGAACCTCGCGGTGACCGCCGCCTCCCGGCGGGCGGACAAGGCGACCGAGCTGATCAGGTTCCTGACCGGCAAGGAGAGTGAACGCTGCCTGCTGGACGCCGGTTTCGCGGCGACGCGCGTCTCGGCGTACACGGACGACGCGGTGACCTGCGCGGTGGGCGCCGCGACCCCCTCGCCGGCCCCCACCGGGGAGGGCGCCGACACCGTCCCCCGGGACGCGGCCGGACGGCCCGAGTACGCGTCCGAGGTCCTGCTCCCGGCGCTCGAGGAGGCGGTCCACCGCCCCCGCACCCCGCTGTACGGCGCCTTCACCCAGACCTTCACCACCGCGCTGGACGACCTCTTCGCCGACGACCCGCCGGGCGACGCGGAACTGGCCCGGCGCCTGGCCAAGGCCCTGCGGCGCGCCCTGCCGGACTGACCCCCGGCCGGGAGACCGGCCCGGTCGGCTCGCAGGGCCCGGTCGGCCCGGACGGCACGTCCGCTTCAGCGGGTGACGGTGACCAGCGAGTCCGTGACCGGGACCGTGCCCGGCTCCGTCGCGGGGGCCGGCGGGCGCGCGGTGTCCCCCGGCCCGGCGTTCGCGGCCAGCAGCAGGCAGGCCATGGCGGCCACGGCGGCGGCGAGGGCTCTGCCGTAGGGTCCGGCGGTGCGTGTGCGTACGGGCACGGTGTCCTCTGCGGGTGGTACGGGATGTTGTTGAGCGCGGTCAAGCGCGCTTAATCCGCGGTTTAACCTAGAGCCGGCGGAGTCGAACGGCAAGAGCCGCAGGGGGAGTTGGCAGTGGGGGACCGCGACGACCGGGAGACCATAGGACGCCGCGTGCAGCGGCTGCGGGCCGAGCGGGGGATGACCCAGCGCCAGCTCGCGGAACCGGCGTACACACCCGCGTACATCTCCACCCTGGAAGCCGGCCGCGTCCGCCCCTCGGACGACGCGCTGCGCCACCTCGCCGAACGGCTCGGCGTCGGCTACGAGGAACTGGCCACCGGGCGCCCGGCGCGGCTCGTCACCGGGCTGCGGCTCAGGCTCACCGAGGCGCGGCGCACGCTCGCCACCGGGGGCGCCGAGCAGGCGGCCGGGCAGTACGCCGAGCTGCTCGCCGAGGCCGAGGCGTACGCGTTGCCCGAGGAGCGGGCCGACGCGCTGCTCGGACTGGGCGAGTGCGCGGTGGAGACCGGCGAGCTGGTCGGCGCCCGGCAGTACTTCGAACGGGCCGAGGAGTGCCTCACCGACGCGGGCGCCCCCCTGCCCGCCCGGGTCCCCGCCCTGCGCGGACGGGCCCTCGCCCACTACCTCGCCGGTGAACTCCGGTACGCCGTCTACCTGCTGGAGTCCACCCTCGACGCGCTGAACCGCGGCGGCCTGCACGACCCCGACGCGCTGCTGCTGCTCTACGCCAGTGCCATCGGCCCGTACATGGACATGGGCGCGCACGCGCGCGCCGCCCAGGCCGCCGAGCTGGCCCTCGCCCTCGCGCCGCGGGCCGGCGACCCGGCGCTGGTGGCCCGCATGCACCGCTCCGTCGCCCGCACCCTGCTCGCCGAGGGCCGGCTGGAGGAGGCCGACGCCTCGCTGGCCAAGGCCGCCGAGCTGTACCGCACGCTGCAACTGAGCACCGAGCTGGCCAACTGCCACTGGATGCGCGGCTACGTCTGCGCGCAGAACGGCGAACTCCCGCGGGCCGAGGAGGAGATGCGGGAGGCCCTCGGCATGCTCTCCGCCACCCGCGCCGCCCTCTACAGCAGCCAGGTCGCCGTCGAACTGGCCGACGTACTGCACCGGCGCGGCAAGTCCGAGGAGGCCGCCGCCCTGCTGCACGGGGTGCTGGACGACCTCTCCTCCGAGCGCGGTGCCGTGCACGCCGCGGGCGCGCACCGGCTGCTCGGCATCATCGCCGAGGACGCCCGGGACACCGAGGCGGCCGAGGAGCACTACGTCCGCGCCCTCAGCCTGCTGGAGCGCGCGGGCGCCGCCGGTGACCTGGCCGACCTGTGCCGGCTGCTGGGGGATCTGCTGCGGCGCACCGGCCGGGTGGAGGCGGCCCTCGACGCCTACCGCACCGGCCTCGGGCACCGCACGGCACCCGGCACGACCACCCTCGGCCCGGCCCCCGCCCAGCCGCCCCTGTAGCGGGGCCGGGGGCTCGGTTTTGCCCGGTCGGGCAGGGGTAACCGGGTCTGCGGCCGCTCTTGAGCGAAGGAGGCGGTGCGTGTGCGGCCCAGCGACGGAGCCTGGTGGCCCTCGGACGGTTCACGCGCCGCCGAGGTGATCGCCGCCCGCGTGCGGGGTGCCCCGCCCGGCGAGGTGCCGGGCCGGCTGTGCGAGGCGGTGCTGGGGTTGCTGCCGGTGAGCGGCGCCAGCGCGTCGTTGCGCAGCGCGGGCGTACCGGTGCGGCTGTGTGCCACGGGTGACCGGGCGTCGTACCTGGCGGAGATCCAGGCCACGCTGGGGGACGGACCGTGTGTGAGCGCGGCCGAGTCGGGCGCGCCGGTGCTGGCCCGTGACCTGACGGCCGGCGCCGACGCCGGCCGGTGGCCCGTCTACGCCCAGCAGGCCACGGCGGCCGGCGTCCGGGCGGTCTACGCGCTGCCGCTGGGCAACGACTCGGCGTGCCTGGGCACCCTCGACCTGTACCGCGACTCCCCCGGCGGGCTGACCGGCCCGCAGCTGGCCACGGCACGCCTGGTGGCCGGCGCCATGACGGTGGCGCTGATGGCGCTGCCGCGCGGGGAGGGTGCCTGGCTGGACGAGCTGGCGGGCGACCACGACGAGGTGTACCGGGCCGTCGGCATGATCATGGCCCGGTTGGGCGTCGGCGCCGACGAGGCCCTGGCCCGGTTGCGCGCCGACGCGTTCGCCCGGGGCCGCAGCGCCTACGAGGCGGCCCGCGACATCACCACCCACCGACACCGCTTCGACCCCGACGACTAGGGCCCCGACGCCGCATCGCCGCCGATGGCCGGCGCCCGGCCCCGTCACCCGCTGCCCGGCACCGGCACCGGCACCGGTAGCGCTCAGACCTGCGCCCGCCCCTGCCGCCGGACCTCCGTCAGCCGCCGGACCCCGGCCTCCGCGGCCGTCCACGTGGCGTCGTCGTCGGGTTCGCCGAGGGTGCCGTTGGTGAGGCTGATCGCGTCGTCGCCGACGCGCACGGCGGCGAGGTCCACGGTGAGCACGCCACCCCCGGCGCCCACGGCGTCCGCGCTCCCGGTGTCCGCCGCCGGGACGCTCACCGTCACCCGCAGGCCCTGCCGGGCGTCCCCCGGCTCCGGCAGGGGCACGGAGGTGACCCGCACGTCCCGGGCGGCACCCCGCGCGGGCCGTGCCGTGAAGTGCCCGCAGGCGTCCGGCAGCGTCCCGAGCCAGGCCAGCGCACGGTCGATGTCGGCCGCGCGGTGCGAGGTGACCCGGTAGTGCAGCTGGGCCCCGCCCGCCGTGTCGTCCAGGGCGGCCGCGGCCCGCGGGGCGGTGGCGGAGCCGAACAGTTCCTCGGTGTAGAGGACGTCCAGCAGCCGCCGGCAGTCGGCCCGCTCGGTGGTGGCCTTGAGGACCCCGTCCCGCCAGGTCGCGGCGCCCCGCGTCGGCTCCCAGGCCTCCCCCAGGTCGGCCTCCGTGATCAGGGCCTCCCGGGCCTGCCCCCGGGTGAGCACGGGCGGCACGGCGGGCGACGGGAGCGCGGCCGGGGACCGGGTGGCCGCCGGCGCGGTGCGGGCCGGCCGGTCCCCGTGCCGCCCGCCGCCGGCGCAGGCGGCCGCCGTCAGCGCCAGCGCCGCCGAGAGCGCGCACGCGAGCGGGGGCCGGACGGCGTGCTGCATGGGCGTGCCTCCTGGAGGGCCGGGCGAGCGGCCCTCCAGGACCGGTCGCACCCTCCACGGCACCACCGCCCCCGCCCCGCCACCAGCGTGCGGGGCCGTCCGGGTGAGGCGGGGACGGGCGGGCCCGGGGGAGCGTCTAGCGTCCCAGCCACACCGTCGTGTCCGGGCCCAGGCGGCCGTCGTCCAGGGGCGCGCTGCTCAGCAGGACCTCTCCGGCCGGCAGGTCGACCGTCGTACCGGAGAGATTGGTGACGCAGCGCCAGGTGTCGGTGCGGTCGAACTGCAGCACCCCCGCCGGAACGTCGTCCGCCCAGGTCAGCTCCTCGCCGTCGAGCAGCTTGCGGCGCAGGCGCAGGGCCGTGCGGTACAGCTCCAGGGTCGAGCCCTCCACCCCGTCCTGGGCCTGGACGGCGTACGAGGCGAAGTCCGGGGGCTGCGGCAGCCACGCCCCGCCCGAGCCGAAGCCGTACGACGGTCCGCCGGTCGTCCACGGCAGCGGCACCCGGCAGCCGTCGCGGCCCTTGCGGACGTGCCCGGTCTGCTCCCAGATCGGGTCCTGGAGCACCTCGGTGGGCAGGTCGGCCACCTCGGGCAGCCCCAGCTCCTCGCCCTGGTAGACGTACGCCGATCCGGGCAGCGCCAGCATCAGCAGCGTCGCGGCGCGGCCCCGGCGCAGCCCGGCCCGCCGGTCGGCCTCCGGTGCGTGGCCGCCGGACAGCAGCCAGGCGTCGGTGTCGGTACCGGGCGGCAGGACCAGGCGGGTGGCGTGCCGCACCACGTCGTGGTTGGAGAGCACCCAGGTCGCCGAGGCGCCGGCGGCGCGGGCGTCGGCCAGCGAGCCGGTGATGATCTCGCGCAGCTCGGTCGCGTCCCAGCCGCCCTGGAGGTACTCGAAGTTGAAGGCCTGCCCCAGCTCGTCCGGGCGGGCGTACAGCGCGCGCCGGGCACCCGGCACCCAGGCCTCGGCCACCGCCATCCGGGGCGGGGAGTAGGCGTCCAGGATCTTGCGCCAGTCCCGGTACACCTCGTGCACGTCGTCGCGGTCGTAGAACGGGTGGGTGCCCGGGGCGAACTCCGCGAGCGCGGCCTCGCTGCTCAGCTCGGGGGAGCCGAGGTCGCGCAGCGGCTCGGTCAGGTCCTTGACCAGCGCGTGCGCCACGTCGACGCGGAAGCCGTCCACCCCCCGGTCGCACCAGAACTTCAGCGTGGTGCGGAAGTCGGCGCGGACCTGCTCGTTGTCCCAGTTCAGGTCGGGCTGCTCGGGGGTGAACAGGTGCAGGTACCACTGCCCGTCGTGCACCCGCCGCCAGGCGCTGCCGCCGAAGACGGACTGCCAGTCGGTGGGCGGCAGCTCCCCGTGCTCACCGCGGCCGTCGCGGAAGACGTACCGGTCGCGGGCGGCGGATCCGGGGCCCGCGTCCAGGGCCTCGCGGAACCAGGCGTGCCGGTGCGAGGTGTGGTTGGGGACGAGGTCGACGATGACCTTGAGGCCCAGCCGGTGGGCCTCGGCGGCCATCGCGTCGAAGTCGTCCAGGGTGCCCAGGCGCGGGTCGACGTCGCGGTAGTCGTCGACGTCGTAGCCACCGTCGGCGAGTTCGGAGGGGTAGAACGGGCTGAGCCACAGGGCGTCGACGCCCAGGGTGGCCAGGTGGGTCAGGCGCTGGGTGATGCCGCGCAGGTCGCCGAGCCCGTCTCCGTCGGCGTCGGCGAAGCTGCGGGGGTAGACCTGGTAGATGACGGCCTGCCGCCACCAGTTGGGGTCCTTGGACGACAGGTCGGGCGTGCTGGTGGTGGGGCGGACGGTCACGCGGTCTCCTTCGCGGTGCGTGCGGGCGACAGGAACAGGTCTGTCCACATCACCCGAAAAGTGAACCCGCGCGAAGGAGCGACGCGCCGTCTCCCGCGCGCCTCCCTGCTCGTCCCTACCGGTCCTTGCGCTCGACCGTGCTCAGGTACAGCTCCACGTACCGCGCCACATCCACGTCCAACGCCACGTCCACCAGGGGCTGTTCGCGTGTGCCCTCGTGCAGTTCGGACTCGCCGGGGCGGACGCGGCGGTCGACGAGGGTCTGCCCGCGGGCCGGACCCGGCGCGAGGCACACCTCGACGGGCAGCCGGTGGGTGGTCAGTCCCTCCGGATCGATCACGGCGCAGACCGCGCCGGCGTCGCCGAGCCCGCCCCCGGGGTCCGTCTCGTCGATGGCCGGACCGCGGTGGGCGAGCAGCTCGCCGGCGAGCCGGGTGCCGGGCTCGGCGCTCGCGCGCAGGCGGCGCACGTCCGGCCCCGGGACGATCACCCGCTGGAACACGTCCAGGCCGTACATCGTGATCGGCACCCCGGCGGTGAGCAGGATCGCGGCGGCCTCCGGATCGTGCCAGACGTTGAACTCGGCGACCGGTGTGGCGTTCCCGGTGGCCACCGCCCCGCCCATGAACACGATCCGCTCGATGTTGCCGGTCACCTCCGGGTGGGTGCGCAGCAGCAGCGCGATGTTGGTCGCCGGGGCGGTGGGGATCAGCGTCACCGGCCGGGGGGAGGCGAGGATCTCCCGGCGCAGCAGGCTCACCGCGTCCAGGTCGACCGGGGCGCGGGTCGGCGCGGGCAGTCCGAGGTCGCCCATGCCGTCCCGCCCGTGCACGTGACGGGCGGTGCGCACGCCCTCGATCAGCGGCCGCTCGGCGCCCCGGGCGACGGGGACGTCGGGGGCTCCGGCCTGCTCCAGCACGGTCAGGGTGTTCCGGACGACCCCCTCCACGTCCGTGTTGCCGGCCACGCAGGTGACGGCGCGCAGGTCGAGCCCCGGGTGGCGGACCGCCAGCAGCAGGGCCAGGGCGTCGTCGATGCCGGTGTCGCAGTCGACGATCACCGGGATGGGCGGCCGGCCGGGGTCGGTCGTCACGGTGGGAGCTCCTCGGGGTCGGCGGGGACGAGGGTCCCCGCGACCCTACGCGGGCTCCCCCGCCTTCCCCCGGTCCGGGCCCGCGCCGCCGGCCCGGGTCACACGTGCCCCGATCCGCCGCTGCCGAAGGCGCCGCTGGATCCCGGCAGCCAGCGTCGGCGGTTCTGGTCCTCGCCCCGGCGGCTGCCCGAGTGGTGGAGCTCGTACGGCATGAGCCGTGGGCTCCCGTCGGCCGCGAGCGGGATCTCGTCCGGCTCCCGCATCTCCCGTTCCTCGTGGACGGCGCCGGTCTCGGGGAGCTTGCCGTGCTCGTCGGCGTGGGGGCGTTCGGGTTCCCGCTCCATGACGCCAAGACCCATGCGTACGGCCCAGATCAGCGCTCCCACGATCACCAGCCCGCCGATGAAGGCCACCGTCATGTTCACCGCGTGCGAGGACGCGGCCAGCAGTTCATACGTTGCCGTACTCATGTTCTGATTATGTACCCCCAAATGAGATAAAGCGCCAGGAATGCCCGATTGCTCCCCGGGTCGGCCGCCGTGCCCGGGGCCCGCCGTGCCCGAGGCCCCGCCGCCCGGCCCGCCGCCTCAGGGGGCTCGCAGTGCGTCGACCGCGATCCGGGCCGCCGTGCCGATCACCGCGTCCGCCGCCGGGAGCGTGGCCGCCGTCTGCGCGGTGCGGGTGAAGACGGCCACGGCGTAGCGGCCGCCGTCGGGGTACTCGACGACGCCGACCTCGTTGCGCAGGGTCGGCAGGGTGCCGGTCTTGCCGGCCACGTGGACGTCGTCGAAGGGGAAGCCCGAGGCCAGGCGGTGCGGCCACACCTGGAGGCCCATGATGCGGCGCATGGCGGCGCCGTACTCGGGCGGGCAGGCCTCGTCCCGCCAGAGGGCGCGGAGCAGGCGGGTCATGTCGCGGGGGGTGCTGCGGTTGGTGCGGGCCGGGTCCAGGGCGCGCAGTCGGCTGATGACGTGCGGGTCGGTCAGCCCCCGGGCACCCGCCGGCCCGGCGTCCTCGCGCATGGTGCCCAGCATCGCGCCGAAGCCGTGCACCGCCCGGGTACGGGTGAGGCCGAGCCGGGCCGCGGTGGCGTTGACGGCGTCCAGCCCCACCCGGTCCAGCAGCAGGTCGGCGGCGGTGTTGTCGCTGACGGACATCATCAGGAACGCCGCGTCGCGCAGCGACAGCCGGACCGGGTCGAGCATGGCCGCGAGCCCGGTGGGCCCCGGAGTGCGCCCGGCCGGCGGGCACTCCACCCGCTCGGTCAGCTCCAGTGCCCCGGCCGCCGCCAGCTCGTGCAGCGTCACCAGGACGCACACCTTGTGGACGCTGGCCGTGCACACCGGCTGGTCCGACCCGGCCCCGACCTGAGCCCCGGAGTCGATGTCCACGGCGTGCAGCCAGCCGGTGACCCCGGCATCGGCGAAGGCCGCGTGCAGCCGGCCGAGGGCGGCGGTGTCGGTCATGGCCGGTCCTCCGGTGCCGGGCGGGGACGCGCGGGCCGACGGCCCGGGGAGGCGGTGTCGTTCACAGCCAGAACTCCGATGCCGGGCGAAGGTGCAGTGGCCGGGCGGGCGCCTCGGCGCGGGCGTCGGCCGTGGCGCGCAGGGCGTGCGTGGCCGCGTCCGCGAAGGCGCCGACGGCGGTGTCGCCGCGCCCCTTGGGCCACGCCACGGAGTGCCGCCAGGCCGGCGCGGCCCCCGCCAGCGGACGCCAGACCAGATCCCCCTCGGCGGCCGTCGCGAGGTGGGTGTCGCGGGGACCGAGGGCGACGGCGCCGGCCGACAGCACCAGGCCGCGGACGAAGCTGGCGCCCTGGCCGTGCCGTACGGCGGCGGGGGTCCAGCCGCCCCGCGCGCAGGCGGTGAGCAGGTCGTCGTAGACCGCGGGGGCGTGGGCGCGCGGGAAGAGGACCAGGTCGTAGCCGTCGAGGGCGGCGAGCGGCACCTCGTCCAGCTCCGCCTCGGGGGCGCCGCGCGGCAGTACCACCCCGAGGTCGCGGCGCAGGACCGGGCCGAGTTCGAGACCGGTGACGTCGCACGGGTGGTGGACGATGCCGACGTCCAGCTCACGGGCGGCGAAGGCGGTCAGCTGCTCGGCGGTGGACAGCTCGTGCAGTTCCAGGTGCAGGCCGGCGTGCAGGCGCCGGAAGTCCGCCAGCAGCGCGGCGACGGTCTCGCCCGACAGGTCGGGGGACAGGGCGGCGCGCAGCAGGCCGGTCTCGCCGTCCCGGATGCGGCGCGCGGCGGTCAGGAAGGACTCGGAGCGGTCGAGCAGCGCACGGGCCTCGGCGAGCAGCAGGGTGCCCGCCTCGGTGATCGTCACCTGCCGGCTGGTGCGCTCGAAGAGCCGGACGCCCAGCTCCTCCTCCAGCCGCCGGATGCGCTGCGACAGCGGTGGCTGGGCCATGCCGAGACGGGCCGCGGCACGCCCGAAGTGTGACTCTTCTGCAACAGCCACGAAGCACTCCAGGTGCCGCACCAGGTCCACGACCAGTAATCATATCGAGCATTGATCGATCCGACATCCATATGAATCTTGGACAAGGGCGTGCCGGGGTTGCTCTCCTCGGGGCATGCGCTCCCTCCGCGACCTCGCGCTCCGCCCCCGCCGGTGGCCCGGCGCGCTCGCCCTCGTCCTCGCCCTCCCGCTGGCCGGCTGTGCCGGGGACGCCGGACGCCCGGATCCGGCGCCACCGGCGAGCGGCCCGTCCCGGTCCGGCGCGACGGCGGGCTCCGTGCCGGACGTCCGCGCCCGGCTGAAGGTCGGCGGCGACACCCGCGAGTACCTCCTGCACCGGCCCGCCGACGGTGCCGGCGGCGGCCCGAGGCCGCTCGTCATCGCCTTCCACGGGCGCGGCGCCGACGCGGCCGAGCTGCGCGAGAAGAGCAGGCTGGAGAAGGCCGCCGGGGCGCGCGGCATGCTGGTCGCCTACCCCGAGGGCCTCGACCGGGGCTGGGGCGCGGGCACGCGGGCCACCGAACGCCGTCCGGACCCGGACCTCGACGTGCGGTTCACCGAGGCACTGGTCGAGCAGCTGGTCCGCGCCGAGCGGGCCGACCCCGAGCGCGTCTACGTCACCGGCTTCTCCAACGGCGGCTCGATGGCGCTGCGCGTGGCCGCCCAGCGGCCCGGCCTGGTGGCCGCGGCGGCCTCGGTCTCCGGCCAGCTCCCCGCGGGCGCCGCCGGGATCGAACCCACGGGGCGCGTCCCCGTCATGGTCGTCTACGGCGCCGACGACCCGGTGCGCCCGCTCGCGGGGTGGCCCTCCCCTCCGCCGGACCCCGAGGAGCCGATCCTTCCCAGCCTGTCGGCCCGGGACAGCGCGGAGGCGTTCGCCGCCGCGGGGGGTGCCGGCGAGCCCGCCACGCAGGAGAGGAGGGGCTACGACCGTACGGTGTGGCCCCTCGACGCGGCCCCGCGCTCCGGGCGTGCGGCGGCCACCGTGCAGCTCCTCGTCGTCCACGACGCCGGCCACACCTGGCCGGGCTCGGACGTCACCCCGCCCCGGGGCTTCGGCCCGACCAGCCAGGCCCTGGACGCCACCGACACGATCCTCGACTTCTTCACCACCGCCCCCTGAAGCGCTCCACCGGCCCACGGCCCACCGGCACCGGCCCACGGCCACCGGCACCGGCCCACGGCCACCGGTTCCTCCACCGCTGTCGCCACCGGCCCGGCCCGGCTCGGGCAGGGCGCGGGCCCGGCGCCGCGCTCCCTCGAACCGGGCGGCCGAAACCGCCCGCCCCCGAGCGCACGCGAAACCCGCCCGCCCCGAGCCCTCCCCCGGACCCCGCCCGCCCCGAGCCCTCCGCTCCCGGACCCCGCCCGCCCCGAGCCCTCCGCTCCCCGGACCCCGCCCGTCCCGAGCGCCCGGCTCCCCGGACCCCGCCCGCCCCGAGCGCCCGGCTCCCCGGACCCCGCCCGCCCACAGACAAGGACCCGCCATGCCGGACACCCCTCACCTCACCTCCCCCCGCCGTCGTGGGCCGCGCAACGGTGTACGAGCCGTCGCCGCCGTGGGGGTCGTGCTCGCGCTCGCCGCCGGCGGTTCGTACGCGACCGGCCTCGGCCCCTTCGCACCCGGCGACGACGGCCCCGACCCCGCCGCGACGAAGCAGGCCCGTGCCTTCCTCGCCGACTGGGCCGCCGGACGTCTGCCGAGCGCGGCCGCCCGCACCACCAGACCCGACACCGCACAGGAGGTGCTGCGGAGCTTCACCGCGGGCCTCGACATCGGCAAGCCGCGGCTGACGGCGTCCGGGGAGGCGAGGGAGGCCGAGGACGGCACCCTCGGCATCCCCTTCACCGCCCGGATGCCGATCACCGGCCTGGGCACCTGGACGTACGAGTCGCGGCTGCCGCTGCGCGAGCAGGACGACGGCAGCTGGAAGGTGGACTGGCGGCTGTCCCTGGTCCACCCGCGGCTGAGCGAGACGGAGAAGTTCCGGCTGGAGCGCGAGGAGACGACCCCGCCCGAGGTCACCGACCGGAAGGGCACCTCCCTCTCGGGCGGCGGGTACCCCTCGCTGGCCCCGCTCCTGGGCCCGCTGGCGGGCGGCGCCGACGGCGGACCGCGCGGCGCGGTCGAGCTGATCGACCGGGCCACCGGTGAGACCGTGCGCACCGAGGCGTCCTTCGGCGAGAAGCCCGACCCGGCGACGGCCGGCCGGCCCGTCCGCACCACCCTGGACGCCACCTGGCAGTCCGCCGCCGAACGGGCCCTCGGCGAGGCCGGCGGCAAGAACGCCTCCCTCGTCGCCCTGCGCGTCGACAACGGCGAGGTCCTCGCCCTCGCCAACTCCCCCGCCGGCGGCTTCAACCGCGCCGCCTCCGGCACCTACGCGCCCGGCTCCACCTGGAAGATCGTCACCAGCACCGCCCTGCTCCTCAAGGGGGCCGTCGCGCCCGACGACGTCGTGGACTGCCCCAAGTACCTGACGGTCGGCAAGGAGTTCCACAACGTGGAGACGTCCGAGCACCCGGGCGCCACGTTCCGCAAGGACTTCACGGAGTCCTGCAACACCGCCTTCATCAGCCTGCGCGGCGAACTCGACGACGGGGAGCTGGGCGAGGTGGCCCGTACCCACTTCGGTGTCGGCCAGGAGTGGCACATCGGCATCCCGACGTACGACGGCTCCGTGCCGGTGCCGAAGGACGAGACGGAGAAGGCCGCGTCGATGATCGGGCAGGGCCGGGTCCAGGCCAACCCGCTGATCATGGCGTCGGTGACGGCCACCGCGGTCTCCGGCGAGTTCCACCAGCCGTCCGTCACCGCCGGGAACGAGGACGTGACCCGCACCGAACCGCTCCCCGACGAGGTCGTCACCCGGGTGCGCGAGCTGATGCGCGCCACCGTGACCGACGGCACCGCGCGCGTTCTGGCCGACCTGCCCGGCGAGGTCGGCGCGAAGACCGGCACCGCCGAGGTCTCCGACGACCAGGACAACAACGGCTGGCTCGTCGCCCACCGCGGCAACGTGGCGGTGGCCGTCGTCGTCGAGGAGGGCGTCACCGGTGGCGGCTCGGCGGGCCCGGTCATGCGCAGCCTGCTCTCCGCCGTACCGGGGGACCCGTCCTGAGCCCGGCCGCCGCGTGTCTCAGCCGAGGCGCACCGGCAGTTCCGCCAGGCCCCGCAGCAGGGTGCCGGTGCGCCAGGTGAGCGTCGCCGGGTCGGTGGCCAGGGCGAGCGAGGGGTGCCGCCGCAGGAGCAGCCGTACGGCGACGGCGGCTTCGACGCGGGCCAGCGGGGCGCCGAGGCAGTGGTGGAGGCCGTGCCCGAAACCGAGGTGGCCCGCGGCCCGGCGGCCGATGTCGAAGCGGTCGGGGTCGGGGAAGTGGCCGGGGTCGCGGGAGGCGGCGGCGAGGGAGACGAGCACCGAGTCGCCGGCCGCGATCCGGGTGCCCGCCAGCTCCAGGGGCTCGGCGGCGAACCGGAACGCGGCCGAGTGGACCGGGGAGTTGAACCGCAGCGACTCCTCGACGGCGCCCTCCGTCAGGCCCGGGTCGGCCCGCAGCCGGTCGAGCTGGTCGGGGTGGGTGAGGAGGCTGTGGACGGTGGCGGAGACCAGGTCGACGGTCGTCTCGTGTCCGGCGACGAGGATGAGGAAGGCCATGCCGAGCAGTTCCTCGGCCGTGAGGCCACCGCTGTCCGCGGCGACGACCAGATCGCCGAGCAGCGTGTCGTCCGGGGTGCGGCGCTTGCGGCCGGTCAGATCGGTGAGGTAGCCGGTCAGTTCGCCGGCCGCCGCCGACGCCGCCTCCGCGGAGCTGGGCACGACCAGCTCGTGCGACCAGGCGTGGAAGCCTCCCCGGTCGGCCTCCGGGACGCCCAGCAGGTCGCAGATCACCGTGACGGGCAGTGGCAGCGCGTACCGGGCGACCAGGTCCGCCGTGCCCCGTCGCGGCAGCGCGTCCAGCAGCGCGTCCGCGACGCGCTCGACGCGGGGGCGCAGGGCGGCGATCCGGCCCGGCGTGAAGTGGCCCGCCACGAGCCGGCGCAGCCGGGTGTGCTGCGGAGGGTCGCTCTGCACCATGTTGCGGCCGATGGCGTGCCCGCCGTCGGTGTGCCAGGAAGCGGAGTGCCGGATGTCGTTGCGCAGGCGCGGATCGGTGAGCGCGGCCCGTGCCGCGTCGCGCGTCACGACCAGCCAGCTCTCCCCGCTCCCCGGTACCAGGACCCGGTGCACGGCGCCCTCGGCCCGCAGGGCGGCGAGGACGGCGTACGGGTCGGCCTCCGGGTCGTGTCCCGCGGGTGCCGGTTCGTCGAGGGGCGGCGCGGTCATGGGGCCTCCCGGTCCTGTCAAACGGGGAGTACTCCCCGTTTGTGGCCCCGACGATAGCATCGGCACCCGGAGCGCGGGGAGCAGTCCCCGGTTCACCGGACCCGTGGGATCAGGAGCGTGAGGATGACCGGCGGCGCACACGACGGAGCTCCCCGGCAGCGACGCGACGCGCGGCGCAACCGGGAGCTTCTGCTGGGGGCGGCCCACGAGGTGTTCACCGAGCAGGGGCTGGACGCGCCGCTGGACGTGATCGCCCGCCGGGCGGGGGTCGGCAACGCGACGCTCTACCGCCACTTCCCCACCCGCGCCGCGCTCGTGGACGCCGTGTTCCGGGACTCGCTGACGGGCACGATGGACGCCGGTGAGCGGGCCAGGAAGGCGTCGGACGCGTGGGCGGGCCTCACCGCCTACCTGGAGGTCGTCTTCGCCACCCTGGCCGCCGACCGCGGCACCAACGACCTCATGACCACGCGACTGCGGGGCGTCGACAGCCTGGAGGCCGTGCACGAGCACAACCGCCGGACCGTGGACTCACTGCTGTCCCGCTGCCGCGACGAGGGGACCGTCCGCCCCGACGTCACCACCGAGGACGCGCTGTTCGCGCTCGCGGCCCTCGGTCGTGCCGTCCCCGCCCTGACCGCCGCGACGGCCCCGGACGCCTGGCGCCGCCCCCTCGCCCTGCTCCTCGCCGGGCTGCGCACCGCACCGGCCGCACAGCCCCTGCCCGCACCGGCGCTCACCGCCGCCGCACTCGGCGACGCCCTGCGCGAGCTGGGCCCGCACCGCACCCGGGGCGGCGACGGGGAGACCGACGCGTGAGGTTCGTGCGCTGACGGGCTGACGGGCTGACGGGGGCTAGCGGGCTGACGGGCGGACGGATGCCGTCACGCCCGCGGGCCGCCCCGCTCTCCGGCCGCCGGACCGCCGTCCCCGGTGGCCCGGCCGTCCCGGCCGCCCCCGGTGTCCTCGCGCCGCACCGCCTCGCCCCGGATGACCCGGGGGCCCTCACCGTCCCGCTCCGGTGCCCGCTCCGCGTCCTTCATCTCCCTGGCCTCGGCCTTGAGGATGCGGGCCGACTTGCCCGCCGAGCGCGTCAGCTCGGGGAGCTTCCTGGCGGCGAGGACGGCTATGACGACGATGAGGATGATCGCGAGCTCGCTCAGTCCGAACACGGCACTTCCCTGGTGGACGTACGGTCGGGCCCGCGGCACGGGCCCCCACGGAATCTACGGCACGGCCGGCGCACGTCAGAGGTCGAACTCGTGCGGCGGCAGCCCCAGCGCGAAGCAGGCCTCGCGGACGACGGCCCGCTCGTCCTTGTCGAAGTCGCCGTCGGCGCCGCCGATCACGATCCCGATCTGCACCACCGCCCGTGCCTCGGCGGGCTTCTTCCTCGCCTTGGCGATCTCCTGGAGGATGCCGACCTTCCCGAAGGCGAAGTCGGCGGTGAGCTGGTCCAGGCAGTCCTCGAAGCGGCGGCGCAGATCGTCGGCGGGGAAGTTCCCCAGCACTTCGTTGGTCGAGATCAGCTGGGCCACCCGCCGCCGCTCCGACGCGTCGACGCTGCCGTCGGCCGCGGCGACCAGCGCGCACATCGCCATGCTCGCGTCGCGGAAGGCGCCGCTCTTGAGGTCGTTCTTCTTCGCCACGAGCTGCGTCTGCATCTGCGACGCGGACTCCTTGAAGCGGTCCCACAGGGCCATGAGCACTCCGTACGGGTCGGGAGGAGGGATCAGCGGGAGGAGGGATCCAGTCCCTCTACACATCTGTAGAAGTTACCAGCCCGCCGGGTCACCGGGTCCGCGCCGCGGACGGCTGCCCGGGTCCATGGCCGTACACGGCCTGGAATTCGTACGACGCCCGGTGCTCGACCAGCTCCCGGATCCAGCCGTCGACCAGGGTGGTCCAGCTCCGCGACCCGGCCGGCCCGTCGTGCGGGACGGTGAACCGGCTGAGGGCGTCGTGGCCGCCGGAGCGCGCGCCGCCGCGCTTGTCCGCCTCCAGCACCACCTCCAGGGCGCCGGGCACCGCGAGGAAGGTCAGCTCGACCTCCTCGATCTCGGCGTGGCCCCGGGGCGCGGCCAGCTCGATCTTGTGGCGGAAGGGCAGCCGCTGCCCGGTGCCGCCGACGCGGCCGTGCTCCAGGCCGGCGGAGCGCACGTCGAAGCCGAGCCGCCCGAGGGCCTCCAGGACGGCCTCCTGGGCCGGCAGGGGCGCCACGGCCAGCGGGACCGGGTCACCCGTGTCCGCGGCACCGGCGACCACCAGCTCGGCGCGCACGCCGAGCGCCGCGCCCGGGTGCCGGCCGTGCGACCCGGTGACCGGCGTCTCCCAGGGCAGCGGCAGCGAGAAGGGCACGCCGCACCGCTCGCCCGCGGCTGCCCGGAAGGGCCCGCCGACGACGCGGTGCTCGAACACGACCGCACCCCCGGGGCCCCGGCCCCCGTCCTCGTCGCCGGCCTCGGCGGGCCCGTCCCCGACGTGGGCCACCAGCTCCAGCGCGACGTGCTCGACGTCCTGGCCGGCGGTGCCGCCGACGAGGTCGACCCGGCCCGACAGCACGCCCCCCGGCCGGACGGTGCCCGGATCGAGGACCGGGACGGCCGTGGGCCCGCCCACGCCGAGGGGACCGGGCGGCCGCTTGAACACCATCGAGGCGTGCACTCCTTCACGTCGGTGTGGGGAACGTCCATGCGGGGAACAACCGGAGGCATCCGACTGTTCTCTACAGGCGAGTAGAAGCTTAGGGGTCCGAGGACTCCCTGTCGTTTTGCTCGTCCTTTACCATGAGAAAGAACCCTCGGGCGCCCGGCAGGTACCGGCGCCCGCCGACCCCGTTAAGGAGTCCCGTTCCGTAATGGAGCCTCCCAGTACCGGCCGTGCCACGGCCGGCCCGCAGTTCCCCCGGTACACGCGTGAGGGAAGCGGGGTGGCACGGTGACCGAGGTCCTGCTGCTCCTGCTGGCCCTCCTGCTCACCCTGGCCTGCGCCGTCTTCGTCGCCGCCGAGTTCTCCCTCACCACCGTCGAGCGCGGTGACCTGGAGCGTGCGGCGGAGTCGGGCGAGCGCGGTGCCGACGGCGCCCTGAAGGCCGTCCGGTCCCTGACCCTCCAGCTCTCCGGCGCCCAGCTCGGCATCACCGTGACCTCCCTGGTCATCGGCATGCTGGCCGAACCGTCGATCGCCGTGCTGCTGCGCGGCCCGCTGACGGACATCGGCCTGGGCGGTGCCGCCTCGACGGTGGCGACCGTGCTCGGCGTGGTCCTGTCCACCGTCGTGCTGATGGTCGTCGGCGAGCTGGTCCCGAAGAACTGGGCGATCTCCCGCCCGCTGGCCGTCGCGAAGGTCGTCGCGGGCCCGCAGCGCGGCTTCACCACCGCCTTCGGCCCCTTCATCCGGCACCTGAACAACACGGCGAACCGCTTCGTACGCCGCTTCGGCCTGGAACCGGCCGAGGAGCTGGCGTCCGCCCGCAGCCCCGAGGAACTCGTCGCCCTCGCCCAGCACTCGGCCGCCGAGGGCGCCCTGGAGGCGGACTCCGCCGAGCTGTTCGTGCGCACCCTGCACCTGAGCGAGCTGACCGCGGAGAACGTCATGACCCCGCGCGTGGACGTCAAGGCGCTGGAGACCCACGCCACCGCCGCCGACGCCGCGAACCTCTCGCACGCCACCGGCCTCTCCCGCTTCCCGGTCTACCGGGACAGCCTCGACGAGGTCGTCGGCACCGTGCACATCCGCGACGTGCTGGCCCTGGAGCCGGACCGGCGTGCCGCCACCCCCGTCACCGAGCTGGCCACCGCGCCGCTGCTGGTGCCGGACAGCCTGCCCGCCGACCGCCTCCTGGAGCGCATGCGCTCCACCCGCACCATGGCCGTCGTCATCGACGAGTACGGCGGCACCGCGGGCGTGGCGACCGTCGAGGACATCGTGGAGGAGGTCGTCGGCGAGGTCCGCGACGAGCACGACCCGGTCGAGATACCGGACCTGCTGCCCGCTCCCGCGGAGTCCGACGGCCGCGCGGCCTGGGAGGCCGACGGCTCGCTCCGCCTGGACCGGCTCGCCCGGATCGGCCTCACCGCCCCGGACGGGCCGTACGAGACCCTGGCCGGCCTGGTCGCCACCCACCTGGCGCGCATCCCGGCCAAGGGCGACGTCATCGACCTGGACGGCTGGCGCCTGGACGTCCTCGACGTCGAGCACCACCGCGCCGACCGCCTGCGGGTCACCGCGCCCGCGTCGGTCCCGTCGGCCGACCGTGAGCCGGAGGTGGCCCGATGACCGCCGTACAGCTCTTCATCGGCGCGCTGACCCTGATCACCAACGCGTTCTTCGTCGGCGCCGAGTTCGCCATGATCTCCGTACGCCGCAGCCAGATCGAGCCGCGCGCGAAGACGGGCGACAAGCGCGCCCGGATGACCCTGTGGGGCCTGGAACACATCTCCGCGATGATGGCCACCGCCCAGCTGGGCATCACCGTCTCCTCGCTGGTGCTCGGCGCGGTCGCGGAACCGGCCATCGCGCACCTGATGGAGCCGGTGTTCGAGGCGGTGCACATGCCGCACGCGCTGGTCCACCCGATCGCCTTCGCGATCGCGCTGGCCCTGGCGACGTACCTGCACATGCTGATCGGCGAGATGATCCCGAAGAACATCGCGCTGGCCGCCCCGGCGACCACGGCGATGGTCCTCGGTCCGCCGCTGGTCGCCCTGACCCGCGCGCTCAAGCCGTTCGTCTTCGGCATCAACGCCTTCGCCAACACCCTGCTCAAGCTGCTCCGGGTGGAGCCGAAGGACGAGGTCGACGCCGTCTTCACCGACGACCAGCTCGCCCGCATGGTGGTGGACGCCAGCGAGGCCGGACTGCTCACCCCGGCCGACGGCGAGCGGCTGCGCGACGCGCTGGAGCTGGGCACCCGCCCGGTCGGCGAGATCCTGGTCCCGGCCCAGAAGATGCGCACGGTCACCCACACGGTCACCCCGGCCGAGCTGGAGCGCCTGGCCGCCGAGGCGGGCTTCTCCCGCTTCCCGGTGACCGGCCCGGGCAACGCCGTCCTCGGCTACCTGCACATCAAGGACACGCTGGGCCGCACCGACCGGGAGGCGCCCTTCCCGCGCGCGGCGCTGCACCGCGTCACGCAGGTCCGCATCGACACCCCGCTGGACGACACCCTCACCGCCCTGCGCGCCGAGGACAGCCACCTGGCCGCGGTCACCGGCGAGACGGGCGCCGTGCTGGGCTTCGTGACGATGGAGGACGTCCTGACCGAGCTGGTGGGCCCGGCCGCGGTCACGTCGTGACCTGACCCGGGCCAAGGACACGCGGGCACCCGGGAACTCCCGGGTGCCCGCGGTCGTCTCCCCCGGTGACACCGCTGGGGGAGGCGCTCATGGCCATGGTCGGCCTGTTCTGGATCACCGAGGACTGCGTGTACGTGGGGGCCGAGCCCACCGGCACCGCGCCGGGCGTGCGGCTGACCAAGGACGGGGTCGAGACCCTGGGACGCGGACAGGGCGGCCGCGGCTGGGGCTGGGACGAGATCCGGGAGATCGACGTGCGGGACGTCGCCGTGCGGTCCGCCGCGCGCCGCCTGCTCTCCATGGCGTTCGACTCCGCCCTCGTGCTGATCAGCGGCGACGGCGACCAGCCCCCGGCGTTCACCGTCGAGGTGGTGACCGAGACCGACGGCACGGTCGAGGCGAGCGCCCTGGCCGCCGCCACCGGCGGCATCCACACCCCGGAGGAGTACCGGCTCTCCCGCACCCTGCTGACCCGGCTCGTCGACGGCGACACCCCCGTGGACGACCTCCTCACCTGGCGTCGTGACCACTTCGGCGCGGCCGCCCCGACCGGCGACGAGCGCCTGGCACTGCTCCGCCGCTGGACGACCACCCCCGCCTGACGCTGGGTCCGGACGGCCGGGTCGGCCCGACGTGCCCCCGGATGTACGTTCGCCGCGGCAGCTTTCCGGCAGGCGCGACTAGAGTTCGGGTGTGGGGGATACCGGTCCCCCGTGGCGGCCCGTGTCCGATGCGGTCCGCGGGAAGGCATGCATGACCCCGGAGAGCAGGCTGAACGCCGCAGGTCGGCCGCAGGCCGCCGACCGGCTCGACGACGACCAGTACCCGGCGTACACCATGGGCCGGGCGGCCGAGCTGATCGGCGCCACGCCCGGTTTCCTCCGCGCTCTCGGTGAGGCGGGTCTGGTCAGTCCGACGCGTTCGCAGGGCGGGCACCGCCGTTACTCGCGTCGGCAACTGCGCCGCGCGGCGCGCGCCCGTGAACTGGTGGACCAGGGAACGCCCATCGAGGCCGCCTGCCGCATCGTCCGCCTGGAGGACGACCTGGAGGTGGCGCTGCGCATGAACGAGGAGCTGCGCCGCGAGGCCGAGCGGCGCGACGAGTGAAAAACTGACCCCGATGAAACAGATATTCGCCGGACGCCGGAAAAACATTCCGTGTCGAAATCTCCCGGCGTTTCATTTCCGGCGGTGGCGATTCAATACGTGCTAGGCTGGACGTCAGTTGCAGTTGTGGTTGCCATTTGTGTTACCGGTTTTCCGGGCAGGTGATCGCCGCAGCGATGTGAAGGCCCGCGAAGTGCGGGCCTCAACACTGCCTAGGAGTAAAAGCATGGCTTCCGGTACCGTGAAGTGGTTCAACGCCGAAAAGGGCTTCGGTTTCATCGCGCAGGACGGCGGCGGCGCCGACGTCTTCGCCCACTACTCGAACATCGCCACCCAGGGCTTCCGTGAGCTCCAGGAGGGCCAGCGCGTCAACTTCGACGTCACGCAGGGCCAGAAGGGCCCGCAGGCGGAGAACATCGTTCCCGCGTAACGCGCGCGCATCACGCATCACTGAGCAGGGCCCGCACCGCACGGTGCGGGCCCTGCTTCGTCATGAGGCGGCGGCCACCCGCCCGGGGCTCCTGTGCCCCGCCCCGCACCCGCCCCTGCGGGACAGCCCCGCCCCGCACCCGCCCCCGCGGGACGGCCCCCCGCATCCGTCCCTGCGGGGACGGCTTTGCCATCTCTTTGCAACCCGTCCCGCCGCCGCCTCGTCTCTCCGTCCGATCCACCACCCGCGCGACTCCGCGCACCCGGAATCCGACGAGAGAGAGCGACCCCATGCGCCGCACCATCCTCAGCGCCGTGGCCCTGGCGTGCACCGCCGTCCTGGCCGGCACCGCGCCCGCGTTCGCCGACGACCCCACCCCGGCCCCCGCCGCCCCCGCGTCCGCCACCCCGAGCCCCGGCACCGAGCCGAGCGAGGCACCGTCGCCCTCCGTCAGCTCACCGGCTCCGGCGGCCGAGCCGACCGAGGCACCGGCCGACGGCCAGGTCTCCACCGTGCCCGAGGGCGCGCCCGACACCGGCGTCGCCGCACCGGCCCCCTCCGCAGCCGGCGACGGGGCGCTCGCCGCGGGCGCCGGTGCCGCGCTCGCCGCGGGCGGCGCCGCCCTCCTCGTCGTACGCCGTCGGCGGGCGGCGACCCGGGCATGACGACCCGGCCCGGGCGCGCCCTCGCCACCGCCGTGCTGGCCGTGGCCCTCGCGGGCTGCGCCGCCGGGCCGGGCGACGAGGGGGCCGCGCCCGCCCGTTCCGCGACCACGGCGCCGCCCGCGCGTCCCGCCGGCGAGCCGGCGCGGCCCCTGGAGCGCTCGGTCCCCGTCGGCCTGCGCATCCCGGCCATCGGCGTCGACACACCGGTGATGCGGCTGGGTCTGGCGGCGGACGGCACGGTGGAGGTCCCGCCGGTCACGGCCGACGACCGCGCGGGCTGGTACCGGCATTCGCCGACCCCGGGTCAGGTGGGGCCGTCGGTCGTCCTCGGCCACGTCACGGTCGGCACCCACGGGGACGGCGTCTTCCGGCACCTCGCGCGTCTGCACCGGGGCGATCGGATCGAGGCACGCCTGGAGAACGGCACGACGGCCCGGTTCACGGTCACCACCGTACGGACGGTGCCGAAGGCCGACTTCCCGACGCGGGACGTCTACGGGGACGTGGACGGACCGGAGTTGCGCCTCATCACCTGCGGCGGACCGCGCGTCGGCGAGGAGTACCGGGACAACGTGATCGCCTTCGCCGAGCTCAACCCGGCTTCCGGCGCGCGCTCCTGACCGTCCGTGCGCACCGCAGCCCCTCACCACCCTGGAGAGCGTTGAAACGGTCCCGTGACAGGGCGGCTTCCGAACTGTTCGCCGCCCTGTACCCACGCCTCGCCGGCTGGTGCCGCCGTCTCGTCGACGACGACGAGACGGCCCACGAGATCGCCTCCGAGGCGTTCACCCGGCTCTGGGCCCGCTGGACGTCCGTGGAGGAACCGCGCGGCTTCCTCTACGTCACCGCCGCCAACCTGGTCCGCGACCACTGGCGCAAGCTGGAGCGCGAGCGGCGGGCGGTGCGCCGGGTCACCGCGGAGGTCGCCGTGCGCCCTCACCCCGAGCAGTCCGACCCCTCGGTGCGGATGCTGGTGCAGTCCCTGCCCGAGCGGCTGCGCGTGCCGATCCTCCTGCACTACTACGCTGACATGCCGATCCGGGAGGTGTCCGTGCTGACCGGGCGCAAGGAAGGGACCGTCAAGGCCGATCTGCACGCGGCCCGCGAACTGCTCCGCGTCCACTTGAGGAGAAGCCTTGACCACACGCCTTGACGACGACCCGGACGACCCGGGGTTCGAACGGGACGACGGCGACCCGCTGTTGGTCGTGCTGCGTCCGGGCGCCGACTGCCTGGGCCCGCCGCCCGGCCGCTACGAGGCGATCCGCCGGGGGGCGTCCCGCCGGCGCCTGCTGCGGACCGCGGCCGGTGCCGCCGCGACCGCCGCTGCCGCCGCCCTCATCGCGCTTCCGCTGTACCGGGCGGCTCCGACGGCACCCGCCCGCCCCACCGTCCCGCTGGCCCCGGCCCCCGCCGCCCCCACGCCGGCCGGCTCACCGACTCCGACTCCGGCCCCGCCCCGCGACTCCTCGCCCGGCCCGGCGCCGGAGGCGTCCGTCTCCTTGGCTCCGGCGCTGCCGACGGCCGCGCCGAGCACCGCTCCGTCCGAGCGGTCGGCCACGCCGGGCACCGTGCCCACGCCGTCGTGGGACGGCGGCGCGACCGCTGCTACAACGGAACGATGATCTATCACGTGGTGCCGCTCGCCGACTGGGCCGCCGACCCCGGCCGGCCGTACGCCCCCGCCTCCCTGGCCGAGGACGGGTTCGTCCACTGCTCGCCCGACGAGGAGACCACGCTCGCCGTGGTCAACGCCTTCTACCGCGGCGCGCCCCGGCCGCTGCTGGCGCTGGCCCTCGACGAGCGGCGGCTCACCGCCAGGTGTGTCTGGGAGGCGGCCGATCCCGCGCCACCGCCGGGGGTGCCCGGCGACACCCTCTTCCCGCACGTGTTCGGGCCCCTCGACCGCGAGGCCGTCCGGCACGAACGGGAGGTCCGGTGGGACGACCAGGGCCGGGCCACGGGACTGTCCTGACGGAGAACGGAAACGGAGAACGGAAGACGGAGAACGGAAGACGGAGAACGGAAAGAGGGCGGGGTCACCAGCTCGCGCTCGTGGCCCCGCCCTCTTCTCAGGCGTGTCTCAGGTGTCTCTCAGGCGTCCGGGGACGTCGTGCCGCCGAGCAGCGCGGACGCCGTCTCCACCGGCGTGGCGGCGGGCGCCGGGGTGGCGTCGGGCGCCGCGTGGCAGGTGAACCCGAGGCGCGCCATGGCCCGGGTGACCTCGCCGCCGGAGAAGTCGCGGCGGTCCTGCCGGGTGACGACCTCGCCCACCTGCTTGACGGGGTAGCGGCGGCGGCCGATGGTCACGGACTCACCCGTGACGGGTTCGGGCGTGATGCCCTTCATCGAGTCCAGCACCCCGTCCTTGGTGAGGTCGAACGGGTACCGGGCGATGACACAGCGCATGATGCCTCCACAGGGGAGAGGGGACGAGGGTTGCTGTTCGCTGGGGTTCAGGCGGCCGAGCCACCGGCGGACTGGTGCCGCGGCCTGCGGCGAGGGGCCTCGCCGGCGGGCCGGCCCTGGGTGCTGCGGCCCTGGCCGCCGCGGCCCTGCGCGGGGGTGGGGGTGCCCTGACCGGTGCGGCCCTGCGCGGAGCGGCCGCGCCGGCCACGGGACGAGGAGCCCCCGCCGGACGCGGCGCGCCGGGGGCGCTCCACGACCGGTGCGGTGATGACGACCGGGACACCGGAGGGGGTCTGCGCCCCGGTGATGCGGGCCAGCTCCCCCTCGCCCGAACGGATCGGGGTGACCAGCGGGGTGATGCCGGCCGAGGCCATCAGCCGCGTCATGTCGCGGCGCTGGTCCGGCGTCACCAGCGTGACGACGCTGCCGGACTCGCCGGCGCGGGCGGTGCGGCCGCCCCGGTGCAGGTAGTCCTTGTGGTCGCTGGGCGGGTCCACGTTGACGACCAGGTCGAGGTTGTCGACGTGGATGCCGCGTGCCGCGACGTTGGTCGCCACCAGCGCGGTGACGTGCCCGTCCTTGAACTGGGCGAGCGTCCGCGTGCGCTGCGGCTGGGACTTGCCGCCGTGCAGGCCGGCCGCGCGCACGCCGCTCTTCAGCAGCTGCTTCACGAGCCGGTCCACCCGGTGCTTGGTGTCCAGGAACATGATCACCCGGCCGTCGCGGGCCGCGATCTCGACCGTCGCGCGCTGCTTGTCCTCGTCGTGCACGTGCAGCACGTGGTGCTCCATCGTGGTGACGGCACCGGCCGACGGGTCGACGGAGTGCACCACCGGGTCCGTCAGGTAGCGGCGGACCAGCCGGTCGACGTTGCGGTCCAGGGTGGCCGAGAACAGCATCCGCTGGCCGTCGGCCTGGACCTGGTCGAGCAGCGCGGTGACCTGGGGCATGAAGCCCATGTCGGTCATCTGGTCGGCCTCGTCCAGGACGGTGATGGTCACGTCGTCCAGCCGGCAGTCGCCGCGGTCGATGAGGTCCTTGAGCCGCCCGGGCGTGGCGACGACGACCTCGGCGCCGCCCCGCAGCGCGCCGGCCTGCCTGCCGATCGACATGCCGCCGACCACGGTGGCCGACCGCAGGCCCACGGAGCGGGCGTACGGGGCGAGCGCGTCGGTGACCTGCTGGGCCAGCTCACGGGTGGGCACCAGGACGAGGGCGAGCGGTCGCTTGGGCTCGGCGCGCCGGCCGGCCGTACGGGCCAGCAGGGCGAGGCCGAAGGCGAGCGTCTTGCCCGAGCCGGTGCGGCCGCGGCCGAGCACGTCGCGGCCGGCCAGGGAGTTCGGCAGGGTCGCCGCCTGGATCGGGAACGGCGCGGTCACGCCCTCGGCGCCGAGGGCGGCCAGCAGCCGGTCGGGCATGTCGAGCTCGGCGAAGGACTCGACGGCGGGCAGCGCCGGGGTGATCGTCTTCGGCAGGGCGAACTCGCCCTGCGGGGCGGCCGGTCGGCGCCCCGAGGTCTGGGAACGGCGGGGGCCGCCGCCACTCGAGCGTCGGCGGTCGTTGGTGCGTACGCGGTTCATGCGGAACCTTCCTTGATATGGCACGTATCAAGGGAGACCCGCAGCGGAGGAGCAGCGCAGGGAATCGCAAGAACGAGCCGGCCCCGGTCGATCTCGGCGTGAGGTGCCGATCGGACCGGGAGAAACGAGGGGAACGGGAAATTCAAAGGCGCGGGGCGATGCGCCGGACGGAGATCAGAACCCCGCGGGGCGCTCAGCGCCCGGAAAAGCGGCGAGCTGGGGCCCGCACCCCAAGGTGCGGGCCCCAGCTGCGAAGTACGCGTGCGCGTGGTGTGCGTCAGGCCGGGGTGATGTTCTCGGCGGTCGGGCCCTTCTGGCCCTGCGCGATGTCGAACGTCACCTTCTGGCCCTCGAGCAGCTCACGGAAGCCCTGGGCGTTGATGTTCGAGTAGTGGGCGAAGACGTCGGGGCCGCCGCCGTCCTGCTCGATGAAGCCGAAGCCCTTTTCCGCGTTGAACCACTTTACGGTGCCGGAAGCCATGTTTCTCCTTCGGTACGGTGCTCGGAGTTCACCCTGTGTGGACTCCGGGTCGCCGTGATCACCCCGTCGGAAAACACCTTCAGGCAACCACAACTGCAACTTCCCACGACACTAGCACGCCGTGATCGCCCGGTCGCTTGCAATAGAGTTGCCCCGGACGGACCGACCGGACGGGATGAGGAATATTCCCCGGGCGTGCCATTGGTTTCTCACGCGATGGCGTCAGATATTGCTCCGTACCGACCACAGGATCGCCGCCCGCCCCGGCTCGCCGCACCGCCATGACCTCCCCGGACGGCCTCCCGCGCGGCCGTCGGCGCCCCCCGGGAAGGTCGAGAGCGCCACGGACGGCGTACCGGCCTGGGGAGACAAAGCCCACGTCGGCCGTACGGACGCGCGGACGGTCGGTTTTCGAGAAGCACCGGTGGCGCGACCGCCCCTAACGTCGCGGACATGAACGCCATCGACTCCGTCGTCCTCGAGGTGGCCGACCCCCAGGCCGCCGCCCGCTTCTACTCCGACGCCTTCGGGCTGGACCCGTCACGGGTGCGCGTACGGGCTTCCGACGCCCCCTCGACCGGGTTCCGCGGCTTCACGCTGTCGCTCGTGGTGTCCCAGCCCGGCAACGTCGACGCGCTCATGGGCGCCGCCGTGGACGCCGGTGCCACCACCCTCAAGCCCGCCTCGAGGTCGCTGTGGGGCTACGGGGGCGTCGTGAGAGCCCCGGACGGCACCATCTGGCAGATCGCGACCTCGGCGAAGAAGGACACCGGCCCGGTCACCCGGGACGTCGACGACCTCGTGCTCCTCCTCGGGGTCGAGGACGTGAAGGCCGTCAAGCGGTTCTACGTCGAGCGCGGTCTCACCGTGGCGAAGAGCTTCGGCGGCAAGTACGTCGAGTTCGCCGCGGGTACGGGCGCCGTCAAGCTGTCCCTGTACAAGCGCCGCGGCCTCGCCAAGGTGGCCGGCGTCTCCCCCGAGGGCACCGGTTCCCACCGGCTCGTACTGTCCGGCGCCGACGGCCCGTTCAGCGACCCGGACGGCTTCGTGTGGGAGCCCGCGGCGCAGGCGCCGGCCGCCGGCTGACGGGGAGTCCGTATTCACCTCGACTTACGCGCCGGGAACCCGATATGTAATCCTTCCGTCTTCTTCGCCGAAGTGGTCCGTGGGTGGAGAATACGCATGAGCCGCAATTGGAATCATTCATCTCAAAAAGAGCAAAACGAATAAAGAATGAGACGCATGCCATCACGGGTGTTTTCGCGAATAACCAGCGGAACCGAGCCTTCTGCTGAGCTTCGGTCACGGGCGGGACTGTGGGCCGTGGCGGGTGTGGTGACCCTCGGTTTCCTGGTCGCGCTGGAGGTCGCCGCCCGTCGCTACGGCCTGCCGGGACCGATCACCACCCAGGCGAAAGAGGTCGTCTTCGCCCCCAAGTCGGGGCCGCTCCTCTACGCCAGCATGGCGTTGATGATGGTGGTGCTGACCTGGCGGCAACGGTTCGTCGCGGCCGGTCTCGCGATCGGCATCGACGTCGTCTTCGCGCTGGTGCGCTGGGCGGCCGACGCCGAGGTGACCGAAGGCTCCCACTTCGGCAACGGCGCGCTGTGGGTGATGCTGGGCTGCGCGGTCCTCGCCGTCACGCGGCGCACCGGCCCGGAACGCCTCCTGCTGCTCAAGGGCGTCGGTCTCGGCCTGCTGCTGGTGGCCGGCCGCAAGACGGGCGACACCTGGCTGCTGATCACGTCCAAGACCCGCCCGGCGGTGCTCGACCAGTACGTCGCGACCGCGGACCACGCGCTGGGCGACCCGTCCTGGCTGGCGGGCCGGATCATCGAGGCCGCCGGCCCGGCCGGCGCCCACGTCCTCGACTGGGTCTACACCCAGCTCGCGGTGGCCGCGGTCGTCGTCGCCCTGTACCAGTTGCGCCGGGTGGCCGCCGAGCGCCGCTTCCCGAGGCACCACCTGGTCCGCACCTTCCTGCTGATCGGCCTCCTCGGACCGGCCGTCTACATGATCTACCCGGTGGTCGGACCGGTCTTCGCCTACGGCACCGGAGCCTTCGGCACCGGCGGCGAGCAGTGGGCGGTGGCCCTCCTGTGGCCGGACCTGCCGCTGCCGTCGGGTCCCCCGCAGTCGATGACGTACGACGAGATCACCCCCCGGAACTGCATGCCGAGCCTGCACACGGCCTGGGCCGTCGTGATCTTCATCCATTCCCGCGGGGGCCCGCGGATCCTCCGTTACGCAGGAACGTTCTGGCTGGTGGCCACGCTCGCGGCGACGCTGGGCTTCGGCTACCACTACGGCATCGACCTCGTCGCCGGTGTGGTCTTCGCGGTCACCGTCGAGGCGGCGCTGCGCACGTACGACCGGGGCTGGGACCGCGCGGGGATCCGGCTGGTGTCCTACGGGACCGTGGTCTTCGCCGCGCTCCTGCTGTCGTCCCGCTACCTGTCGACGGAGATGGCCGCGCGCCCGTGGCTGTTCGGGCCGCTGCTCCTGCTGGCGATGGCCTCGGTGGTCCACGGCTACGTACGGACCACCCGGGGCTGGCGGCCGCGGGCCGTCGTGCCGGCGCAGCGCTCGCTACCGCCCCTCGCCCCGGTCCAGGCCGACCTGCCGGAGAAGGCGGTACCCGTGGCCGAGCCCGGGTGACCCCGAGCGCGGGGCGGCCGCCCCAGCCACTCGGGCCGCCCCGGGCTCAGCGCACCGGGAAGCCGAAGGAGTAGCCCTGGTCCCGGAGCCAGGGGAGGACGCGGCGCAGGGCCTCGACCGTCTGGGAGCGGTCGCCGCCCGCGTCGTGGAAGAGGAGCGTCGGCCCGTTGGACAACTCCCGCTCGACGGTGGCGACGATGGCTTCCGCACCCGGCCGCTCGAAGTCCTTGGTGTCCACGTTCCAGCCCAGCGGACGCATCCCGTGGGAGGCGGCCAGCTTGCGGCTGTACGGGGTGAAGGCCCCGCCGGGAGCCCGGTAGTACATCGGGCGCACACCCCCGGACGCCTCGATGATCATGCGTTCGGCGTCGAGGATCTCCCGCGACTGGTACGCCTCGGACTTCCGGTCCATGGCCGTGTCGTGCGACACGGTGTGGTCGCACAGCCGGTGTCCGGCCGCCACCACGTCCTTCACGAGGTGCGGGTGGGCCTGCGCCTGCGTCCCCGTCACGCAGAAGGTGGCCTTCACTCCGTACTCGCGCAGCAGGTCGAGCACCTGGGGCGTCCACGCGGGGTCGGGGCCGTCGTCGATGGTGATGTTGACGCCGCGCGCCCCCGCGTCCGAGGCGTGTGCGATGGTCACGTCGACCGGCCGGACGCCGCTGCCCGGCGTGGCCGACGCGGTCGCCCCCGGGGACGCGGCGCCCACGGACTCGGCCTGCGCCGTCCACACCGAGGCGCCGACGGCGAGCACCGTCACCCCGAGCGCCGCCCCGACCACCTTGCCGTACCAGCCCCGCCCACCGCCGTGCCGTGCCATGTCCGCCCCGCCTTCACCCGGTCCGTCGTCCCATCCACCTGGCAGGACGAGGGACGGCCCCCCGGGGATGCGTCCGTTACCGATCACGGACGATCTGGGGGAAGTACCCGGACAACATGTCGGCCCTGGGCGGCGACCTGCTGCCCGACCGACCCTCGACGCGACGTCACCCCGAGGAGACGAGTTGATCACCGAGTACCAGCAGCGGCTGCGCGAGCGCTACCTCACCGCCCCCGTCATGCCGGCCCCGGAGCCGTGGCGGACGGTACTCGACCGCCGAACCCCCATCGGCGGCCTGCTCGGCATCGGCTTCGCCGTCCACCCCGACCGCGGCCACGACCTCGTCATGGTCGTCTCGAGCGACGGCCACGGGCTCTTCGACGCGGTCACCGGCGAGAAGATCGCCCGCGACCGGGACCCCGACCCCGACACCAGCACCCCCGACGCCCACCCGGAGCTCTCCTGCCCCGGCCTCGGGCCGATCGAAGGCACCCAGGTCCGCATCGCCGGCCTCTTCGGCGGCGGCCTCCACCGCACCACCCCCGACGGCTGGTCCCTGGACGTCGTCAGCCCGGAATGGCCCCACGACCGCGTCATCCTGTCCGCGGCCGGCGGGACCCGCGGAGGCCCGGCGGGCGAGACCTGGTGGCACGTCTTCCACTCCGAGTACTCGGAGCTCCGTGCCGCCGGGTTCTCCCCCTCCGGCCTCACCCTGGCCGTCGCCACCAGCAGCGACCTCACCCTCTGGTCCCGGCGGCGACTGCCCTAGGTCCGGATCAGCGCAGTCCGGCGAAGAGGTCGTTCTCGGGCAGGGCGGCACCGGTCGCGTCCTGGACCCGTACGAAGGTCTCCGTGCCCATCAGCTCGCCGAACTTCTCCTTGCCCATCCTGAGGAAGAAGATGTTCTCGCCCTGACTGGCGTGCGCGGCCAGCGCGTCGAACTTCTGCCCGCTGAACGCGATGGTGTCCACCCACGTGGTGATCTCGTCGTCGGGGAGACCGATCTCGGCCATCGCGGCGGCCTCGGCGGGATCCGGCTCGGGCATGTCCGGATCGATCTCGCGCATGATCTCGCCGAACCGCCGCATCTCCGAGCGGGGCATCGTGGTCCAGTACACCTTCGGTGTCAGCCCGGTCATCTCCAGCGCCGCCATCGTGATGCGGTGGGCCTGGATGTGGTCGGGATGACCGTAGAAGCCGTTCTCGTCGTAGGTGACGACCACATCGGGTCGGTAGTGCCGCATGAGTTCCGCGAGCCGGGCGGCACCCTCCTCGACGGGGGTCCGCCAGAAGGACCCGGGGGCGTCGTTGCTGGGCCAGCCCATCATCCCGGAGTCGGCGTAGTCCAGCGTCTCCAGGTCGCTGATCTTCAGCACCTCGCAGCTCGCCTCGAGTTCGCGTCGGCGCATCGAGGCGACCGCCGCCGGATCGTGCCCGGGATCACCCGGCTTGACGCCCCCCGGTCCGTCCCCGCAACCGCCGTCGGTACAGGTCACGAGCACCGTGCGGATGCCTTCCGCCGCGTACCGCGCGAGGACGCCTCCGGTCCCGGTGGCCTCGTCGTCGGGGTGGGCGTGCACAGCCATGAGCGTCAAGGGCCGGTCGGTCATGGAACAGTCCTCCTGAGGAGATACGTCTTGGTCTACTGGCCTGGCGGGCACACCGCGACCCTGCGACCCGGCTCCTGGTGGGACGGGCAACGTGGTGCCCCGCGGTGCCGGTGCCCCGGTCGGTGCAACAGCAGCGCCCGGACCGGCTGTTCCCGTCCGCGACGGTTCTCGAAGGGCAGGAGGGCGTCACGATGCCCAGTCGCACAGAACGCCGAGCGAGGGAAGCAGCCCTTCGCGCCGTCACCGTCCGACAACCCTGGCCGCGCCACTCCGGTCTGGTCTTCGGAGTCGGTCACCTGGTCGACTGCTCCAGGGCCAACGCGACTTCATCGGGTGACGGCTGGCTCTGGAGGTTCGCGAGGGTGCGCCCCCTGAGCCGGCCGGTGCCCGCTCGCGGACACCCGGGCTTGTGGACGCCGCACCTCGGTGACATCCGCGTCATGGAAGCGACGGATTCGTTCTGGTGAGTCCGGTCGCTCGCTCAGCGTCGGACGTGGCCGCTCCACAACACGGCCGTCGCAGGCGAGGCACTGTCGGGGCGGTGGGAGCCCCGCGCGGCCTCGTCGGTCCTCAGTCCCGCCGCTCGGGCTCCCTGTCGGCGTGCCCGGTCCAGCGGCTGGACTCCAGCCACGAGCGGGCCGGTTCCGCCGCGCGCGTGGTGTCCACGGTGAGTTCGAGGCGCGTCCCGCCCCCGTCGCCGGCCGGGTAGCTGCGCTGTTCGGTGGCGGCGAAGCAATGACGGAGGACCTCCGCCACACGCCGGGCGGCGTCGGGCGAGGCGGCGGTGACGTGGACCTCGGCGTAACCGCGCGAGGGGGCGTCGGGCGATTCCATGGCGACCTCGATGTGCGGCGGGACCGGAGCGGCGATCACTTTACTCCGACCACGTCGTCCTGCCCCGCGTTTCGGCGGCCGGCCCCCGGCTTCGCCCCCGGTGAGGGTCAGCGTGGCGCGTGACCGGCGCGCCGCGCGAGGGGAGGTGTCTCCCCGATGATGCGCGTGAACGGTGACGGTCAGGACGACGTCCTGCGGAGCGGTCCGCGCGCCGGGGCCGGTCCCGTCGTCCCGAGGGACGAGTGCCTGTACGGCGCTCCGGGCGGCCCTCTGCCCACATCCGCGCGCCCACCTCTCCCCGAAGGTCGGAACCGGGGGGCGGTCTCCGCGCCCACCGCAGCCGTCCGGTTAGCCCCGAAGAGGCGTCCCCCGCAGCGGTGCCCCGGCCTGGTGGAGGCTGACGAGCGCGAGCCGGTACGAGGCGACCAGCCCCGTCTCGGCATAGTCGACGCCCAGTTCCCGGCAGTACTGCCGGACGATGGTGCGGGCCTCGCGCAGGTTGGGGCTGGGCATGCTGGGGAACAGATGGTGCTCGATCTGGTGGTTGAGGCCGCCGAGCGCGAGGTCCGTGAACCGGCCGCCGTCGACGTTGCGCGAGGTGAGTACCTGGCGGCGGAGGAAGTCGGGGCGGTCGTCGGCCCTCAGGATCGGCATGCCCTTGTGGTTGGGTGCGAAGGCGGAACCGAGGTAGACGCCGAACAGGCACTGGTGGACGGCGAGGAAGGCGAACGCCATACCGGGCGGGAGCACCAGGAACAGAGCAGACAGGTAGACCGCGCAGTGCGCGAGCAGCAGCGTCCCGTCGAGTACCCGGTGCTTGAGCGAGCCGTTGGTGATCGCCCTGCCGCTCGACACGTGCAGGTTGAAGCCCTCCAGCGTGAGCAGCGGGAAGAACAGGAACGCCTGCCAGCGCCCGAGCAGGCGCGGTAGCCCGGTGGCGGCCCGGGCCTGGTCCTGGGACCAGACGAGCACGTCGGGGGCGACATCGGGGTCGAGGTTTTCGGTGTTGGGGTTGGCGTGATGGCGGGTGTGCTTGTCCTGCCACCAGCCGTAGCCCATCCCGATCGAGGCTCCGGCGATCCGCCCGGACAGTTCGCTGGCCCGACGGCGGCGAAAGACCTGCCGGTGCGCCATGTCGTGCGCGACCAGGGCGACTTGACCGTACATGACGGCCATGAAGGCTGCGATCGCCAGCGTCCACCACGAGGGTCCGACCAGGACGAACGCGGCCCACCCGGCGACGTAGAGCCCGGTCACCGCGGTGATCCGCAACGTGTAGTAGCCAGGGCGGCGCCGCAGCAGTCCGGCGTCCGCGATCCTCTTCGACAGCCGGGCGAAGTCGCTGCCGGGGGTCGCGGAACGTGTGGAGGTGGTGGCCGTGGTCATGGGGCGGAACTCCTCATCAGTGGGCGGATGACACGGAGCGCCGGTGCGAGCAGGGGCGCGGGGACCGGCGCGTACACGGTGGTGCCGCCGGGGAGTGCGGACGTACGCCCGTCCTTGCACGGGTTCGTGCCCGTGGCGGCACTTGTCACCGACGGGTACGGGTCCCTCGCCCGGTGGGCCACACGCGTCCGCGCGGTCTCGTCGCCGCCGTCGGGCGCGGGGTGCGGGCTTCTCCGCCGTTGTCGGGAATGCGGTCGTCCAGCGCGGTGGCCATGAGGACGGTGGCGGCTCCCTCGGTCGTGTCCGGCGGGACCACCAGCAGATCCCAGCGGCCGATCCCGGGGGAGAGCAGGACGACCCGCTCCGGGGCGTGCGGCGGGGCAGGGGCTCTGTGCAGGCGTACGACCTGGTTGGCGACGAACATGCGCCCCGGTGCCGCCGACCAGGCCGCGGCGTCCACGGTGACGCCGGTGATGTCGCCCCACGCGCTCGGCAGCGCGGCGAGCATCTCGGGAAGCTGCGTCAGGAGATCGCGCGAGTGCGGCCACCACACACCGTCGATACGACGCGGCAGCGCGCCGTGCGGCGCGAGGCGCAGGCGGACGGGAGACAGGGGCCGGGCGGACGGTGCGACGGGAGCTGTGGTGATCACGTGGATTCTCTCTGACGAGGTGGGTGGCCGACCGTTCGGCAGGGCGGAGGTTCCGCCCGGTGAGGGGGACGAGCCGGCCCGCTCTTGCCTGAGGACGGCGCCGACTGTCTCCCGAGCTCGGGAGAAAGGAGTCGGCGGGCGTGTGCGGGGCGAAGGGGGAGCCCTTCCCGCGTGATGAACGCCAGTGAATCCGGGGGTGGAGCCGGTCCGCCACCGGCGTGCCTGATGCCCTCGGTACTCTGAGCCTACTCCTCGGTGCGTAAAGGCGGCGTGACGGCTGGTAACCGATGCCGTGGGCGTGGGGGTCGGCGGCCGAAGTCTTCCTCGCCCCTGCCCGACGGCGTGTGGGGCCCGTCGTCCCGCCCAAGGTGCCTGTCGCCGGGCATGTGGTGAAGGCGGGCTGGTTCCGCTACGAGCAGGACGAACACGAACTCCTGCTCCTCTCCTACCGCGTGGGCCGCTGGAACCTGCTGGTCGTTCCCCCGCGGACGCCTCCGGCCGTGGCCACCTGGCTGATGGCGGCGGCCGGCGACCCGCGCCGGACCGCCTCCGCGAGCAGCCTGGTGGCGGATGCCGGGCGCCTGACGGTGACCGCAGAGGCCGACCGCCCGGGGGAAGCGGTGGGGGAGTCCGAAGGGGGCCCGGAGCCGGTGCCCTGGTCCTTCGCACGTGGGGCCGCGCGGTCACCGAGGCGCCGACGGAACGGCCGGAGAGGGACTGACGACGGTGGGCATCCTGGTGACGGTGATCGTGCTGCCGGCGGTGATCGCGGCAGCGCGTTCCTCATCCGTCGGCTGAACGCTCAGCACGGGGACAGGAGCGCCGCCTTTCACCACGGCCGTGGCGGTGTGGTCGCGCCGGACCGGAAGACCGATGAAGGGCGGGTGTCATGCCCAGGGGCCGCCGTCGGGTACGCGTGTCCTCGGCCCGCGTGAGCTGGAGCGCGGTCGTGGGCGCCCGAAGGCGGGGGTCGTTCGCTGTCGGGCTGAGGGCCGAGATGTCCGGCTGCTGCTAGCGTCCGGCACCATGTGGGCTCAAGAAATCGTGGCAGGCCGACCGGCCTGGCGACACACCCCCTCCGGAGTGGTCTTCCGGGCCGTCCCCGGTGGGACGTTCCGGATGGGCCTGTCCGACGCGGAACTGGAAGCGGTTCGTGTCATCGAGCGGGTCGATGGTGCCGATGACGACCTCGACGCGTTCTTCGCCGGCGCCGACCAGGCCCGGCCGGTGCGGGAAGTGCGGGTCGAGCCGTTCCTGATAGCGCGGCATCCGCTCACGGTGGAGCAAGTACGGCACTGGCTCCCCGGGTACGAGGACAGCTTCACCGAGTCCGATTCGAGCACGGCTCGGATCGAGGACGACCTGGACGATCTACTCGGGGCGTTGCCCTTCCGGCTGCCCAGTGAGGCGGAGTGGGAGTATGCCGCCCGGGCAGGTACGACCACTCTGACCTTCCGGGGGGACGGGAGGCCGGACGAGGACCAGGTCCTCCACGACTTCGCCGACGAGGACCGCACCGCCGCGGCCGAGAACGCCTTCGGGCTGGCGGCGATGGGTTCGGCGAACGAAATCTGCAGCGACGTGTGGATCCCCCATTTCACCAACGCGCCCGCGGACGCACGCCCTCGCACCGGGGACGGACCGCGGGTGGTGCGCGGAGGCGGCGGCGACCTCTCTCCGTGGCAGGGCTGCGACGAGTGGCTGCTGTTGCTCTCCGCCACTCGCTATGAAGGCCAGGACTTCACCGCGGTCCGCCCGGTCGCATCCGTGCCGACCCGTTAGCGGCGGTGAAGCGGACCCATCTGCGGGAGAGGGAGAGGCAGGCATCCAGTCGGGGAGCACCTTCGCGCATGCGCCGATTGCCGGTCCCAGCCCCTCGGCCACCACAGGCCGGTGGCCGAGGCTTCCTCGGAACAGCCGAACGCCCGGCCCCCTGGGTTCATTTGCCGGGTTCTGGCCCGTACCACTGGAGCGCCTGGCCTGTGACGGCGGCGATGCACTCGAAGTCCCGGTCGCGGTGCAGGAGGGTCAGTCCCTGCAACTCGGCCGTGGCCGCCACCACGAGGTCGACGGCTCCGGCACTGCGGTGCTGTCCACGCTGGGTGAGGGTGTTCTGGACCTGCCAGGCGCGGTCGTAGGCGCGGTCGTCGACCGGCACCCAGCCGAAGAGCAGACGCAGGTCATCGATGCCTTGGGCACGGTCGGCGGCGGAACGCGCGCTGTAGAAGAACTCCAGCTCGGTGATGGGGCACGTGGCGATGAGCCCGGCTGCCGCCGCCTGGTCCCAGCCGTACTGCTCGGCGTCGCCGCGCAACAGCCGGCCGAGTGCACTGGTGTCGATCAGGAACTGAGCGGCGTTCACCGACGGTAGTTGCCCTTGTCCTCGAGGAGGTCGAGATCGAAGGCGCCCTCGGCCGCCGCCGCACGCAGGCGGGTGAGGGCCAGAGCCCGCCGCCGGTTCTCCAGCACCTCGCGCAGGGCGGTGTTCACCGTCTCCTTCTTGGTGCTGGTGCCGAGGGCCTTGGCCACGTCGGCGACCAGCTGATCATCGAGGTCTATCACGGTGCGAGTCATTGATACACCTCCGCAGATATATAGAGTGTCATCAAGTATATACAAAGATGTCGCTCCTGCTGGATGGTGATCGCGGCCGGGTTCCAGTGCTCCCATGCCCAGCTCCCGCGCGCGGCCGCCATTGCCGCCCCGTTCATCACCATGTACGTGACCGGCACGGGAATCGCTGAACGGAAGGTCGCCGGGCTCGACGACAACAAAGAACCCCCAGGTCTCAGACCCGGGGGTTTCGCGTGGAGCGGGTGACGAGAATCGAACTCGCGCTCTCAGCTTGGGAAGCTGATGTTCTACCATTAAACTACACCCGCGTAAGACGCCGACCGAGGTCGGTGCCTGGACGCTCGGTCACTCTACCCCATCGTCGGCCCCCGGTGTTCGCGCCGTGGGGCCGACGTGCGTGGAGGAGTGTCGGACGCGGCTGCGGGCAGACGGAGTTGGGGCGTACGGTGGGCCCCCGCGAAGGTGCCGGGAGGGGCCGGAGTGCCGCCTGGAGAGTCGTTCCTTTGATCCCGTACTGTGGCTTTTGTCGTCAGGGTAGTCAGCCGGACGCGGCTCTTGGGGAAGGGACTTGAAGGACTTGATGGATCACACCGTCCTCCGCTGTGCCGATGGGCACGTGTTCACCGCCGCCTCGTTCCCGATGCAGAAGGCCGAGCGACTCGGTCCCGGTCGGCTCGTCCGATGTCCGCGGTGTGCGCGGCTGCGGAGTGCCGTGCCGGTGGTGGGTGCGGTGAAGCGGTAGCACACACCCCGGGTGAGGTTCGGGCGCGCGGCGCGGCGGCGGTTGTCGCAGCTCCGCGCGCCTTGCGTATCCTCGGTGCGTGCTTCTCTCAGACAAGGACATCCGGGCCGAGATCGATTCCGGGCGGGTGCGTATCGATCCTTTCGACGACTCCATGGTGCAGCCGTCGAGCATCGACGTACGTCTCGACCGCTATTTCCGGGTGTTCGAGAACCACCGGTACCCGCACATCGACCCCTCCGTCGAGCAGACGGATCTGACCCGGCTCGTGGAGCCGGAGGGGGACGAGCCGTTCATCCTGCATCCCGGCGAGTTCGTGCTGGCCAGCACGTACGAGGTCGTCTCGCTGCCCGACGACCTCGCCTCCCGGCTGGAGGGGAAGAGCTCGCTGGGGCGGCTCGGGCTGGTCACGCACTCCACCGCCGGGTTCATCGACCCGGGGTTCTCCGGGCACGTGACGCTGGAGCTGAGCAACCTCGCGACCCTGCCGATCAAGCTGTGGCCGGGGATGAAGATCGGGCAGCTGTGCATGTTCCGGCTCACGTCGCCGGCCGAGCACCCGTACGGGAGCGAGCGGTACGGGTCCCGTTACCAGGGGCAGCGGGGGCCGACCGCCTCCCGGTCCTTCATCAACTTCCATCGGACCCAGGTATGAGCAGGACGCGCGCATGAGTGAAGTACGGGAGAACCTGACCTACGAGCAGTTCGGCGTCGCGGTGCGCGAGCTCGCTCAGGCCGTCGCCGACGACGGCTACGAGCCCGACATAGTGCTGTCGATCGCCCGCGGCGGGGTCTTCGTCGCCGGCGGCTTGGCGTACGCGCTCGACTGCAAGAACATCCACCTCGTGAACGTGGAGTTCTACACCGGGGTCGGGACCACCCTGGAGATGCCGGTCATGCTGGCGCCGGTGCCCAACGTCATCGACTTCTCCCGCAAGAAGGTCCTCATCACGGACGACGTCGCGGACACCGGGAAGACGCTGAAGCTGGTGCGGGACTTCTGCCTGGACACCGTCGCCGAGGTCCGCAGCGCCGTGATCTATGAGAAGTCCCACTCGCTCGTCCAGTGCGAGTACGTGTGGAAGCGGACCGACGAGTGGATCAACTTCCCGTGGAGCGTCGAACCGCCGGTGGTGCGCAGGGACGGGCAGGTGCTCGACGCCTGAGCGTCGGGACGCGTGGTGCGTGAGACACAGGAGAGGGCCCCCGGCGTCGCGCCGGGGGCCCTCCTGCGTGCCGGTGACGGCCGTTAGAACGTGCCGAGCTTCACGATCGACAGCAGGGCGATCAGCTGGATCGCCGACGCGCCCAGCGCCTTCGGCCAGGGCAGGTCGTGGGAGCGGCTGACCATGAGGGTCAGCAGGGCGCCGGCCGCGACCCAGGTGGCCCAGCCCAGGATCTGGACGAAGGGCGCGTCACCGCCGGCGAAGAGCGCGACGACCAGGCGCGGGGCGTCGGTGAGGGACATGATCAGCATGGAGAGGCCGACCGTGGGCTGCCAGGCGCCGTCGCCGCCGAGCTGGCGGGCCAGGGTGTGGGTGACCACGCCCAGGACGAACGCGCTCAGCACCATCGCCACGGCCGTGATCAGGACGATCGGGACCGCGTTCGAGAGGGTGGCGTTGATGGCCTCCTCGCGGGCGCCGTCGAAGCCGAAGACCGCCAGCAGGCCGTAGAGGAAGGTCACGATGAGCGCCGGGGCCCACATCGCGTAGTCCCGCATCTGGAGGAAGGTCTGGTTGGGGGCGAGGACGACGCCCTTCAGCAGCGCCTTCCAGTGCAGGCGGGGGCCGACCGGGCCGGGCGGTGCCGCGGAGCCGGCGCGGTAGGTCTCGCCCTGGTTGTAGGGGTCGTCGACGGTGAACGCCTGGGTGTGGCCCGGGTTGTTGGCGGCGTACGGGTCGTACGGGGGCTGTCCCCCGTGGGGGCCGCCCTGGGGGTGGCCGCCGTCCCCGAAGTACTCCGGCTCACCGTGCCCGCCGCCGTGCGGCTGTGGCCACGGTGAGCCGCCCGCGCCGGGGGCGCCACCCCCGTACGGCTGCTGCGGGTACGGCTGCCGAGGCGTCGCGGGACCGCCGTACGACGGTCCCTGGGGCGCCTGCTGTCCGTACGGTGGGCGTTGCGGTCGCGCGTGCGGAGCGCCGTTGTCCCGGCCGCGTCCGATCCTGAATCCAGCCACGCCTTCGAACGTACCTGGTCCCGGAGAGTGACGTGCGGGGCGCGGCCTTTCGGGACGGCCTTTGCGGCCGAGCTGTGACATCCCCTACGGGACGGCCCCGAGGACTCCCTGAGGACTCCCTGAGGACTCCCCCGAGGACTCCCCGATCCTCCCGCGGCGTCCGCGCACGGTCGGCCGGTCCGTTCCCTACGGGGTCAGGAACGCCGACGTGGAGAAGGTGACCGCCGCCTCCGCCGCCACCAGGCCCTTCTCCGTGCCCCGGTACACCGCGACGGCGTCCTGCGTGTCACCCCGGTACGTCCGCACCACCAGGTCCGCCAGGTCGTCGCCGTCGAAGTCGCCGGTCGTCAGCACCTGCGTGGTGCCGGTCGCCGCGGGCCGCACCGTGACCGCGCCCGCCGTCGTGGGCCCCGTGGCGCGGCCGGGGAGGACCCGTACCCCGTTGCCGCTGGAGACCAGCTCGCTCAGGCCGTCGCCGTCGAAGTCGGCGGCGTCGAGGGTCGAGCCGGGGAGGTCGAGGGTGCTGCGGGCGGCGGTGGGGAGGTCGTAGCGCATCGCGGTGCCGCCCGTGGCGCCCACGGCCGCGTCCAGTGCCTTGCCCCTGCCGAAGGCGCCCAGGGCGATGTCGACCCCGTCGGGGAGGGTGACGCCGGTGCGGGTCGGGCCGTCCGGGCCGCCCAGGACGACGGATGCCTCGCCGGGGCCCGTCGAGGCGCGGACGACCAGGTCGTCGTACCCGTCGCGGTCCACGTCGGCGGCGGGGCCGGTCGGCGCCTCACCGGGGGAGGTGAGGGGCGCGCCTGCTTGGCGCGGGGCGCCTTTGCGGGTGAAGGGGCCGCGCAGGTAGCTGAGCCGGCCGGCCGAGGCGTGCAGGACCAGGTCCTGGGCGTCGTCGCCGTCGAAGTCGCCGCACACCGGGCGTTCGGGCCAGTCGTTGCCGTAGCGGGCCCGCTCGGGGACGGTCAGCGGGACCGCGCGGTCTGCCGGGCCGGACGGGGAGCCGAAGAGGAGCTGGAGGGGCACCGGGGGGCGGCCCTGGCCGTCGTAGGGCGGGTCGGTGGTGACCACCAGGTCGGTGAAGCCGTCGCCGTCGAGGTCGCAGCTCGCCTCGGCCTCGAAGACGGCCGGCAACTGCCCGTCGGTGGGCGCCGCGTACTTCTTCGGGGTGAGCAACTGCCGGGTGCCGGGGACCGGTCCGCGCGAGGAGCCGTAGACGATGCCGATGCCCGCGTCGTCCGCGTGGCTCTGCGCCTTGACGAGGTCGTCCAGGACGAGGTCGCGGTGGCCGTCGCCGTTGAAGTCGTCGGGGACCTCGCTGCCGTCGCCGCGCGGGACGGGGAGCGGTGCGGGGGCGGGGGCCTGGGCGGCGCGTAGGGGGGTGGGGGCGGTGTCCTCGGTGGTGGGCGCCGTCCCTCCCTGGCCGCAGGCGGCCAGCAGGAGCAGGCAACCGAGGGCCGTCGTGCTGGTCAGGGTGCTTCTTCGCACGCGCACCGTACCGTTCACCTCGTCCGTCTCGACCATCTCATCCGTCTCGCCGTCTTGCCGTCTTGCCGTCTCGGCCGTCCCGCCCGTCTCGGCCGTCCCGGTCGTAGTCATACGCGGCTCCGGCAACGACCGGCTAATGATGCACGTGTTCGAGATACGGCGACACCCCCAGGTCCGGACGGAACCTGGGGGTGTCGGTCGTGAGGAGGCGCGGCCGGCGGCTACTTCACCGGTTCCGGCGTCGGCTCGCTCTCCGGCTCCGGCTCGCCCGCCGGGTCGGCCGGGGTCCTGACGGAGTCCAGCAGGAGCTGGGCGACGTCGACGACCTGGATGGACTCCTTGGCCTTGCCGTCGTTCTTCTTGCCGTTGACGGAGTCGGTGAGCATCACGAGGCAGAAGGGGCAGGCGGTGGAGACGATGTCGGGGTTGACCGACAGGGCCTCGTCGACGCGCTCGTTGTTGATGCGCTTGCCGATCCGCTCCTCCATCCACATCCGCGCGCCGCCGGCGCCGCAGCAGAAGCCGCGCTCCTTGTGACGGTGCATCTCCTCGTTGCGGACGCCCGGGACGGCGGCGATGATCTCGCGCGGCGGCGTGTAGATCTTGTTGTGCCGGCCCAGGTAGCACGGGTCGTGGTAGGTGATGATGCCCTCGACCGGCGTGACCGGGAGCAGCCTGCCCTCGTCCACGAGGTGCTGGAGCAGCTGGGTGTGGTGGATGACCTCGTAGTCGCCGCCGAGCTGCGGGTACTCGTTGCCCAGGGTGTTGAGGCAGTGCGGGCAGGTCGCGACGATCTTCTTGGCCGACTTCGGCTTGCGCGACTCCTCGGTGACCTTGCCGTCGTCGTCCATCTCCTCGCCGAAGGCGGCGTTGAGGGACATGACGTTCTCCATGCCCAGTTCCTGGAACAACGGCTCGTTGCCCAGGCGCCGGGCCGAGTCACCGGTGCACTTCTCGTCGCCGCCCATGATGGCGAACTTGACGCCCGCGATGTGCAGCAGCTCGGCGAAGGCCTTGGTGGTCTTCTTGGCGCGGTCCTCCAGGGCGCCGGCGCAGCCGACCCAGTAGAGGTACTCGACCTCGGTGAGGTCCTCGATGTCCTTGCCGACGACCGGGACCTCGAAGTCCAGCTCCTTGAGCCACTCCAGGCGCTGCTTCTTGGCCAGGCCCCAGGGGTTGCCCTTCTTCTCCAGGTTCTTGAGCATCGTGCCCGCCTCGGACGGGAACGCCGACTCGATCATGACCTGGTAGCGGCGCATGTCGACGATGTGGTCGACGTGCTCGATGTCGACGGGGCACTGCTCGACGCAGGCGCCGCAGGTGGTGCAGGACCACAGGACGTCCGGGTCGATGACGCCGTTCTCTTCGAGGGTGCCGATCAACGGGCGCTCGGCCTCGGCGAGGGCGGCCGCGGGGACGTCCTTCAGCTGCTCCTCGGACGCCTTCTCCTCGCCCTCCATGGTCTTGCCGCCGCCGGCCAGCAGGTAGGGGGCCTTGGCGTGCGCGTGGTCGCGCAGGGACATGATCAGGAGCTTGGGGGAGAGCGGCTTGCCGGTGTTCCAGGCGGGGCACTGCGACTGGCAGCGGCCGCACTCGGTGCAGGTGGAGAAGTCCAGCAGGCCCTTCCAGGAGAACTGCTCGACCTGGGAGACGCCGAAGACGTCGTCGTCACCGGGGTCGGTGAAGTCGATCGGCTTGCCGCCCGACGTCATCGGCAGCAGGGCGCCGAGCGAGACGTCGCCGTCGGCGTTGCGCTTGAACCAGATGTTCGGGAAGGCCAGGAAGCGGTGCCAGGCCACGCCCATGTCGGTCTTGAGGGCGACCGTGATCATCCAGATGAACGAGGTCGCGATCTTCAGACCGGCGAAGAGGTAGACGAGGTTCTGGAGCGTGGAGACGTCCAGGTCGCCGAGCGCGGAGACCACCGGGTACGAGATGAAGAACGAGGCCTCGTAGCCGTCCACGTGGTGGAGGGCGCCCTCCAGCGCGTGCAGCATGAAGATGCAGACGCCGACGATGAGGATGACGGCCTCGACGAAGTACGCCTGGCCGAAGTTGGAGCCGGCGAAGCGGGACTTGCGGCCCGGCCTGTTCGGCTTGCTCAGCTGGCGGATCGCGATCAGGACCAGGATGCCGAGCACGGTCATGGTGCCGATGAACTCGACGAAGACGTTGTACGGCGCCCAGTCGCCGATGACCGGCAGGATCCAGTCGGCCTGGAAGAGCTGGCCGACCGCGTTGACGATCGTCAGCAGCAGCGAGAAGAAGCCCACCGCCACGAACCAGTGCGCCACCCCGACGATGCCCCAGCGGTTCATCCGGGTGTGGCCGAGGAACTCCCGGAGCACGGTGACGGTGCGGGCCACGGGGTCATTGGTCCGCAGTCCGGCCGGCACCGGCTGGCCCAGCCGCATGTAGTTGACGATCTGTAGGACGGCGCGGCCGAACAGTGCCACGCCGACCACGATCAGGACCAGCGACACGATGATCGCGGCGAGTTGCATTTGGGGGCTCCTCGGGCCTGCGAGGTGACGAGGGGGCGGTATTACTAAGCGGTAACTTAGGCAGTCCGTTCGAGACTACCCCCATCCTGCGCCGCACTGTAGTCGGACGTGCGGTGATCTGCGTCGCTGAGGCAACCCTGACCACGGGGGCGGCGTCCGGCGCGGCCCGGGGGCGTCCGGACGGGCCGCGGGGCGCGGACGCGCCATTCGTCGCAAATCATGATATTCGACCTGGTTCGGGCATAACTTGGGCCCGTGCTCTATGGGATCGCCGCAGCCACCGCCTCCTTTCTTCTCGCCGCCCTCCTCGCCGCGCTGCTGAGGGCGCCCGCCCTGCGCCTCGCCCTCGTCGACCGGCGACGGCAGCGGCCCGTGCCCCTGCTGGGCGGCGCGGCCGTCGTCCTCGTCACCGGCGCGGTCGCGTGGACGGGGGACCGGACGGGTGTCGTGCCGCTCGGTCCGGACGTCGGACGGCTGCTCGCGGCCGGGCTCGCCGTCGGCGCGCTCGGTCTGGCCGCCGACGTCTGGCGGCTGCGGCGGCGGTGGCTGCTCGCCGGTACGGCCGTCGCGGCGGCCTGCGCGGTGCCGTACGGCGAGACCGGGCCGGTGGCCGGAGGGCTCGCGGTGGGCTGGATCGCGGTGGTCGCCGTGGCCTTCCGGGGGCTCGACCACGCCGACGGGGTGGCCGGCACCGTGGGGGTCGTGACCGCCTTCGGGGTCGGCGCCTGCGCGGCGGCGGAGCTGATGGACGGGCTGGCGGTGCTGCTGCTCGCCCTGGCCGCCGCGCTGACCGGCTTCCTGCTGCACAACTGGCACCCCGCGCGGATCGCCCTCGGGGCCTGCGGGTCGCTGTTCGCGGGCTTCCTGCTCGCCGGGGCGACCGTGTTCACCCGTGCGGGGCACGAGCCCCTGGCCGGCGTGGGGGTGGCGTTCGCCCTGACGGCGCTCGCGGGGGTGGACGCCGTCCTCGTCCTCCTCTCCCGCCGCCTCGCCGGACGGCCCCTGCTGCGCGGCGGGCCCGACCATCTCGCCCACCGGCTGCGCCGACTGGGCCTCACCCCGCAGGGCGCGGTGGTGGTGCTCGCAGTGGCCTCGTTCTGCGGGGTGCTCGTGGGCGTGCTCGTGCACACCGGCTGGGCCGGTCGGGTGGCGGTGCTCTGGATGGCGGGCGGGGCGGTGGCCGGGACGGCGGCCCTGTTGCGGGTACGGGTGTACGGGGCGCGGGGAGTGCGGGGGGCGCGGGGGTCACGGGAGGGACGGGTGCCGGGGGAGCGGCGGGCGGAGGCGCACGACGCGCGGCGGGCGGGCGAGGGCGGGTCCCGGCGGGCGGGCGCGGACGTGCCGTCTCGGCGGCGTCCGACGCAGGCTCAGGGGTCTCGGACGCCTCCCGGCGCAACCGGAGCCCCGGGTGAGACGTCCTCCCGGGGGACGATTTTTCCGGTTCGTCAGTCCCGGCGGGCAGAGAAATCGCAGGTCAGCGAGGTATTGCGTGTAAGGAACGGATAAGAGTTGAGCCTGCTCGACTCACCTCTGTTGACGCAGCGAAATGCGTCCTGCACACTTGAGCCTGTTCCACTCAAGTCGCTGGAGGTTATTCACCATGGCACGTGCGGTCGGCATCGACCTGGGCACGACTAACTCCGTCGTCAGCGTTCTGGAGGGCGGCGAGCCCACCGTCATCACCAACGCCGAGGGCGCCAGGACCACGCCGTCCGTCGTCGCCTTCGCCAAGAACGGTGAGGTGCTGGTCGGCGAGGTGGCCAAGCGTCAGGCGGTCACGAACGTCGACAGGACCATCCGGTCGGTCAAGCGCCACATGGGCACCGACTGGAAGATCAACCTGGACGGCAAGGACTTCAACCCGCAGCAGATCAGCGCCTTCGTGCTGCAGAAGCTGAAGCGGGACGCCGAGTCCTACCTGGGCGAGAAGGTGACCGACGCGGTCATCACCGTCCCGGCGTACTTCAACGACGCCGAGCGCCAGGCCACCAAGGAGGCCGGTGAGATCGCGGGCCTCAACGTGCTGCGCATCGTCAACGAGCCGACGGCCGCCGCGCTGGCGTACGGCCTCGACAAGGACGAGCAGATCATCCTGGTCTTCGACCTCGGTGGCGGTACGTTCGACGTCTCGCTGCTGGAGATCGGCGACGGCGTCGTCGAGGTGAAGGCCACCAACGGTGACAACCACCTCGGTGGTGACGACTGGGACCAGCGTGTCGTCGACTACCTGGTCAAGCAGTTCCAGTCCGGCCACGGCGTGGACCTCTCCAAGGACAAGATGGCGCTCCAGCGCCTGCGCGAGGCCGCCGAGAAGGCGAAGATCGAGCTGTCCTCGTCCACCGAGACCTCGATCAACCTCCCCTACATCACGGCGTCCGCCGAGGGCCCGCTGCACCTGGACGAGAAGCTCACGCGCGCTCAGTTCCAGCAGCTGACGGCCGACCTGCTGGAGCGCTGCAAGACGCCGTTCCACAACGTCATCAAGGACGCCGGCATCCAGCTGTCCGAGATCGACCACGTCGTTCTCGTCGGTGGCTCCACCCGCATGCCCGCCGTCGCCGAGCTCGTCAAGGAGCTGACCGGCGGCAAGGACGCCAACAAGGGCGTCAACCCGGACGAGGTCGTCGCCATCGGCGCCGCCCTGCAGGCCGGTGTCCTCAAGGGCGAGGTCAAGGACGTCCTGCTCCTCGACGTCACCCCGCTGTCCCTCGGCATCGAGACCAAGGGCGGCATCATGACCAAGCTGATCGAGCGGAACACGACGATCCCGACGAAGCGTTCGGAGATCTTCACCACCGCCGAGGACAACCAGCCCTCCGTGCAGATCCAGGTCTACCAGGGCGAGCGCGAGATCGCGGCGTACAACAAGAAGCTCGGGATGTTCGAGCTGACCGGTCTGCCCCCGGCGCCCCGCGGCGTCCCGCAGATCGAGGTCGCCTTCGACATCGACGCCAACGGCATCATGCACGTGACCGCGAAGGACCTGGGCACGGGCAAGGAGCAGAAGATGACCGTCACCGGCGGCTCCTCGCTGCCGAAGGACGAGGTCGACCGGATGCGCCAGGAGGCCGAGAAGTACGCGGAGGAGGACCACGCCCGCCGCGAGGCCGCCGAGTCCCGCAACCAGGGCGAGCAGCTCGTCTACCAGACGGAGAAGTTCCTCAAGGACAACGAGGACAAGGTCCCCGGCGAGATCAAGACCGAGGTCGAGGGCGCCGTCGCCGAGCTGAAGGAGAAGCTCAAGGGCGAGGACACCGCCGAGATCCGCACCGCCACCGAGAAGGTCGCCGCCGTCTCGCAGAAGCTGGGCCAGGCGATGTACGCCGACGCCCAGGGCGCGCAGGCCGCCGGTGGCGAGGCTCCCGGCGAGGGCGCCCAGGCCGGTGACAAGGGCGGGGACGACGACGTCGTCGACGCCGAGATCGTGGACGACGAGCGCAAGGACGGTGCCGCGTGACGGAGGAGACCCCGGGCTTCGAGGAGAAGCCCGACGTCCCCTCCGGCGCCAGCCCTGACGACGCCGAGCCGAAGGCCGCCGCCCCCTCTTCGGAGGAGGCCGCGGCCCCGGCCGGGGACGCGAGCGAGAACGCGGGCCTGGTGGCCCAGCTGGACCAGGTGCGCACCGCGCTCAACGAGCGCACGGCGGACCTCCAGCGCCTCCAGGCCGAGTACCAGAACTACCGCCGCCGGGTGGAGCGGGACCGCGTCGCGGTCAAGGAGGTCGCCGTCGCGAACCTCCTGTCCGAGCTGCTTCCCGTGCTCGACGACATCGGTCGCGCCCGGGAACACGGCGAACTGGTCGGCGGCTTCAAGTCCGTCGCGGAGTCGCTGGAGACCACGGTGGCCAAGCTCGGCCTCCAGCAGTTCGGCAAGGAGGGCGAGCCCTTCGACCCGACGATCCACGAAGCCCTGATGCACTCCTACGCACCGGACGTCACCGAGACGACCTGCGTGGCGATCCTGCAGCCCGGGTACCGGATCGGCGAGCGCACCATCCGCCCCGCGCGGGTGGCCGTGGCCGAGCCGCAGCCGGGTGCGCAGACGGTCAAGCCGGCCGAGGAGAGCACCGAGGCGAAGGAAGGCTCCGACGCCGTGGAGAACAAGGAGAGCGGTGGCCCGGACGAGGGCTGAGCTTGAGACGACGAGGAAGGAGGGACGTCGGGGATGAGCACCAAGGACTTCATCGAGAAGGACTACTACAAGGTCCTCGGCGTCCCCAAGGACGCCACCGAGGCCGAGATCAAGAAGGCGTACCGGAAGCTCGCCCGCGAGTTCCACCCGGACGCCAACAAGGGAAACGTCAAGGCGGAGGAGCGCTTCAAGGAGATCTCCGAGGCCAACGACATCCTCGGTGACCCCAAGAAGCGCAAGGAGTATGACGAGGCCCGCGCCCTCTTCGGCAACGGCGGTTTCCGCCCGGGGCCGGGCGCGGGCGGCGGCGGCACCTTCAACTTCGACCTGGGCGACCTCTTCGGAGGCGGCGCCCAGGGCGGGGGCCAGGGCGCCGGCGGCTTCGGCGGCGGCCTGGGCGACGTCTTCGGCGGGCTGTTCAACCGCACCGGTGCCGGCGGCCCCGGCACCGGCACGCGGACCCAGCCGCGCCGCGGCCAGGACATCGAGTCCGAGGTCACCCTCAGCTTCACCGAGGCCATCGAGGGCGCGACGGTCCCGCTGCGGATGTCGTCGCAGGCACCCTGCAAGGCCTGTTCGGGGACCGGCGACAAGAACGGCACACCGCGCGTGTGCCCGACCTGCGTCGGCACCGGGCAGGTCGCCCGGGGTTCGGGCGGCGGCTTCTCGCTGACCGACCCGTGCCCCGACTGCAAGGGCCGCGGCCTGATCGCGGAGGACCCCTGCGACGTCTGCAAGGGCTCCGGGCGGGCCAAGTCCTCCCGGACCATGCAGGTCCGCATCCCGGCCGGGGTCTCCGACGGGCAGCGCATCCGGCTGCGCGGCAAGGGCACACCGGGTGAGCGGGGCGGACCGGCGGGCGACCTGTACGTGGTCGTGCACGTCAAGGACCACCCCGTCTTCGGCCGCAGGGGCGACAACCTCACGGTCACCGTCCCGGTGACGTACGCCGAGGCGGCCCTCGGCGGTGAGGTCCGCGTCCCGACCCTGGGCGGGCCGCCGGTCACGCTGAAGCTGCCGGAGGGCACCCCCAACGGGCGCACCATGCGCGCCCGGGGCAAGGGCGCGGTCCGCAAGGACGGCACCCGCGGTGACCTTCTGGTCACCGTGGAGGTGAGTGTTCCGAAGGACCTGACGGGGAAGGCTCGTGACGCGCTCGAGGCGTATCGCGAGGCGACCGCGGAGGAGGATCCGCGGGCGGAGCTGTTCCAGGCCGCGAAGGGAGCTTGACGGGAATGGACGGTCGTCGACGCAATCCGTATGAACTGACCGAGGACACCCCGGTCTACGTCATCTCGGTGGCGGCCCAGCTCTCCGGTCTGCACCCGCAGACCCTGCGTCAGTACGACCGCCTCGGCCTGGTCTCCCCGGACCGCACGGCCGGGCGCGGGCGGCGCTACTCGGCCCGCGACATCGAACTGCTCCGCCAGGTGCAGCAGTTGTCGCAGGACGAGGGCATCAACCTGGCCGGAATCAAGCGCATCATCGAACTGGAGAACCAGGTCGCCGCGCTCCAGGCCCGCATGGCCGAGATGCAGGACGCCCTGGAGGGCGCGGCCACGGCGATGCGCCAGCGCGAGGCGGCGGTGCACGCGTCGTACCGCCGTGACCTGGTCCCCTACCAGGAGGTCCAGCAGACCAGCGCCCTGGTGGTGTGGCGGCCCAAGCGGCACGGACAGTCCCCGGACTGACCGGCTCGCGCAGGCGGTGAGGGCCCGGTGGTCGAGCGGCCTCCGGGCCTGTTCGCAACGTTGCTGTCTCATTGGTCCAGTACTTCTTGACGATTTCGTGAAGACAGCGTTGGCTTCCTTCACCTGGGTCACCACAACACCCGTGTGTCGGAAGGTAAGCGCAGTGAACAGCCGTGCCCGTCGTATCGCCATATCCGTGGCAGCGTCCATGATGACCCTCTCGATGGCCGCCTGCGGGGTGCTGGGCGCGTCGGAGAGCAGCGACAAGGCGAGCCCGACCAAGGGCGACGACATCACCGTGGGCCTGCTGCTCCCGGAGAAGGCGAACACGCGCTACGACCTCTTCGACTACCCCTACTTCAAGGCGAAGGTCGCCGAACTCACGCGCGACCAGGGCACCGTCAAGTACGCCAACGCCGAGGCGAGCGCGTCGAAGCAGGCCGACCAGATGCAGCAGATGATCGACGAGCAGGTCGACGTGATCGTCCTGGACGCGGTCGACGCGAAGGCCGCCGGGGAGGGCGTCCAGAAGGCCAAGGACGCCGGCATCCCGGTCATCGCCTACGACCGCCTGGCCGAGGGCCCGATCGACGCGTACATCTCCTTCGACAACGAGCTGGTCGGCGAGGTCCAGGGCCGCTCCCTCGTGGAGGCGCTCGGCGACAACGCGGACAGCTCCGCCAAGGTCGTCATGGTGAACGGCTCGCCCACCGACCCGAACGCCAAGCAGTTCAAGGCGGGCGCGATGTCCGAGCTGAACGGCAAGGTGACGATCGCCCAGTCCTTCGACACCGCGGACTGGAAGCCGGAGAACGCCGAGGCGAACATGACCGAGGCGATCCAGAAGATCGGCAAGGACAACATCGCCGCCGTCTACTCCGCCAACGACGGCATGGCCGGCGGCATCATCAAGTCCCTGGAGGCCGCGGGCGTCACCGACCTGCCTCCGGTCACCGGCCAGGACGCGGAACTCGCCGCGGTGCAGCGGATCGTCACCGGCGAGCAGTACATGAGCGTGTACAAGTCCTACCCGCAGGAGGCGGAGAACGCCGCGGAGATGGCCGTGGCGCGGGTCCAGGGCCGGGACATCCAGTTCGACGCGCTCGCCCGCGAGAAGGTCGACAGCCCCACCCACAAGGGCATCCCCGCCCAGCTCGTCCCCGTCGTCGCCCTCACCCAGGCCAACATCAAGGGGACCATCATCGCGGACGGCTTCTACAAGGTCTCCGACATCTGCACGGCCAAGTACGAGGCGGCTTGCGCGGAGATGGGGCTGAAGTAGTCCGGCTTCCCCCCTTCGGGGTGGGCCCCCTCGAATCCCCCCCGACAGGTGGATTATCCCGCTGATCGTCACGAAGCAGGCTGGGAGTCGCAAGGAACCGCATCGCTCGCTTCGTGCGGTTCCGTCCCGGCCGCCCACTGCGGTCCGGGGACTCCGTCGGACGAGGGGACCCTGTTCGGTGAACGTCAGAATCGCACGACGGCTGGGGGTCGGGGCCATCGCCGCCCTGGCCCTGAGCACGGCGACGCCCGCCTTCGCGTACGAGATCGGCCCGCACTCCTACAGCGGCGAGCTCCTGTTCTGGACCGAGGGCAACCGCTCGATCATGAACATCAAGGACACGGGATCCAGTCACTGGGTGAAGGCGGAGTACTACCGCGTGGCCCACTCGGGCACCAAACTGAACCTCTGGAACAAGGGCGGGCCGAACGGCCCGTCCGACAACGACGGCAACAAGGGCACCGTCGAGAGCAGTAGGGCCTCCGAGATCTTCAAGGCCCGCGGCACGGTCTCACGCAACAACCTGCCGGACTGGCACACCAACTGGTACTCCAACTGACGGGTTCCGCCCGCCCAGTACGACCGCAGCCTGACCGAGAGGCCGACCGGCCTCTCGGTCAGACCTGCGTTGTCGGTGCCGCCCCCATCGAGTGATCCCCCGACCAAGGGAGCTCCGCGTGTCCGCAACCCCTGCCCCACCCGTTCTGCGGCTGAGCGAGGTGGTCTACGGCGTGTCCGGCCGAAGCCTGCTCACCGGCGCCGGTCTCACCGTGCCGGCGGGCCGGTCCGTCTCCGTGATGGGTCCGTCCGGAAGCGGTAAGTCCACCCTGCTGATGTGTGTCATGGGGCTGATCCGCCCTCAGTCGGGGCGCGTCGAGATCGTCGGACGGGACGTGACCCGGCTGTCCGCGAGGGCGCTCGCCGCCCACCGGCGGCGGCACGTCGGCATGGTCTTCCAGTTCGGCGAGCTTCTCCCGGAACTGACCCCGGTGGAGAATGTGATGATCGCGAGTCTGCTGGCCGGCGAGGCGGTCACCGAGGCCCGTCTCCGCGCCGAGTCGCTGCTCACCCGCCTCGGGGTGCCCGGGGCCACGGCCACACAGGACCTGTCGGGTGGGGAGCGGCAGCGTGTCGCCGTGGGCCGTGCTCTGGTGAACACCCCCGAACTGCTGCTGGCGGACGAGCCGACCGGAGCGTTGGACGGCGAGCAACGGGAAGCCGTGGCCGACCTGCTGTTCAGCACCCCTCGGGAACACGGGTGCGCCCTGGTGGTGGTGACCCACGATCCGATGGTGGCCGGGCGCGCCGACGTGCGGCTGCATTTACATGAGGGACGACTGGTCCAGGCCGAGGAGTCGCGGTGAACGGCGGCGGCCTGCGATGGCGGCTGCTGCGCATGGGGCGGGCGGCGTCCCGGGCGGCCGAGGCAGGCCGTATCCGGTACTTCGCCCTGTTCGCGGCGACCACCGTGTCGGTCCTCGCCGTCTGCGGATTCCTCCTCGCGGCCTCCTCCTTCGACGGCCGTGCGGAGCGCAGCCAGGCTCGCTGGCCGCAGGCCGCCGCCCCCGGGTCCGCCAGCCTGCTGTGGCGGGCGACACTGGCGAACGTCGACGGCCGCCAGTACGACGTGGTCTACGTCGAGCCCCTCACCTCCGACGCGCCCCTGCCGCCCGGCCTGAGCCGGTGGCCGAAACCCGGCGAGGCCGTGCTCTCCCCTGCGCTGAAGGCCGTCGGGCCTGAAATGCGGGCCGAGTACGGGCAGACGGTGGGGACCATCGCGCCGGAGGGGCTGGAGTCGCCGAGCGAATACTTCGCCTACGTACGGCCGACGGCCGAGCGCCTGGATCCGGACGCGATGACCAGGGCGTCCGGATTCGGTGTCTCCTGGACACCCTCGCTCGGGGAGCACATGTACAACTTCGGCTCGAAGGAGTTCTACTGGGCCTTCCTGGCGCTGGTGGGTCTTCCGGCCGGTCTGTTCGTCGTGATCGCCGCCCGGGTCGGCGCCGCGGCCCGGGACCGCCGGACCGCGATCCTGACCGCGCTGGGCGCCTCCGGTACGGCCCGGGCCTGGTTCACGGTGGGCGAGGCGTGCCTGCCCATTGCACTCGGCGCGGCCACGGCGCTCGTGGCTGTCGCACCCGTACTCCTCACCGACGTGTCCTTGCCCGTCGTCGACTTCGTGCTGTACGTCCCCGACGCCCGGGCCGCCCTTCCCGTCCTCATGGGCGCCGCGCTGGGCGTGCCGCTCGCCGTACTGGCGGCTGTCGTGCTGCTCCAGCCGCGGTCCCGGCCCGGCACCTCGACCCGGCCCGTGGCCGCGAAACGGCGCCGTGAGTGGATGCTGTGGCTGTTCCCGGTCGCCCTCTTCGGCACGGTGCGGGGGACCGACCTGGCCCCCTACGACCTGCGTCTGCCGGTCCTGGCGGTCGGTAGCGTGATCACCCTCGCGCTGCTGCCCGGTGTGGCCGGGGCGGTGGTGTCCGCGGCCGGTCCCGTGCTGGCCAGGTGCGGAGCCGCGCGCGGCCGGGTGGGCATGCTGGTCGCGGGCCGACGGCTGGCCGTGGGGGCGCGCCCGGTCGCGCGCCTGGTGGCAGCGGTGGTCGTCGCGGTCGGTCTGGCAGCTCAGGGACAGATCGCGATCAGCCTGTTCACCGATATGAGCGACCGGGTGCACGCCGTGGAGGAACACCTCGGCACCAGCGTGCTGCGGGTGTCGACGACGCTGTCGACCGACACTGCCGACGTGGCCTCCTTCGAACGGGACCTCGGGGCGGGCGTGCGCGCCCTGGCCGTGACGAAGGACTCCCGGTCGGGGCGCACCGACCTCGTCGCGAGCTGTCCGGTATGGCGAGACCTGGGCGTGGAGTGCCCGGACGCGGGTCCGGTGGAACTGCGCACTCGGCATGCCGGTCTGGCTCGGGCGGTGGAACTGGAGCGGTCGGTCGGGGCACGTTTGTACGCCCGTACGGGCAACGTCACCGAGACCGTGCGCAGGGACGACGAAGCGGCCCTGGTGGTGCTGGCGGCCGACGGGCGGCAACTGGCGCTGTCGCGGGTGCACCGAGCCGCCAACGCGCACGTGGCGATGGCGACGACCGTGCAGGTCTTCGCGATGGCCGGCACCTTCGGTGGCAGTGGCGAGGGCATAGCGGCTCAGCGGTGGCTGGAACTGCTGTCGGTGGCGGGCGTGCTGGTGATCGTGGTCGTGGCCGGGATCGGCTCGGTGGCCCAGTTCGTCCGGGCGGGCCGCGAACTGGGTCCGGTCTCGGTGCTGAGCGGTAACGGCCGTGTGTACTACGCGGTGTCCGTCTGGTCCCTCCTGGCGCCCACCGCCTTCGCGGTGTGCGCGGCCGTCGCCGTGACCTGGTACGTGACGACGCCCTTGATGGCCGACTCCGCGGACCGGCTGTCCGCACTGTCGGCGGTGGGCGCGGCCGGGCTGGCGTGCGCCGCGGTGATGGCCTGGTGGGGTGCGCGTACGGCGTCCGCGGCCGGCCGGGTGTGGCGTCCGCGCAACGACTGACGCGAGGCGTCCCGCGGTCACCGACCGGAGTACGGCGCCGCTCGGGACGGGGACCACGGCATGCCCGGGCCCGGGGTGCGGACAGGTGACGGTCCGCACCCCGGGCCTCTCCGCGACGCACGGTCCCCGTCCCTGACAGGCCTCAAGGTGTCACCGTGGGCGCACCCGCACCGTCGTACGCGCTGAGGCCCCGAGCCTGTGTGCTCGTCGGCTGTGTGGGCACCTGTGCCTGCCACACGATCCGGGAAGCCTGGACGCGGTTGTCGACACCGAGCTTGGAGTACACCGCACGGATGTGGTCCTTGACCGTGTGAGCACTGATTCCCAGCATCTCGGCCATGGCCGGGTTCGAGGCTCCGTCCGCCAGTAGGTGCACGATCTCCCGCTCCCGAGAGCTGAGCTTCGCCAGCAGGGTGCGCGCGGTGGCCACCGCTTCGGCCGTACGGCCCGGCCGTACGTATTGATCGACCAGGAAGCGGGCGGCTACGGGCGCGAGCGCGATCGTGCCTGCGGCTGCCGCCCGTACCGCCCAGGGCAGGTGCCACACGGAGTTGCCGCGCAGCAGGATCCCACGGGCTCCGTGGGACAGCAGCGTGCGCGTGGCGTGCTCCGACAAGTGGTCGACCAGTACGACGTGCACCGGAGTCGGCCTCGGGGCATCCGCCGCTGTCGGCGCGGCCGTATTCGCCAACCGGAGGACTTCGAGCGCCTCGTCCGCGTCGCGGTGGCTGCTGACCAGCACATCCAGGCGGGTCGTCCGCACCATGGGTGACGCCGTCTCCGAGGCCTCGTCCACGATACGGATCCTGCCGTCGTCCTCCAGCACGCGCCTGACACCGGCCCGTTCAAGCGGCTCACGGCCGAGGATTCCCACACGTATCACGATCTTCGTCCCCCCTTGCCGCCCTGAATGCAGCAGACGGGTCGGTCAGGTCCCGCCGTTACCCAGCATGCACGCTGCGTACATCCCTCCGACACCTCCAGCTTGTTGCAACGAGGGGAAGTGAGGGGTGCGCGTAAGCGCTGAATCCGGTGCATTCCTGCTGTCGGTAGTGGAGGAGCCGTGTTGCGGACCCGGTCCGGGCCGCGCATAGTTGCGCTGCGGAAAGTGCCGGAACCGGGGGTGGGATGGGCGATGGCCGGGCACGGGGCTCAGGAGCATCCACACGGTGCCGACCGGCTGTGCGCGGCCGGGGATCGCCTGTACTCCCGGGCCGTACGACGCGGCAGGGTGCCCCGTCGGGACGCCGAGCCGGTCCCCTGCCTCCTCGAACTGGCCCTGCTGCACCCCGACCCCGACGACATGGACTGGCTGGTGCCGACCTCCCCGCAGGAGGTCATGACCCGGCTGCTGCGCGGGGTCCACGACGAGGTCAGCGCGAGTCAGCGGCGGGTGGGTTCGGCGGTGGAGGCCTTCGAGTGGTACGCGGGGCTGGGCCGCCAGCTCCAGACCCCGGCCGGCACGGAGGGCACGGCGATCCGCGTCCTGGACGGCCTGTCCCGCATCCAGGCCGCCATGGACGAGGCGACGCAGGCCTGCACGACGGAGGTGCTCACCGTCCAGCCCGGTGGCATCCGGCGCGAACACGAGCTGTCGGAGGGGCTGCACCGGGCGCTGGCGCTGCGCGGGCGCGGGGTGCGGATGCGGGACCTGTACACCCACGTCGCCCGGCACGGACAGGGTCTGCTCACCTACCTGGAGCTGATGGGGGACGCGGTGGAGGCCCGCACGCTGGACGAGGTCATCGACCGGCTCATCCTCTTCGACCGCACGGTCGCCTTCATCCCCGCCAACACCGACCGCACGGTGGCCCTGGAACTGCGCCACCCGGCCCTGATCGCCTACCTGGTCACGGTCTTCGAGCGCCTGTGGCGCCTCGCGATCCCCCTCACCGCCCCGCTCCCCGACACCGGCATCGAGGGCATCTCCCACCGCGAGCAGTCCATCGCCGCCCTGCTGGCGGAGGGCCACCAGGACGCGGTGATCGCGGAACGGCTCGGCATAAGCGTCCGCACGGCCCGCGCCCACATCGCCCGCCTGTCGGAGACCCTGGGCGCGACCAGCCGCACGCAGTTGGGGGTGCGCATCGCCCAGGCGGGCCTGGACGGCTCCCCGCCCCTGCCGGCCGTGATCAGCCTGCCTGATCAGGCTCCTGGTCGAGGATCCCCGACCGCCCGATGAGGTAGCCGAGCTGGGCTCGGCTGTCGCTGCCCAGGGTCGCGGCGAGCTTGGCGATGTGGACGCGTGCGGTGCGGACGTTCATGCCGAGGCGGTCGGCGATGTCGGCGTCGGTGTGGCCTTCGACGAGGAGGGTCGCTATGGCGCGTTGGCGGGGGGTGATGCCGTTGAGCGTCGGTGGCTGCACGGCCTGGGGGTGCATGGGGGTGGCGAGGCGCCAGAGGCGGTCGAAGGTGTTGACGAAGTAGGCGATCAGGGCGGGGTGGCGGACTTCGAGGGCGAGGGCGCGGTCGGCGCTGGCGGGGATGAAGGCGACGGCGCGGTCGACGACGATCAGGCGCTCGGTGATCTCGTCGAGGCTGCGGGCTTCCACGTCGCCGGTCAGTTGCTCGTAGCGGGCGCGCGTGTATGGAGCGTGACGAACGGTGTGCTGATAGAGCACGCGGATGCGGGCGCCTTGGTCGAGGAAGGCCTGGTCCCGTCTCATGGCCCCTTCGAGGATGTGCGGGCGCTGGGTGACGCTCGGGTCGTGGGGCTGGATCGCGAGCAGCTCTTGCCGGCCCTCGTCCATGGCCTCCTCGATGGCCCGACCCGTCCGCTCCTTGCTGCCGAGGATTCGCAGCGTCGGGGTCTCCTCGTTCGCCGCGCTGTGTGCGCCGACGCGCATGAGGGACTCGAAGGTGTCGGCGATGCGCTGGCAGCGTCGCCTCTCGTCGGCAATGCGGTCCTCCGAGGCGCGCAGCAGCCGCTGGAGGGCGACCGTCGGTGAGACGGGCTCCAGCCGGTTCAGGTCGTCCACGGCCGGGTGCAGGAGCCCGATGTCGATGAGGCAGGGTGCCGTTGTGGTCGCGACACTGGACACATGACCCTCACGCAGCGCCCGCGAGTAGAGCTCGAGACCTGCCCCGCACAGCTCCTCACCATCGTGCTGGTGCGTCTCGTCCCTCATGAGCGGTGCTCCGCTCCCACGCTCGGGGGCCCCTGCTCCAGGATCCCCGACTGGGCTATGAGATAGCCGAGTTGGGCACGGCTGCCGCTGCCCAGGGCCAGGGCCAATTTGGCGATGTGGGCCCGGCAGGTGCGAACGTTCATGCCGAGGCGGCGGGCGATGGCCTCGTCGACGTGGCCCTCGACGAGGAGCTTCGCGATGGAGTGCTGGATGTCGGTGATGCCGTCGGGCGCCGTCTCGTAGGGAGCGCCCGCCGTGAGCGGGACGGCTCGGCTCCAGATGAACTCGAAGACCCTGATCAGGTACCGGACGAGGCCCGGGTGACGGAGTTCCAGAGCAACCTGTCGGTCGTCGCGGACGGGGATGAAGGCCACGGACTCGTCGCAGATGATGAGGCGTTCCACGAGTTCGTCGATGGTGCGGTATTCGACCTTGCCCTCGCTGAAGTGATCTGCGTAGGCGAGCCGGTCGGGGCTGAACCGTGCGGTGTGCTGGTAGAGCGTACGGATACGCACACCTCGTTCGATCAACGGCTTGTCGCGTTCCAGTCCCTCCAGCAGCCGGTTCTCGGGGCGTCGGTGGCCGCTCGGCTGAATGGTGAGCATCTCGGTCTGGCACTGGGCGGTTGCCAGGTCGAGTGCCGCGTTGATCCGGTCGAGGCCTTCCAGGACCGTGATGGAGTGCGCGGGACTCGTCTGTTGGGTGCTGATGTCCATGAACGGTTCGAAGAGTTCAGCCATCGCTATGGACAGCCGACGCTGCTCGGTGATTTCGCGTTCGATGGGATTGAGCCGTTGGGCCAGAGCGATCGACGGCGGCACCGGACGCATCCAGTCGGCATCGTCCGGGTCGGGGTGGAGGAGGCCGAGTTCCATCAGGCACGGGGTCGCCTCGACGTCTGTTCTCGGTATGCGCCCAGTCCTCAGGGCGTGCGCGTAGAGGCGACTTCCTTCCGGGCACAGCTCGGTTCCTGTATGGGGATGATCCCAATTAGTCCACTTTGTCACCAAATCTCCACCCCCCAGGGTCCTGAACGTGCAGGAACATGATGCACCGATTGTGTGGCCATGACGTGCCCGAATGAGCCATCGTCTTATCCGACGGGGGAATGAGGGACCATCAAGTGAGGACGAAGCCGACTATGCGTATCAGAATGCTTCGCTCGGTGCTTGCTGTCGCCTTCTCCGCCGTTGTGGCCATGGGTGCGCTGTCAGGCCTCTCCGGTACGAAGAGCGACGAGCACGAAGCGGGTGGCGTTCACTTCTTGGCGGTCACGGGCCCCAAGGGTGAGCCGGCGGCTGTTCCGGCCGACAGTACGTGGGACTGATCGCGATGACCAATCCTCCAGACGACCGCTCCTTCCGCCGAGAAATGGCCACCGCCTACCGCTCCGGCTGGCACTTCATCGACCTGGTCACCGCGATCCCCCACTCCGGTGACTCCCTGATGGTGACCGTCTTCGGCGAGCCGGTCGTCGTCACGCTGGACGAGGACGGCGACGTGCGGGCGTACCGGTGCCTGCGGCGGCCGCGAGGTGCTCCGCAGCCCGTGCGGTGTGCCATCCGGTACGGAATGATCTTTGTGAACCTGGACCAGAGGGACCACCGGCTTGCGCAGCCGGAGGACCCTGAAGTGAGGACCATCTCGGCCACCCCCCGCAGTGCCTGACGCGATTCCCCCGTCGTAACAAATCGCTCAGGTGCTTCCCCCCGGCAGCGGCGTCACCGTGACCTGAACACGGTGACGCCGCTGTCGTATGCGGTGATATCTCCGGGTATCGCCCGCTCGCCGGCCTGGCCGGAAAACCCCTCGCGCGGCACGGACGCCCGCGGAGGGGGAACTCGTGCGTCATCCCCCGGAGGGGACCGGTGCCGCTTCTGCCTTGAGTGGAATAGACTCAACTTTGTGTACGTTGTCTGAGTCAGCACTGGGAGACATGGCCGGACCGCCGACGGCCGACGCAAGGAGGGAAGCCAGAACGTGGACGCCGAGCTGACCAACCGGAGCCGGGACGCGATCAACGCGGCCAGCAACCACGCCGTGACCGAGGGGAACGCCGACCTCACCCCCGCCCACCTGCTCCTGGCTCTGCTCCAGGGGCAGGACAACGAGAACATCACCGACCTGCTCGCCGCCGTCGAGGCCGACCTCGCGGCCGTGCGTTCCGGCGCCGAGCGCATCGTCGCCGGGCTGCCCAGCGTGACCGGGTCCACCGTCGCACCGCCGCAGCCGAGCCGTGAGATGCTCGCCGTGGTCGCCGACGCCCAGGCCCGCGCCAAGGATCTCGGGGACGAGTACCTCTCCACCGAGCACCTGCTCCTCGGCATCGCCGCGAAGGGCGGCGCGGCCGGTGAGGTACTGGAGGGGCAGGGCGCCAGTGCGAAGAAGCTGCAGGAGGCCTTCCGCAAGGCCAGGGGAGGGCGACGCGTGACCACCGCCGACCCCGAGGGCCAGTACAAGGCCCTGGAGAAGTTCGGTACGGACTTCACCGAAGCCGCCCGCGAGGGCAGGCTCGATCCGGTCATCGGGCGGGATCAGGAGATCCGCCGGGTGGTGCAGGTGCTCAGCCGGCGCACCAAGAACAACCCCGTCCTCATCGGTGAGCCCGGCGTCGGCAAGACCGCCGTGGTCGAGGGGCTCGCCCAGCGGATCGTCAAGGGGGACGTGCCCGAGTCGCTGAAGGGCAAGCGGCTGGTCGCGCTGGACCTGGGGGCCATGGTCGCCGGGGCCAAGTACCGCGGTGAGTTCGAGGAGCGGCTGAAGACGGTCCTCGCCGAGATCAAGGACTCCGACGGGCAGATCATCACCTTCATCGACGAGCTGCACACCGTCGTGGGGGCCGGGGCCGGCGGCGACTCCGCCATGGACGCCGGGAACATGCTGAAGCCCATGCTGGCGCGGGGCGAGCTGCGCATGGTCGGCGCGACGACGCTGGACGAGTACCGGGAGCGGATCGAGAAGGACCCGGCGCTGGAGCGCCGCTTCCAGCAGGTGCTGGTCGCCGAGCCGACCGTCGAGGACTCGATCGCGATCCTGCGCGGACTCAAGGGACGCTACGAGGCCCACCACAAGGTGCAGATCGCGGACAGCGCGCTGGTCGCCGCCGCCACCCTGTCCGACCGGTACATCACCTCCCGCTTCCTGCCCGACAAGGCCATCGACCTCGTCGACGAGGCCGCCTCGCGGCTGCGCATGGAGATCGACTCGTCCCCCGTCGAGATCGACGAACTCCAGCGCGCCGTCGACCGGCTGAAGATGGAGGAGCTGGCGATCGGCAGGGAGACCGACGCGGCCTCCCTCCAGCGGCTGGAGAAGCTGCGCCGCGACCTCGCCGACAAGGAGGAGGAGCTGCGCGGCCTCAACGCCCGCTGGGACAAGGAGAAGCAGTCCCTCAACCGGGTCGGCGAGCTGAAGGAGAAGCTCGACGAGCTGCGCGGGCAGGCCGAACGCGCCCAGCGCGACGGCGACTTCGACACCGCCTCCAAGCTCCTCTACGGCGAGATCCCCACCCTGGAGCGCGACCTGGAGGCCGCCTCCGAGGCCGAGGAGGAGGTCGCCAAGGACACCATGGTCAAGGAGGAGGTCGGCGCCGACGACATCGCGGACGTCGTCGCCTCCTGGACCGGCATCCCCGCCGGGCGGCTGCTGGAGGGCGAGACGCAGAAGCTGCTGCGGATGGAGGACGAGCTGGGCAAGCGGCTCATCGGGCAGGGCGAGGCCGTACGGGCCGTCTCCGACGCCGTACGGCGCAGCAGGGCCGGCATCGCCGACCCCGACCGGCCCACCGGGTCGTTCCTCTTCCTCGGGCCCACCGGTGTCGGCAAGACCGAGCTGGCCAAGGCGCTCGCGGACTTCCTCTTCGACGACGAGCGGGCCATGGTCCGCATCGACATGTCGGAGTACAGCGAGAAGCACAGCGTCGCCCGGCTGGTGGGCGCCCCGCCCGGATACGTCGGCTACGAGGAGGGCGGCCAGCTCACCGAGGCGGTCCGGCGGCGGCCGTACACGGTCGTGCTGCTGGACGAGGTGGAGAAGGCGCACCCCGAGGTCTTCGACATCCTGCTCCAGGTGCTGGACGACGGGCGGCTCACCGACGGACAGGGCCGCACCGTCGACTTCCGCAACACCATCCTCGTCCTCACCTCCAACCTGGGCAGCCAGTACCTGGTCGACCCGGTGAGCAGCGAGACGGAGAAGAAGGAGCAGGTGCTGGAGGTGGTCCGCGCCTCCTTCAAGCCGGAGTTCCTCAACCGGCTCGACGACCTCGTCGTCTTCTCGGCGCTGAACAAGGACGAGCTGAGCCGCATCGCGCGCCTCCAGATCGGCGCGCTCGCCCGGCGGCTCGCCGAGCGCCGCCTCACCCTGGAGGTCACCGACGAGGCACTGGAGTGGCTGGCCGTCGAGGGCATGGACCCCGCGTACGGTGCCCGTCCGCTGCGCCGCCTGGTGCAGACGGCGATCGGCGACCGGCTCGCCCGCGAGATCCTCTCCGGCGAGATCAAGGACGGCGACACGGTCCGCGTCGACCGCTTCGGCGACGAGCTGATCGTGGGTCCGGCGAGCGGCAAGACCCTGTAACCCCGCGGTCCCGTCCTCCCCGCGCGGCCCGTCACCCCCCGGGGGTGGCGGGCCGCCGTGGGTCACAGGGTGAACGCGGCGAACCGCACCAGTGCCGTCCCCGCCGCCTCGTACTCCACCCGCACCCGGACCGCGTGGGCGTCCACCCCGTCCGGCAGCCCCCGCGCGGGACCCAGATCCAGACACAGATCGCCGCCGCCCACGCAGGTGTCCCTCCGGGCCGCGGGGGCGTCCGGGTAGGTGTGCGCGAGCCAGTCCTGGACACCCGTGCGGGGCATGCGGAAGGCGGCGCCGTAGTGAGTGTCCTGGAAGCCCTGCAACGTGCACGCCCCGACCGGGCGCGCGCCGTCCGGCAGGGCTGCGCCACCGAACCGCAGGGCCTCGGAGCAGGGGACGTGCTCGGCCGCCCTGCCCTCGCCCCGGCCGTCCGACTCGGAGAGGACGGTCCCCACGAGGGCGACGAGGAGAGGCAGCAGGACCAGCACCGGAAGCGTCGCGAGGCCCGCGAACAGCCGCCACCTGGTTCGCCCCCGGGGCACCCGCGCTCCGCCGCCGTCGCCCGTCGTCGCGTTCCGTGTCCGCACCGTCGCCCGCCCCCGTCCGTCCCGCGTCCACCCGACCGGCCGGATCATGTCAGCCCAGGGCTGACAGGGCCCCGGCGGGCTTGCCACGCCCCTCCCCGCATGGGGGAGGATGGCCAGATCCGTACGAAGGGAAATTCACGGTGACCATCGACCCGTCCTCGATTCCGAACTTCGGGGGCCAGCCCGAGCCGCAGCCCCAAGGACCGGCGGGCCCCGTCGTCCCGGATCAGGATCTTGTGAAGCAGCTCCTCGAACAGATGGAGCTCAAGTACGTCGTCGACGACGAGGGTGACCTCGCGGCGCCGTGGGAGCAGTTCCGTACGTACTTCATGTTCCGCGGCGAGGGCGACCAGCAGGTCTTCTCGGTGCGCACGTTCTACGACCGGTCCCACCAGATCGACGAGAAGCCCCAGCTGCTGGAGTCGATCGACGACTGGAACCGGCGCACCCTGTGGCCCAAGGTGTACTCCCACACCCACGACGACGGCACGGTCCGCCTGATCGGCGAGGCGCAGATGCTGATCGGCATGGGCGTCAGCCTGGAGCACTTCGTCTCCTCGACGGTCAGCTGGGTCCGCGCCGCCATCGAGTTCGACCGGTGGCTCGTGGAGCAGCTCGGCCTGGAGCAGGAGGTCAACGAGGCGGAGAAGCCGAAGGACGAGGACGGCGAGTAGCCCGCCCCACGACGTGAGCGGAGCCCGGCCCGGTACCGACCGCGGGGCCGGGCTCCCGCCGTCTCAGCGCGCCCGCGTCTTCAGGCGGCCCACCGCCTCCTCCAGCACGGAGACCCGCTTGCAGAACGCGAACCGGACGAAGGGGGCGCCCTCCTCCCGGTGGTCGTAGAAGACCGCGTTGGGGACGGCGACGACGCCCGCGCGTTCCGGCAGGGCGCGGCAGAAGGCGAAGCCGTCGCTCTCGCCCAGGGGGCGGATGTCGGTGGTGACGAAGTACGTCCCGGAGGGGCGGTACACGCCGAAGCCCGCGTCCGCCAGGCCCGCCGCCAGCAGGTCCCGCTTGGCGAGCATGTCGGCGCGGAACGCGTCGAAGTACGCGTCGGGCAGCGCCAGCGCCTCGGCCACCGCGTACTGGAAGGGGCCGGAGGCCACGTACGTCAGGTACTGCTTGGCCGAGCGGACCGCCGTGACCAGGGCGGGCGCGGCGGTGATCCAGCCGACCTTCCAGCCGGTGAAGGAGAAGGTCTTGTCGGCCGAACCGATGGTCACCGTGCGCTCGCGCATCCCCGGGAAGGTCGCCAGCGGGATGTGCTCGGCCGTGTCGAAGACCAGGTGCTCGTAGACCTCGTCCGTCACCACCAGCAGGTCCCGCTCCACCGCCAGCTCGGCGATCGCCGCCAGTTCCTCGCGGGTCAGGACCGTGCCGGTCGGGTTGTGCGGGGTGTTCAGCAGCAGCAGGCGGGTGCGGTCGGTGACCGCGGCGCGCAGCTCGTCGAGGTCGAGGCGGAAGGTGCCCTGCCCGTCCGCCGTCATATGCGGACGCAGGGTGACCGGTACGCGCGTGCCGCCTGCCATCGCGATGCAGGCCGCGTACGAGTCGTAGTACGGCTCCAGCGCGACGACCTCGTCGCCGGGCTCCAGCAGGGCGAGCAGCGAGGCGGCGATGGCCTCGGTGGCGCCGGCGGTGACCAGGACCTCGGTGTCGGGGTCGTAGGACAGGCCGTAGTGGCGGTGCTGGTGGGCGGTGACGGCGGCGCGCAGCTCGGGGACGCCCGGACCCGGCGGGTACTGGTTGCCGCGCCCGTCGCGCAGTGCCCGTACGGCGGCCTCCCGGACCGCTTCGGGGCCGTCGGTGTCCGGGAAGCCCTGGCCCAGGTTGATCGCCCCGGTCGTCTGGGCCAGGGCGGACATCTCGGCGAAGATCGTCGTCCCGAACTCGGCGAGCCGGCGGTTGAGGAGGGGGCGTGCGCTGGAGCTCTTGGGGGTCATGGCGGTCATCCTGCGCCGAAGCTCTGGAGTTCCTCAACTCTGCTTTGGCGCGTGGCGGCGGAGGGCATCTCCCGTTCACGCGACGAGCTCCACCGGCCGACGGTCGAGCGGATCGCCGGGCTTCACTCAGAGAGCGGGGCGCCCGACGGGGGGCTGCTTCGGGGGACGTCCGGGCGCGAGCCCGGGAAGCGGAAGGAGGGTGGCGCCATGATCATGAGCATCATCCTGGTCGTGTTCGGAGTCGTGCTGGTGGCAGCGCTCGTAGCCGGTGTACGCAGCGGAGGCGGGCGCACCGGCCACAGCGGTCGCGGCCGCTACGGGCGGCGTGGCCGCAGCAGCTGGTGGGCCGACGGCTCGTCCTCGGGCGGGCACCACTCGAGTTCCGCCGGTGGCTCGTCCTGCGGCGGGGGCGGGAGTTCCTCCTGCGGCGGCGGTTCGTCCTGCGGAGGCGGGTCGTCGTCCTGCGGAGGAGGGGGCGGCGGCGGATGCGGCGGAGGCAGCTGACACGGGGCAACTGAGCTCCACGGGGGACCGCATCCGCACCACGGGGCCCGTGCCTGGGCCGGGCCCCGCGTCCCCACCACGAGCGCCCGCCGGGAAACACACCCGGTGGGCGCTCCCACACACCGGCGCGCGCCGCGCGGGCGGGGTGTGCGCCCTGGTTGAACAATTGAGCTGTGGAGCCCCCTGAGGGATGGAAACCCCACGATGTTGGGTAAAAACGCTGTGGTGGCGCCACAGTTCATGATTCCCTCTCCCTCACCAACGCAGCTCCTCGGACGACCTGTTGACCCCCCTCCTGACCGGCCGACTGGGCTGAGCGGGCCGCATCCCCGGCAGTGACCGGGATGCGCAGGCCCCACACCTTCCTCTCCTTGTGTGCTTGCGGAGCCGATCCATGCTCACGACCCTGAACACCGCCTACACCGACACGCGCGCCGCGGACCTCGCCTGGGCCCTGGGGCGCGAGCCACTGCCCGCGCTCGCCAGCCTCGACCTCGAACTGGAGGGCGCCAAGCTCCAGTTGCGTCTCCTGGGGGCCTCCCACCAGGTGCTGCTGGAGGAGGAGCGGGGCAGCTGCTCGGAGACCGTGGCGTGCATCCCCGGCTCCAGCACGCCCCTGCCGCTGGGCGTCGCCAAGCGAAAGGGCGACTGGGAGTACGAGTTCGCCGCCCGCGTGGAGGTGCTGACGCCGGGCTCCTTCGCCGGCCGCGCGCAGGAGCTGCTGGCCCTGGTCGCCGACCACCCGCACGGGCTGGCCGGCGTCTTCCCCGGCAGCCCGCACGCCTTCACCGCGCTGCTGGTCCAGCGCCACGAGGGCCAGGTGCACTGGCGGACCTGGCACGCCTATCCGCAGGACGGCCATCTGGTCGCGACCCGGACGAGGGTGGGCGTCCGGGTGCCGACGTCGCAGCTCAGTCCGTCGGGGGTGTGAGCGCGGGGGTGTGGCCGGGTGCGTGGGACGAGGGGCGGGGGAACGGCCGGGGGCGGCCTGGGCGGGTGGCGGATAAACCTGCGGTGCCCGAGGGAACGTCAGTTTCACACGTGTGGGTGACGAAGGGCGATGCTGGAGTGACGTAACGTCACCCCGTGATCGATCCGCACGCGCCCGCTCCGCCCGGCTCTCCGCCGTCCTGGGCCGGCCCCGGCGGCTCCCCGGACGGCCCCGGCAGGCGACCTCCCGGCAGTCGCGGCCACCCGCGCGCCGGGCACGTCTCCCGCGGGGACGGTGGCTCCCGCGCCGGAGTGGCGGCGCGGCTTCCCGTCCGGCCGGCCACGGGGCGGTTCCTGGTGCTGGCGGGCGTCTTCGTCTGCGCGGCCTGCGGGCTCGTCTACGAACTCGAACTGGTCGCCCTCGCCTCGTACCTGATCGGCGACTCGGTCACCCAGGCCTCCGTCGTGCTGTCCGTCATGGTCTTCGCCATGGGCATCGGCTCGCTCGCCGCCAAACGGCTGCGCCGGTTCGCCGCGGCCGGCTTCGGCGCCGTCGAGGCGGTCCTCGCCCTCGTCGGCGGACTCAGCGCGATGGTGCTCTACGCCGTCTTCGCCTGGACCGGAGGCTGGGGCGGCCCGTGGGCCTACGCCCCGCACGTCCTCCTGGTCGCCTTCTCGCTCACGATCGGCGTGCTGATCGGCGCGGAGGTGCCGCTCCTGATGGAGCTGATCCAGCGCGTCCGCCGCCAGGACGCGGGCGGCGCCGTCGCGGACCTGTTCGCCGCGGACTACGTCGGCGCGCTCGTCGGCGGCCTCGCCTTCCCCTTCGTGCTGCTGCCCTTCCTCGGCCAGCTGACCGGCGCGCTGGTCACCGGCACCGTCAACGTGCTCGTCGGCGCCGCGCTGGTCCTCGGCCTGTTCCGGCACGACATGACCGGCCGGGCCCGCTGGCTGCTGCTGACCGCCAACGCCGTGGTGCTGAGCCTGCTCGCCACGGCGACCGTCCTCGCCGACGACTTCGAACGCGCCGCCCGGCACGCCGTGTACGGGCAGGACGTCCGCGTGGCCGTCCGGACCGGCGTGCAGGAGGTCGTCCTCACCGGCGACACCGACGGGCGGCCCCTGGACCTGTTCCTCGACGGGCGGCTGTGGCTCAGCGCCGACGACGGGCGGCGCGGGCACGAGGCCCTGGTGCATCCCGCCATGAGCGGTCCGCACGCGCGCGTGCTCATCCTCGGCGGCGGCGACGGATTCGCCGCGCGGGAGGTGCTGCGCCATCCGGGCGTGCGCCGCGTCGACGTCGTCGAACTCGACCCCGGGCTGGTCCGGCTGGCCCGGCACGACCCCGGCCTGTCCACCCTGAACGAGCACTCCTACGCCGATCCGCGCCTCCGCGTCGTCGGATCCGACGCCTTCCGCAGGCTGCGCTCGACGCCCACCGCGACGTACGACGTGGTCGTCTCGGACCTGCCCGACCCGGGGTTCACGGCCGGCACGAAGCTGTACTCGCAGGAGTTCTACGGGCTGCTGCGGCGGGTGCTCGCCCCCGACGGGCGGCTGGCCGTGCACGCCGGACCGGTGGCCGCCCGTCCCCGGACCTTCTGGACGGTGGACGCCACGCTCCGCGCGGCCGGCCTGCGGACCGTCGCCTACCGCGTCGCCGAGCGGGCGGGGCGCCGCGCGCCGGGCCCTCACCAGGGGGCCGGGGGGCATCCCCGCACCGCCCGCGACCGGGGCTTCCTGCTGGCCGCCCGCACGCCCCCCGCCCTGCGCCTCGACCCGGCGGCCCCGCGCCCGCGCACCCTCACCTCCGCGTCCCTGCTCCGGGACGCCCGCGCGGCCTCCCGCACGCGGCTCACCGGGCTGCCGCCGTCCACGCTGGTGCATCCGCGGTACTGAGGCGCGCTCCCGGTGCCGGGGCGCGTTTCCGGTACCGGCGTGCGGTGGGTGAGTTTGTGCCGTCGGGGGGTGCGGTGGGCGCCCGCTGGGTAGGCTGCGCTGACATGGAGCATGAGGTGTTCGTTCCGGTTCCGGCCGAGCGGCTCAGGGACGTGCTGGCCGACCCGGTCCGGGTCGCCCGGGCGGTGCCGGGGCTCCAGCAGGACGCCGGCGCCGCACCCGTCACGGGACGGCTGAAGGTGCGCTTCGGCAGTCACTCCATCACCTACCGGGGTTCCCTGCGGCTGTCCGGGCGCTCGGACGGCGCCTACGCCGTCGAGGGCGTCGCCACCGAGTCGCGCGGCACCGGCACGGTCACGCTCGCGCTCACGCTCCGGGTGGCGGACGCCGACGGCGGGTGCACCCTGGCGGTCACCGGTACGGCCGCCGCCGACGGACGGGTCACGGAGCTGCCGGCGGACGTGGTGACGTCGGCCGCCGGCCGGCTGCTGACCCGTTTCGCGGAGAACCTGGGCGCGGCCGTGGAAGCGGAACGGCCGGGGACGACGCGGGCGGAGCCGCCCACCGCCGCGGGCGCCGGGAGCCGCCCGCCCTCCCTCCCGGACCCGGAGGAGCCCGCCGGGGACGAGCCCGCCGGGGGTGAGCCCGCCGGGGGTGAGCCCGCCGGGGGTGAGCCTGCCGGGGGTGAGCCTGCCGGGGGTGAGCCTGCCGGGGGTGAGCCCGCAGGGGCTGAGCCCGCCGAGGAGGAGCGCGACGGACACGGTGATCGGGATGAGCCGGGCGCCCCCGAGGTCCCTGGGGCTCCTGCGACTCCTGAGCCTTCAGCCGCCTTCGGACCCCCTGCGGCTCCTGAGCCTCCTGCGGTCCCCGAGCCTCCAGCCGCCTCCGGACCCCCTGCGGCTCCTGAGCCTCCTGCGGTCCCCGAGCCTCCAGCCGCCTCCGGACCCCCTGCGGCCCCCGGACCCCCCGCCGCCCCCGAACCCCCCGCCGAGGCCGCGCACGCGCGGCGGACGATGATCGGCCGCAGCGCCGAGGAGGTGGACCACGCTCCGCCGCGCGGCCGGTACGCCCCCGTCCCCGCGCCGCAGGCCGGCGTGGCCGGTGCGCCCCTGCGCTGGGCCGCCCCGGCGGCGGCGCTGGTCGTGGCGTCGGCGATCGTCGTGGGCCGCGCGCTGCGCAAGCGCCGCTGAACGCCGGCGGGCGCCGCCGCGGCGACCGGCTGGGGCCCTCTTGATCGCCCCAGTAGGGTCGAGGCGTGAGCAACGAACCCATCACGCTGACCGCGGGTGACGCGGAGGCGACCGTGCTGCCGGGCAACGGCGGCCGGATCGGCGGGCTGCGCGTCGGCGGCACGGAACTGCTCCGGCAGGGCGAGCGCTACGGCTGCTTCCCGATGGTCCCCTGGTGCGGCCGTATCCGGGAGGGCCGCTTCCGGGACGGCGCCGCGGTCCACCACATGCCGCTCAACTCACCGCCGCACGCCATCCACGGCACCGCCCGCGACGCCGCCTGGCACACCTCCCGCGTCACCGCCGACGAGGCCGTCCTCACGTACGACCTGGCCGACCCCTGGCCCTACCCGGGCCGTGTCACCCAGGTGATCGCGCTCGGCGAGGACGCGCTGACGCTGACCATGTCGGTGGAGACGTACGAGTCGTCCTTCCCGGCGCAGCTCGGCTGGCACCCGTGGTTCCACCGCACCCTCGACGGCGCGGACGTGGCGGTCGCCTTCGACCCCGCCTGGCAGGAGGAGCGCGGCGACGACCACCTCCCCACCGGTCACCGCGTCGACCCGAAGCCCGGCCCCTGGGACGACTGCTTCGGCATGCCCGACGGTGTCGACGTCACCCTGACCTGGCCCGGCCGGCTGGAGCTGCGGGTGACCAGCCCCGAGCAGTGGGTCGTGGTCTACGACGAGCAGGAGGCGGCCGTCTGCGTGGAGCCGCAGACCGGGCCGCCCGACGGCCTGAACACCCTCCCGCGCCTGGTCACGCCCCTGGAGCCGCTGGAGGCCACGACGACCTGGAGCTGGACCCGGCTCTAAGCTGGTGCGCATGACGGATGTACGCGCGGCGCTGCTGCAGCAGATCAAGGACAAGGCCGTGGTGCACGGCAAGGTGACCCTCTCCTCGGGTCTGGAGGCCGACTACTACGTCGACCTGCGCCGCATCACCCTGGACGGCGAGGCCGCGCCGCTGGTCGGGCAGGTGCTGCTGGACCTGACCGACGACCTGGACTTCGACGCGGTCGGCGGGCTGACCATGGGCGCCGACCCGGTCGCCGCGAGCATGCTGCACGCCGCCGCCGCGCGCGGCAGGCACCTGGACGCCTTCGTCGTCCGCAAGGCCGCCAAGGCGCACGGTCTGCAGCGACGCGTCGAGGGCCCGGACATCAAGGGCCGCCGCGTCCTGGTCGTCGAGGACACCTCCACCACCGGCGGCTCCCCGCTCACCGCCGTCGAGGCCGTGCGCGAGGCCGGTGCCGAGGTCGTGGCCGTCGCGACCATCGTCGACCGGGCGACGGGTGCCGCGGAGAAGATCGAGCAGGGCGCGGGGGTGCCGTACCGGTACGCGTTCGACAAGGACGAGCTGGGCCTGGACTGAGGCCCGCCCGGGACGGTACCGCCCAGCGGGCGGACGTCCACTCGGAGTATCCCGGTCCGTCTGGAAGGATGGGGCCGACGATGACGTCGCCCCCCATGGTCTAGGTCAGGGCCCAAGCACGTATCACGCCCACCCGCACATACAAGGAGCGGACATGCCCATCGCAACTCCCGAGGTCTACAACGAGATGCTGGACCGGGCGAAGGCAGGAAAGTTCGCCTACCCGGCCATCAACGTGACCTCCTCCCAGACGCTGCACGCGGCCCTGCGCGGTTTCGCGGAGGCGGAGAGCGACGGCATCGTCCAGATCTCCACCGGCGGCGCCGAGTTCCTGGGCGGCCAGCACAACAAGGACATGGTGACCGGCGCCGTCGCCCTCGCCGAGTTCGCGCACATCGTGGCCGAGAAGTACGACGTCACCGTCGCCCTGCACACGGACCACTGCCCCAAGGACAAGCTCGACGGGTACGTCCGTCCGCTGCTGGCGGTCTCCGAGGAGCGCGTCCAGGCCGGCCGCAACCCGCTGTTCCAGTCGCACATGTGGGACGGCTCCGCCGAGACCCTCGCCGACAACCTCTCCATCGCCACCGAGCTGCTGGAGCGCGCCCGCGCCGCGAAGATCATCCTCGAGGTCGAGATCACCCCGACCGGCGGCGAGGAGGACGGCGTCTCCCACGAGATCAACGACTCCCTCTACACGACGGTCGACGACGCGGTCCGCACCGTCGAGGCCCTGGGCCTGGGCGAGAAGGGCCGCTACCTGCTCGCCGCGTCCTTCGGCAACGTCCACGGCGTGTACAAGCCGGGCAACGTCGTGCTCCGCCCCGAGCTGCTCAAGGAGCTGAACGAGGGCATCGCCGCGAAGCACGGGCAGCCGGCCGGCAGCAAGCCGTTCGACTTCGTCTTCCACGGCGGCTCCGGCTCCACCGCCGAGGAGATCGCGACCGCGCTGGAGAACGGCGTGGTCAAGATGAACATCGACACCGACACCCAGTACGCCTTCACGCGTCCGGTCGTCGACCACATGTTCCGCAACTACGACGGCGTCCTGAAGGTCGACGGCGAGGTCGGCAACAAGAAGACCTACGACCCGCGCACCTGGGGCAAGCTCGCCGAGGCCGGCATGGCCGCCCGGGTCGTCGAGGCCTGCGGTCACCTGCGTTCGGCGGGTCAGCGGATCAAGTAACACCGGTCGTTTTCGTCGACCGTTCGCACGAGCCCGGCGCCCCCGCGCGCCGGGCTCGCTGTATACCTGGGGCATGCCCGACGTCCGGCTGGCCTCACCGCAGGGCAAGTGGATCCTGCTGACCACCGTCCTCGGGTCCGGCATGGCCCTGCTGGACTCGACCGTCGTCAACGTCGCGCTGCCCCGGATCGGCCGCGACCTCGACGCCGACCTCGCCGCGCTCCAGTGGACGGTCAACGCCTACATGGTCACGCTGGCCGGGCTGATCCTCCTCGGCGGCGCCCTCGGCGACCGTTTCGGCCGCCGCCGGATCTTCGTCGTCGGCGTGCTGTGGTTCGCCGCCGCCTCCCTGCTGTGCGGCCTCGCGCCGAACGCGGGGACCCTGATCGCCGCCCGCGCCCTCCAGGGCGTCGGCGGTGCGCTGCTCACACCCGGCTCCCTCGCCCTCATCCAGGCCTCCTTCCACCCCGACGACCGGGGCCGCGCGGTGGGCCTCTGGTCGGGCTTCGGGGGTGTCGGCGCGGCGGTGGGGCCGTTCCTCGGGGGCTGGCTGGTGGACGGCCCGGGCTGGCGCTGGGTGTTCCTGCTCAACGTCCCGCTGGCGCTGCTGTGCGCGCCGATCGCCCTGCGGCACGTGCCGGAGTCCTCGGACGAGCGCGCCCACTCCCGTTTCGACGTGCTCGGCGCGGCCCTCGGCGCGGCGGCCCTCGCACTGCTCACCTTCGCGCTGATCGAGGCGCGTACGGGGACCTGGGCGGTGACGCTCAGCGCGGTGGCGGGAGCGGCGGCGGCGGTGGCCTTCGTCGTCGTCGAGCGGCGCGGCAGGGACCCGATGATGCCGCTGGACGTCTTCGCCTCCCGTCAGTTCGTGGCGGTCAACGTGGTCACGCTGTGCGTGTACGCGGCCTTCGGCGGTTTCTTCTTCCTCGCGGCGCTCCAGCTCCAGGTCGTCGTGGGCTGGTCCGCGCTGGCCGCCGGTACGGCCCTGCTGCCGACGACGGTCCTGATGCTGCTGTTCTCCGCCCGCTCGGGTGAGCTGGCGGAGCGTCTGGGCCCCCGGCTCCAGCTCGGTGTGGGCCCGTTGCTGTGCGCGGCCGGGATGGTGCTGATGCTGCGGGTCGGGCCGGGCGCCTCGTACACCGCCGACGTGCTGCCCGCCCTGCTGGTGCTCGGCCTCGGCATGGTCACGCTGGTCGCCCCGCTGACGGCGACCGTGCTGGCCGCCGTGGACACCGCGCGGGCCGGGCTGGCCAGCGGCGTCAACAACGCGGCGGCCCGTGCGGCGGGCCTCGTCGCGGTCGCCGCGCTGCCGCTGCTCACGGGGATGGGCGAGGAGGCATACCGGTCGCCCCGGGCCTTCGACGACGCGTTCGGACCGGCCATGCTGATCTGCGCGGGCGTCCTCGTGGCGGGCTCCGTGACCGCCTTCGCGACGGTGCGCCGCCCGGGCCCGGACTGCCGCCGGCCCGAGTGCCGTACCCACGGCTCGGTCATGGTGCCACCGCTGGAGGGGGAGCGGGTTCGCGACGAGGCGTGACGTGGGCGGAGGGGTGGTGTGGGGGGAGGGGTGGCGTGGCGGGGGCGGGTGATCCGTGCGGAGGGGTGGCGTGGCGTCGTGGGACAGGGTGATGTGGGGGGAGGGGTGGCGTGGCGGGGGCGGACGATCCGTGCGGAGGGGCGGCGTGACGAGGTCCGGGTGACCCGTGCGGGGGAGCGGCGCGCATGCCGCAGACTTGTGCCATGGCCATTCACGAGAACCTCCTCGGGGGACCGCCCCCGACCCACCTCCCCGACGACCCGGGACCGCGTGAGCTGCTGGCGGGCGGGACCTCGCCCGCCGACGTCGCGGCGAAGTACCCGACGTCCTCGCTGGCCTGGGCCCGGCTGGCCGACGAGGCGTTCGAGCGCGGCAGCGTCGTGGAGTCGTACGCGTACGCCCGTACCGGCTACCACCGCGGTCTGGACTCCCTGCGCCGCAGCGGCTGGAAGGGCCACGGCCCGGTGCCCTGGGAGCACGAGCCGAACCGCGGCTTCCTGCGCGCCCTGCACGCCCTCGCCCGCGCCGCCCAGGCGATCGGCGAGAAGGAGGAGTACGAGCGCTGCAGCCAGTTCCTGAAGGACTCCTCGCCCGCCGCGGCCGAGGTGCTCGGCTAGGCCCCGCCTCCCGCGTCGAGGTCCGGCGCGTCCAAGGCCCGCCCGCCGCGAGCGGGCGGGCCTTGCGGTTTCCTGGCACGATTGCGGAGGATGCCGTTGGGGACCGGGGCCCCGTGCCGGTAACGGCAGGGCGGACCGCTACCCGTAGTGCCATCAGGAGACAGCAATGTCCCACGAAGCCCCGAATCTCGACTTCGAGGGCAGCACGCCGTACGAGGACTACGTCAAGGCGGACGTGCTCACCCACCTCCAGCACACCCTCTCCGACGATCCCGGAGAGATGGTCTTCCTGGTCACGACCCAGGTCATGGAGCTGTGGTTCACCGTCATCGTCCACGAGTGGGAGACCGCGGCCGGCGCCCTGCGCGAGGACCGGATCCAGGTGGCGACCGACGCGCTGAAGCGTTCGGTGCGGGAACTGGAGGCGCTCAACGCCTCCTGGACGCCGCTCGCGGGCCTCACGCCCGCCCAGTTCAACTCCTACCGGAGCGCCCTCGGCGAGGGCTCGGGTTTCCAGTCGGCGATGTACCGCCGCCTGGAGTTCCTGCTCGGCGACAAGTCCGCGTCCATGCTCGTCCCGCACCGCGGCACCCCCCGCGTCCACGCGGAGCTGGAGAAGGCGCTGCACGAGCCGTGCCTGTACGACGAGGTGGTCCGGCTGCTCGCCCGGCGCGGGTACGACATCCCGGAGGCCGTGCTGCGGCGCGACGTCACCCGTAAGTACGAGGCGGCGCCCGAGGTGGAGGCCGCCTGGACGGCCGTCTACTCCGGCGACCAGAACGGCGAGCTGGCGCGTCTCGGCGAGGCGCTCACCGACGTCGCCGAGCTGGTGTGGCGCTGGCGCAACGACCACCTGGTCGCCACCCGCCGCGCGATGGGCTCCAAGACCGGCACCGGCGGCTCCGCCGGGGTGGCCTGGCTGGAGAAGCGGGCCCGTGGCAACGTCTTCCCCGAGCTGTGGACGGCGCGGTCGTATGTCTGAGCCGCGGGACCGTATGTCTGAGCCCCGGGACCGTACGTCCGAGCCGCGGGACCGTATGTCCGAGCCGCAGGACCGTACGTCCGAGCCGCAGGACTGTATGTCCGAGCCGCGGGACCTGGCCGGTGAGGCCGGCCGGCTGGACGCCGCCGACGAGCTGGCGGCACTGCGCGAGCGGTTCGTCCTCGACGACGTCGTGTACCTGGACGGGAACTCGCTGGGCGTCCTCCCGGCGCACGTCCCCGCGCGCGTGGCGGACGTCGTACGGCGCCAGTGGGGCGAGCTGCGCATCCGGTCCTGGGAGGAGAGCGGCTGGTGGACCGCGCCCGAGCGGATCGGCGACCGGATCGCCCCGCTGGTCGGCGCGGCGGTCGGGCAGGTCGTGGTGGGCGACTCCACGAGCGTCAACGTCTTCAAGGCCCTCGTGGCGGCCGTACGCATGGCGGGCGAGGGGCGTGACGAGATCCTCGTCGACGCCACCACCTTCCCCACCGACGGGTACATCGCCGAGTCCGCGGCCCGGATGACGGGCTGCGCCCTGCGTCCGGTCGCCCCGGCCGAGGTGCCGTCGGCGCTGGGGGAGCGCACCGCCGCCGTCCTGCTCAACCACGTCGACTACCGCACGGGCCGGCTGCACGACCTGCCCGTGCTGACCGCCGCCGTGCACGCGGCGGGGGCGTACGCGGTCTGGGACCTGTGCCACAGCGCGGGCGCGCTGCCGGTCGGGCTCGACGAGCACGGCGTGGACCTGGCCGTCGGCTGCACCTACAAGTACCTCAACGGCGGCCCCGGTTCGCCCGCGTTCCTGTACGTGCGCCGCGACCTCCAGGGCCGGTTCGACTCCCCCCTCCCGGGCTGGAACTCGCACGCCGAGCCCTTCGGCATGACGCCCGCCTACGCGCCGGCCTCCGGTGCGGTGCGCGGCCGGGTCGGGACGCCGGACATCCTCTCCATGCTCGCCCTGGAGGCGGCCCTGGAGGTGTGGGACGGGGTGTCGGTCGAGGCGGTGCGGGCCAAGTCCCTGGCGCTGACGGACTTCTTCCTGCGCTGTGTCGGGGAGTACGTCCCCGGCGGCCGGGTGGAGTCCGTGACGCCGGTCGCGCACGCGGAGCGGGGCAGTCAGGTGGCGCTGCGCTGTGACGACGCGGGTGAGGTCATGAAGCGGCTGATCGAGCGCGGGGTCGTCGGCGACTTCCGCGCGCCGGACGTCCTGCGTTTCGGTTTCACACCGCTGTACGTCGGTTTCGCGGACGTGGAGCGGGCGGCGGCGGTGCTGGCGCAGACGCTCCGGTAGCGGCGGGGCCTGCGGGCCGCTCCCTCCGGGGGCGGTCCGTGTCGTCCCGCACCTGCGCCGGATGCCTTCGCTGACCGCGTGGTGGACGCCGTACGAGGAGCCCGCTTTCAAGGGTCGGGGCCGAACCGTTCCCCTTCACCCTGCGTGACATCCCCATGTTCGCGCACGTCACCGGCCTGATACGGTCCCGCCAACGGCCGATTCCCTTCCCCCGGGTCCGCCAACACCGTTTCGCCGCTGAGAGGTTGAGCATGCCGGACGCCGCCGCAGGACCGGGCACCGATGCCGCGAGGGACGCCGCGAGGGACGCCGCGGAGGCCGCGGAGCAGAAATCGGCCTTCTCGCACCCGGCGGTCGATCCCGACTCCACCGCCTCCTACGGCGACCACCCCGATCAGGTGATCGACTTCTACGCCCCGCGCGGTGCGGCCGGGCCGGGCGGCGCCGCGCCCGTCGTGGTGCTCCTGCACGGAGGCTCGTGGCGGGCACCGCACGACCGGCGCCATGTCAGCCCGTTCGCCGCCTTCCTGGCCCGCCGGGGCTTCGCCGTCGGCAGCGTCGAGTACCGGCGCGGCGCGGCGGGAGGGGACGCGGCCGGGGGCGACCCCGTGGCGGGTCGCTGGCCCGACACCCTCGACGACGTGGCCGCCGCGCTGGACGCGCTGCCCGCGCTGGTGCGGCAGCACCTCCCGCGGGCCGACGCCGGCCGCGTCGTGGTGACCGGCCACTCCGCCGGTGGTCATCTCGCCCTGTGGGCGGCGGCCCGGCACGTGCTGCCCGCCGACGCCCCCTGGTACCTGGACCGCCCGGCGCCCTTGCGTGGCGTGGTCGCCCTCGCGCCGATCGCCGACTTCGAGGCCGCGGGGGCGCTGGACGTGTGCGGTGGTGCGGCGCGCCAGTTCCTGGGCGGTGACGAGAGCTTCGAGGAGCGCCGGCCGTACGCCGATCCCGCCCTGCTGCTGCCCACCGGCATCGCGACGACCCTCGTCCAGGGCCGCGCCGACGTGGACGTCCCGCAGGCGGTCGCCGAGGCGTACGCCGACGCGGCGGCGCGGGCCGGGGAGGTGGTGGGCGTGACGCTGCTGGAGGATGTCGGCCACTATCCGTTGATCGATCCGGCGGCGGACGCGTGCGCGGTGGTGGCGGAGGAGATCGCGCAGTTGGCTTGGTGAGGCGGTTGCGGGGCCGGTGCGGGTGTCGGTGCGGTGCCGGTGCCGGTGCCGGTGGGGTGCAGTGCGGTGCCGGTGCCGGTGCCGGTGCCCGTGCCGGTGCCGGGTGCCGTGACGGTGCGGTCCCGGTCGTACCCGTAATACCTGAGAGCTACTCCGCAGGTGAGCTCCCTGGCGGGACGCGAGTTACCCGGTCCGATTCATAACTTCCCCTACAGGCAGGCCCGATGGGCGGGCGTGTCGGAGGGGAGAGGCCATGGGGTCCCGTTCGGCGGCAGGTTGGCGGCGGCGCGTGAGCACAGCGCGTCGTACCGTCCTCGCCGCGCTCATCTGTGGTGCCGTGGTCCTTCCCCTCGCCGGCGCCGCACGCCCCGAGACCCCGGCCCCGGCCCCCTCCGTGTCGGCGGCCCCGACGGCCGGCACGCTGGGCGAGGCGTACGCCGCGCACCGGGCCGACGCCGCCGAGGCGTCCCGGGTGGCCGCCGCCCATGGAGACCGCCGGCGCGCGGCCGCCGACCGCGCGATGGCCGACCCGTCCCGGCACCTCCTCGCCTTCGACGGGCGGGGCGCCGGACTGGCCACGGAGGTTCTCGGTGACCTGACCCGCGCCGACAGAGTCGCCGTCCTGGTCCCGGGCTCCGACACCAGCCTCGACACGTACGGCCGGTTCCGTGCCGCGGCCCTCGCCCTGTACGCCCGGCTGGCCGCGGACGCCCCCGAAGGCATCCGCACGGCGGTTGTGGCCTGGCTGGGCTACGAGACACCGGGCACCGTCAGCACCACGGTCGCCACGACCGGCCGCGCCGACCGGGCCGCTCCGAAGCTCCGCGCCCTGCTCGACGTCCTGCGGAAGATCACCGGCCCCACCGCCCGATTCTCCCTGCTCTGCCACTCCTACGGTTCGGTCGTCTGTGCCCGCGCCGCCGAGGGTGCGGACGTCGCCGACATAGCCCTGGTGGGCAGTCCCGGCACCGGCGCCGACTCCGCCTCGGAGCTGCGCACCGGCGCCCGGGTCTGGGCGGCCCGGGGTGCGGACGACTGGGTGGAACACGTGCCGCACCTCAGCGCCGACCTCTTCGGCACCACCGTCGGCTTCGGCACCGACCCCGTCTCCCCGGGCTTCGGCGCCCGGGTCTTCGCGGCCGGCGACGGCGGCCACAGCGACTACTTCGCCCCAGGTTCCGTCTCCCTGCGGAACCTGGCCCGGATCACCCTCGGCGACATCACGGAGGTGACCCGGTGACCCACGTGACGCCGACCCCCGGTACCGCTCCGGCACCCCGCACCGCTCCGCCACCCCAGACCGCTCCGGTACTCCGCACCGCCCCTGCCGGTGCCTCCTCCTGGCGCCGGGCCGCCGAGCGGATCGACGCCGCCACGCCCGCGTCGCGGGACCGGGCCGTCGACGCCCTGCGCGCCTTCGCCATCCTCGGTGTGGTCCTCGGTCACTGGCTGGTGACGGCTCTGGTCGCCGACGGCGCCGGCCTGCGTGCGGCCAGCCCGCTGCACGCCATGCCGTGGCTGGCCCCGGTCTCCTGGGCCTTCCAGACCCTCGCCGTCTTCTTCCTGGTGGGCGGCCATGTCGCCACGCTGGGTTACGCGTCGGCCCGCGCCCGCGGCATGTCCTACGGCAGGTGGCTGTCCGCCCGGTTGTCGCGGCTGTTCCGGCCGGTCGCGGCCGTCCTCGCCCTGTGGACGGTGACGGCGGCTCTGCTGCTGCTGACGGGCGCGGAGTTCGTGACGGTCCGCACCCTGGTGAAGCTCGCGCTGTCCCCGCTGTGGTTCCTCCTGGTCTTCGCCGCGCTGACGGCGGCGACACCACTGCTGACCCGGTTGCACCCGCTGTGGCCGCTGGTCGTCGTGCTCCACGTCGACCTGCTGCGTTTCGGCTTCGGCGCCCCGTCCTGGCTCGGCTGGATCAACCTCGCCGCCGGGTGGCTGGTGCCTTACACCCTCGGGGCCGCCTGGACCCGGGGCGAGTTGGAGCGCCGCCGTGCGGGCTGGTTCCTGCTCACGGGCGGTACGGCGGCGACGGCGGCGCTCGTCGCCTGGGCGGGCTACCCGGCGTCGATGGTCGGCGTCCCCGGCGCCGAGGTGTCCAACCTCGACCCGCCGACGCTGGCCGCCGTCACCTTCGGTCTGGCGCAGTGCGGTCTCGCGTTGCTGCTGCGGGACCGGTTGCGCGCCGCGCTGCGGCGGCCCGTGGTCTGGGCGGTGGTCGCGCTGGTCAACCTGTCCGCGATGACGATCTTCCTGTGGCACCAGACCGCGTTGATGGCGACCACGGCCACCGGCCTCCTCGCGGGCCGCCTGCCCGGCCTGCACACGGCCCCCGAGGGGCTGGACTGGGTCGCCGCGAGGCTGGTCTGGCTCCCGGCCTTCGCGCTGGGTCTTGCGGCCTGCTGGGTGGCCTTTCGCTCCTTCGAACGGGACGGCGGCAGCCGGCGTTCCAGAATCATCCGCACCCACCGCCCACCGGAGCCGGAGCCGGAGCCGGAGACAAGGGAGACGAGGAAAACAACGGACCCGACGGACCCGACGGACCCGACGGACCTGATGGAAACGATAAACCCGACGGAGACGACGAAGACGACCTGTAGGAGCGACGCGGCAGGGGCGACCAGTGTGACCGCGACCGCGGGAACGACCGAGAACACGGAGGGAGTCCGTCATGTCTAGGGTGGGGCGGGTGAAGCCAAGGGGGAGCCGGCACCTGCCGGGCGGCAGAGCCCAGCGGGTGCTGCGGGTGCTGCACGAGGATCTGTGGACCTGGCGGGCGGACCCGCTGCCGCCGTCCGTGTGGCTGCGCTGGTTCCCGCACGGGGTCGTCTGGCTGGCCGCCCTCGGTGTGCTGCTCGGTGACGCGGCCCAGCTCGGTGACCACGGCGGGGTCGATCCGGGGTTCGCCTTCCTGATCGGCCTCGCCCAGGGCGGCGCGATGGTGCTGGCGCTGTGGCGGCCGATCGCGGGGTGGTGGCTGTCCATGGCCGCCGTGCTGGTGGGCGCGTTCGCCGTGCGGGCCGAGATGGCCGTCGACGGCGACCGGTTCCCCTGGCCCTGGCCCGCGGCCGGGCTCATCGGGCACCTGTTCGTCCTGCTCCTCCTCGCCCTGCGGGTCCGTACCCGGGTCTCCGTGGAGGCGCTGGCCCTGACCGCGCTGGCCACCTACGTCGTGCAGGGCCTGGTGGGCGGCGTGGCCTACCAGCCGACCGGTCAACTCGCCGTCGTCCTCTTCGCCGTGGCCGTGGTGCTCGGGACGGCCCTGCGCGGGCGTCGCGAGGCCCGCGCCGAACTGGTGCAGCAGACCTCGCTGACCGCCGAGGAGCGGGCCCGGCGCACGCTGTTGGAGGAGCGCGGGCGCATCGCCCGGGAGCTGCACGACGTGGTCGCCCACCACATGTCGGTGATCTCCATCCAGGCCCAGGTCGCCCCCCTCCTCGTCGAGAACCCGCCGGACGAGCTGAAGGAGAACCTCGCGGGCATCCGGCAGAACGCGCTGGAGGCCCTCACCGAACTGCGGCGCGTGCTGGGCGTCCTGCGTGCCGAGCACCCCGACGCACCGGATGTACCCGGGGGCGCCGACGCCGCCGTCCCGCACGCTCCGCAGCCCGATCTCGACCGGCTCGACGCGCTGGTGGAGAACACCCGGGCCGCGGGCCTGACCGTCCACACCGGGTCGAGCGGGGTGCGCAGACCCCTGCCGTCCGGGGTCGAGCTGTCGGCCTACCGGATCGTGCAGGAAGCGCTGAGCAACGTCCTGCGCCACGCGCCCGGCGCCACCGCCCAGGTGCACCTCACCCACCTCCCGAACGGCCTGCGGGTGGACGTCTCCAACACCCGGCCGAAACGCGACCCGGCGCCCTCCCAGGGAGCGGGGCACGGACTGATGGGCATGCGGGAGCGGGTGGCGATGCTCGACGGCAGTCTGACGGCGCACCCCATGCCGGACGGCGGCTACCGGGTGGCGGCGTTCCTCCCGGTCGACGTCGCCGGGCCCACCGACGCCGACCGGCCCACCGACCCCGCCCCCGGCCCGGCCCCCGCCCCCTTCACCGACCCCGCCCCCGACCCCTTCACCGAGGACGGCACCCCATGACGACCAGTGACAACGGCCGGGTGATCCGCGTGCTGATCGCCGACGACCAGCAGATGGTCCGGCAGGGCTTCACCGTGCTGCTGAATACCCAGCCGGACATCGAGGTGATCGGACAGGCGGTGGACGGTCTGGACGCCGTGGCCAAGGTCGCCGAGCTCGCTCCGGACGTCGTCCTGATGGACATCCGCATGCCCGAGCTGGGCGGCATCGAGGCCACCCGGCGCGTCACCGGGGCGAACCCCGGCATACGGGTGCTGGTGCTCACCACCTTCGACCTCGACGAGTACGTGTACGAGGCGCTGCGGGCCGGCGCGGCCGGGTTCCTGTTGAAGGACGCCTCCGCCGACCAGTTGGCCGAGGCGGTCCGGGTGGTGGCGGACGGGGACGCGATGCTCGCGCCGGGCATCACCCGGCGGCTGATCACCGAGTTCTCCCGGTTGGACGACCGGCCGCGCGCCCCACTGAAGGAGCGCGTGGGTGACCTGACCGAGCGGGAGACCGAGGTGCTCGCCCTGATCGCACAGGGCCTGTCGAACGCGGAGATCGCCCAGCGCCTGGTGGTCGCCGAGCAGACGGTGAAGACGCATGTGGGCCGCATCCTGGTGAAGCTCGGCCTGCGGGACCGGACGCAGGCGGCGGTCTTCGCGTACGAGTCGGGCCTGGTCAGGCCAGCCGGGTACTGATTCCGCGGTGGCTGTCGCGGGCCCCGCGTCATCGCCGTAGTACCTGAGGCGGACACCGAAGGACCCCTCTCACTGGTGACGACCGCGGACCACGGGGCCCCTACCGTTGCTGATGTGACCGAGACGACCCAGACGCGGACCACGCATCCCGGAGACGGGAGCGGGTCCCGCAGCCCCGAGTACCGGCTGGCGATGGACGCCTTGAGCGGACTGCGCGAGGACCTGTTCCACGACGCCTTCGCCTACCGCCCACTGCCCCGCCCGGCCGCCGCCGGCCCGTGGGGTCGCCACCTCCCCGCCCGGCTGCGGCCGTACGCGGCGCGCGTTCCGTACGCCGTGGTCGCAGCCGCAGCGCTGCTGGCCTTCTACGGCGGCTGGGCCGGCGGGATGAACGACGGCCCACTGGCCTTGTTGAGCGGCCTGGTGTGCGCGGCCCCGGTGCTGGCGACGCTGGTCCGGCCGGTCGGCGCGTTCTGGATGTCGATGGCGGCGACCCCCGTGGTCGCACTGCTCGGCAGCAGCTGGGGCGACTGGCCGTGGCTGCCCGGCGCGTTCATCTGCCACCTGGCGGTGCTGGTGATCGTGGCGATACGCACCCGGCCCCGGACGGCCGTGTGGATGTGGGGTCTGACCGCCGCGTACGGCTTCGCCAACGAGTCCTTCTGGGGCGCCGGCCACTACGGCGGCAACAGTTCCCCGATGCTGGTCCTCACCGCCTTCGCCCTGCTCGTGGTCTCCCTCTGGCACATCCGTCGCGACGCCCGGCGGCAGGTGACCGCGCAGGAGACGGTGACCGCGCACGAGCGGTCCCGGCGCACGCTGCTGGAGGAGCGCACCACCATCGCCCGGGAGCTGCACGACGTGGTCGCCCACCACATGTCGGTGGTCGCCATCCAGGCGGAGGCCGCGCCCTACCGGGTGGAGAACCCGCCGGAGGAGCTGGAGCGCGCCTTCGCCACCATCCGGGAGAACGCGGTGGCCGCGCTCACCGAGCTGCGCCGCGTCCTCGGGGTCGTCCGGGCCGAGGACTACGAGGTCCCGGACGCCCCGCAGCCCACCCTGGCCGACCTGGACGGCCTGCTCGCCAATGTCCGCGACGCCGGCCTGAGCGTGGAGAAGGCGGTGACCGGCGCGGTGCGCGAGCTGCCGCCCGGCGTGGAGCTGTCGGCGTACCGGATCGTGCAGGAGGCGCTGAGCAACACCCTGCGGCACGCGCCCGGTGCCACCGCCCGCGTCGAGGTCTCCTACGTCTTGGGCGGCCTGGGCCTGCGCGTGGTCAACGGTCCGCTCCCCGAGACCAGCCTCGTGAAGCCCTCACCCGGCGCGGGGCACGGCATCACCGGCATGCGGGAACGGGTGTCGATGCTGAACGGCGAGATGACCGCCGCCCCCACCGACGACGGCGGCTACGAGGTGGCGGTGTACCTGCCGGTCACCGTGGTGAACGAGGGGGACGCATGACCGACGGCACGATCCGCGTCCTGATCGCGGACGACCAGATGATGGTGCGCGAGGGCTTCTCGGTTCTGTTGAACGCGATGCCGGACATCGAGGTCGTCGGCGAGGCGGTCAACGGCCGCGAGGCCGTCGGCAAGGTCCGCGAACTCGCCCCCGACGTCGTCCTCATGGACATCCGCATGCCGGAGCTGAACGGCATCGAGGCCACGAGGGAGATCATCGCGGCGGACGGCACGTCGAAGGTGCTGGTGCTGACCACCTTCGACCTCGACGAGTACGTGTACCAGGCGCTGCGCGCGGGCGCTTCCGGCTTCCTGCTGAAGGACGCCTCGGCGAGGCAACTGGCCGACGGGGTGCGGGTGGTGGCCGCCGGGGAGGCGCTGCTGGCCCCTTCGATCACCAAGCGGCTGATCACCGAGTTCTCGAAGCTGTCCGACGGCCCGCGTCTGATGCCCCAGGCGCAGGCGGCGTACGGGGAGCTGACCGACCGGGAGACGGAGGTCCTGGTGCTGATCGCGCAGGGGCTGTCGAACGCGGAGATCGCCGGGCACCTGGTGGTCGCCGAGTCGACGATCAAGACGCACGTCAGCCGCGTCCTGGTGAAGCTGGGGCTGAGGGACCGCACCCAGGCGGCGGTCTTCGCCTACGAGGCCAGGCTGGTCACGCCGGGGTGACCAGGGGGCCCCGACGGGCCCGGTGTCGGTACCGGGCCGGGGCGCGCCGGTCGCGGCCGGCGGTCCGGGACCTCTGGGCAGGGGCCCGGTCGGCGTCCTATCGTCCGTCCATGACGGCTCAATCCGACCTCGCGTTCGACCCGTGGGACCCGGCGTTCGTCGCCGACCCGTACCCCGCCTTCGCCGAGCTGCGGACCCGGGGCCGGGTGCACTACTACGAGCCCAGCGACCAGTGGCTCGTCCCGCACCACGCGGACGTGTCGGCGCTGCTGCGCGACCGACGCCTGGGCCGGACCTACCGGCACCGTTTCACCGACGAGGACTTCGGCCGGGCCCCGCACCCGCCGGAGCAGGAGCCCTTCCACACGCTCAACGACCACGGGATGCTCGACCTGGAGCCGCCGGACCACACCCGCATCCGGCGGCTGGTGTCGAAGGCGTTCACGCCGCGGACCGTGGAGCGGCTGAAGCCGTACGTGTGCGCCCTCGCGGACGACCTGGTGTCCCGGCTGGTGGAGGCGGGCGGCGGCGACCTGCTGCGGGACGTGGCCGAACCGCTCCCGGTGGCCGTGATCGCCGAGATGCTGGGCATTCCCGAGTCCGACCGGGGCCCGCTGCGCCCCTGGTCGGCGGAGATCTGCGGGATGTACGAGCTGAACCCGTCGGAGGAGACGGCGGCGAAGGCGGTCCGCGCGTCGCTCGCCTTCTCGGAGTACCTGCGCGGTCTGATCGCGGCCCGTCGCAAGGAGCCCGGCGACGACCTGATCTCGGGCCTGATCGCGGCCCACGACGAGGACGACCGTCTCACCGAACAGGAGATGATCTCGACCTGCGTCCTGCTGCTGAACGCCGGTCACGAGGCCACGGTGAACGCGACGACCAATGGCTGGCTGGCCCTCTTCCGCAACCCGGACCAGTTGGCGGCCCTGCGCGCCGACCACTCCCTCGTCCCCTCGGCCGTCGAGGAGCTGATGCGTTACGACACCCCGCTCCAGCTCTTCGAACGCTGGGTGCTGGACGAGATCGAGATCGACGGCACGGTCCTGCCGAGGGGCGCCGAGGTGGCGCTGCTGTTCGGCTCCGCCAACCACGACCCGGCGGTCTTCACCGCCCCGGACCGTCTCGATCTCGCCCGCCGGGACAACCCGCACATCTCCTTCAGCGCCGGCATCCACTACTGCATCGGCGCCCCGCTGGCCCGCATCGAGCTGGCGGCGTCCATGACGTCCCTGCTCGCACGGGCACCCGGGCTGAGGCTCGCCGCGGAGCCGCGGCGCAGGCCCCACTTCGTCATGCGGGGGCTGGAAGGGCTGACCGTCGAGACGTGAGGCGTCCGCCCGCCGGCTTCGTCCACCTCGCCCATCCCGCCTACTTCGTCTCCAGGTCCCGCCGCCCGAAGCCCGCCAGACCCAGCCACACCAGACCGGCGGCGACGAGCGTCAGCACCAGCAGCGGGGTCCACTCCATGTCCGCGGCCGGGAGCCGGGGCACATGGCCGAAGGGGGAGAGGTTGTTCAGCCAGTCGGGGAAGCGCAGGATCGGCCCGAGGTAGCCGACGACGAAGACGTACGCGGGCACGGCCCAGGCCGCCGCGCTCGCCCGCGGGAACCAGCCGAAGAGCACCGTCGCCACCCCGGCCGTCACCCACAGGGCGGGCGCGTACGCGAGGGCCGCGCCGATCAGCTCGGGCAGCAGCGCGGCGTCGCCGGTGGAGGCGGCGCCCGCGAGGCCCATGCCCGCTCCGGCCAGCAGCAGGACGAGCGTGCCGCAGCCCATGGCGACGGCCAGGTGGCCGCCGACCCAGCGCCCGCGGGACAGGGCGGTGGCGAGCAGCGGTTCGGCCCGGCCCGCGGTCTCCTCCGTCCGGGGCCGCAGCGCCGTCATCACCACGTACACGGCGGCGACCGCCGTGACGACCACCATGACCATCGCGGCGAACGACTCCGCCATGTCGGCACCGCCGAGGCGTTCCAGGGCCTCCTGGACCTGGTCGACGTCCTTCAGCATGTCGTCGGCTTGCCCGAGGAGCGAGCCGTACATCGCACCCATCAGGAACAGGCCGGGGCCGAAACCGGCGAACATCCCGCGGTGCAGCCGCAGGGCGGAGCCGAGGGCCGTGCCCAGGGCGGCGGAGGCGTGCGCACTGCCGAGCCGCTCGGCCCGCAGGCCCGCGCCCACGTCCCGCCGGGTGGAGAGCGCGAACCCCGCCGCCGCGCAGGCCACGGCGAGGGCGAGGCAGAGCAGCAGCGGCCACCAGTCGTCGTCGACGTAGACGTAGGTGCGTTGGGTCCAGCCGATCGGGGAGAGCCAGGACAGGGCGCCGGCCGGGCCGCTGTCGCCGGCGGCCCGCAGGACGTAGGCGGCGCCGATGACCACGAGGGCCATGCCGGTGGCACCGCGGGCGTGGGCGGTGACCTGGACCGTGACGGCGGCGACGGCGGCGAGGACGAGGCCGATGGCGGCGTGGCAGGCGCCGTACAGCAGCGAGCCGGAGGCGTCGATGCCCTCGATGCCGAGGCCGGTCAGGCCGAGGGCCAGCAGCAGGGCGAGGACCAGGTCGGCCAGCAGGGCGACGGCGAGGGCGGTGGCGAGGTGGGCGTGCCGGCCGACGACCGTCGAGCGCAGCAGTTCGGCCCGTCCGGTCTCCTCCTCGGCACGGGTGTGCCGGGTGACGACCAGGACGCTCATCAGGCCGACGAGGACGGCCGTGAAGCCGAGCATCTGGTGGCCGAGCATGGCGCCGAAGGTGTAGTCGTCCAGGTAGTGGCGCGGGCCCGTCATGGCGAGGCCGGCCGGGCTGCTCATCGTCTCCACGGCGTTGGCCCGGTCCTCGGGCCCGCTGTACAGCTCGGCGAAGCTGTCGGCCGTCGACAGGGTGCCGAGGACCAGCGCCGCGATCCACACCGGGAGCCGGACGCGGTCGCGGCGCAGGGCGAAGCGGATCAGCGTGCCGGTGCCGGCCAGGGCGTCCGTGCGGCCCGTGCCGGGCCGGGGGCGTGCCGCGGAGCCGGCGGGGGCCGTCGAGGTGGCGGTCATCGCAGGGCTCCCCGTACGCCGTCGTCGTAGTGGCGCAGCATCAGCTCCTCCAGGGTCGGCGGATGGCTGACGAGGCTGCGGATGCCGAACTCGGTGAGCTTGCGCACCGCGCCGTCGACCTCGGTGCCGTCCACGGCGAAGTGGACCCTGCCGTCGGTGGTCCGCAGGTCGTGGACGCCGGGCAGCGCGTCCAGGCCGGTGGCCGGGCGCTCGGTCTCCGCCTCGATGGTGGTGCGGGTCAGGTGCCGCAGTTCGGCGAGCGTGCCGGACTGGACGGTCCGGCCGAGCCGGATGATGCTCACCCGGTCGGCGAGCTTCTCCACCTGGGCCAGGATGTGGCTGGAGAGCAGTACGGTCCTGCCGGCGGCCTTGGCCTCGGTGATGACGTCCTGGAAGACGACCTCCATGAGCGGGTCGAGGCCCGCGGTGGGTTCGTCGAGGAGCAGCAGCTCGGCGTCCGAGGCGAGCGCGGCGACGATCGCGACCTTCTGCCGGTTGCCCTTGGAGTAGGCGCGGCCCTTCTTGCTGGGGTCCAGTGCGAACCGTTCGACGAGTTCGGCGCGGCGCCGCTTGTCCAGCCCGCCCCGTAGCCGCGCCAGCAGGTCGATGGCCTCGCCGCCGGTGAGCTGGGGCCACAGTTCGACGTCGCCGGGAACGTAGGCGAGCCGGCGGTGCAGGTCGACGGCGTCCGACCAGGGATCGCGGCCGAGCACCTGAGCGGCGCCCGAGTCGGGGCGCAGCAGGCCGAGCAGGACGCGGACGGTGGTGGACTTGCCGGCGCCGTTGGGGCCGAGGAAGCCGTGGACCTCGCCTGCTTCTACGGCGAGGTCGAGTCCGTCCAGCGCGCGCGTCCGGCCGAAGGACTTGTGGAGTCCGGAGACGCTGATTGCCTTGGTCATGTTTCGGAAGGTACGCTACTTTCAGAAATTTGTGAAGTTAAGAAAGTGTCAGGAAGTGAGGGATGATCGAAGGATGAGGGAAGCGAAGGAGCTGACGGAGCTGACGGAGACGACGAGGGCGAGGGGGGCGGCACCGGCCGCGGAACGGGAGCGCGACCCCGAGGCGGTGTCGAAGTTCGTGGAGAGCTTCGCCGCACAGCTCGTCGAGGCCGGTATGCAGCGGATGCCGGCCCGTGTCTTCGCGGCCCTGCTCGCCTCCGACTCGGGTTCGCTGACCTCGGCCGAACTCGGCGAACGGCTTCAGGTCAGCCCGGCCGCCGTCTCGGGTGCCGTCCGCTACCTCGCGCAGCAGCACATGGTCTCGCGCGAGCGCGAACCCGGCTCACGGCGCGAGCGGTACCGGGTGCACAGCAACCAGTGGTACGAGGCCCTCACCAACCGCGAGGCCATCGTGAAGCGGTGGGGAAGCGCGCTGCGTGAGGGTGTCGCCAGCCTCGGCGCCGGGACCCCGGCGGGCCGCCGGATGGCCGAGACGCTGGCGTTCTTCGAGTTCGTCGACGGCGAGGTCGCGGCGATGATGGAGCGCTGGCGGGTGCACCGGGAAGAGCGGTTCGGACGGGACTGAGAGCCCCGGGCCCCACCACGGGCCCGCAGGCCCCACCCCCACCCCCCTCATGACCCACGCCCCACGACCCCACGCCCCACGACCCCACGCCCCACGACCCCACCCTCACCCCACCGGCAGCGTCAGCCCCCACGCCCCCTCCCGCACCGTCCAGGTGCGCGTCCGTACCGGCCCCGAGACGACCGCGTCGGCCCGGTAGCGGAAGTGCGCTCCCGACACGGTCACCGTCAGGCCGGTCGCCGTCAGCGCCGGCGCCTCCGCGTCCACCGACGACGGCCGCACCTCCACGACGGCCACCCCGCCGGCGCCCGGCACCACCGAGACCGCCTCCACCGGCTGGTCCAGATCCACCAGCGTCACCCCGTCGACCTCCACCCGCAGCCGGGCCGGACCGGCCGTTCCCACGGTCACGGTGCCCCGGGCCGGACGCGAGGGCGCCAGCGTCCGTACGAGGGACTGGCAGGTCCGCAGCCAGTGGTGCCCCCCGGTCGAGGCGGACGCGCCCGTCCCGGCGCCCGGCCGCGCCGCCCCCGCGTCCCGCTGCCCGGCGACTGAGACCGGGGGGATCCCCACCGCCCCCAGCACCACCCCGTCGCTGTCGTCGACGAGCAGGTCCAGGCGCCGTTCCGCCCCCTCCAGCACCGACCGGGCCGCCGCCACCGCGCCCGACGGCAGCCCGAGCGACCGGGTGAGGCCCAGCACCGGCCCCACCGGCACCACGGACAGCGCGCACCCCGCCAGCTCCCGGTGCCGGTGCAGCAGGGCCACGGCGCGCAGCAGCGCGCGGTCGTCACCGACCACGACGGGCCGTCGCGAACCCCGCCGCCGCAACGCCCGGGCGAACTCCTCCGGGCTCTCCGGCAGACACACCTTCGTGCTCGCCGCACCCGCGCTGAGCACGTCTTTCGCGATCCGGACGGACTCCCCGTCGGTGCGCCGGGCGACCGGATCGACGACCACCAGAAGCTGATCGGGCCTCGCTGAGGATGTCGCGGAAGAGTTCGCGGAAGTCGCCACCTCGGCCATGCCTCGCTTCCTCGGGTAGCATCTTTGTGCAAGAGCCCCTTGCGCTATTGCGCCAGGGGCTTCGTCTATTCCGGGGCATCCGGTCCGACGGTTGGCGGCCAACGACGGTCGCGGTGTACGTGGCGGAAATCCACCGCGTACGCCCTCGACCATGGACATGCCCCGCCCGGAAGGGGTGTACGCGCGTGCCCGCACTTGTGCTGCTCGGTGCTCAGTGGGGTGACGAAGGCAAGGGAAAGGCGACGGACCTGCTCGGTGGTTCCGTCGACTATGTGGTGCGCTACCAGGGCGGCAACAACGCCGGCCACACGGTAGTCGTGGGCGATCAAAAGTACGCCCTCCACCTGCTCCCTTCCGGAATCCTGTCTCCCGGCTGTACGCCGGTCATCGGTAACGGTGTCGTTGTCGACCCGTCGGTCCTGTTCTCCGAGCTGAGCGGGCTGAACGAGCGCGGCGTCGACACGTCCAAGCTCCTGATCAGCGGAAACGCGCACATCATCACGCCGTACAACGTGACCGTCGACAAGGTGACGGAACGCTTCCTCGGCAAGCGCAAGATCGGCACCACCGGCCGCGGCATCGGTCCGACCTACGCCGACAAGATCAACCGTGTCGGCATCCGCGTCCAGGACCTCTACGACGAGTCGATCCTCACCCAGAAGGTCGAGGCGGCGCTCGACGCCAAGAACCAGATGCTCACCAAGCTCTACAACCGGCGCGCGATCGCCGTCGAGCAGGTGGTCGGGGAGCTGCTGGGCTACGCGGACAAGCTCCGCCCGTACGTCGCCGACACCGTCCTGGTCCTCAACCAGGCCCTCGACGACGACAAGGTGGTCCTCTTCGAGGGCGGCCAGGGCACGCTCCTGGACATCGACCACGGCACGTATCCCTTCGTGACCTCGTCGAACCCGACCGCGGGCGGAGCCTGCACCGGCGCCGGCGTGGGACCGACGAAGATCAGCCGGGTCATCGGCATCCTCAAGGCGTACACGACGCGCGTCGGCGCCGGCCCGTTCCCGACGGAGCTGTTCGACGAGGACGGCGAGGCCCTGCGCCGGATCGGCGGCGAGCGCGGTGTCACCACCGGCCGCGACCGTCGCTGCGGCTGGTTCGACGCGGTCATCGCCCGCTACGCGACGCGTGTCAACGGCCTCACCGACTTCTTCCTCACCAAGCTCGACGTCCTCACCGGCTGGGAGCAGATCCCGGTCTGCGTGGCCTACGAGATCGACGGCAAGCGCGTCGAGGAGCTGCCGTACTCGCAGTCCGACTTCCACCACGCGAAGCCGGTCTACGAGATGCTGCCGGGCTGGAGCGAGGACATCAGCAAGGCGAAGTCCTTCTCCGAGCTGCCGAAGAACGCCCAGGCGTACGTGAAGGCGCTGGAGGAGATGTCCGGCGCCCCGATCTCCGCGATCGGCGTGGGCCCGGGCCGGGACGAGACGATCGAGATCAACTCGTTCCTGTAGGCACCACGGACGCGTACCGACGCGTACCGACGCGTACCGACGGCCGGGACCCCGCACGGGGCCCCGGCCGTCGGCATCCGGGCGGCGGCTACGCTGGCCGGTACCAGCAGTGGACGGAACGGCGCGGAGCGAGCGGAACATGCGGATCGGTAACCCCCTGCCCGTCGGCCTGCGCGGGAAGCCCTCCGTCCGGATGTGGATCTGGCTGACCGTCGCGGTCGTCGCCGTCACCGGCGGACTCCTCTACGTCGACAGCCACCGCGTCTCCGCCGCCCCGCACGCGGACCACGCCCAGTGCGACGAGGTCGTCTCCCGCCTGCCCGACGACATACCCGGCGCCTCGCGCGACTGGACCCTCGGGGAAGGGGTCGCGGCCTGGGGCGGGCAGGAGGCGGTCTTCCGCTGCGGCGCCGAGGAACTGCCGCCCAACATCAACCTCTGCGTCACCGTCGACGGCGTCGACTGGGTGCTGGACGAGGAGCGGCTCAAGCGCGACGGCGTGAGCGTCCTGCGCACCTACGGCCGCTCACCGGCCGTGGAGTTCACGTACACCGGGCCGCGCGAGGAGGTCGGCGGCATCCTCACCGCGCTGGACCCCGCCGTGAAGTGGCTCCCGCAGAAGCGCAAGTGCGTCGGTCTGCAGGACGCCGACGTCGTCTAGGGCCCGTCGGACAGGTGCCGCCTGCCGTTCGGCCCCCTCCGCCGGGCGCCGCCGCCACGCGTGGTGTCGGATCGGGGCATGACCGACCGTGACCGCGCCGCTTCCTGTCAGGGCCCGTACGGCGTCGAGGCCGACCCGGGGGACTGCGGCGACCCCGTCCGTTTCGAGGTGGCCCGGCACCGGAGGGTGCCGCTGCGGGTGTGCCCCGTCCATCTGGGGCCGGCGCTGCTGCTGGCGGACGGGGTGCTGTGGCCGCCCGGAATCTCCTTGATCCGCTGAGGGAGCGGGCCCCCGGAGTGGTTCACTGGGGTGCCCCAGCCGGACCCGCCGGACCCGCCGGACCCGCCGGACCCGTCGGACTCGCCGGACCCGCCGGACCGCACCGGACCGCACCGGACCGCACCGGACCCGTCGGACCCGCCCGGCCCCGAGGACGCGGAAGGAAGCCGTACGGTGCCCGGACGATCCGATGCGATGGCAGAGCGTTTCGAGCAGGACCGCCCCCGGTTGCGCGCCGTCGCGTACCGCATCCTCGGTTCCCTCGGCGAGGCCGACGACGCCCTCCAGGACGCCTGGCTGCGCGCCGACCGCGCGGACACCTCCGGGGTGGAGAACCCTTCCGCCTGGCTCACCACCGTCGTCGCCCGGGTCTGCCTCAACATGCTGCGCGCCCGCGCCACCCGCCGCGAGGACCCCCTGGACGACGGCACGGACCGCCGGCCCGCCACCGCCCCGCCCGGCGCGCGCACCGCGGATCCCGCGGAGGAGGTGCAGCTCGCCGACGAGGTGGGCATCGCCCTGCTGATCGTCCTGGACACCCTGGGACCGGCCGAGCGACTGGCCTTCGTCCTGCACGACATGTTCGACGTGCCCTTCGACGACATCGCCGTGATGGTCGGCAAGACCCCCGCGGCCACCCGGCAGCTGGCGAGCCGCGCCCGCCGCCGGGTGCGGGGCGTGCCCGCGCCCGACGCCGACGCGCCCCGCCGCCGCCGCGCGGTCGACGCCTACCTGGCGGCCACCCGCGGCGGCGACTTCGACGCGCTGGTCGCCCTGCTCCACCCGGACGTCGTGCTGCGCGCGGACGCGGCGGTCGTGCCGACGCCCGCACCCGTCGAGATCACCGGCGTGGAGCCGGTCGCCCGGGGCGCGATGGCCTCGATGGCCCGCGCCCGGTTCACCGGCGTACTCCTCGTGGACGGCCGGCTGGGCCTGGCGATGGCCGAGAACGGCAGGCTGCGCGTGGTGCTCCGCTTCACCTTCGCGGACGACGGGCTCATCACCGGCATAGACGTCGTCGCGGAGCCCGACCGCCTGAGCGAGCTGCACATCTCGGGCATAGGCTGAGGATGTACACGGCGCGTCGGCAGAAGAAGGTGAGTGCGATGCGCGTGCTGCTCAAGGCGACGCTGGACACGGAGAAGTCGAACGAGCTGATCCGCAGCGGCAGGATGCCGGGGATGATGAAGGAGATGCTCGACCACATCGGGCCGGAGGCCGCCTACTTCGGCACCCTCGGCGGCCGCCGCACGGCCCTGCTCGTCCTCGACATGCAGGAGAGCTCCCAGTTGCCTCCGATCGGCGAACCGTTCCTCATGGAGATGAACGCCGACGTCGAGGTCTGTCCGATCATGAACGCCGACGACCTGGCGACGGGCCTGTCCCGGCTCGGCTGACCGGAGGCGACCGGTCAGCTGAAGACGATCATCGACCCCTGGGCCAGGCTCCGCGTGGCCGCCGCGTGCAGGCCCAGCCACACGTGGCGCTCCCGGGCGAAGGGGCTGGAGTCGTGCGGTGCGGGCACGGCCGGTTCCTCCAGTTCCGTCGGGGCGAGCGGCGGGCTCGGCGGCGCGGGCGGGTTGGCCGGGTCGATGCCGAGGGCCGGGGCGACGGCCTCCAGTTCCCGCAGCAGGGTGTGCGAGGAGCCCAGGGGGCCGCCCCCGGCGAGGAGTTCGTCGCTGGCGAGCGGGTGCGGGAAGTCGACGGGCACGTAGGCGCCCGCGTGGTCGTAGTGCCAGACCAGGTGCGAGCGCTGGGCCGTCGACTCGAACATCTCCAGCAACTGCTCGTAGTCACCGCCGAGTTCGTCCACCGGCGTCACCGGCAGCCCGCACAGTCGGAGCAGGTACGCCCGGCGCAGGAAGTGCAGCGCGTCGTAGTCGAAACCGGCCACCGGGGCGACCTCACCGGTCAGTCCCGGCATGTACTGGTACACCGGCACCGGCGGCAGCCCGGCCTCGGCGAGCACCTTGTCGTACTGCGCGAGTTCCTCGGCGAACGGGTTGTCCGGCGTGTGGCACAAGACGTCGACGAGCGGTACCAGCCACAGGTCACAGGCCAAAAGAGAGCTCCTCACACAGCATGGTGGTCAAGGGCGACGGTCGGGCACGGGGATCGGACACGGTGATCGGGCACGGGCACGGGCACGGGGATCGGGCGCGGTGATCGGGCGCGGTGGTCAGGAAGCGTAGTCGGTGCGCGGTGCGTGCAGGTCCCATACCCATCTGGGGCCGGACCACGACACGTCGGGCGGTGGTCATCCGCCGGCGGGCCCCGCGTCAGCCGTCGGCGAGCCGCTCGATGAGGGCGAGCGAGTGGGCGTTGTACGCGTCGACGAGGGAGCGGGCGGCCGGGGCGTCGAGGCGGGCGAGGGCGTCGACCAGTTCGGTGTGCCCGGACCACAGGGCGCCCCGCAGGTCGCTGAGCCGGCGCAGGTGCTGCACCGTGCACACCCAGCTCTGCACCCGCAGCCGGTGCAGGAAGTCGGCGAGGTGGCGGTTGCCGAACAGGAGGGCCAGCTCGCGCCAGTAGCGCAGGTCGTAGCCGATGAGGACGGTCAGTTCCCCGGCCGCGGCGGCGCGCTGGGCCTCCTCGCCGCGGCGGCGGACACCGGCGAGCGCGGCGGCGATCCGCGGGTCGTCCGGACTCGGCCCGTCCGGCCGGTCGGCGAGGAGGGCGAGGAACATCCCGTCGGTGACGAGGCTGCGGGCCTCGATCATGCTCCGGAAGTCGTCGACCGAGTACTCGTGGACGCGGAACCCGCGGTGGTGGTCGGCGTCGAGCAGCCCCTGTGCCGACAGGTCGACCAGCGCCTCGCGCACGGGCGTCGCGGACACCCCGTACTGGTCGGCGATCTCCTTGACCGTGAACTCCTGTCCCGGCCGGAGCCGCCCGGCGAGCACCTCGTCGCGGAGCGCGTCGGCGATCTGCTGCCGCAGGGTGCTGCGGGTGACGGCGGCGCCGCCGCTGGGGCCGGGCATGGTCGGGCGGTCTCCTCGTCGCGTCCGGGGGCGTACTCGCGCACGCGGCCGTGGGGGCGCACACGTGCCTGCGGCGCACTCGCGCGCGAGGCCGTGGCGTGCCCGCACACAGGACGGTGGCGTACTCGCACACATGTCTACCGTGTACGAGCACGCCACCTTACGCGTTCGGCTCCCGTTCCTGCCCGCCTGCGGGCAGGCGCTCTACTCCGTGTACTCGTCCGCCACGGACAGTGCCGTGTCCAGGGCCACCAGGCCCTCCTTCAGCTCCGCCTCGGAGACGTTGCACGGCGGTACGACATGGGTGCGGTTCATGTTCACGAAGGGCCACACGCCGTGCGCCTTGGCGGAGGCGGCGAAGGCGTTCATCGGGGTGGCGGCCTGCCCGGTCGCGTTGTAGGGGACCAGCGGCTCCCGGGTGTCCCGGTTCTTCACCAGTTCCAGCGCCCAGAACATCCCGACCCCGCGCACCTCGCCCACGCTCGGGTGGCGCTCGGCCAGCTCCCGCAGCGCCGGCCCGAGGACCTCGGCGCCGAGCCGGGCGGCGTGCGCGACGATGCCCTCCTCCTCCATCACGTTGATCGTGGCGACGGCGGCGGCGCAGGCCAGCGGGTGCCCGGAGTAGGTCAGTCCGCCCGGGTAGGGCCGCTCGGCGAAGGTCTCGGCGATCCGCGCGGAGATCGCGACGCCGCCCAGCGGGACGTAGCCCGAGTTCACGCCCTTGGCGAAGGTCATCAGGTCGGGCACCACGTCGTACAGGTCGGCGGCGAACCACGTGCCGGTGCGCCCGAAGCCGGCCATGACCTCGTCGAGCACGAACACGATCCCGTACTTGTCGCAGATCTCGCGCACCCCGGCGAGGTAACCGGCGGGCGGCAGCATGATCCCGGCGGTGCCCGGCACCGTCTCCAGGATGATCGCGGCGACGGAGGCCGGGCCCTCGAAGGCGATCGTCGTCTCCAGGTGCTCCAGCGCCCGCGCGCACTCCTGCTCCTCGGTCTCGGCGTAGAAGCGCGAGCGGTACAGGAAGGGCGCCCAGAAGTGCACGACACCGGCCGTGCCGCTGTCCGAGGCCCAGCGGCGCGGGTCGCCGGTGAGGTTGACCGCCTGCTGGGTGCCGCCGTGGTACGAGCGGTACGCCGACAGCACCTTGGGCCGGCCGGTGTGCAGCCGGGCCATGCGCACGGCGTGCTCCACGGCGTCCGCGCCGCCGTTGGTGAAGAAGATCTTGTCCAGGTCGCCCGGCGTCCGCTCGGCGATCAGCCGTGCCGCCTCCGAGCGCGCCTCGACGGCGAACGCGGGCGCGAAGGTCGTCATCCGCGCGGCCTGCTCCTGGATCGCGGCGACGACCTTGGGGTGCTGGTAGCCGATGTTGGTGTAGACGAGACCGCTGGCGAGGTCGAGGTACCGCTTCCCTTCGTAGTCCCAGAAGTACGACCCCTCGGCGCCGGCGACGGCGAGCGGGTCGATGAGCTGCTGCGCGGACCAGGAGTGGAAGACGTGCGCGCGGTCCGCGGCCTTCACGGCGGCGCCGGTCCGGGGGTCGGGCTGAGGGGTCATGCGGCCGAGCGTAGATGTCCGCGATGCGGAAACGGAATCGGCGTCCTGTCTGTGGTCGCGCGCTTTCCACGACAGGTTGTCGACGAGCCGGGCCGGAGTCCATTGACAGCATGCTGCCGTAATGACAGTCTTCTGTCATATGGACACCGTGCTCCCAGGAGGAGACATGAACGGCACCCGCAAGCCCGTCCACCTCGCCGTGTACGACACCCTGGCCGACTGGGAGACCGGTCACGCGACGGCCCACCTGGCCCGGGCCGGCTTCCCGGTCCGAACCGTCGCCCTCTCCACCTCGCCCGTCACGAGCATCGGCGGCCTGCGCGTCCGGCCCGACCTCGCCCTGACCGACCTGCGCCCCGAGGACAGCTCCCTGCTGATCCTCCCGGGCGCCGACCTGTGGGACACGTCGAGCGACCTCGCCCCCTTCGCCCGCACCGCCCGCGCCTTCCTGGACGCCGGGGTGCCCGTCGCCGCCATCTGCGGCGCCACCGCCGGACTGGCCCGCGAGGGCCTGCTCGACGACCGCGCGCACACCAGCGCCGTCTCCTTCTACCTGGCGGCCACCGGATACGCGGGCGGCGCGCGGTACGTGGAGGCCGACGCGGTCACCGACGGCGGCCTGATCACCGCGGGGCCCACCGAACCGGTCGCCTTCGCCCGCGAGGTCCTCGGCCTGCTCGGGGCGTACCAGGGCGAGCTGCTGGACGCCTGGTACCGGCTGTTCCACGACTCCGACCCGGAGGCCTACGCCGTGCTGGCGGAGGCGGGCGCCGCGTGAGCGACCGGGAGACGCAGGACCTGCTCAGCCGCGCCGCGCTCGGCGCCTTCAGGCTCAACGGCCAGTTCCTCGCGGTCGCCGAGGAACTGGCCCGCCCCGCCGGGCTCACCGCCGCCCGCTGGCAGGTGCTCGGCGCGGTGCTGCGCGAGCCGCTGCCCGTCTCCGGTGTCGCGCGCGCGATGGGCATCACCCGGCAGAGCGTGCAGCGCGTCGCCGACCTGCTGGTGGAGGGCGGACTCGCCGAGTACCGGCCCAACCCGGCCCACCGTCGCGCCAAACTCCTCGCGCCGACCGGGGCCGGCTACGCGGCCGTCGCCCGCATCGACCCCGGGCACGCCGCCCTCGCCGGCCGGCTGGCCGGGGCCTACGGCTCCGTGGCGGAGCTGGCGGCGGCGGTCGAGGCCGTGGAACGGCTGTCGAAGGCGCTGGACGAGATGAGCGGCCCGCCCGTTACGGAACCGTAGACAAGAGGTCGAGAAGACCGGCTCACCGGGGGCGCCGCCCCGCACTATCCTCGGTCTGTTGCTCACGTTCGGGGGGAAGGCGGCGCAACATGCAGAAACTCGGGGGCGGGGACCCGCGGCACATCGGTGCCTACCGGCTGCTGGGGCGGCTCGGCGCGGGCGGCATGGGCCACGTCTACCTGGCGCGCTCGGACCGCGGACGCACGGTCGCCGTGAAGCTGGTGCGCACGGAACTCGCCGCGCAGGAGGAGTTCCGGGAGCGCTTCCGGCAGGAGGTCGAGTCCGCGCGCCGGGTCGGCGGGTACTGGACGGCGCCCGTCCTGGACGCCGACACCGAGGCGGCCGTGCCCTGGGTCGCCACCGGGTACGTCGCCGGGCCCAGCCTCCAGCAGGTCGTGGGCCACGACCACGGCGCCCTGCCGGAGCGCTCGGTGCGGACCCTGGCGGCCGGGCTCGCCCACGCCCTCCAGGACATCCACGCCGCCGGGATCATCCACCGCGACCTCAAGCCGTCCAACGTCCTCGTCACCATCGACGGACCCCGCGTCATCGACTTCGGCATCGCGCGGGCCCTGCAGACGGTGACCGACGGCGGGCTCACCCGCACCGGCGCGCTCGTCGGCTCACCCGGCTTCATGGCACCCGAGCAGGTGCGCGGCGACCGGATCACGCCCGCCTGCGACGTCTTCTGCCTCGGTTCCGTCCTCGCCTACGCCGCCACCGGCCGGCTGCCCTTCGGCACCACCGACAGCGGTGTGCACGCCCTGATGTTCCGCATCGCGCAGGAGGAGCCCGACCTGGCGGCCGTGCCGGAGGGCATCGCCGACCTCGTCCGTGACTGCCTGAAGAAGGACCCCGCCGCGCGCCCCGGCCTCGCCGAGGTCCTGGCGCGTACGGGCGCGCAGGACACGGTCGCCGACGGCCGCTCCCGCGACCCGTGGCTGCCCGGCGCGCTGGTGGCCCAGCTCGGCCGGCACGCGGTACGGCTGCTGGACACCGAGGACCCGGAGGCACCGGGGGCACCAGGAGCAGGCGGCCCGGGCGCCGCCCCGACGGCCGGCCCGGCGCCGGACGGCCCGGGCGCGAACCCGGCCGCGCCCCCGCCCCCGCAGCGGGAACCGGCCGCGACGCCGGACGGCCCGCCGCCACCCCGCGAGCCGGGCAGCGCCGGCACCCCGCTGAACCACCTCCCCACCCTGGTCGCGGGCCAGAGCCCGCCGACGCCCCCGCCCGCCCACGGCCACCACCTGCCGCCCGCCCACGGCCACCCCCTGCCCCAGCCGCCCGCCCACGGTTACGCCCCGGCCTACGGCTACCCCGGGACACCCCCACCCGGCCACCACCCGTACGGCGGCGGCCTCGGCTCGACCCCGCCCTACGGCCCTCCGCCCGCGTACGGCCCCCCGCACGAGCCGTCCCGCAGGGGCCGCTCCACAGCGGTGCTGGTCGCGGTCGCCCTCGTCGTCGCGCTGGGGGCCGGCGGCTCGGTCTACGCGCTGATGAGCGGTGACGACGCCGGCGACCGGACCGACGGCGGCAGCACGGGCGGCTCCACGGTCGGCGCCTCGGTGGACCCGGGCCCCAGCACGGACGGCTCCGCTCCGACGACGGAAGCCGACCGGCCGACGACCGACCCGACCACGCCGACGACCCAGGACGGCACGATCCCGACCGCGTACCTGGGCACGTGGTCCACCACCATCGACAACGCCTCCGGTGTCCACACCCGGCACCTGACCATCCAGCAGGGCGACGTGGGCGACACGGTCCTGTCCCTCGTCGCCGACGGCCCCGCGGGCAACGGCACCTACCACTGCGTCTTCGAGGCCGAGCTCAGCGACGCCCCGGACTCCGACGGCCCCCTGGACATCGGCCCCTCCACGGTGACGGTGGGCCCCGCCACCACCTGCACCCCGGGCGACCCCTCCCGGGTCAGACTCCTGCCCGACGGCACCCTGGAGCGCACCAACACGGGCACCGACGAGAAGCTGACCTACCGCCGGGACTGAGCGGCCCCGCGCGGGCGGCGCGTCCCGGACGCCTCAGCCGGACGGGCAGGGACGCGTGTCCCGCGCCATGTCCAGCTCCGGACGCTCGCGCTGGGCGCCGCTGCCGGGGCCGTGCAGCGCCGCTCCGCGCGCGGGCGGCGGGCAGGTCGCCGCCGCGCCTCACCTCAGCGCGGCTCCGGCGGCCGCTGCCTGGGCATGTTCGGCCGGGCGCCGTTCGGCGCCACCGAGAACCGGCCCGGCCCGGCGAAGCCGCCCGCCTCCGCGCGGCCCGCCCCGCCGGCCACCCCCGACTGGAGACCCAGGGGCGCCGCGCCCGTCCGGAAGTCGACCATCCAGTCCGCGGTCTCCGCCCGCACCAGGTCCGTCATGTCCTCCGAGAAGCGGCGCAGCACCAGCAGGCACCGCTCGGCCGCCTCGCTCGCCGTCCCGTCCGCGGGTCCCAGCACCTCGCGCACGCTCTCCGACGCCCAGTCGAACTGGAGCACCTGGAGCCGCCGCTGCACCGCCTGTGCCGTCGCCACGTCCCGCATCCACCCGGACGTGACCCCGAAGTACCGGTCCGCGGCCACGCACGCCACCCCGAACAACAGCGCCAGATACCCCCAGGGCGCGGCCCCGCCCACCAGCCCCGACATGTCCAGCAGGGGCAGCGCGGCCCCGGCGACCGCCCCGGTGGCGGCCCCGCCGCGCAGCGCCACGGCGCTCCGCCGCTTCCACAGCCGGTCCGCCAGGTACCAGGCGGCCGTGTCCAGCGCGCCCCGCTCGACCCACCGGTACAGCTCGTCCAGCCGCTCCGCGGGCAGTGCCCAGTCCCCCAGGGGGAACGCCCGACCGGTCAGGTCGCCCGGCCGCAGCCCGGCCGCCCCCTCGCCGCCCCGCCCGTCGTGCGGCGGCCCCTCGGGCTGCATCTCCGGCTGACCCACCCGCACTCCCTACTGATCACCGTCCGTGAGGACCTGAAGACCTCATGCGCCGGAACCTTCCTACCGCCCAACGGGTGGCCGAGCCCCGGGTTCAGCCGCTTTTCCGCCCGGAAGAGGGCCTTGATCAGGTAGGGGGAGCGCTCGATATCACTCGAAAGAGTGCTGGGGCGAGGGCCGCCCGGACCACGTAGGCTCGTGCCGAACGGCAAAACCCGCGGCGACCCCGCGGCAACAGCGGCGACAGGAGCTGAACGTGATCCCCGGTGGTGGCCAGCCCAACATGCAGCAGCTGCTTCAGCAGGCCCAGAAGATGCAGCAGGACCTCGCCCAGGCCCAGGAGGAACTGGCGAGGACCGAGGTCGACGGGCAGGCGGGCGGCGGTCTGGTCAAGGCCACCGTCACCGGCTCCGGCGAGCTGCGCGGCCTCGTGATCGACCCGAAGGCGGTGGACCCGGAGGACACCGAGACCCTCGCCGACCTGGTCGTCGCCGCCGTCCAGGCGGCCAACGAGAACGCGCAGAACCTCCAGCAGCAGAAGCTCGGCCCCCTCGCCCAGGGCCTGGGCGGCGGAAGCGGCATCCCGGGCCTGCCCTTCTAGGCCCGCCGCCCCCGCCCACGCACCCGCCCGCCTTTCTCAGACCGGGCAAAGCCCTCTACCGTACGTAGTGCAGGTATCTCAGGAAGGACGGCAGTCCGTTGTACGAAGGCGTGGTCCAGGACCTCATCGACGAACTGGGGCGGCTGCCCGGCGTCGGTCCCAAGAGCGCGCAGCGGATCGCCTTCCACATCCTCCAGGCGGAACCGACCGACGTACGGCGGCTCGCCCAGGCCCTCATGGAAGTGAAGGCCAAGGTCCGCTTCTGCGCCACCTGCGGGAACGTCGCGCAGGAGGAGCAGTGCAACATCTGCCGCGACCCGCGTCGCGACCCGTCCGTCATCTGCGTGGTGGAGGAGCCGAAGGACGTCGTCGCCATCGAGCGCACCCGCGAGTTCCGCGGCCGCTACCACGTGCTCGGCGGCGCGATCAGCCCGATCGACGGAGTCGGCCCCGACGACCTCCGCATCCGTGAGCTGCTGGCCCGCCTCGCGGACGGCACCGTGACGGAACTGATCCTGGCCACGGACCCGAATCTGGAGGGCGAGGCCACGGCCACGTACCTCGCCCGCATGATCAAGCCCATGGGCCTCAAGGTCACCCGCCTGGCCAGCGGCCTCCCGGTGGGCGGCGACCTGGAATACGCGGACGAGGTGACCCTCGGCCGCGCCTTCGAGGGGAGACGACTCCTAGATGTCTGACGCCACGCTGCACGCGACGAACCAGAACCCCGACGACTTCGCCGTCCAGATCGCCGACCAGATCGAGAGTTTCCTGGTCGCCGTCACCGAGGTCGCCAAGGGCGACGAGCCGGACTCGGCGGTCCCCTTCCTCCTCCTGGAGGTCTCCCAGCTGATGCTGGCCGGAGGCCGTCTCGGCGCCCACGAGGACATCGTCCCCGACGATCGCTACGAGCCCGATCCGGGCCCGGAGCTGGACGTGGACGACCTCCGCGAGAACCTCGCCCGCCTCCTCGAACCGATCGACGTCTACTCCGAGGTCTTCGACCCCTACGAGCCGCGCAAGGCCCCGGTCCCGGCCCGTATCTCCGACGACCTCACCGACGTCATCACCGACCTCCGCCACGGCATGGCCCACTACAAGGCGGGCCGCACCACCGAGGCCCTGTGGTGGTGGCAGTTCTCCTACTTCTCCAACTGGGGCTCCACGGCCTCCGCGACCCTGCGGGCACTCCAGTCCGTGGTGGCCCACGTCCGCCTCAACCAGCCCCTGGAGGAACTGGACGGCCTCGACACCGACCAGGACCTCGGCGACGACGCCCTGGAGCGGGAGGCCGGCCGGGTCATGGTGGAGGAGATCGCCGGCCCGCTGGGCCTGCGCCCGGTCACGTGACGCGGGCCGCTTCCGCGGGCGCGTGAGCAGATGGACGCCTGGTGTCACTTCGATGCTCGGATGAGCGCTGTAGGGACAGCGGGGGGTGGAGTGTTCACGCTGCTGAGGCGGAGGGGTTCCGGCAGCGCCCCGGCAGGTGCTCATGCGGCATCGCGTTTGAGCACCGCGCGCAGGGCCTCGGCTGTCCGTCCGTAGCGGCCCCGCTCCTCCTCGCCCCGCCGCGCGTGGCGCTCCGCGCAGCGCAGGGCCGTATCGGTGGCCGACGCGCCCCGGTCGAGCAGCAGCAGCACCGACTCGACGCGGCCGAAACAGGCGGCCCATTCGAGAGCCGTCCGGTTCTTCATGGCCCGGTCCTCGGGGTCCGCCCCGCGGTCCAGCAGCAGAGCCACGGTTCCGACGTGGTTGCCGCTCGCCGCGACGACCAGGGGTGTGTACGGAATCCTGTCCTGCGCTCCCATGGACACCCCGGCGTCCAGCAGCGCCGCGACGGCGTCCGTGCTCCCGACCATCGCCGCGCAGGTCAGCGGGGTGAGGTCGTGGTACGGCCCGGCGTGCGCCGCCGTGTCGGCCCCGGCCGCGAGCAGTAGCCGTACGACGTCGGCGTGGTTCTCCTGGGCCGCCAGGTCCAGGGCGGACCGTGCGTCAGCGTCGAGGGCGTCCACGGGAACACCGGCGTCCAGCAGCCGGATCACTGCCGCCGCGTCCCCGTCCCGGGCCGCCTGCGGCAGCTCGTCGGAACGCGGCGCGGGCGGCTTCTGCGCGGGTCTCGTCATACGTCGATCATGCGGCGCCGGACGCCAGCGCCGCCCGCAGTTTCGCCGCGCACACGTACGGCGCGGTCGCCGTCGGCACGCTGTACCAGCGCAGGGGCCAGGTGTTGCCCTCCAGCGCCGGGATGCCGATGTAGGTGACGGTCCGGGTCCCGCCGCTGTGCCGCTGCACGCCGAGCGGCCAGTCGTACGCCGCGACCGCCCCGGGCGCGAGCAGGACGTACACCCACCGCCCACCGCTCCCCTCGCACACGATGGGCCCCGCGTCCTCGTCCGTCGCCTCGACGAGCCAGTCGGCGACCAGCTCCCCCCGGACGCCGTCGATCCGTACGGCGTCGAAGTGGACGCCCGCGAGGTGCAGTCGGTGTCCGGCTGCCGGGACCCAGGAGGGGCGGTGAATTGTCTCGTTCATGGTCACACGCTGGCGCCGCCGGGCCTACGCTCGGTAGCGACCGGGGTGATACACGCCGGGGTGTATCGGTCGGAGGTGCGCGCTGTGTCCCAACCGCCCGCTGCCTGGCGCTACGGCGGCAACCAGATGAAACGCTGGCGCACCAAGGCCAACGTGAGCAGGGAGCAGTTGGCGGAGGCCGCGAACTACTCGCCGGACACCATCAAATCCATGGAGCAGGGCGTACGGATGCCGACGTCGCGGGTGTTGGACGTGGCCGATGAGCTGTGCCGCGCGGAAGGCTTGCTGAGTTCGGCGAAGGACTATCTCCAGAGGGAGAAGTTCCCCCGGCGGGCACAGGAGTTCGTGGAGAGGGAGAGGGAGGCGATCACCTACTGGTCGTACGAGTCCGGGCTGATTCCCGGCCTCTTGCAGACTCCGGGATACATGCGGTCTCTCATCGAGAGCCGAGTTCCCCCCGTCGACGAGGAGACGGTGGAGGAGCGGATCACGGGCAGGGCGGAGCGGCAGGTGATGCTCACGGAACGCAAGCCGCCGGTGGCTTTCGCGTTCACCGTCTACGAGGCCGCTCTGCGCGTCCCTCACGTGGACGGCGAACAACTGCACCGGTTGCTGGAGGTGTCGCGGCTTCGGAACGTCGAGTTGCAGGTGCTGCCCTTCGAGCGCGCCCCCTTCAGCGCGGGTATGGGTCCCATGATCTTGCTGGAGACCCGCGACCACGAACGGTTCGCCTATACGGAGAGCCAGTTCGCCAGTGTGCTGTCGGCCGATCCGGAGCCGCTCCGGGTGGTGACCGAGCGACTTAGCATGCTGCGTGCTCACGCCCTCAGCCCCGCTGAGTCGGCCCGGTTCATCGAAGAGATGGCGGACCCCCATGACTGACCGGTCCATATGGATCAAGTCCAGCTACAGCGACGACGAAGGAGCCGCCTGCGTCGAAGTCGCCCTCGCCCCCACCATCCACGTCCGCGACTCCAAGACGCCCCCCGGCGCCCCCGAACTCCACGTCTCCGTCCGGGCGTGGTCGGCGTTCATCGCCGCAGTTCGGCCCGGAGCTTGAGCCTCGGGATTCGAGCTCTTCCCCTGGTTTTCTGGTCTGGTTGACATACCCAACCGACCAAGTCTGAAGGTGAGTTGAGGCGCCGTACCTCGTAAGAGTGACGTTGCGTGATCGGCTTGCGTCGCTGAGTGAAGCCGCTCTAGGTTCGCGGCAAGTGCCCAATGAATATGTCGGCCCCGGGGGTGCTCGAACACCAACTCCGGGGCCTCACCGACGCATCGAATCGAGACCTTTCGATGGTGGCTTCCGCCAACCCTAGTCCCGCCCTGCCGTCCCCGTCCCACCCGATGGCCAATCCGGGCTACGGAAAACGCCCCGCAGGTGACGAGGACCCGCACGCCGACCCGGACTTCGCACACCTGCCCCCGCGAGAGGCCGAGATCGCCGTCTTCGTCGACCACCTCGACGACGGACACGCGATGGGCCACAAGGTGCTCGCGGCGCAGCACCCCCGCTACGGCCAGCAGGCGATGCGTACCTCCCTCAACCGCCTCGCCGTGGCCGGCCACCTGCGCTGGATCAGGGAGCACATCACCGTCGAGGACCACACCATGCGGTGGGTCACGCGGACGTACTGGTCGCGTACGCGCAGGTCGGAGGCGTGGTGGGAGGAGTTCGCGCGGGAGCGCAACGGACGGATCGTGTCGGCCGACCACCACCCCGGCCTGGCCCGCACGGAGGAGCCCGCGCTGCCGGAACCGCAGGCCGCCGCGCAGCCCGACCCCGATCCCGACCCCGAGTCCGCCTCCGAGGGCGGGACCCCGTACCTCGCCCTCGCCGCACTGCGCGAGGCGGACCCCCGTATGTCCCTGTCCGAAGCCGACTGCCGGTCCCTCGCCGCGCTGGCGGAGGAGTGGCTGTCGCGCGGGGCGACGCCGCAGGACATCACCCGCGCGGTCACCGAGGGCCTCCCCGCGACCGTGAACAACCCGGGCGGTCTCGCCCGCAACCGACTGGAGAACAGGATGCCCCCCAAGAAGCTGAAGATCCGCCAGAAGGCCGCCCCGCGCCGGGCCCGCGTGACCCGCGCGGTGATCTGCTGCATGTCCTGCGACGCGGACGAGCTGACGACGACGATCAAGGGCGGCATGTGCCCGGACTGCTACGCCGAGTTCGAGGCGGCCGAGGCCGCCGAGGCGGCAGGGGCCGTGGAGCCCGGGTACGTGCCGGACACGTTCCTGGCCGTCCCCGACGCGGACGCCGTGTACACGTGGGTGGACGTCCCCCGCCGCGCGGCGGAGGTACGCGCGGCGGGCGGCCTGCGACCGAGGACGGAACGGGCGCCGACGGACTGAGCCCGGCCCGGTCAGGAGACGGGTTGCCCCGCGTCCGACTTCGGCTTTTACACAGCGCACAGAGCTTTGTGAACGTGTGACTCACCGCACTTTCCCGAGTGACCCGTCCCCACCTGGGCATGAGCCAGCCTGAGCGAGTACCCGGGTCTCATCATGCGATACCGCAGTGGTGGAATCCGGACGCTCGGTAAAATGAGCCGACCGCAGTACATATACGTACGTGCGGAAAGAGACGGACTGAGCGAGGAGCGCACGTGGGCCTTGTCGTGCAGAAGTACGGAGGCTCCTCCGTAGCCGATGCCGAGGGCATCAAGCGCGTCGCCAAGCGGATCGTGGAAGCGAAGAAGAACGGCAACCAGGTGGTCGCCGTCGTTTCCGCGATGGGCGACACGACGGACGAGCTGATCGATCTCGCCGAGCAGGTATCCCCGATCCCTGCCGGGCGCGAACTCGACATGCTGCTGACCGCCGGGGAGCGTATCTCCATGGCGCTGCTGGCCATGGCGATCAAAAACCTGGGCCACGAGGCCCAGTCGTTCACCGGCAGCCAGGCCGGAGTCATCACCGACTCGGTCCACAACAAGGCCCGGATCATCGACGTCACGCCGGGCCGCATCCGCACCTCGGTGGACGAGGGCAACGTCGCCATCGTGGCCGGCTTCCAGGGCGTCAGCCAGGACAGCAAGGACATCACCACGCTGGGCCGCGGCGGGTCCGACACCACGGCCGTCGCCCTCGCCGCCGCGCTCGACGCGGACGTCTGCGAGATCTACACCGACGTCGACGGCGTGTTCACCGCCGACCCGCGCGTGGTGAAGAAGGCGAAGAAGATCGACTGGATCTCCTTCGAGGACATGCTGGAGCTCGCGGCCTCCGGCTCCAAGGTCCTGCTCCACCGTTGTGTGGAGTACGCCCGCCGGTACGACATCCCGATCCACGTCCGGTCCAGCTTCAGCGGCCTCCAGGGCACCTGGGTCAGCAGCGAGCCGCGCGTTCGATCGTCACAGCAGCAAGGGGAGAAGCAGGTGGAGCAGGCCCTCATCTCCGGTGTCGCGCACGACACCTCGGAGGCCAAGGTCACGGTCGTCGGTGTGCCGGACAAGCCGGGAGAGGCGGCCGCGATCTTCCGCGCGATCGCCGACGCCCAGGTCAACATCGACATGGTCGTGCAGAACGTGTCCGCGGCCTCCACCGGCCTCACGGACATCTCCTTCACCCTGCCGAAGACCGAGGGCCGCAAGGCCATCGACGCGCTGGAGAAGAGCCGGGCCGGCATCGGCTTCGACTCGCTGCGCTATGACGACCAGATCGGCAAGATCTCCCTGGTCGGCGCGGGTATGAAGAGCAACCCGGGCGTCACCGCCGACTTCTTCACCGCGCTGTCCGACGCCGGCGTGAACATCGAGCTGATCTCGACCTCCGAGATCCGCATCTCGGTCGTCACCCGCAAGGACGACGTGAACGAGGCCGTCCGCGCCGTGCACACCGCCTTCGGGCTCGACTCCGACAGCGACGAGGCCGTCGTCTACGGGGGCACCGGGCGCTGATGTCCGACATCCAAGGCGCCGGGCGCACCGGGCGGCCCACCCTGGCCGTCGTCGGAGCGACCGGCGCCGTCGGTGCTGTCATGCTCCAGATCCTGTCCCAGCACGCGGACATCTGGGGCGACATCCGCCTGATCGCCTCACCGCGCTCCGCCGGCCGCAAGCTGACCGTGCGCGGTGAGGAGGTCGAGGTCGTCGCGCTCACCGAGGAGGCCTTCGACGGGGTCGACGTCGCCATGTTCGACGTGCCCGACGAGGTCTCCGCCCAGTGGGCGCCGATCGCCGCGGCCAAGGGCGTGGTGGTGGTCGACAACTCCGGCGCCTTCCGGATGGACCCGGACGTTCCGCTGGTCGTGCCCGAGGTCAATCGGCACGCGGTGCGGATGCGGCCCCGCGGGATCGTCGCCAACCCCAACTGCACCACGCTGTCCATGATCGTGGCGCTGGGCGCGCTGCACGCCGAGTTCGGGCTGCGCGAGCTGGTCGTCTCGTCGTACCAGGCGGTGAGCGGGGCGGGACGGGACGGCGTCGAGACGCTGCGGCGGCAACTGTCCCTGGTCGCCGGCACCGAACTGGGGACCCACCCGGGCGACGTGCGGCGGGCCGTCGGCGACGACACCGGACCGTTCCCGGAGCCGGTCGCGCTGAACGTCGTACCGTGGGCCGGGTCGCTGCGCGAGGACGGCTGGTCCTCGGAGGAGATGAAGGTACGGGACGAGTCCCGCAAGATCCTCGGGCTGCCGCACCTGCCGGTGGCCGTGACCTGCGTCCGCGTCCCCGTGGTCACCACGCACTCCCTGACCGTCCACGCCCGCTTCGAGGGCGAGGTCACGGTGGACCGGGCCCGGGAGATCCTGGCCACCGCACCCGGCGTCGTCCTCTTCGACAACCCGGCCGCGGGCGAGTTCCCCACCCCCGCCGACGTGGTCGGCACCGACCCGACCTGGGTCGGCCGGGTGCGCCGCGCGCTGGACGACCCGACGGCGCTCGAACTCTTCGTCTGCGGGGACAACCTGCGCAAGGGGGCCGCGCTGAACACCGCGCAGATCGCGGAAGTGGTGGCGGCCGAGTTCGGCTGACCGGCGCCGTCCGCGTCCTCGGGGACGGAAAAGTCCTGGCCGCTGTGGGTTTGCTTTGTAGGATTCATGAACGAGATGTGATCCGGAAGTTGGTCCGGACTACTTGTACCCGGCACCCGTGGCATCAGAGGATTTCCTCCCCGCCCTCCGCAACCGTGCGGAGGGCGGGGAGCGTCTTTGCGGTCACCCATTCAGGGCGCCAAGGCGCGTGAGTCGGCGTGGGGACGCCGAGGACGGGCGTGGGGACGCTCGTTCACATGGGACATAGGGGAAGAGCGGGACGATGAGTGCCTATGACGCACCGTCAGTCGGGCGGCAGTCCGACAGACACGGGAACGTGACGCCCGACGCGTACAACCCTCACGGGGGTGGGCGTGTCCAACTGGCGTGGCAGAGGTTCTCGATTTCCCCGCGGCGACGCGTGGCCCCGCAGTGCGGCCGCCCGTCCGGTCCGTCCGTCCCCGTAGGGCCGGTCCGGCCGGTGGCATGCCGGTGATCGCGCCCATGCCCGCAGCGCGGCCGGCCCGCATATCCAACCAGCGCGACGGCGCGGAGGACGTGGTGGCGGCGGGTACCACCGTCGACCACCTCACCGAGACGTACCGGGCGCACTACCGCTCGCTGCTCGGCCTCGCCGCCCTCCTCCTCGACGACACCGCCTCCTGCGAGGACGTCGTCCAGGAGGCGTTCATCCGCGTCCACTCGGCGCGCAAACGCGTCCGCGACCCGGAGAAGACCCTGGCGTACCTGCGTCAGACGGTCGTCAACCTCTCGCGCTCCGCGCTGCGCCGCCGCATCCTCGGGCTCAAGCTGCTCTCCAAGCCCATGCCGGACATGGCGAGCGCGGAGGAGGGCGCCTACGACCAGCTGGAGCGGGACTCCCTGATCAAGGCGATGAAGGGGCTCCAGCGCCGCCAGCGCGAGGTCCTGGTCCTGCGCTACTTCGCCGACATGACCGAAGCGCAGGTCGCCGAGACGCTCGGCATATCCCTCGGCTCGGTCAAGGCGTACGGTTCGCGGGGCATCGCGGCGCTCAGGGTGGCCATGGAGGCACCGGTATGAGCGACGGCAAGGAACCGCGGCACGACGCGGGCCCGGAGCCCGGGGCCGCGGACGAGCCCGGCACCCGGGAGGGCGCCGAACGGGACGGGTCGGCCGAGCAGGACGAACCGGTTGAGCAGGACGAACCGGTTGGACAGGACGAACCGGCTGGGCAGGACGAGCCGGCTGGGCGGGACGAGCCGGTTGAGCGGGCTGAGGGGACTAGCCCGGTCGAGGAGATCGGCCTGATCGAGGAGATCGGTCCGGTCGACGAGATCGGTCCGCTCGCGGTCAGAGGTCCGGTGCGGGCGAGCGGCCCGGCCGGGCTGAACGGGAAAGAGCAAGCGAAGCACACGCACGCAGGGAACCGAACTGTGAACCACGGCCCCGCCGACCAGGGCCCCGACACCCGAGGGCCCGAAGGGCTCGGCTCCGACGAGCTGGCCCTGCGCACGATGCTGCACCACGCCGTCCAGGACGTGGAGCCGAGCGACGGAACCCTGGAGCACCTGCGCCGCGCGGTGCCCGCCCGGCGGGCCCGCAAGCGCCAGGCCGTCGTCGGCGTGGCCGCGGCCGTCCTCTTCGTCGGCACGGCGATCCCGGCCCTGGTGCACGTCTCCAACACCACCGGCCCCGGCGCCGATCCGTCCGTCGCCGGACACGCCTCCCAGGCGCAGGGCGGTGCCTCCCAGGGCAAGGACCCGGCCGGTGGCCAGAGCGGCGTCGCCGGCTCCGCCGGCACGGCCGAGGACAAGGACAAGGCCGACCCCGAGGGGGAGACGCCCCGGAACGAGGAGAGCGGCGCGGCGACGGGTTCGGCACCCGGAGCCGATCCTTCCGCCAGCACCGCCGTCGAGGGCGGGGCCCCCGCGTGCACCGCCCAGCAGCTCGGACCGGCCGTCGCGAGCAGCGCCGCGCCCGACTCCACGGGTGTGGTCTACGGCTCCTTCCGGGTCACCAACGTCTCCTCGGACGGCTGCACCGTCGTCGGTCCCGGCAGCGTGGTCGCCACTCCGCAGGGTGCGGCGGAAGCCACCAGGATCGGCACCGCACGGCACGCGGCCGGGGACGCCGCGGCCGGACTGCCCGACCCGTCCCTGGAGGCCGCCTCGCTGGCCCTGGCACCGGGCTCCGCCTACGAGGTGCAGTTCGCCTGGGTGCCCTCGGAGACCTGCCCCGCCCCCGGTGACACCACCGGCGGCGGCACCGGAGGCCCCTCGCCCGCCCCCTCGCCCACCGAGGTCCCGACCACCGCGGGCGGCACCTCCACGGGCGGCGGCGACACCGGGACCACCACCCAGCTGGTCACCGAGGACGGCCCGGCCGGCGGGAGCGTGTCGGTCACCTACACCCCGGAGGGCGGCGAGGGCTCGGCGACGGCCACGGTGTCCGACGCGTGCGCGGGGACCGTGTACTGGACGGGCGTACTGGCGGGTACGGCGTAGGACGCCCGGCACCCGCGGAGAACCCGCTCGGCCGTCCGGCGCCCGCGGAGAACCCGGTCGGCGTCGGCGCCCTGCGTCGGGCTCCGGTCGGTTGCCGGCGCCCGGTGTCAGACTCCGGTCGGCTGCGGTTCCCGGTCGTCCTCCGGGGCGGCCAGGCCCAGCTCGGCGTCCCGGGCCAGCTCGACCTCGCGGCGCAGCAGCCGGAACCACATGAAGATCACGAAGCCCACGAAGGCGAACCACTCGGCGGTGTAGCCGAGGTTCTGGAACGCCTTCAGGTCCAGGCCCGTGTTCTGCGGCGCGCTCACGGGGACGGCCCGCATCCCCGAGTCGCCCTCGTTGAGCGTGACCCACGCGTCGTACACGTCGTACGGCACCAGGTTCAGCAGGGTGGCCGCGCTGATCGCCCCGGTCTGCCCCTCGGGCCATCCGGAGCGGCCGCTGACACCGTTGCTGCCCGGCGACTCGGCGGCCTGGAGCGCACCGGTGACGGTGACCTCGCCGGTGGGCGGGGCGGGGGCCTTCGCCGGGTCGGGGGTGCCGGGCAGCCAGCCGCGCACCACCGGCAGCGCCTCACCGGTGTCGGTGCGCAGCAGCGTGAGCACGTAGTAACCGTCGCGGTCGTCCAGCTTCCGCTCCGGGACCAGCAGCTGCTCGGCGTACCGGCCGGTCACCGTGGTCTGCTCGCCGACCGTCGACTTGTCCACGGGCAGCAGCTCCGCGAGCGGGCGGGCCGCCCCCCGGCCGGCCGACTCGTCCTGTGTGGTCGTGGTCTCGTGGTCCTGCACCCGGTCCTCGAACCGGCCCAGCTGCCACGAACCCATGAAGATGCAGAAGGGGATGGCCAGGACGACGAAGACGTTGATCCCCCACCAGCGGGGCGTCAGCAGAAACCGGTACACGCCCTCCACGGTACGGGGCGCGGCCTCGCGGCCTGCCCGCGGGGCTGTGGATAAGCGGGGGCGGGGTCGCGGACGGGCGGAGTTTTCCACAGGCTGGGGATCTGATCTGCGCGTTGTCCCCCGGTGGAGGCAGTATGGGGCCATGACTGAGAGCAACGGGTCCGTGTCGTCGGGCCAGCGGTGGGGACAGGACGCCCGACGTGGCGAGGAGATGCCCGACTGGGAGAAGAGGTTCCGGGCACCGCGGGTGTCGCTGCCCGACTGGGCCGAGGACGCACCGGACCGCTCCCTGTTCGTGTCGAACGCCACGGGGACGTACGAGCTGTACGCCTGGGACCGGGTGACCGGTGAGCAGCGCCAGGTCACCGACCGGCCCAACGGCACGACGGACGGCGTGCTCTCGCCGGACGGCGACTGGATCTGGTGGTTCGACGACAAGGACGGCGACGAGTTCGGCGTCTGGCGCCGTCAGCCTTTCGCGGGCGGCGAGGACGAGCTCGCGGTGCCGGGCCTCGACCCCTCCTACCCGGCGGGCCTGGCCCTCGGCCGGGACGGGCGCACGGCGGTGATCGGCCGCTCGACCGACGAGGACGGTACGACGATCCACCTCGCGTACGCGGGCGGGCCCCCGGCGCAGATCTACCGGCACCGCGAGTCCGCGGGCGTCGGCGACCTCTCCCACGACGGCACACTGATCGCCGTCGAGCACACGGAGCACGGCGACGCCATGCACTCGGCGCTGCGCGTCCTGCGCCCCGACGGCACCACGGTCGCCGAGCTGGACGACACGCAGGGCGGCGAGGAGGAGCTGGGCCTGGAGGTCCTCGGCTTCGCGCCGGTCGACGGTGACACCCGCCTGCTCATCGGCCACCAGCGCCGGGGCCGCTGGGAGCCCCTGGTGTGGGACGTGGCGACGGGCGAGCAGACCGACCTCGCCCTGGAGCTGCCCGGCGACGTCAGCGCCGAGTGGTATCCGGACGGCGGCGGCCTGCTGATCGTGCACGGCTTCGAGGCTCGCAGCGAGCTGTTCCGGTACGACTTCGCGACCCGCGAGCTGGTGGAGATCGAGACCCCGGCCGGCACCGTCTCGGGGGCGACGGCCCGCCCCGACGGCAGCGTGGAGTACCTGTGGTCCTCGGCCGCCGAACCGTCGGCGGTGCGCTCGACGACCGGCCGGGTCGTCCTGGACCCGCCCGGCATGAAGTCGCCGGGCTCGGTCCCCGTGGAGGACGTGTGGGTGGACGGCCCGGGCGGCCGCATCCACGCCCTGGTCCAGAAGCCGGCCGGCACCACCGGCCCGCTGCCGACGGTCTTCGACATCCACGGCGGCCCGACCTGGCACGACAGCGACGCCTTCGCCGCCGGGCCCGCGGCCTGGGTCGACCACGGATACGCGGTGATCCGCGTCAACTACCGCGGCTCCACCGGGTACGGCCGCGCCTGGACCGACGCGCTCAAGCACCGGGTCGGCCTCATCGAGCTGGAGGACATCGCGGCGGTGCGCGACTGGGCGGTCGCCTCCGGCCTCGCGGACCCCGAGCGGCTGATCCTCACCGGCGGTTCCTGGGGCGGGTACCTCACCCTGCTCGGGATCGGCATCCAGCCCGAGGCGTGGACGCTGGGCATCGCCGCGGTCCCGGTCGCCGACTACGTCACCGCGTACCACGACGAGATGGAGGCCCTGAAGGCCCTCGACCGCACCCTCCTCGGCGGCACCCCGGAGGAGGTCCCCGACCGCTTCGAGGCGTCCTCCCCGCTGACCTACGTCGACGACGTCAAGGCCCCGGTCTACATCTCCGCCGGCGTCAACGACCCGCGCTGCCCGATCCGCCAGGTCGAGAACTACGTCGACCGCCTGGCGGCGAGGGGCGCGGTCCACGAGGTGTACCGCTATGACGCGGGGCACGGGTCCCTGGTGGTGGACGAGCGGATCAAGCAGATCCGGCTGGAACTGGACTTCGCGGCACGGCACCTGCCGACGGCCCCGTAGGCGCGGGGCGGAGCCGTCCCCGGGCCGGGGCCGGAAACCGGGTGGCGGGCTGCGGGCGGTGTGCGGCGGGTGGCGGCCGGTGGGCCGGTGGGCGGTGAGCGCCCCTACCCGTCCGTCCGGCGCCGCGCCCGCCGCCCCAGCAGCTCCGCCAGCCCTCGCCGGGTGGCCGCCAGCACCACCCGGTCCTCACCCCGCAGGACGTACGTGTCCGGCAGCTCCCACACCAACCGGGACTCCCGCACGCCCTCGGCATCGGCCCCGGTGTCGGCGGCATCGGCGTCCCGCGACTCGTCGGGGACCGTCAGCGCGAGCACCCGCCACGCCCCCGCCCGGAAGGCCTCGCCGACCGTCCTCCCCTCCAGTTCCGGATGTCCGGCCACCTCGACGGCCGCGAACAGCAGCACCCGCCGCTCGACGGGGATCGCGCCCAGGATCTGGCGGCCCATCATCGCCCCGGCGAAGGCGGGCGCGGACAGGTGCGTCACACTGCGGCTCCGGGTGAGCGCGCCGGGGTGCGCGGCGCGCAGGGTCCGGTACACGGCGGTCGCGAAGTCGTCGTCGTACAGGCGCAGCACCACCCGTAGCCCGGACCGCACGGAGCGGGCGTACAGCACCGCCTCCAGGTTGGTGGTGTCCACGCTGGTCAGGGCGAGCAGCGAGTGTGCCCGGTGGATCTTGGCGGCTTCCAGGACGCCCTCCTGGGTGACGTCCCCGAGCACGACCGGCACCCGCAGCCGCCGCGCGGTCGCCATGCCGCGCGCCTCGGGATCGGCCTCCACGCACACCACGGGGATGTCCATCTCCCGCAGCCGGGTCAGCACGCGGGTGCCGATCTTGCCGAGACCGAGCAGGACGACGTGCCCGCCGAGCCCGCGCGGCGGCTTGCGCAGCGTCGACGCGTTGCGGAACGTGCCGAGCGCCTCCAGGACGGCCGCCAGCAGCACGGGCAGCAGGAGCAGCCCGACGAAGCCGGAGAGCAGTTGCAGGATCTGGCGCCCGGAGTCCTCCTGGTGGGCGGGCTCGTTGATGGCGAACAGATCCAGCAGCGTCACGTAGGTGGCGTGCAGCGGATGATCCCCGGTGACCACCATGAGGGCCACGGCGAGGGCCACCACGCAGGCCCCCAGGCCCGCCAGCGACCACCGCAGCCGCCGCGAGAACAGCTCGCCGAACGGCGGCACACCGGCCCGGGCGGCGGGCAGCGGCGGACCGGAGTACGACACCTGCTCCAGGACGACCGTGCCGCGCCCGGTGGCCGCCTCCACGGCCGCCGCGTCGGGCAGCAGCTGCGGCCCCTCGTCGCTGCCCTCCGAACCGTCCGTACCGGCCGGGTCGTTGCTCGTCGCGGAGAGCAAGGCGAGCGTGCACAGACCGGGGTCGGCCACCTCGCCGGGGCGTGGTGGCTGCCGTTCCACCGCGCGCAGCAGCAGTCCGTCCGTCTCCAGCACCTTGCTGGTGCCGACGAGGGCGGTCGCGGCCAGCGCGGGCGCGGCCGTGTCGGCGTCGGAGAGCACGGTCGTGGAGGTACCGGCGCCGTCCAGCCCCGGGTCACGCGCGTCGCCGAGGGCCAGCGCGGTGCTCTGGTCGAGGAGTTCCTCGATGTGCCGGCCGAGCCGCCGGTTGTACAGGCGCAGGACCAGGCGCAGCCGGGGGTTGAGCCGGCGGGCGGTCAGGGCGGCGCGGATGTTGGTCTCGTCGTCGTCGTACACGAGGGCCAGTGCGGCGGCCCGGTCCACGCCGGCCTCCGCGAGCACCTCCTCGGTCGGCTCGGCGGCCTCCAGTTCCGCCGGGCGCCCGCCGTCGTCCGGTTCGGGGCCGCCGCCCGAGCGGTTGACGGCCGCGTTGACCATGCCCAGCAACGCCACGGAGGCCGCGCGGGCCCGCCCGACGACCGGCTGGGAAGCCCGGTGCCCGGAGGGCGGCACGACGAGTGTGACCTGTTCCCGGTAGACGCCGCGCAGTTCGGCGGCGAGACGGTGCGCCAGCCCGTCGTCGCCGCACACCACCATGTGCGCATAACCGCCGCCGTGCGGAACCTGGCGCGGAACGCTCCCCGTTCGAGTCCCCATTGGAGAGAGGACGGTACCGGCGCACGGTCCGGTTCCCGGGCGCGGAGGGCTGCTTCCGGCCGCACGGCGACCGGCATAAAAGACGCGTAAACATTGCCGGAACACGGCAATGACGGGCCCCCTGCCCACGTGTGACGATGCGTTTCACCGGAGCTCAGCGACGGGCGGGAGGGGGACGGCACGCATGGCCTGGTTTCTCGGGCTGGGTATCACGGGGGTCGTGCTGCTCGCCCTGTCGCTGATCTTCGACGGACTGCTGGAAGGCGCGTTCGACGGAGCGCTGGACGGCGTCCTGGAGGGGTGGCTGTCGCTGCCGGTCGTCGCCGGGTTCCTGGCGATGACCGGCTTCGCCGGCGCCCTCGCCCTCGGCACCGGCTGGACCGGCCCGGCGGGCGCCGCCGGGGCCGGCGCGGTCGCCGGGGCGGGGACCGGCTGGCTGACGTACCGCTTCAGCCGCGCGCTGATGCGGGACCAGACCGCCACCACCCCCCGCACGGACGACCTGATCGGCACGTCCGGAAGGGTGGTGACCGCCATTCCGGCGGAGGGCTTCGGTGAGGTGCTGCTCCGGCTCGCCGGCCAGCCCCTGAAGTGCGCGGCGCGCAGCGCCCAGCCGGTGGCGCGGGGCACCGAGGTGTGGGTCGAGGCGGTACCGACGGGCACGTCGGTCGTCGTCCGCCCGGTCGACCGCTGAGCCCTTCCTTCCCGCGCTCCTGTACCGGGTGCCTGTTTCCTTCTCCGTCTTCTCTGTTCTCTGTTCTCTGTTCTCTGCGATTCGGGGGCGTTGCCATGAGTCCTGTCGTCATCGCGGTGCTGGGAGTCGTCGTACTCGTGGTGCTGCTCGCGCTGGTGGTGGTCAGCCGCTACAAGGTGGCCGGGCCGAGCGAGGCGTTCATCGTCACGGGACGGCGCGGCAAGAAGTCCACCGATCCGGAGACCGGCCGCGTCTTCACCGACAACAGCGGCCAGAAGGTCGTGGTCGGCGGCGGTGTGTTCGTCGTGCCGTTCGTGCAGCAGCGGTTCACGCTCGACCTCTCCTCGCGGCACATCCCGGTCGCCGTGCGCGGCGCGGTGACCCTGCGCGGGGTGAAGGCCAACCTGGAGGGCGTCGCGATCGTCAAGGTCGGCGGCACCGAGGACGCGATCCGTGCCGCCGCGCAGCGGTTCCTGATGCAGCAGGACGGCATCGTCGGCTTCACCCAGGAGGTACTGTCCGGCGCGCTGCGCGCGATCGTCGGCCGGATGTCCGTGGAGGACGTCATCCGGGACCGGGCCGCGTTCGCCGGGCAGGTCGCCGAGGAGGCGGAGGCGAGCCTGTCCGGGCAGGGCCTGGTGCTGGACGCCTTCCAGATCCAGGACATCACCACCGAAGGCTCCTACCTGGAGGACCTCGGCCGCCCCGAGGCGGCCCGCGCCAAGCAGGAGGCCGACATCGCCGAGGCCGTGGCCCGGCGGGCCGCCGAGCAGGCACGGCTGAAGGCGGAGGAGGAGATCGCGGTCGCGCAGCGGACCCTCTACCTCAAGCAGGCCGAGATCAAGGCGGAGACCGACCAGGCGGCGGCCCGCGCCAACGCCTCCGGTCCGCTCGCCGAGGCGGCCCGGCAGCAGGACATCCTCGCCGAGCAGGAGAAGGTCGCCGAGCGGCAGGCGGCGCTGAAGGACCGCCAGCTCGACACCGAGGTCCGCAAGCCCGCCGACGCGCAGCGCTACGCGGCCGAACAGGAGGCGGAGGCCCGCCGGGTGGCGCGGGTCAAGCAGGCGGAGGCCGAGCGGGCGGCGGAGATCGCCGCGGCCCAGGCCGAGGCCGAGCGGGCCCGGCTCACCGGTGAGGGCGAGAAGCAGCGCCGTGGCGCGCTGGCCGAGGCGGAGGCCATCGAAGGCCTCAAGCAGGGTGAGGCCGAGCGTTCCCGGCGCGCGGCGATCGCCGAGGCCGTACGGCTGGAGGGCGAGGCGGAGGCCGCCGCGATCGGCGCCAAGGGCTCGGCCGAGGCCGAGGCGATGCGGCAGAAGGCCGACGCCTTCGGGCAGTACGGCGAGGCGGCCGTGCTCCAGATGCTGGTCGAGGTGCTGCCGCAGGTGGTGGCCAAGGCGTCCGAGCCCCTCGCGGCCGTGGACAAGATGACGGTGATCTCGACGGACGGCGCGAGCCGGCTGTCGCGCACGGTCGCCGACAACGTGGCGCAGGGCGTGGAACTGCTCAACTCGACCACGGGCGTCGACCTGGTGTCCCTGCTGAGGAACATCACCGCGAAGGACACCACCGGGACGGCCACCGCGCACGGACCGGACCGTCCCGAGCACCTCGGCCGCCCCGACCGCTCGGACGGCCCGGACCCGCGCAACGGCAAGGTGGAGATCAGCGGCTGACCTCGCCCGCCCGCCCGGCACGGCCCGCTCAGATCTCCTGGGCGGGCCAGCCCAGCAGTCGGGCCCCGATGACCGCGGTCTGCAGGGTGTAGCGGTGCACGGGGTCGGCGGGGTTGGCGCCGGTCAGCTGGTGGATGCGGTCCAGCCGGTAGGTGAGGGCCCGCACGCTGAGCGCCAGCCGCCGGGCGGCCTCGGCCGAGGTGCAGCCGGCGTCGAAGTAGGCCTCCAGCGTCCGCAGCAGCGGCCCGGCACCACCACGGGCGCCGCGCAACGGACCCAGCACGCTCAGCACCAGGTCGGCCATGGCCTGCCGGTCGCGGGTGAGCACCGGGTAGACGAGCAGGTCGGCGGCGCGCAGCACGGGCTCGTCGAGTTCGAGCCGTTCGGCGAGTTCGAGGGTGCTCAGCGCCTCCTCGTAGCTGTGCACCACGCCGCCCGCGCCGGAGCGGGGCCGCCCGATGGCCACCCGGCTGCCCTCCGCGGCGGCGTACGCCTGCTTGGCGAAGAAGGCGAGGACCTCGTCCTGGTCACCGGGCGCGATGCAGATCAACTGCCCGTTCTTGGTGGTGATCAGGATGCTCCGGTCGCCGAAACGGGAGATGAGCGCGGTCTCCACGAGCCGGGTCACCGGCGCGGTGTCGTCGTACGTCTCCGGACCCTCGGCCACCGCGACGGCGTGGGCGCGGGAGAGGACCAGGCCGAAGCGCACGGCCCGTTCGGCGAGCCGGCCCAGGTCGCTGCGCCCGTAGAGCAGGTCGTCGATGAACTCCCGACGCGCCGCCTCCTCCTGCCGTACGGCGAGGCGCTGGGCGCGCTCGTACCCCTCGGCGAAGGCGTCGACGGCCTGGGCGACGGCCGCGAGCACACTGTCCATGACCCCGGCCCCGGCCCCGACGCCTGAGCGGGAGCCCGAACCGGGCCCGTAACCGGAACCACCGGTCGCGCCGTCGGGCCAGGAGGCGCGCGTGGCGTCCAGATGCAGCCGTACGAGGCTGCGCAGGCTGTGCCCCGCCTCCGCGGCCCGCTCCCCGAGGAGCCGGCGTTCCTCCAGCTCGTCGCGGGTCAGCCGGCGCCCCGTGGCCGCGACGCCCGCGAGGATCTCGGCGTACCCCGACACATACGGCCCGTGCGGCTCCCGCTGCTCCGCCACCCCGTCCCTCCCCACGCCTCCCCCGCCGGTGTCACGGCCTCTGGTACGGCTGCTGCTGCGGCTGCCCGTACGCCTGACCGGCCTGGCCGCTCACGGCCTGCGCCTGGAGGTGCTCGGCCTGTTCCTTGGTCACCCGCTGCTCGACGCCGCAGAAGGTGCACTGCGTCAGGTACTTCGTGGAGTACGGGAACAGCGGCACGAAGAACAGCGTGAACTTCGAGACGCGCTTCCTGAGGGTGTGCGCGGAGGGGTTGCCGCATCCGCCGCACACCAGCGTCAGTATCGCGAGCTGGTAGAGGTATCCCTTGGTGCCGAAGATGATCACTGAGTGGTCCTTCCCGGGTCGGTGCCCCCGAGCGCGCGGGGCACGCAGATCTTCTCCCAGATTGCGCCCGGACGGGCCCCGGAGGCCACCCGCGAACGACACCGGCCGGGCGTCAGCCCGCGTCCACCCCTCCGGCCTCCCAGCGCAGCAGGTCACCCGGCTGGCATTCGAGCACGTCGCACAGGGCGGCGAGGGTCGTGAAGCGCACCGCCTTGGCGCGTCCGTTCTTCAGCACCGCGAGGTTGGCGGGGGTGATGCCGACGCGCTCCGCGAGGTCGCCCACGGACATCTTGCGCTTCGCCAGCATCACGTCGATGTCGACGACGATCGGCATCAGATCACCTCGGCCAGCTCGGCCCGCATCCGTGCCGCCTCGATGTCCCGCGCGACCGCCTGGGCGAGCAGCATCCGCAGGACGAGCACCACCAGCGCGACGCCCAGGACCGCCACCCCGACCCCGCCCAGCAGGAGGACGATGCCGGGCGCCACGGCCTCACCGGGCGCCAGGAGGGCGCCGAGGGTGAAGACCAGGAGCGCGGCCGCGACGAAGGCACCGATCACGACATGGACGTACCGGAAGGCCCCGAGGGAGAACACGGTCCCGCGCCGCACCATGGTCACCAGCCGCCAGACGCAGACGAGCACGGTCTCGGCGGCCAGCGCTCCCAGCGCGACGATCACGAAGACCGGCGTGCGCACATGCGCCAGATCGGCGTCCGGGTCACCGTTCCCGGCCACCAACAGCCAGAGCAGCACCACCTGAACGAACACCGAGCCGGCCAGCAGCGCCCCGATGACACCGCGCAGCGCGAGGACTGTCAGTTGTCCCATCGCCCCTCCTTCAATCGATCCACGATGGAAATCTATCGTTTTTCGATAGCTCCCGCAACGTCCCCGCACCACCTCACACGTGCTGACGGGCGTTGACGCGCGCGGTGACGGGCGCCGACTCCCGACGGCCTGTCCTCCTGGGAGATCCGTGCGCACCGGCCGACGCGCCCAAGCTGCCGGCCCTCGGGTGCTTCCCTACCGAGCTACCGAGCTACCGAGCTATCGAGGCGCGATCTCGTTGATCAGGGCTTCCACGCGCTGCCGGATCTCGTCACGGATCGGGCGGACGGCCTCGACGCCTTGGCCCGCGGGGTCGTCGAGCTGCCAGTCGAGGTACGTCTTGCCGGGGAAGACCGGGCAGGCATCGCCGCAGCCCATGGTGATGACGTAGTCGGACGCCTGGACGGCCTCAGGGGTGAGCACCTTGGGGGTGGCGTCCGTGAGGTCGATGCCGGCTTCGGCCATGGCTTCGACGGCGGCCGGGTTGACCTGGTCGGCGGGCAGGGACCCGGCGGAGCGGACCTCGACGCGGTCGCCCGCGAGGTGGGTGAGATATCCGGCGGCCATCTGGGAGCGTCCGGCGTTGTGGACGCAGACGAACAGGACCGAGGGCTTGGCGGCGTCAGACACGGGCGGAGCCTTCTGGTTCGGCGGCCGGTGCGGCTGCCGGAGCTGGGGAGTCGGGGAAGTAGCGGCGGGCGGCGAGTGCCACGTACACCAGGCCGATGAGGACGGGGACCTCGATGAGCGGGCCGACGACTCCGGCCAGGGCCTGGCCGCTGGTCGCGCCGAAGGTGGCGATGGCGACCGCGATGGCCAGCTCGAAGTTGTTGCCCGCGGCCGTGAACGCCAGCGTCGTGGCCTTCGGGTGGTCGAGACCGACTGCCCTGCCCAGAGCCATGGATCCGGCCCACATCACCGCGAAGTACACCAGCAGCGGCAGCGCGATCCGGGCGACGTCGAGCGGCCGGGAGGTGATGGCCTCGCCCTGGAGCGCGAACAACACGACGATGGTGAACAGCAGCCCGTACAGGGCGAACGGCCCGATGCGCGGGATCAGTTTCGTCTCGTACCAGGCGCGGCCCTTGGCCCTCTCGCCCAGGCGGCGGGTGAGGAACCCGGCGAGCAGCGGGATGCCGAGGAAGATCAGGACGCTGCGGGTGATCTCCCACACCGACACGTCCAGGGTGGTCTGCTCCAGTCCGAGCCAGCCGGGCAGTACGGAGAGGTAGAACCAGCCGAGCAGGCTGAACGCGGCCACCTGGAAGACGGAGTTGAGGGCGACCAGGACGGCGGCGGCTTCGCGGTCGCCGCAGGCGAGGTCGTTCCAGATGATGACCATGGCGATGCAGCGGGCGAGCCCGACGATGATCAGGCCGGTGCGGTACGCGGGCAGGTCCGGCAGGAAGAGCCAGGCCAGCGCGAACATCAGCGCCGGGCCCAGGACCCAGTTCAACACCAGCGAGGGGATGAGCAGGCGGCGGTTCCGGGTGACGGTGTCGAGCCGGTCGTAGCGGACCTTGGCGAGGACCGGGTACATCATCACGAGCAGACCGAGGGCGATCGGCAGCGAGACGCCGGTGACGGTGACCTTCGCCAGTGCGTCACCGAGGCCGGGCACGAGGCGTCCGAGGCCCAGACCGGCGGCCATCGCGGCCAGGATCCACACCGCGAGGTAGCGGTCCACGAAGGAGAGCCGCCCGGCGACCGGCGCCGTGCTGCTGTCGCTCACGAGGACACCTCGGTGGACGCGACGGCCGGCCGGCCGGGGCGGGTGAGGATGCCGGCGAGCTGGTCGGTCGTCTCCGGCAGGAGCCAGTAGTAGACCCAGGTGCCGCGTCGTTCGCAGTCGATGAGTCCGGCCTGCCGCAGGAGCTTGAGATGGTGGGAGATCGTCGGTTGCGACAGGTCGAACGCCGGGGTGAGGTCGCAGACGCAGATCTCGCCGCCCTCACGCGAGGCGATCATCGACAGCAGGCGGAGCCGGACGGGATCACCGAGCGCCTTGAAGACCTTGGCCAGCTCGACGGCCCGGCCCTCGTCGAGGGGTGCGGTCAGCAGAGTGGGGCAGCAGCCGCTCTCGTCCTGGCCGAGCACGACCAGCTCTTGTTTCGACATGCCTCTATGTTGACGAACTTCGATCCAAGGCGCAAGCTTGCATCGAGGAACTTCGAATCAGACCGTCCGACGCCCGTCTCTCCCCAGGGGTATGCCATGAGTGATCACTCCACTGACCTGCGCGAAACCGTCCGCGAGCGCTATGCCGCCGCCGCCGTCCAGGTCACCGAGGGCGGCACCGCCTGTTGCGGCCCGCAGGCCGTCGAGATCGACGACAACTTCGGCTCGACCCTGTACGCGGCCGACGAACGCGACGCCCTGCCCGCCGAGGCCGTCGCCGCCTCCCTCGGCTGCGGCAACCCCACCGCCGTCGCCGACCTCCACGAGGGCGAGCGGGTCCTGGACCTCGGCTCGGGCGGCGGCATCGACGTCCTGCTCTCCGCCCGGAGGGTCGGCGCGACCGGCAAGGCGTACGGCTTGGACATGACCGAGGAGATGCTCGCGCTCGCGCTGGCCAACCAGAAGAAGGCGGGTGCCCGCAACGTCGAGTTCCTCAAGGGCACCATCGAGGCGATCCCGCTGCCCGCCGGCACGATCGACGTCGTGATCTCCAACTGCGTGATCAACCTGTCCGTCGACAAGCCCGCGGTCTTCGCCGAGATGTTCCGCGTCCTGGCCCCCGGCGGCCGCATCGGCATCTCCGACGTCGTCGCCGATGACGAACTCGCCCCGGCCCAGCGGGCGGAGCGGGGCGACTACGTGGGCTGCATCGCGGGAGCCCTCTCCTTCACCGAGTACCGCGAGGGCCTGACGGCGGCCGGCTTCACGGGCATCGAACTCACCCCGTCCCACGCCGTCGCCGACGGCATGCACTCGGCCATCGTCCGAGCCGTCAAGCCTGCCCAAGTACCGAGTCCCGCCCCCCAGAAGCCCTCCAGCGAGAGCAAGACCGGCTCCTGCTGCGGTGCGAGCGGTCGCTGAACCGAGGACCCCGCGGACCGCTGGTACGTGCGCTCCACACGTCCCGCGGCACTGGGGGACTGCTCCCGGGAGAAGCCGCCGACCCAGCTCTTCTCCCGGATCTCCTTCAAACAACCCCCGGAAACCCGTCAGGGGCCCGACCCGCTGCGCGGATCAGGCCCCTAAACTGGTGTTTCACTGTCGGGGTGGCGGGATTTGAACCCACGACCTCTTCGTCCCGAACGAAGCGCGCTACCAAGCTGCGCCACACCCCGATTGTCGCTGCTCGTCGCGGCGACGTCGTTTACTTTAGCCCACCGGGGGCCGGAGGCGAAATCCGGATTACCAGCGGCGACGGAGGGGGTTCGGGCGGATGTGGTCCAGGGCCACGAGGAGGACGCCCAGGGCGTAGAGGGCGAGGCCGAGGAGGAGGGCGTTGCCGAGGACGCCCTTGTAGCCGTGCTGGTCGACGTCGAGGAAGGGGTAGAGGTAATGCCCCTCGGTGCCGGGGAGCAGGAGCTCGCCGCGGGCCAGGGAGAAGGCCAGGTAGGCCAGGGGGTAGAGGATCCACGCGGCGGCCTGGCGCAGGTGCAGGCGGCCGGGGGTGCTGAGAAGCAGCCAGTCCAGGGCCGCGGCGACGGGGACGGCCGTGTTCAGGAGGTGGGCGGCGACCGTGTGCCAGCCGCCGGCGCCCGTGCTGTCCGGCGCGGCGAAGGGGCTCGCCGCGTTGGCCAGGAGCAGGTGGTGGACCAGGCCGGCGGCGGTGACGTAGAGCAGTGCCGCGCCGGTGAGGGCGCCCGGCAGGGGGCGGCGGGCGGACCAGGCGCGGCGGGCGGAGGCGAGCATGACCAGGGCCAGCAGGATGCTGCTCTGCACCGTGAAGTGGCTCAGGGTCCGGGTCACCGGGCCGCCCAGGAGGAGCTGGGCCGTCACGCCCGCCAGCGCGAGCGCCGCGGTGACGAGGCGGAAGGCGGCGACCAGCGGTCGGCGTACGGGGGTCACGACGGCCGTCGCCGGGACGGGGGAGGGCAGCAGCTTGGGCGGGCCCGGGACCGCGGGGAGGTCCGGGATGTCCCTGGGTATCGAGGCTGTCATGGCCTCAAGCTAGGCATACCGGACATCGCGGGCGATGCGGGGTGGGCCGTGTGGGTTACCCGGCCCTGCGTGCGGACGTCGGCCGTCCCGTGCCGAGGCGCCGGCTACCCGGCCCCTCGGCTCCGCCACCGATCACCGCTCCCGGCCCACCAGCGTCAGCAGCGTCGCCTCCGGGGGGCAGGCGAAGCGGACCGGGGTGTAGCGGTTGGTGCCGCAGCCCGCCGAGACGTGGAGGTAGGCCGTACGGCCCTCCGCCGTGTGCGTGGACAGACCCTTCACTCGGTCCGTGTCCAGGTCACAGTTGGTGACCAGGGCGCCGTAGAAGGGGATGCACAGCTGGCCGCCGTGGGTGTGGCCGGCGAGGACCAGGGGGTAGCCGTCGGCCGTGTAGGAGTCGAGGACGCGAAGGTACGGCGCGTGGACCACGCCCATCGAGAAGTCCGCCGCGCCGGAGGGGCCGCCGGCCACCTCCGTGTACCGGTCCCGCTTGATGTGCGGGTCGTCCAGTCCCGTCAGCTCGACGGACACGCCCTCGATCTTGAGCGTGCCGCGCGTGTTGGTGAGGTTCTGCCAGCCGGCGGCGTCGAAGCCGTCGCGGAGGTCCTCCCACGGGTTGTGGACGACGTTCTGGGCGGGCGCGTTGCCGTTCAGGCCGTGCCGGCCCTGGGCCTTCTCCAGCAGGTACCGGGCGGGGTTGCGCAGCTTGGGGCCGTAGTAGTCGTTGGAGCCGAAGACGTAGGCGCCCGGGAACTCCATCAGGGGGCCCAGGGAGTCCAGGACCTCGGGGACCCCGTCCGGGTCGGACAGGTTGTCGCCGGTGTTGATCACGAAGTCGGGGCGCAGGCCGGCCAGCGAGCGCAGCCAGCGCTGCTTCTTGCGCTGGCCGCCGACCATGTGGATGTCGGAGACCTGGAGCACGCGCAGCGGGCGCATCCCGGAGGGCAGGACGGGGATCGTCACCCGTCGCAGGCGGAACGAGCGGGCCTCGAATCCCGCCGCGTAGACCAGACCGGCGGCGCCAACCGCCGTGATTCCCAGGGGTACTCCGTATCGCGCACGCATACGTCCATCGTGTCAGAAGCCGCCCCGATGCGAGCGGCCGCGAGCGTCCCGATGCGAGTGGCCGCGACCGTCCTGAAGTGAGTGGCCGTGACCCTCCCGATGCGAGTGGCCGCGAGCGTCCTGACGTGAGTGGCCGCGACCGTCCTGAAGTGAGTGGCCGTGACCGTCCCGATGCGAGCAGCCGTGACCCTCCTGAAGCGAGCGGACGCCGACCGCACGGAAGCCACCGGGCGGCGACGGGTTCACCGAAGCCGGGCCGGGATACCGCGTATCCCGGCCCGGCTTCGAGCGGCGCCGAAATGGGCAGGCGTCCCTCCTCCCGCACCTGCGACAATCACCTGCATGACCACGCTCAAGTCGAAGCTGCACGACGACCTCAATGCCGCGATCAAGGAGCGGGACGAGCTGCGCTCCTCGACGCTCCGGCTGACGCTCGCCGCGATCACCAAGGAGGAGGTCGCCGGCAAGGAGAAGCGCGAGCTCTCCGACGACGAGGTGCAGAAGGTGATCACCCGCGAGGCGAAGAAGCGGCGCGAGGCCGCGGACGCCTTCGCGCAGGGCGGCCGGCCCGAGAGCGCCGAGCGGGAGAAGGCGGAGGGCGAGGTGCTCGCCGCCTACCTGCCGAAGCAGCTGTCGGACGACGAGCTGAACGCGATCGTCGCGCAGGCCGTCGAGGAGGCGAAGGCGGCCGGTGCGGAAGGCCCGCGGGCGATGGGCGCCGTCATGAAGATCGTGAACCCGAAGGTGGCCGGGCAGGCCGAGGGCGGCCGGGTCGCCGCCGCGGTGAAGAAGCTGCTGGCCGGCTGACCCGGTAGCCGGGTACGAGCGGATAAGGCCGGTGGCCCGCACCGAGAGGTGCGGGCCACCGGCCTTCCTGCGTCCGTACGCGTACGGCGGGGCGGGGACGACTCAGTCGCGCCGCCCGCCGATGCCGCCGTTGCCCTGTCCCTGGAAGATGTTGCCGGGGAAGCCGCCGCCGTCATTGCCGCCGTTGCCCGTGCCGCCGTCGATCAGGCCGCCGATGACACCGCCGGCGTCGCCGCCCCCGCCGCCGTTGCCGCCGTCGTCACCGTTGCCGCCGTCGTCCCGGCCACCGCCGCCACCGCCGTCGTTGCCGCGGCCCTTGTCCTTGTCGACGGAGTCGGGGATGTCTACGGTGTTGAACTGCTCCACCGGCTCGCCCTCCAGCGCGCCCGACATCATGTCCCGCCAGATCGGTCCGGGGACCGCGCCACCGAAGACCTTGTCGTGCGGGACACCCCCGATGGTGATGTTGACCATCTTCCGCTCGTGCTTCGGGTCACCGACCCACACGGCACCGGCCAGGTTGGGGGTGTAGCCCACGAACCAGGCCGCGTAGCGCTCGTCGGTCGTACCGGTCTTGCCCGCGCTGGGGCGGCTGTCGAGACCGGCCTGCGTACCCGTGCCGTCCTCGACGACGCCCTTGAGGAGCGTGCTGATGGTGTCGGCCGTGGTCTCCGACATGGCCCGTGAGCACGTGGACTTCGGCACCTCGAGCGACTTGCTCTTGTTGCCGATGCGCTGGCTGATCGACTCGATGGCGACCGGGGTGCAGTACATGCCGCGCGAGGCGAAGGTCGCGTAGGCGCTCGCCATGGTCAGCGGGGACACCTCGGTGACACCGAGGGCGATGGACGGGGTCTGCTCCAGCTTGTTGCCGTTGGCCCGCTCGACGCCCATCTTCTGGGCCATCTGCGTCACCGGGCAGATGCCGATGTCGCTGATCATCTGCACGTAGTAGGTGTTGACCGACTTGGCGGTCGCCTCCCGCATGTCGTACGGGCCGACCTCGGACTCGTTCTCGTTGGCGAGCTCGGCGCCCTCGTTGTTCACCCAGTTCTTGCCGTCGCAGGCCGCGACCGGGCTCGGGTACTCCATCTCGTACGGCGAGGAGTACGACTTCGTCGCCGGCATACCGCCCTCGATGGCGGCGGCGGCCACGATCGGCTTGAACGTCGAACCGGGCTGGTAGCCCGCGCCGCCGCCCATGGCGTTGTTGACCGACAGGTTGAGGGTCGTCTCGCCGTTCTTGATGTCGACGCCGTACGGGCGGGACTGGCCCATCGCGACGATCTTGCCGGTGCCGGGCTCGACGATGGTGGCCGCGGTCGCCACGTCGTCCTTCTTGTAGACGTGGTCCTTGACCGACTGCTGCACCGACTCCTGCGCCTGCGGGCTCATGGTCGTGCGGATCGTCAGACCGCCCTGGTTCCAGATCCTGGCCCGGTCCTCCTTGGTCTTGCCGAAGACCGGGTCGCTCAGGAACACCGCGCGGACGTAGTCGCAGAAGAAGCCCGCGCCCTTGACGGCCGTGATGCAGCCGTTCTTGGGCCGGCTGACCTTCAGCCCGAGCGGCGCCTCCTTCGCCTTGGCGGCCTCCGCCTCGGAGATGTCACCGACCTGCGCCATGCGGGTCAGCACCACATTGCGCCGCTTGACGGCCTCGGCCTCGTCGTTGACCGGGTCGTACCGGCTGGGCGACTGGACGATGCCGGCCAGGAGGGCGGACTCCTGGACGTTGAGGTCCTTGGCGGACTTGGAGAAGTACCGCTGGGCGGCCGCCTCGATGCCGTAGGCCTGCTGGCCGAAGAACGTGATGTTCAGGTAGTTCTCGAGGATCTTCTTCTTGCCCAGCTCCTCCTCGACCTGGATCGCGAGCTTCAGCTCCTGGATCTTGCGGCCGAGGGTCTGCTGGGTGGCCTGGGCGACCTTCGTCGGGTCGTCGCCGGCCTCCTCCACGAAGACGTTCTTGACGTACTGCTGCGTGAGGGTGGACGCGCCCTCGGAGACCTCGCCGCTGCGCGCGTTCTTGTTCAGCGCGCGCAGGACGCCCTTGAGGTCGATCGCGCCGTGCTGGTAGAAGCGCGAGTCCTCGATCGCGACGATCGCCTTCTGCATGTACGGCGAGATGTCCTTCAGGGCGACCACCGTGCGGTCGCGCGAGTAGACCGTGGCGATGGTGCCGCCCTCGGCGTCGAGGATGGCGGTGCGCTGGCTCAGCGGGGGAGTCTTCAGGTTGGCCGGGAGAGCGTCGAAGCTCTCCACCGACCCCTTGGCCGCCAGCCCCAGCGCGCCCACGGCGGGCAACGCGATGCCGGCCAGCACTGCTCCCGCGAGCACACTGACACCGAGGAACTTGGCGGCCTGCTGCGTTGGCGACAGACCACCGCCCGAGCGCTTCTTTGGCATGGAGGCAGCCTACGTTCTCATTCGCCGGACACGCGTATATGCCTTGGCCTAAGCTGCACTCAACTGTCACAGCAGTGAGGCCACGTATCAATACGTCCGGCGACCCCGAATCGTTCCGGATCTGCTCGAGTTTTTTCCGAGAGGCCCCCCTGGGGGGCGTGTTGGTGTGTACGGGCGCGTGCCACAGCGTGTGGGATGCGTGTCCGAAACCGCCTTGTGTGTCAATTGGTGTCCGTTGTGGCGCAACTGAAACGACCCGAATGCCGGGATCGTCGCGTATGTCGCCAGCTCACTCCCCCGGGTGATCTGCCGCTTACCCATAGTCCGTTCGGGCCATTCAAGATTGGGCCCGAAGGGGGTGTTGCGCTGTGCCCACCTTCCGTAACGTCCTCAACTGGCGGCGGTGAATATGCCGCTGCCGCCGTGGGGGAGCCTCGATTCGGGAGAGGACGGCGCCGGTATGGGCTGGGTAACCGACTGGAGTGCGCAGGCTGCCTGCCGCACTACCGATCCGGACGAACTGTTCGTTCAGGGAGCAGCGCAGAACAGGGCCAAGGCGGTGTGCACCGGATGTCCGGTGCGGACCGAGTGCCTGGCCGACGCGCTCGACAACCGCGTCGAGTTCGGCGTGTGGGGAGGCATGACGGAACGGGAGCGCCGCGCACTGCTGCGCCGGCGACCCACCGTGACCTCCTGGCGCCGACTGCTGGAGACGGCGCGGACGGAGTACGAACGAGGGGCCGGCATCGTGCCTCTCGACGACGACGAGGTCTACGAGAACTTCGCGGCCGTGGTCTGAGACGGCCGTGGTCTGAGACGGCCGTGGCCTGAGGAGGTCGTGGTCGTAGGCGGCCTTGGGGTGAGGCGGCCGTGGTCCGGCGCGGCCGGGGGCTTCCCCGGCACGGACACCTCGCGGCGCGCCGCCGTGGCGCGCCCCCGTCGCGGCGAGTGAGCCTTGGGACGCGTACCCCTCGGGCCGGTCAGGCGCCGGGCTCGGGAAGCTCGGGGCGGCTCGTCGCGAGACGGTCCCCGATGGCCCGCAACCCCGCGAGGTCGTGCACGTCGCCGGGCAGCGCGGCCACTTCGGTGACCGCCACCTCGGGATGACGCGCGGTGAAGCGGTCGCGCGTGCGCTGCTCACGGGCGAGCAGGTGCATCCGGTCGGCGTGCAGCCTCAGCAGGCCCGCCGTGAGCTGGTCGACGGACCGCTCCGGCGTGTCCGAAGCCGCGTCGGAGGTCTCGGAGGCCTCGGAAGGGTCGTGGGCAGAAGAGCGGGGCTCGGAGGCGGGGCCGGTCTCGGAGTCGTACTCGGTCTCGGGTACGAGGTCGGTCTCGGGTGAGGGGGCGGTCTCGGAGGCGTCTGAACTGCCGTGCGTGTCGGGGGAGTTACGAACTCCAGCTTTCCCGCCGTCCTGATCCACAATGCGACGGTCCTCAAGATTTTCCGCGGCGGCGAGCGCCCGCTCGGCCGACAGCCGGTCGGCGCCGCTGCCGTGCACCCGGTTGAGCACCAGACCGGCCAGCGGCATGTCCTCGGCCGCCAGCCGCTCCACGAAGTAGGCGGCCTCGCGCAGTGCGTCCCGCTCCGGGGCCGCGACCACCAGGAACGCCGTCCCGGGCGCCTGGAGCAGCTTGTAAGTCGCGTCCGCGCGGGTGCGGAAGCCGCCGAACATCGAGTCCATCGCGGCCACGAAGGTCTGCACGTCCTTCAGGAACTGCCCGCCCAGCACCTTTCCCAGGACGCCCGTCATCATCGACATCCCGACGTTCAGGAACTTCATGCCGGCCCGGCCGCCGACCTTCGCCGGGGCCAGCAGGACGCGGATCAGCTTGCCGTCCAGGAAGGACCCGAGGCGCTTGGGGGCGTCCAGGAAGTCCAGTGCCGAGCGGGACGGCGGCGTGTCGACGACGATGAGGTCCCACTCGTCCCTCGCGCGGAGCTGCCCCAGCTTCTCCATGGCCATGTACTCCTGCGTGCCCGCGAAGCCCGCCGAGAGCGACTGGTAGAAGGGGTTGCCCAGGATCGCCGCCGCCCGGCCGGGTTCCGCGTGCGCCTCGACGATCTCGTCGAAGGTGCGCTTCATGTCCAGCATCATGGCGTGCAGCTCGCCGCCCGCCGAGTCGTCGACCCCCTTCACCCGGCGGGGGGTGTTGTCGAGGGAGTCGATGCCCATGGACTGGGCGAGCCGCCGGGCCGGGTCGATGGTGAGGACGACCACCTTGCGGCCCCGCTCGGCCGCGCGCAGGCCGAGAGCCGCCGCGGTCGTCGTCTTGCCGACACCGCCCGAGCCGCAGCACACCACGATGCGGGTCTTCGGGTCCTCCAGCAACGGGTCGACGTCCAGCACGCGCGCGGGGCTCAGCCGCCGCGCGCCCTCCTGGGGCCGGGCCGGGTCCGGACTCATGCGATCCCCTGCTTCCGCAGCTCGGTGGCCAGTTCGTACAGCCCCGCCAGGTCCATGCCCTCGGCCAGCAGCGGGAGTTCCAGCAGGGGCAGGTCCAGGTCGCCCAGGACGGCCCGCTGATCCTGCTCCAGCGCGTGCCGCTCGGCGTACTCCTCGGCCTGCCCCAGCAGCGGGTCCACCAGCCGCTCGGCGTGCCCGCCCCGCCGCGCCCCGCCGAGCCCGGCCCCGGAGAGGGACCGCGCGAGCGCTGTACGCGGTGTGCTCCGTACGAGGTCCAGATCGGCCGCGTCCAGCACCGCGGGCCGGACCATGTTGACGATGATCCGCCCCACCGGGAGCCGCGCCGACCGCAGCTCCGCGATGCCGTCCGCGGTCTCCTGGACGGGCATCTCCTCCAGCAGCGTCACCAGGTGCACGGCCGTCTCGCGCGACTTCAGCACCCGCATCACCGCCTGCGCCTGATTGTGTATCGGGCCGACCCTCGCGAGGCCGGCCACCTCGTCGTTCACGTTGAGGAAGCGCGCGATGCGGCCGGTCGGCGGGGCGTCCATCACGACGTAGTCGTAGGTGAAACGTCCGCTCTTGTCCTTGCGTCGCACCGCCTCGCACGCCTTGCCGGTCAGCAGGACGTCCCGGACACCGGGCGCGATCGTGGTCGCGAAGTCGATCGCGCCGAGCTTCTTCAGGGCCCGTCCCGCGCTCCCCAGTTTGTAGAACATCTGGAGGTAGTCGAGAAGGGCCCGTTCGGCATCGATGGCGAGGGCGTACACCTCCCCGCCCCCGGGAGCGACGGCGATCTTCCGCTCCTCATAAGGCAGCGCTTCGGTTTCGAAGAGCTGCGCGATGCCCTGGCGACCCTCGACCTCGACGAGAAGCGCGCGCTTCCCCTCGGTGGCCAGGGCCAGCGCGAGGGCCGCGGCCACCGTGGTCTTGCCGGTTCCGCCCTTGCCGCTGACGACCTGGAGCCTGCTCACGTATTCGAGCGTAACCAGTTCGCGCGCCGAGTACGCGGGAGGCTGTGGACAACGTCGTCCCGGTCGGCCTCCGGAGGCGCGTCGGGCAGCGGCTAGAGTCGGCCACATGACCAAGTGGGAATACGCAACCGTGCCGCTGCTCGTCCACGCCACGAAGCAGATTCTGGACACCTGGGGCGAGGACGGCTGGGAGCTCGTCCAGGTCGTGCCCGGGCCGAACAACCCCGAGCAGCTCGTGGCCTACCTGAAGCGCGAGAAGCAGGCGTGAGCGCCGTCGAGGCGAAGCTGGCCGAGCTCGGGCTGACGCTGCCCGAGGTCGTCCCGCCGCTGGCCGCCTACCAGCCGGCCGTGCAGTCCGGTCCGTACGTCTACACCTCCGGGCAGCTGCCGATGGTGGAGGGCAAGCTTCCGGTCACCGGCAAGGTGGGCGGCGAGGTCACGCCGGAGGAGGCGAAGGAACTCGCCCGCACCTGCGCGCTGAACGCCCTGGCCGCCGTGAAGTCCGTCGCCGGTGACCTCGACCGCGTCGCGCGCGTGGTGAAGGTCGTCGGCTTCGTCGCGTCCGCGCCCGACTTCACCGGCCAGCCCGGCGTGATCAACGGCGCCAGCGAGCTGCTCGGCGAGGTCCTGGGCGACAAGGGCGTCCACGCCCGCAGCGCGGTCGGCGTGGCGGTGCTGCCGCTGGACGCGCCGGTGGAGGTCGAGGTCCAGGTGGAGCTCGTCCAGGCGTAGCGCCACGGCCCTGCGAACGCGTGCGGGGCCGTACGTACGGCCGGGTGACGTGCGGCCCCGTCGGGCCGCCTGCCGCGTCGCCCGACGCGTGGTCGTTGCCGGGCCGGCAACAGAGCTGGCCTGCGCCGCGGGGCCGCCGCAGGATCGCTGTCGGTGCCCCGCACGGAGCGGAGGCCGGCCCTAGGCGGGTCCCGGCCCCCGGCGCGTGCGCCCCCGGCACCGGTCCGACCGCACGTGCCAGGAGGAGCCATGCCGCAGCCGCCCGCGACCGACCACCACCGCCCCGACCACCACCGCCCCGTCCACCGCCTCGTGCCCTCGCCGGCCGGCCGGATCCACCTGGTGGAGCAGGGCAGCGGGCCCCTGGTCCTGCTCGTCCACGGCTTCCCCGAGTCCTGGTACTCCTGGCGCCGCCAGCTGCCCGCGCTGGCCTCCGCCGGCTTCCGCGCCGCCGCGATCGACGTGCGCGGCTACGGACGCTCCTCCCGGCCCGACGCCGTCGAGGCGTACCGGATGCTCGACCTCGTGGCGGACAACGTCGCCGTGGTGGAGGCCCTGGGCGAACGCTCGGCCGTGATCGTCGGGCACGACTGGGGCGCGACCGTCGCCGCGCACTCGGCGCTCCTGCGGCCCGACGTCTTCCGCGCGGTGGGCCTGCTGAGCGTGCCGTACACCCCGCCCGGCGGCCCGAGGCCCAGCGAGGCCTTCGCCGCGATGAGCGACCCCGCCGGTCCCTTCGCCGGCCAGGAGTTCTACGTCTCCTACTTCCAGGAGCCCGGTCGGGCCGAGGCGGAGATCGAGCCGGACGTACGCGGCTGGCTCGCCGGTTTCTACGGCGCCCTGTCCGCCGACACGATGCCCCCGCCCGAGGCACCGGACCCGCACTTCGTCGCCGCCGGCGGCAGGCTGCGCGACCGCTTCCCGGCCGACGGGCGGCTGCCCTCCTGGCTCACCGAGGAGGAGCTGGACGTCTACGCCGGGGAGTTCGAGCGGACCGGCCTGACCGGCGCCCTGAACCGCTACCGGAACATGGACCGCGACTGGGCCGACCTGGCCGCCCACCGCGGTGCCCCGATCACCCAGCCGTCGCTGTTCCTCGGCGGCGGCCGGGACGCCTCCACCACCTGGCTGTCCGACGCGATCGAGGCCTACCCCGCCACCCTGCCCGGCCTGACCGCCTCGCACCTCCTCGACGGCTGCGGGCACTGGCTCCAGCAGGAGCGGCCCGAGGAGACGAACCGGCTGCTCACCGACTGGCTGGCTGCCCTCCCCGGCTGACCGCGCCGCGGGCCCCGTCCGACCCGGGGGCCACTCGAACATCCGCCCGTCACCGGATAGCCTCCGGCCATGGCGAATGGTCAGTGGTATCCCCCGGAGTGGCCGGACCGCATCCGCGCGCTGGCGGCCGGCACCCTCACGCCGGTCACGCCGAAACGCGCGGCCACCGTCATGCTCCTGAAGGACACCGGGGCCGGCCCCGCCGTCCACATGCTGCGCCGCAGCACGTCCATGGCGTTCGCCGGGGGCGCGTACGCCTATCCGGGCGGCGGGGTCGACCCGCGCGACGACGACCGCGCCATCGGCTGGGCGGGCCCCACGCGCGCGTGGTGGGCGAACCGGCTCGGCGTCGACGAGGCGGCGGCCCAGGCGATCGTCTGCGCGGCCGTACGGGAGACGTACGAGGAGGCGGGCGTCCTGCTGGCCGGACCGACCGGTGAGGCGGTGGTCGGGGACACCACGGGCGCGGACTGGGAGGCCGACCGGGCCGCCCTGGTCGCCCGCGAGCTGTCCTTCGCGGAGTTCCTGGACCGCCGGGGCCTCGTCCTGCGCTCCGACCTGCTGGGCGCCTGGGCGCGCTGGATCACCCCGGAGTTCGAGTCCCGGCGCTACGACACGTGGTTCTTCGTGGCCGTCCTCCCCGAGGGGCAGCGCACCCGCAACGCCTCCACGGAGGCCGACCGCACGGTGTGGATCACCCCGGCGGAGGCGACCGCCGGGTACGACAAGGGCGAGCTGCTGATGATGCCGCCGACCGTCGCGACACTGCGCGCGGTGTCGGCGTGCGGTACGGCGGCCGAGGCGCTCGCGTCCGCTCCGGGCCGCGACATGACGCCGGTCCTGGCCGAGGCGCGGCTGGCCGGTGACGAGATCGTGCTCTCCTGGCCGGGGCACGACGAGTTCACCAAGCACGTCCCGCCGACGGCGTCGCCCGCCGGCCCGCTGCCGTCAGGGGCTCCGGGCGGCCCCGCTGCACAGGGCCGCCCGGCACCGGCCACACCTTCCGACCCGACCGGGGGAGCCCCCGCATGACGGACGCAGCAGCACTGCCCGGCCAGCCCAGGGGCGGTGTCCTCTCGGGACCCGCCACCCCGCGCGCGGTCAACGTCCTGGCGCCCAACGCCTCCGCGATGACCCTGGACGGGACGAACACCTGGATCCTCGCCGAGCCCGACTCCGACCTGGCCGTCGTGGTCGACCCGGGCCCGCTGGACGACACCCACCTGCGGCACGTCGTCGACACGGCCGAGCGGGCGGGCAAGCGGGTCGCCCTCACCCTGCTGACGCACGGTCACCCGGACCACGCGGAGGGCGCCGCGCGCTTCGCCGAGCTGACGCGGACGAACGTACGGGCCCTGGACCCGGCGCTGCGGCTGGGCGAGGAGGGGCTGGCCGCCGGTGACGTGATCGAGGTCGGCGGCCTGGAGCTGAGGGTCGTACCGACCCCCGGCCACACGGCCGACTCGCTGTGCTTCCATCTCCCGGCCGACGGGGCGGTCCTGACGGGCGACACGATCCTGGGCCGCGGGACGACGGTGGTGGCCCATCCCGACGGGCGTCTCGGCGACTACCTGGACTCACTGCGCAGGCTCAGGTCGCTCACCGCCGACGACGGGGTGCACACGGTGCTCCCGGGTCACGGCCCGGTCCTGGACGACGCCCAGGGCGCCGTCGAGTACTACCTCGCGCACCGTGCCCACCGCCTCGCCCAGGTCGAGACGGCAGTGGAGGACGGCTACCGGACGCCGGGCGAGGTCGTCGCCCGCGTGTACGCGGACGTCGACCGCTCACTGTGGCCGGCGGCGGAGCTGTCGGTGCGGGCGCAGCTGGAGTACCTGGGCGAGCACGGTCTCATCCAGCTGCCGGACTGACGTCGTCCCTCAGCGGGAGCGCTTGGCGAGCCGCTCCACGTCCAGGAGGATCACCGCGCGGGCCTCCAGCCGGAGCCAGCCGCGCTGGGCGAAGTCCGCCAGTGCCTTGTTGACCGTCTCGCGGGACGCGCCGACCAGCTGGGCCAGCTCCTCCTGCGTCAGGTCGTGCACGACGTGGATGCCCTCCTCGGACTGCACGCCGAAACGGCGGGACAGGTCCAGCAGGGCACGGGCGACACGGCCGGGCACGTCCGAGAAGACGAGGTCGGACATGGCGTCGTTGGTCTTGCGCAGGCGGCGCGCGACGGCACGCAGCAGGGCGGTGGCGACCTCGGGACGGACGTTCAGCCAGGGCTGGAGGTCACCGTGGCCGAGGGCGAGCAGCTTGACCTCGGTCAGCGCGGTGCCGGTCGCCGTGCGCGGACCCGGGTCGAAGAGCGACAGCTCACCGATCAGCTCGCTGGGACCGACGACCGCCAGCATGTTCTCGCGCCCGTCGGGGGAGGTGCGGTGGAGCTTGACCTTGCCCTCCGTGACCACATAGAGGCGGTCTCCGGGGTCCCCCTCGTGGAACAGCGTGTCGCCGCGGGCGAGGGTCACCTCACTCATGGAGGCGCGGAGCTCCGCGGATTGCTCGTCGTCGAGCGCCGCGAAGAGCGGGTTGCGCCGCAGAACGTCGTCCACGAGTTCTCTCCTTGTCGACCGGCTCAGAGGATCTTGTTCCCCCGGTGTACCAGGGGTCCGTGGTGCCCATTTTGCCGGACAGTCCAAACAGTGTGATCTGTCACAAGGATGCCGCACTGGTGTCCTGGGGTACGCGGCAGGGGTCCAATTGGGCGCCGATCTTCGGGGTCCGGGGCGGATGTCGGTACCGGGCCGTAGGCTGGCCGGGTGTCCAAAACGCCGGTGAGAGCACAGGCCGAGGGGGCTGTGCGGGTGGGTGTACGTCGTGATTCCGCTGTGGGCGAACAGGGCCCCGATGGCGGTAGGAAAACGGCGAAAGCGACGAAGAGGGCGGCGCCTGCCAAGAGGGTGACCGCGGAGAAGGGTGCCGTGAAGAAGAACGCCGACGAAGCCCCGGTGCCCGCCGAGAAGACGGCCTCCGCGAAGAAGAGGGCCTCCGCGAAGGAGGCAGCGCCCGCGAGGAAGGCGGCCTCCGCGAGGAAGGCGGCCTCCGCGAGGAAGGCGGCCTCCGCGAGGAAGGCGGCCTCCGCGAAGAAGGCAGCGCCCGCCGAGAAGGCAGCGCCCACGAAGAAGGCAGCGCCCGCCGAGAAGGCAGCGCCCGCCGAGGCGGCCCCGGCCAAGAAGTCGGCCCCCGCCAAGAAGCAGACGGCCGTCAAGCGGCAGGCCCCCGTCAAGAAGCCCGACGTCGCCCCCAAGAAGGCCACCGCCGCCGTCAAGGGCGTCGCCCCGGCGAAGACCGTCGCCGCGAAGTCGCCGCGCGCGGAGTCCCGCACCGCCCTGGTCCGCCGGGCCCGCCGTATCGACCGCGAACTCGCGGAGGTCTACCCGTACGCCCACCCGGAGCTGGACTTCGAGAACCCGTTCCAGCTCGTCGTGGCCACCGTGCTGTCCGCCCAGACCACCGACCTGCGCGTCAACCAGACGACGCCCGCCCTCTTCGCGAAGTACCCCACCCCCGAGGACCTGGCCGCCGCCGACCCCGAGGAGGTCGAGGAGATCCTGCGTCCGACCGGCTTCTTCCGGGCCAAGACCAGGTCGGTCATAGGGCTCTCCAAGGCCCTGGCGGAGGACTTCGGCGGCGAGGTCCCCGGCCGCCTCGCGGACCTCGTCAAACTGCCCGGTGTCGGCCGCAAGACCGCCTTCGTCGTGCTGGGCAACGCCTTCGGCCGCCCGGGCATCACCGTGGACACCCACTTCCAGCGCCTGGTGCGCCGCTGGCAGTGGACCGACGAGACCGACCCGGACAAGATCGAGGCCGCGGTCGGCGCGCTCTTCCCCAAGAGCGACTGGACCGACCTCTCCCACCACGTCATCTGGCACGGCCGCCGGATCTGCCACGCCCGCAAGCCCGCCTGCGGCGCCTGCCCCATCGCCCCGCTCTGCCCGGCCTACGGCGAGGGCGAGACCGACCCGGAGAAGGCGACGAAGCTGCTGAAGTACGAGAAGGGTGGCTTCCCCGGCCAGCGCCTGAACCCCCCGCAGGCCTACCTGGACGCGGGCGGCACCCCGGCGCCCCCGTTGGGGGCCGGGTGACGGAACGATCGCGGGGGCGTCGGGCGTTGAAGTCGGCAGGAGCAGGACGGGGGTGGAGATGACACGGGCGAGCGACATACAGGGCCACACTCGCAGTTCGATGCTCAGCGAGGAGGGCCTGCCCGGCTGGCTGGAGCCGGTGGCGCGGGCCGCCGAGACGGTGCGGCCCCGGCAGCTGAGCCGCTTCCTGCCGCCGGAGGACGGCGCCGGCCGTCAGTCCGCCGTGCTGATCCTGTTCGGCGGGGGCGAGGGCCAGGGCGAGGGCGGCGGCGAGAGCGCCGCGCAGGACGGGCGCGGCGGGGCGGTCCGCGGGCCCGAGCTGCTGCTCATGGAGCGGGCGGGCACGCTGCGCTCCCACGCCGGCCAGCCGGCCTTCCCGGGCGGCGCGCTCGATCCCGAGGACGGTGATCCCCAGGGCGAGGGGCCGCTGCGGGCCGCCCTGCGCGAGGCCGAGGAGGAGACCGGCCTCGACCCGGCCGGCGTGCAGCTCTTCGGCGTCCTGCCGAGGCTGTACATCCCGGTGAGCGGCTTCGTCGTCACACCGGTCCTGGCCTGGTGGCGCGAGCCCTCCCCGGTCGGCGCCGTCGATCCGAACGAGACGGCGCGGGTCTTCACCGTCCCCGTGGCGGATCTCACGGACCCCGCCAACCGGGTCACCGCCGTCCACCCCAGCGGCCACCGGGGCCCGGCATTCCTGGTCGAATCGACGCTCGTCTGGGGCTTCACCGCCGGTGTCATCGACCGGCTGCTGCACTTCGCGGGCTGGGAGCTGCCCTGGGACAGGGAGAAGCAGGTCCCGCTGGACTGGCGGTCATGACAGGGTGACTCGTGTGAGCGTAGGACGACGAGGCGGGGCCTGAATCGGTGAACGTGCTGGACATCCTGTTGCTGCTGGCCGCCGTCTGGTTCGCGATCGTCGGATACCGCCAGGGCTTCGTCGTCGGCATCCTGTCGGTGGTCGGTTTCCTCGGCGGTGGTCTCGTCGCCGTCTCCCTGTTGCCGGTCGTCTGGGACGCCCTGACGGACAACGCCGAGGTGAGCACGACCGCCGCCGTGGTCGCGGTCGTCGTGGTGATCGTCTGCGCCTCCGTCGGCCAGGCCCTGACCACCCACCTCGGCAACAAGCTGCGCCGCTACATCACCTGGTCCCCGGCCCGCGCCCTGGACGCCACCGGCGGCGCCCTGGTCAACGTCGTCGCGATGCTCCTGGTCGCCTGGCTGATCGGCTCCGCGCTCGCGCAGACGACGATGCCGACGATCGGCAAGGAGGTGCGGCAGTCGCAGGTGCTGCTGGGCGTGCAGGAGGCGCTGCCCGAGCAGGCCGACACGTGGTTCGACGACTTCACCTCCGTCCTCGCGAGGAACGGCTTCCCGCAGGTCTTCAGCCCGTTCGCCAACGAGCCGATCACCGAGGTCCAGCCGCCCGACCCGGCCCTGGCGAACAGCCCGGTCGCCACCCGTGCCAAGCGCTCCATCGTCAAGGTCATGGGCACCGCGCCCGACTGCGGCAAGGTCCTGGAGGGCACCGGCTTCGTCTTCGCCGACCGCCGGGTCATGACCAACGCGCACGTGGTGGGCGGCGTCGACGAACCCACGGTGCAGATAGGCGGCGAGGGCAGGAAGTACGACGCGACGGTCGTCCTCTACGACTGGCGGCGCGACATCGCCGTACTGGACGTGCCGGAGCTGAGCGCGCCCGCCCTGCGGTTCACGGACGAGGACGCCGCCCGTGACGACGGAGCGATCGTCGCCGGCTTCCCGGAGAACGGGGCGTACGACGTCCGCGCGGCACGCGTGCGCGGGCGCATCACGGCCAGCGGTCCGGACATCTACCACCGCGACAGCGTCCGCCGCGACGTCTACTCGCTCTTCGCGACCGTCCGTCAGGGCAACTCGGGTGGCCCGCTGCTGACCCCCGAGGGCGAGGTCTACGGAGTGGTCTTCGCCAAGTCCCTGGACGACGCCGAGACCGGGTACGCGCTCACCGTGGACGAGATCCGCGAGGACATCGCCCAGGGCCGCACCGCCAACCAGCAGGTGGACAGCGACAGCTGCGCGCTCTAGAAGCCGGTCAGCCGTACCGCCCGGCGCCGTGCGGCGGCCGGGCGCTCAGCCCGCGGGAGGGGAAGCGGCCCGGTGCTCAGCCGCGTGGATGGCGAAGTCGTACGGAGACCCAGCGGGCCCGGCGGCGCAGGATGCGCGGAATGCCCACCCGTGGGTCCGCACCCGCCAGTTGCGGGGTGCCGCCTCGTCGGTGGGTGCTGCTCACGCCGCTCGTGGAGCGGCCGTCGCGTGCTACGTCACTGTAGTCGTGCGTCCAGCCCATACACCGACGTGTGCCCCCGCCCCAAGGTCGATAACCGTTCTCGGGGCGCCCAATTGGCCTATGCGCCGGGCAAGTGGCCGTTCATACGACAAGCGTTCCCGTCCGGGTACCGGGCGCGTTCGTTCGATCACCGATCGGGTTCGGGATCCTTCAGCCAATTGATCAGTTCGGTGGAGAAGGCGACCGGGTCCTCTTCGTGGGGGAAGTGCCCGAGCCCGTCGAACAGCCGCCAGCGGTAGGGCGCTTCGACGTACTGCCCGGACCCTGCGGCGCTCCGCGTCCGCATCACGGGATCCAGCGACCCGTGCAGGTGCAGCGTCGGCACCCGCACCGGCCGCTTCATGCGGCGGTAGAACTGGATGCCGTCGGGACGCGCCAGGGAGCGCACCATCCAGCGGTACGGCTCGACGGAGCAGTGCGCCGTGGAGGGGATGCACATGGCGCGCCGGTAGGCGTCGACCGCGTCCTCGTCCAACGGGCGCGGGCCCGACCAGTCGTGGATCAGCCGCCCGACCAGCGCGCCGTCGTCGGCGGTGAGTTGGCGCTCCGGGATCCAGGGGCGCTGGAAGCCCCAGATGTAGGAGCCCGCCCGGGTCTGCCGGACGTCCCCGAGCATGGCCGAGCGCCAGCGCCGGGGGTGCGGCATCGAGGAGACCGCGAGTCGCCGCACGAGCTTGGGCCGCATCGCGGCGGCCGTCCACGCCAGGTAGCCGCCCAGGTCGTGCCCGACCAGCGCGGCGTCCGGTTCGCCGAGCGAGCGCACCACGCCGGTGATGTCCAGGGCGAGGCCGGCCGGGTCGTAGCCGCGCGGGGTGCGGTCGCTGCCGCCGACCCCGCGCAGGTCCATGGCGACGGCACGGAAACCCGCGTCCGCCAGCGCCACCAGCTGGTGCCGCCAGGTCCACCAGAACTGCGGGAAGCCGTGCAGCAGCAGCACCAGCGGTCCGTCGCCCAGCTCCGCGATGTGGAAGCGGGCGCCGTTGGCGGCGACGTCCCGGTGGATCACCTCGTGACCCCCGGGGATGTCGAGGCGTACGACCGAGGTGGGGTTCTGCGCCGGTGGAGTGGCGGGATCCGTCATGAGGACGAGCGTGCCACAGCCTCGATGGCTTCGGGGGACCGGTCCGCGGGCAGCTCCGGCCGCGGGTGCGGCTTGGCGTTCTGCAGGACGCCCGCCGACTGCTTCACGGACGCGGCGACCTTCTGCGGGCCCTTGCCCTTCTTGGCCTTCTTGGCGAAGACGATGCCGATCAGCGCGAGGGCCGCCGCGACCAGGACGTTCGCCGCGAAGGACAGCAGGAAGCAGACCGCCATGTTCCAGCCGCTCCAGGTCCGGATGGCGTAGGCGAGCGCGAAGCTCAGCATCGGCAGCGAGAACAGGAGGACCGCCCCGGCCGCCGAGAACGCGCCGCCGCTCGTCGCCCCGCGCTTGACGTCCTGCCTCAGCTGCGCCTTGGCCAGCGCGATCTCGTCGTGCACGAGCGCCGACAAGTCGGTGGTCGCCGAGGCGAACAGCTGGCCGATGCTGCGTTCGGTGCCGACCGGGCTGCCGTCGGGTGCGCTCATCGCGGTCTCCCTCTCCTGCTGACTCATCTGCGTACGTTCTGCCGGCTGTCTGCGGACGGTTCCGTGGCCCGGCGTGCGCTCCCCGCCCACTGCGGCACGACCGCGTACGGTCCGTCTTTTGTACCGTCTCGTCAGATCATGCCGGACCGCTGCCCTCATCGCCTGCCCCGCCCGGTACTTCGGCAAGCCGCGCCGACTCCATCTCCTCGGCGATCCGGCGGTGCTCGGCGGCCTTCCGCTCGTAGATCGCGGCCACGCGCAGGTGGTACGCGGGGTCGTCCTGCTCGTAGACGTCCGGCACGCCGCTGGCGTCCTCGTCACGCTCCTCGGCCTCCGTCAGGCGCCGGTACTTGGCGTTCCGTACCTTCAGCAGCACCGTGGCCAGGAGCGCCGCGACGACGGAACCGGTCAGCACCGCGGCCTTGACCTCGGCGGTCAGTGCCGCGTCGCCCTCGAAGGCCAGCTCCCCGATGAGCAGGGAGACGGTGAACCCGATGCCGGCCAGGGTCGCCACCGCGAACACGTCGGCCCACGCGAGGTCGTCACTGAGCGAGGCCCTGGTGAAACGTGCCGTCAGCCAGGTGCCGCCGAAGATGCCGAGCGTCTTGCCCACCACGAGCCCGAGCACCACGCCGAGGGTCTCCGGCCGGGTGAACACGTCGGCCAGCGCACCGCCCGACAGCGAGACACCCGCGCTGAACAGCGCGAACAGCGGCACCGCCAGGCCCGCCGACAGGGGGCGCACGAGGTGCTCGATGTGCTCGCCGGGGGAGTGCCGCTCGCCCTCGCGGGTGTGGCAGCGCAGCATCAGGCCCATCGCGACGCCGGCGATGGTGGCGTGGACGCCGCTGTTGTACATCAGCGCCCAGACCACCAGGCCGAGCGGGACGTACACGTACCAGCCGCGCACGCCCTTGCGCAGCAGCAGCCAGAAGACGGCGAGGCCGACGACCGCGCCGCCGAGCGCGGCGAAGTCGAGGCCCTCGGTGAAGAAGACGGCGATGATCAGGATCGCGAACAGGTCGTCGACGACGGCGAGCGTCAGCAGGAAGGCGCGCAGGGCGCTCGGCAGGGACGTGCCGATGACCGCGAGCACGGCGAGCGCGAAGGCGATGTCGGTGGCGGTGGGCACGGCCCAGCCGGCCAGGGAGCCGCCGCCGGCGGTGCTGGTGATCGTGTACACCAGCGCGGGGACGGCCATACCGCACAGGGCCGCCACCACCGGCAGCGCGGCGGCCTTCGGGTCCTTGAGATCACCGGCGACCAGCTCGCGCTTCAGCTCGATGCCGGCGACGAAGAAGAAGATCGCCAGCAGTCCGTCGGCGGCCCAGTGCGCGACCGACAGGTTCAGACCGAGGGTCTCGGGGCCGAAGTGGAAGTGGCTGACGCTCGCGTAGCTGTCCTGGAGCGCCGGTATGTTCGCCCAGGCCAGCGCGGCGACGGCCGCGACGAGCAGCAGGACACCGCCGACCGTCTCGGTGCGCAGCGCGTCGGTGACGTAGGTCCGCTCGGGGAGGGACAGCCGTCCGAAGGCCTTGCGAGGGGTGCGGGACGCGGTCACGGGATGGATCTCCGGTCTGTGGGCAGCACTGGAACACTTGCCGACCAGACTTCCCGGCGCACCTTGAGGATCTCGTTGTTCTCTTACGTCTTCCTGAGCCTACCTAACCTGTGGCGAGCGTGCTGGGCGGTCTCCGCGACGGTGGTACGGGGGCCGGAGAGCACGGGGCCGGTGGGTACGGGGCTGAACGGCATGCGAAGGGCACCCGGCGGATCAGTCGCCGGGTGCCCTGGCAGTCGGTGGTTCAGTCCTCGCTGGGTGCCGCCGGGAGCTTCGTCTGGATGAGGTCCATGACGGTGGAGTCGGTCAGGGTGGTGACGTCCCCGAGCTGGCGGTTCTCCGCGACGTCGCGCAGGAGGCGGCGCATGATCTTGCCGGAGCGGGTCTTGGGCAGCTCGGCCACCGGGAGGACCCGCTTGGGCTTGGCGATGGGGCCGAGGGTGGCGCCGACGTGGTTGCGCAGGTCGGCGACGAGGTCCTCGGTCTCCGCGGCCGTGCCGCGCAGGATCACGAAGGCGACGATGGCCTGGCCGGTCGTCTCGTCCGCCGCGCCGACCACGGCCGCCTCGGCGACCGAGGGGTGGGAGACGAGGGCCGACTCGACCTCGGTGGTGGAGATGTTGTGGCCGGAGACCAGCATCACGTCGTCCACGCGGCCGAGCAGCCAGATGTCGCCGTCGTCGTCCTTCTTGGCGCCGTCGCCGGCGAAGTACTTGCCCTCGAAACGCGACCAGTACGTGTCGATGAACCGCTGGTCGTCGCCCCAGATGGTGCGCAGCATGGACGGCCACGGCTCGGTGAGGACCAGGTAGCCGCCCCCGCCGTTGGGCACCTCGTTGGCCTCGTCGTCGACGACGGTGGCGGAGATGCCGGGCAGCGCGCGCTGGGCGGAACCGGGCTTGGCCTCGGTGACGCCCGGCAGCGGCGTGATCATCATCGCGCCGGTCTCGGTCTGCCACCAGGTGTCGACGACCGGGGTGGCGTCCGCGCCGATGTTCTTGCGGTACCAGATCCACGCCTCGGGGTTGATCGGCTCGCCGACCGAGCCGAGGACCCGCAGCGAGGACAGGTCGAACTTCGCGGGGATGTCGTCGCCCCACTTCATGAACGTGCGGATCGCGGTGGGCGCCGTGTAGAGGATCGTCACGCCGTACTTCTGGACGATCTCCCAGAAGCGGCCCTGGTGCGGGGTGTCCGGGGTGCCCTCGTACATGACCTGGGTGGCGCCGTTGGCGAGCGGGCCGTAGACGATGTACGAGTGCCCGGTGACCCAGCCGACGTCGGCGGTGCACCAGTAGACGTCCGTCTCCGGCTTGAGGTCGAAGACGGCCCAGTGCGTGTACGCCGCCTGCGTGAGGTAGCCGCCGGAGGTGTGCAGGATGCCCTTGGGCTTGCCCGTGGTGCCGGAGGTGTAGAGGATGAACAACGGGTTCTCGGCGTCGAACGCCTCGGGCGTGTGCTCCGCGGACTGGCGGTCGACGGTCTCGTGCCACCACTTGTCGCGCGCGTCGTCCCAGGCGACGTCCTGACCGGTGCGGCGCACGACGAGGACGTGCTCGACGGTGCCGGCGCGCTCGACGGCCTCGTCGACGGCGGGCTTCAGCGCGGACGGCTTGCCGCGCCGGTAGCCGCCGTCGGAGGTGATGACGACGCGGGCGTCGGCGTCCTGGATGCGGGTCGCGAGCGCGTCCGCGGAGAAGCCGCCGAAGACCACCGAGTGGGCGGCGCCGATCCGGGCGCAGGCCAGCATCGCGATCGCCGTCTCCGGGATCATCGGCATGTAGACGGCGACCCGGTCGCCCTTGCGGACGCCCAACTCCAGCAGGGCGTTGGCGGCCTTGGAGACCTCGTCCTTCAACTCGGCGTAGGTGACGGCGCGGCTGTCGCCGGGCTCGCCCTCGAAGTGGATGGCCACACGGTCGCCGTGACCGGCCTCCACGTGCCGGTCGACGCAGTTGTACGCGACGTTGAGCCGGCCGTCCTGGAACCACTTGGCGAACGGCGGGTTCGACCAGTCCAGCGTCTCGGTCGGCTCCTGCGCCCAGGTCAGCCGGCGGGCCTGCTCGGCCCAGAAGCCGAGCCTGTCAGCCTTGGCCTGTTCGTACGCCTCAGCCGTGACGTTGGCGTTCGCGGCCAGGTCAGCGGGCGGCGCGAAGCGTCGCTCCTCCTTCAAGAGGTTGGCCAGGCTTTCGTTGCTCACGACATCTCCCGTTCGCAGGGTTGTCCGTTGTGTCCCAGGCCACACCTCATCAGACCCGGGGGGCCGATGACAAGGGTCGACGGGCAATTGGTTTAGACCTGTCTGGTGATCACCCGTCTTCGTGACCAGTGGTCATTCGTACCCACGGACGCCGACGGCGCGGGGTTCAGCGTCTGTAACGACGCTCACACTCCCGCGCCTCGGCGGCCCGTACCCGCAAGGCGGTCAGGTCCGCACCCGCAAGGCGGCCAGGCCGGCATTCGTCAGGCGGTCAGATCGGTCTCCAGCACCCGCTCGAACATGCCGTTCCCGGCCTCCTCGGCGAGCAGGTACGCCTGGGCCTCGCCCACGTGGAAGTACATGCCGTGCAGTTCCAGGTCTCCCGCGCCCAGCGCCCGGGCGACCGTGTCGTGGGCACGCAGGTGCTCCAACTGCTGGACCACGTTGGCCAGGCAGAGCTGCTCGGCCGCGTCGGCGGGACGGCGGCCGGCCAGCCGGGGCCGGGCGTTCTCGTCCTCGGGGATGCGCTCCAGGCTCGGCAGCCCGTGCCGCAGCCACCGCTTGAGCGGGGTCTGCGCGCCTCCCGGCTCGGCGCTGAGCAGCGCCTGCATGGCCCCGCACCCGGAGTGCCCGCACACCGTGATGGACCGCACCTTCAGCATGTCCACCGCGTACTCGATCGCGGCGGCCACCGAGTCGTCGCCGCTCTCCTCACCGGGCATCGGCACGAGGTTGCCCACATTGCGCACGACGAAGAGGTCACCGGGGCCACTGGAGGTGATCATCGAGGTGACCACCCGTGAGTCGGCGCAGGTCAGGAAGAGCTGGGAGGGCTGCTGCCCCTCACGGGCCAGTCGGGCCAGCTCCGGGCGCATCAAGGGGGCGGTGTTCCGCTGGAAGGCGCTGATGCCACGGGCCAGTTCGCGTCCGCTGGGGCCGCTCGGGCCACTGGGTCTGCCGGACCCGTCGGGCCTGGCGGGTGCCTCGGGTCGGCCGTCCGGTCCACCCGGAGCGTCGGAACCGTTCGGTTTGTTGGGGCCGTTCGGGCCGTCCGGTCCGTTCGGGCCGTTCGGGCCGTTCGGGCCACTCACCCCCTTCGGTCTGTTCAGTCCATCCGGTCCGTTCGCCGTGTCGGTGGTGCCGATGGTGCCGGTGGTGCCGGCGGCGGTGCCCTGTCGGCCGGAGCCGTCGGGCGACGTCACCCGCTGGGGGCGCTCGCACTGGTGGTTGCGCCAAGGCGTCCAGGGGCGGCAACGGCAGCCCTCGGCATCGGCCGGTTCCGAGATGCGGGTGCCGGGCCGACGGCCGGTGATGTCGACCGCTCCCCCCTGGGCGGTGTGCGTCTTCTGCCAGTCCTGCAAGGTCTCGAACGCCGCGTGGTCCATGAAGGAACCGTCCAGCTCCACCACGGCACTCGCCCCGTGGGGCACCTGGTGCAGAACGCGGGTGAGCCGAGGCACCGCGAGGAACGTCAACTGGCCCCGGACGTGTACGTGGTGGACTCCCTCCGTCTCGTCGTGTGTGATCCGCGTGCGGGTCAGGCGGTGCAGGGCGACGCCGACGGCGACGGCGATGCCCAGCGCGACACCCTCCAGGACGCCGAGGAACACCACGCCGCCGGTGGTGACGGCGTAGACCAGCACCTCACGGTGGCGGGTCACCGTGCGGATGTGGTTCAGCGACACCATCTTGAGGCCGACGGCCATGACCAGGGAGGCGAGCGCGGCGAGCGGGATGAGCTCCAGGGCCGGGACCAGGAGCAGTGTGGCGATCACAACGAGAACGCCGTGCAGCATCGTGGAGTTCCGGCTGACGGCACCCGCCGCCACGTTCGCGGAACTCCGGACGGCCACACCGGCGATGGGCAGCCCGCCGAGCGACCCGGAGACGATGTTGGCGGCGCCCTGCCCGAGCAGCTCCCGGTCGAGGTCGGAGCGCCTGACGCGGCCGGTCAGGCCCGGTCGGGCGGCGACCAGCTTGTCCACGGCGACCGCGCCGAGCAGGGACTGCACACTGCACACCAGCGTGGTGGTGAGGACGGCGGCGAGCAGGCCCAGCACCGGCCCCTCGGGCAGCGTGGCCAGGGCGTGGCTGCTCCAGGACGGCAGGTCGACCTTGGGCAGGCGCAGCCCCGCGAAGGCCGCTACCGCGGTGGCCCCCGCGACGGCGATCAGGGCGGCGGGGAGTCTGCCCAGGAGCCGGCCGGCGCGGCCGGGCACCCGCGGCCAGAGCAGCAGCAGGCTCAGCGTCAGTGCGCTCACCGCGAGGTCGGCGGGGCGCAGGTTCGCCAACTGGGCGGGCAGGGCGACCAGGTTGTCGGGGACGGAGCTCTGCGGGGTGCCGCCGAGGACGATGTGCACCTGGGCGACGGCGATGGTGACGCCGATGCCGGCGAGCATGCCGTGCACGATGGCGGGGCTGACGGCCAGCGCGGAGCGGGCCACGCGCAGGCAGCCGAGGCCGAGCTGGGCGAGCCCGGCGAGCACCGTGATGGCGCAGGTCGTACGCCATCCGTAGCGCTGGATGAGGTCGGCGGTGACCACGGTGAGGCCGGCGGCGGGGCCGCTGACCTGCAAGGGGCATCCGCCGAGCCACCCGGCGACGATCCCGCCCACCGCGGCCGCGACGAGGCCGGCCTGGAGGGGGGTGCCGGTGGCGAGGGCGATGCCCAGGGAGAGGGGCAGGGCGATCAGGAAGACCGCGATCGAGGCCGACACGTCGGCGCCCGCGACGCGAAAGCGCCGGGGTCCGCCGGGTGGCGGGCTGTGCGGTGGGTGGACGTGTTCGGTCCGGGCCGAATCGGCTCGGGCGGGGACGCAGGCTGACATGTTTCCCGTCTCCTCCGGGGCTGCGCGGTCGCGGTCATGGACGGTCCCCCGCGGACGGGGGCGGGTCGCGGCCGTTTGTCACGGCGTACAGCGGCGGGATGCCGGGCGCTCGGTGAGTACTCGGCGGGTGTCGATGAGCACCTGTGATAGCGCTCAGTAAACAGATCGTAATTCAGAGTAAAGAGGAGGCATAGACTTTTCGCGCAAATGGAGTATTAGGTCGCTCTACCGGGTGAATCACGTATTTCATCGGCTTGTCGTATTAATTCCTTCTCGGTCTCGTGCCACCTTGACGGCGCTGACGGCACGTCCCGGCTCAGCACCCGACATCGCCCTCGTCGGCGTGGGCCCGAGAGAAGGAAGAAGGTGGGCGGAACATGGCCGCCACCCACAGGATCGCCGCGCGCACCGCGATCGCGGCCGCGGTCTGCGCCGCGTCGCTCGCCGGTTGCGCGATCGGCAGCGGCACCGGTTCCGGTGAAGGGACGAACGGTCCGCACAAGGAGAAGGGAGAGCCGGCGCCCGCGCCGAAGAACGTGGTCCGGCTGATCGGCGACGGCTCCACCGCGTACACCGGAGCCCAGCCGCACCTGCCGCGGCCCGAACGCCTCAAGCCCGGTCAGAAGCCCCCGCAGTTCGTGGTGTTCTCCTGGGACGGCGCGGGCGAGGACAGCCAGCGGCTGTTCTCCCACTTCCGCGAAGTGGCCAAGGAGAACAACGCGACGATGACCTACTTCCTGAGCGGCGTGTACCTGCTGCCCCAGGAGGAGCGGGACCTCTACCGGCCGCCGCAGCACTCTCCGGGCCGCTCCGACATCGGCTTCAACGACGAGCAGGGCATCGCCGACACCGTCAAGCAGCTACGGCTCGCCTGGCAGGAGGGCAACGAGATCGGCACCCACTTCAACGGGCACTTCTGCGGCAGCGGCGGCGGGGTCGGCGAGTGGTCCGTCGAGGAGTGGAAGGACGAGATCGGCCAGGCCAAGCAGTTCGTCAAGTCCTGGAAGACCAACACGGGCATGAAGAACGCCGCGCCCCTCCCCTTCGACTACGACAAGGAGCTGATCGGCGCCCGGACCCCCTGTCTGGAGGGCCAGGAGAACTTCGTGAAGGCCGCGGGCGAGATGGGCTTCCGCTACGACAGCAGCGGCGTCAACAACCAGGTCTGGCCGAAGAAGAAGCAGGGCCTGTGGGACGTGTCGATGCAGCTCGTGCCGTTCCCCGGGCACACCTTCGAGCAGCTCACCATGGACTACAACTTCATGGTCAACCAGTCGGGCACCACCACCCAGGGCGATCCCGCCAAGCACGAGTTCTGGGGCGACCAGATGCGCGACGGCCTGCTCCAGGGCTTCCAGCGGGCCTACGACGGCAACCGCGCACCCCTGATCATCGGAAACCACTTCGAGTCGTGGAACGGCGGCACCTACATGCGCGCCATCGAGGAGGTCATCGAAGGGGTGTGCACGAAGGACGAGGTCCGCTGCGTCTCCTTCCGGCAGCTCGTGGACTGGCTCGACGCCCAGGACCCGAAGGTCCTGAAGAAGCTGCGCACCCTGGGCGTCGGTGAGGCTCCCGAGAAGGGCTGGGCCTCCTTCCTGTCGGCCGGTCCCGCGCCGGCGCCGAAGGGCGTGCCCGGGGCACCGGCCGACCGGCGATAGCCGACCGGCGGACCCGGCGAGGGAGTCGTCACGCGGGAGCGACGCCCCCTCGCCGAGGACGTCGTCACGCGGGAGCGACGCCCCCTCGCCGAGGACGTCGTCACGCGGGGGCGACGACCCCCTCGCCGAGGACGAACCCGGGATCGACCTGCGCCGCCAGGTCGGCCCCGGTCCGCTCGTTGCCCCAGCTCCGGGCGTTCTTCAGGTGGAAGTGGATCATCTGCTGCGTGTAGCGCTCCCGGTCCCGCAGCCCGTACGTCGCCTCCACCGCCGAGTGCAGGGTGCGCAGCGCCCGCCGGTTGGCGTCCTCCAGGAGCTCGAACCGGGGCGGCCGGCCCTTCTCCGTCGCACGCACCCAGTCCGAGTGCCCGACGGTCGTCAGCAGGTCCTCTCCGACCTGCTCGTGCAGGAAGTCGAGGTCGTCGGGCCCCTGGACCTTGTTGCCGACGACCTTCAGGGCGACGCCGAAGTCGCGGGCGTACTCCTTGTACTGGCGATGGACGGAGACCCCCTTCCGGGTCGGCTCGGCGACCAGGAACGTGATGTCGAAGCGGGTGAACATGCCGGAGGCGAAGGAGTCCGAGCCGGCGGTCATGTCGACCACGACGAACTCGTCGGGTCCGTCGATCAGGTGGTTCAGGCACAGCTCCACCGCTCCGGTCTTGGAGTGGTAGCAGGCAACTCCCAGGTCGGCGTCCGTGAAGGACCCGGTGACCATCAGACGGACGGCCCCGCCGTCGAGTTCCACCGGCCGGGCGCAGGTGTCGTAGACCGGGTTGTCCTCGCGCACCCGCAGCAGGCGCGAGCCCTCTCCGGGGGGCGTCGTCTTGATCATCTTCTCGGACGAGGCGATGCGCGGGTTCGTGCCGCGCAGGTAGTCCTTGATCAGCGGCAGGTGCTCGCCCATCGTGGGCAGTCCGGCCGCGGCCGACTCGTCGAGGCCCAGCGCGGCGCCCAGGTGCTGGTTGATGTCGGCGTCGATCGCGACGACGGGCGCACCGGTGGCGGCGAGGTGGCGGATGAACAGGGAGGACAGGGTCGTCTTGCCGCTGCCGCCCTTCCCGACGAAAGCAATTTTCATGTTCACCAAGGGTAGTGGAGCGATAGCTGTACGTGGCACGAGAGCCTGCCCCCGCGTGAAGAAGACCACTCATTCGTGGGGCGCGGCGCCGGGGTGCGTAGGGTCGTACCCATGAGTACGACAGGCGCGACCGCCGATCCGCTCGCGGCCCTGGGCGCACTGCCCGGCGTGGCCGAGTCCGTGGAGTCCGTGCGCAAGGCCGTGGACCGGGTCTACGGTCACCGGATCATGCGGCGCCGCAGCCATGCCGTCACCTCCGAAGCGGCCCTGCGCGGTGCCCGGGGCTCGGCGGCGCTGTCGGGGGCGGACTGGGCCCTGGAGGAGGTCCGCAGGCGCTCCGACTTCAGCGGCGACGAGGAGGCGCGCGCGGTGGGTGCGGCCCTACGGCTGACCGCCGAGGCCGGGCAGTTGCTGTCCATCTGGCGTCAGTCGCCGCTGCGGGTGCTGGCCCGGCTGCACCTGGTGGCGTCCGCGGACCACGGCGACCAGGTGGGGCGGCCCCGGCAGGCGGGCGAGCCGGTGGACGAGCCGCTCGTCGAGCTGCCGCTGCCGGACGCCGAGGAGACGCACGGCCGTCTGGAGGGGCTCGCCGGGCTGGTCAGGGCGGGCGGTTCCGCGCCGGCGCTGGTGACGGCCGCCGTCGTGCACGGTGAGCTGATGGCGCTGCGTCCCTTCACGACCAACAACGGCCTGGTCGCGCGCGCGGCCGAGCGCATCGTGCTGATCAACAGCGGGCTGGACCCGAAATCGGTCTGCCCGGCCGAGGTCGGTCATGCGGAACTGGGCCGCGCGGCCTACCTGGCGGCGCTGGACGGCTACGTCTCCGGCGCCCCGGACGGTATGGCCGCCTGGATCGCCCACTGCGGCCGGGCGGTCGAACTGGGGGCGCGTGAGTCGACGGCGGTCTGCGAGGCGCTCCAGCGCGGGGCGGCGTGACCTCGGGAGGCACAGAAATGCGGCGGTACGAGGATTCGTACCGCCGCTGGCATGTCCACCGGGTTACCAAGCGTCCTCGATATGTGCCCATCAGGTCGGGTACTTCGCCCGTGCCCTGGTGCGGCTGGCCCGTAATCGACGGGTCGACGTCGCGTGGGTGCCCAATGTCCATGCTCGGTCCGTGGGGCCAAATGCGTTCTTAAGGTGATCCTTTCGGATGTCCTTGGTCTCGCGGGCCGTTGAGTCCTTTCTACTCCTGAGCGGGAGCAGGCGGAAGTGGTGCCCGCACTTCTTTACTTTTGCGCTCATACGCGGGTGAAAGAGGCGGGACTGCTCGTGCGCGGGGAAGTGGCCCACGGGTGAGGCCGCCAGGGGCGGGGTGGTCCGCCGGGGGTGGGTCAGGTCACGGGACGGGCTGCCGGGAACAGGTCAGGCCGCAGGGGACCGCCGTCGGCTCGCGTACCAGACGAGCCCCGCGGTGGCCGCCGCTGCCCCGATCGCGGCGGCGACGACGAGCGCCGGACGCGGCGGCACGGAGAAGCCCCGGACCCGCTGCTTGAGCCGTACCGGACGATGGAAGTCGAGAATCGGCCACTCGCGCGCGAGAGCCTCACGGCGCAGCGTCCGGTCCGGGTTCACCGCGTGGGGGTGGCCGACGGACTCCAGCATCGGCAGGTCCGTCGCCGAGTCGCTGTACGCGTAGCAGCGCTTCAGGTCGTAGCCCTCGGACTCGGCCAGCTCCCGGATCGCCTCCGCCTTGGTGGGGCCGTACGCGTAGTACTCCACCTCGCCGGTGAAACAACCGTCGTGCCCCACGATCATGCGGGTCGCCACCACGCGGTCCGCGCCGAGCAGCTCACCGATCGGCTCGACCACCTCGGCACCCGAGGTGGAGACGATCACGACGTCGCGGCCGGCGGCGTGGTGCTCCTCGATCAGCGAGGCGGCCTCGTCGTAGATGATCGGGTCGATCAGGTCGTGCAGGGTCTCGGCGACGAGTTCCTTGACCAGTTGGACGTTCCAGCCGCGGCACAGTGCGGAGAGGTACTCGCGCATCCGCTCCATCTGGTCGTGGTCGGCTCCGCCGGCGAGGAAGACGAACTGGGCATATGCGGTACGCAGGACGGCCCTGCGGTTGATCAGCCCGCCTTGGTAGAAGGACTTGCTGAACGTGAGTGCGCTCGACTTCGCAATGACCGTCTTGTCCAGGTCAAAGAAGGCCGCTGTGCGAGGCATGGAGTGGGGCAAGGAGTGGTTTTCCACGACCCTGAGCATAGGCGCAGCCCATTCGGCGTAAGGTGGGGCGCGTGGGTTTGCCTGAGAAGCCTCTCGGGTATACCATGGAAGTCACGGATCGTTCGCGACCGTGCTAACCCGGCCCGACTCCTCCCCCCCCGAGTCGGCCGTGGAGACGACCCCCGCTCTCCCCCCCGGCGGGGGTCGTCGCATGTCCGGACGCGTTTTCCCGTCCTCCTTCTGCTTCTGGCGCCACGTGATGACGAGATCATCAGGTGTGTTGTCATGAGCATGAAGGGTGACGCTGGGTAGTCGATGGACTGCTCTGCGGAAGTCGCGCAGGGGGTCGAGTGGGAGTGGTCGGGCTCACTGGTTTGAGTGATGGCGATATTCACAACAGTCGGGTTGTCCACAGTTTTTGACCAAGATCCACACGATTTCCCGGATCACTGCACCGTGATTCCCATGCGTCCGGGCCGCGCCGAGTTCCACGGCCGGTTCCGTTTGCCGGACGTGTATGGCCGGGTTCGACCGACGTTCAAGTCGACGTCCATGTCGACGTTCGAGTGGATTGTTCAAGTCGGGCGTTCAAGTGGGGCGTTGAAGTCGGGCGTCGCATCGGCCGTTCGGGAGGGGCCGATCACCGGTTTCCACCCGGCTGGGACCGCGGGGCCGCAGGGGCCGCACGAGAGACCACGAGATGTCGGACGCGACCGCGGAAGTCGCGACGACGGGGGACGCACACCATGACCGGAACCATCACCCACGACCCGCCGCACCCCGCCGGAGGGCGGCAGAGCGGGCCACTGATCGTCACCGAGGACACCGCGCTCCTCGACGACCTGCTGCGCCTGTGCGCGGCGGCGGGCGCCACGCCGGAGGTGCACCACTCGGTGCCGACGACGCCCGCGACCCCCTCGGCGTCCGGACCGTGGGGCAGCTGGGAGGCCGCGCCACTGGTCCTCGTCGGCGACGACGCCGCACGGCGCGTACGCGGAGCGGTGCGGAGGCGGGGAGTGGTCCTCGTGGGCCGCGACCAGGACGACTCGGGAGTCTGGCAGCGGGCCGTCGAGATCGGCGCCGACCACGTCCTGATGCTGCCCGACGGTGAGCAGTGGCTGGTCGACCGCATCGCCGACGTCGCCGAGGGCGTCGGACGGCCCGCTCTCACCATCGGCGTCATCGGCGGCCGGGGCGGCGCCGGGGCGTCCACGCTGGCCTGCGCGCTCGCCGTCACCGCGGCCAGGGAGGGGCTGCGCAGCCTCCTGGTGGACGCCGATCCGCTGGGCGGCGGCCTGGACGTCCTTCTCGGCGGCGAGACGGCCGAGGGGCTGAGGTGGCCCGCGTTCGCGTCCTCACGCGGGCGGGTCGGCGGTGGCGCCCTGGAGGAGTCGCTGCCCGAGCTGCACTCGCTGCGGGTGCTGAGCTGGGACCGGGGGGACTGCGTGACGGTGCCTCCCCAGGCCGTACGGGCGGTGCTGGCCGCTGCCCGGCGCAGGGGCGGCACCGTCGTCGTCGACCTGCCGCGTCGCGTCGACGACACGGTCGCCGAGGTCCTCGCCCAGCTCGACGTCGGGCTCCTGGTCGTCCCGGCCGAACTGCGGGCCGTGGCCGCGGCCGGCCGGGTGGCCGCCACGGTCGGGATGGTCCTGCCCGACCTCCGCGTCGCGGTGCGCGGACCGTACGACTCCGGACTGGACGACCGCGAGGTGGCCGACCTGCTCGGACTGCCCCTGGCCGGCGAGGTCCCGGTCGAACCCGGTCTCCTGCGCGCCACCGACCACAGGCGTCCTCCGGGCGCGTCCGCGCGCGGACCGCTGGCGCGTTTCTGCCGGGAGTTCTGGGAGCGGGCGCTGGTGGAGACGGGTGGTGGGACGGCATGAGGGGGTCGGCGGAGATGCACGGTGGAGGGCAGCGCGGGGTTGGGCGGAAGGCCGGCGGGAGCGGTGGAGGGGAGTGCGGGGTCGGGCGGGAGGCCGGCGGGATCGGCCCAGGGAAGTGCGGCTTCGGGCGGGAGGCTGGCGGGATCGGCCCAGGGGCGCGCGGGGTGACGGAGCTGGGGCCTGGTGGCTTGCGGCCGTCGGGCGGGGGTCCGGCGAGCTCCGGGGACCGGACGGCGGGCGGAGGCCCGGGCGGTCCGGCTGCCGAACCGCCCGAGGACCGGCCGACGGCGCGCGCGGTCCCGCGGTGGGTCTCAGGGCCGGCGTCCGCCGGAACGGGGCCTGTGCGGGCTGTGGGGGCGGTGTCCGCCGGAACGGGGCCCGGGCGGGCCGCGGGGGCGGTGTCCGGGTCGGTTGTCCGGCGGGGCGGCTCGGGAGCGGATGCTGGGCGGGGCGCGGATCGAGGCCTTGTATCGGTTGTCGGGCCGGGTGCGGGTGCGGGTGCGGGTGCGGGTGTAGGTGCAGGTGCGGACGCGGGCGCTGGCGCGGGGACGGACGGCGGGCGGGCGGTGGGATCGGTCTTCCCGCGGGCTCGGACGTCGGCGTCCGGGCGGTCCGCGGCGGAGGCCTTCGCGAGCGGCCCCGGGCCTGCCCCGGGGATGCTCGACGGCGTGCGGCGGTGGCTGGCCGAGAGCGGGGCGGACCCGACGCCCGCACGGGTGGCGCAGGCCCTGCGTGAACAGGGGCGGGTGCTCGGGGACGCGGAGATCCTGGGTGCCGCCGAACGACTGAGGTCGGAACTCGTCGGCAGCGGGCCGCTGGAGCCGCTGCTCGCCGACCCGTCGGTGACCGACGTCCTCGTCTCCGCACCGGACCGGGTGTGGGTGGACCGGGGCGGCGGACTCCAACTGACAACGGTCGCCTTCCCGGACGCCGGTGCGGTGCGACGGCTCGCGCAGCGCCTCGCCACGGTCGCCGGTCGCCGGCTCGACGACGCCCGCCCCTGGGTGGACGCCCGGCTGCCCGACGGCACCCGGCTGCACGCGGTGCTGCCCCCGGTCGCCGTCGGCTGCACGTGCCTGTCGCTGCGCGTCGTACGGCCGCGCGCGTTCACGCTCGACGAACTGGCGGCGGCGGGCACCGTACCGCCCGACGGTGACCGCGTCCTGCGCGCGCTGCTGCGGGCCCGGCTGTCCTTCCTGGTCAGCGGCGGCACCGGCAGCGGCAAGACGACGCTGCTGAGCGCGCTGCTCGGCCTCGTCGGCCCGGACGAACGCATCGTGCTCGCCGAGGACTCGGCGGAGCTGAGGCCCGACCATCCACACGTCGTCGGTCTGGAGACCAGACCCGCCAACCAGGAGGCCGCGGGCCTGGTCACCCTGGAGGACCTGGTGCGGCAGGCGCTGCGCATGCGGCCGGACCGGCTGGTGGTCGGCGAGGTCCGCGGCCCCGAGGTGGTCCATCTGCTGGCGGCGCTGAACACAGGTCACAGCGGTTGCGGGACGGTGCACGCCAACGCCGCCGCCGACGTACCCGCCCGGCTGGAGGCGCTCGGCACCGCCGTGGGCCTCGACCGGGCGGCCCTGCACAGCCAGCTCGCGGCCGCCCTGTCGGTGGTCCTGCACCTGGTACGGGACCGGACGGGACGGCGCCGGATCGCCGAGGTCCACGTACTGGAGCGCGACCCCTCGGGGTTGGTGCGGACGGTTCCGGCGCTGCGGTGGGGCGCGGAGGCCTTCGTGGCCGAGCGCGGCTGGGAGCGGCTGCGGGAGCTGCTGCGGGGTGGCGGACTCGAGACGCGAGCTCAGGGTGAGGAGGCCCGAGGATGACGGGCACGGGGATGGGAACGGGTGGACTGTCGACCGGCGTGGCCCTGGTCTGTCTGGCCGCGGCGGCCGCGCTGGCGGGCAGCCGATGGCACGCCGGGGCGCGGCGGGCGCGGCTGGTGCTCGCCGCCGACGGCGGGGCGGTCGGGGCCGGACCACCGCCGCTGCGGCGGATGACGGACGGGTTGTGGCGCCTTCGCGGCCGGTTGAGGCCCGAGTGGTGGTCGCTGGCGGCCGGGTTGGTGCTGGCGGCGCTGGGCGACTCCGTGCTGCCGGTCGTCGCGGGGGCGGCCGGAGTGCCGGTACTGCGGCGGACACGGCGGGCGGCAAGGGCGAGGCGGGCCAGGGAGGACCGCCAGGACGCGGTGATCGCGCTGTGCGGAGCGCTCGCCGGGGAGGTCCGTACGGGGCGGCAGCCGGGTGAGGCGCTGCTGTGCGCCGCACACGACTCCGGAGGACTCGGTGAGGCCCGGCCGGCGGTGCTGGCGGCGGCCCGCTTCGGCGGGGACGTCCCGGGGGCGCTCGCGGCGGCGGCGCGGCAACCGGGCGCCGAAGGTCTGCGAGGGCTCGCGGCGTGCTGGCGGGTCGCGGTCGACCAGGGCGCCGGACTCGCGGCCGGCCTCGACCGGCTGGAAGGCGCCCTGCGCGCCGAACGGGACCAGCGCTCCGACCTGCGCGCCCAGTTGGCCGGTGCCCGCGCCACGGCGGTGATGCTCGCGGGCCTGCCGGTCCTCGGTCTGCTGCTCGGTGTGGCCCTCGGTTCCGACCCGCTGCACGTCCTGCTGCACACGGGACCCGGGCTGGGCTGCCTGCTGGCCGGCGGAGTCCTGGAGTGCGTGGGCGTCTGGTGGGTGGCGCGGATCGTACGGGGTGCGGAGGCGACGTCGTGAACGGGGACGTCGTCCACGGGCTGGGGGCAGTGGCGGGGACGGTGCTGGCCGCCGGGTGGCTCGCGCGCGGGTGCGCGACCGGCCGACGGGAGCGAGCGGTACGCAGGCGACTGGCCGGGCTGTCGGCCACCCAGCCGGCCCGCGCCGCCCCACGAGGCGCCGCGGTACTGGGCGCCGTTCGCGACTGGCTCCCGATGATGGGCACGGTGGGCGCCGGTTGGGCCCTGGTCGGGGGCGTCGCCGGCGTCGCGGTGGGCGTGGCCGGTGCGGCGGGGCTGTGGCGCTGGCGTATCCGACGGTCGGCCGGCGGTAGGGCCGAGGCGGAGACCGTTGCCGCTGAGGCCGCCGGGCAACTGCCTCTGGCGGCCGACCTCCTGGCCGCCTGCATCGCGGCGGGTGCCGGACCGGTGGCCGCGGCCCAGGCGGTGGGCGACGCCCTCGGTGGGCCCGTCGGAGAAGCCTTGGGGCGCGGCGCCGCTGAGGTGCGGCTGGGCGGTGAACCGGAATTCGCCTGGCGTGCGTTGGCCGCGCTGCCGGGCTCCGGTGCCCTGGCGCGGTTGCTCGAACGGGCCGACGTGTCCGGTCTGCCCGCGGCCCGCCCGGTCGCCCGGCTCGCCGCCCAGGCACGCGCCGACCAGGCCCGTGCCATGACGACCCGGGCCCGCCGCGCGGCCGTCCTGGTGACCGCGCCGGTGGGGCTGTGCTTCCTGCCCGCCTTCATCGCGGTGGGTGTACTGCCGGTGGTGATCGGGCTCGCGGGCGGGGCGCTGGGCGACGGGGGAGGGGGTGGTGGCTGACGGAGCGGGACGGGACGGGCCGCGGCGGGGCCGTCGGTGAGGAGTCGGCCCTCGGGACGGGCGAACTCGCGAAGACACCTACGGAACGACCGGATCGACGAAGAGAACAACTGACCGGCGAAGAGAAACAACGGATCAGAACCTTACGGGGGTTGCGATGTATCAGGTGGTACGGGCACGGCTGAGTGTCCTGATGTGCGCGGTACGGACGACGTGGCTTCGGCGGGCCGGGCGAAGGGACGCCGGGATGGTCACCTCCGAGTACGCCATGGGGATCGTCGCGGCGGTCGCCTTCGCCGTGGTGCTCTACAAGGTGGTCACGAGCGGTGCGGTCAGCGCGGAGCTGCAGGGCATCGTGAAGCAGGCTCTCGATGCGCGGATGTGACCGGGCGGTGAGAACGGAATCACACGGCGGCACGCGCGGCGATCCCGGCAGCCGGTGGGGGAGCGGTCCGGTCCCGGGTTCCGACAGGGGGTTCGTCACGGCCGAGACGGCAGTGGTGCTTCCAGTGCTGGTGGTGTTCGCGATGGCGCTGGTGTGGGGGCTGCTCGTGGTGGCCGCGCAGATCCAGTGCGTGGACGCCGCCCGCACGGGCGCCCGCGCGGCCGCTCGTCAGGACTCGGCCGACGCTGTCGTGGAGGTCACCAGAGAGGCGGCTCCGCGCGGGGCGCGGGTCACCGTCAGCCGGGAGGCGGGCCGGGTGCGCGTGACCGTCGTCGCCGAACCGCCGGCCTTGCACGGCCTGCCCTTCGAAGTGCGGGAGGAAGCGGTGGCATCGGTGGAGCAGACGGTGGGAGCGGAGCGGTGAGGACCACCGCCGCGTTCCGGCGGATGACGACCCGGAGGCCATGCTCGGACCGGGCCCCTGATGCCGGCCTCCGCCTCGGCTCAGCTCGGGGTTCCGGTGGGTCCTGGGCCGGGGCCACCGGGACCGACCGGGGGTCCGCCACGGTGTGGAGCGTCGGCGCCATCGCCGTTCTGTGCCTGGTGTTCGGCATCGTGCTGGCCCTGGGGCAAGCCGTCGTGGCCCGGCATCGCGCGGCCGGCGGCGCCGACATGGCCGCGCTCGCGGCGGCGGACCACTGGGCTCAGGGCGGAGCCGCGGCCTGTGCCCGGGCGGAACGGGTCGCACGGGCCCAGGCCACGCGGCTGGTGCGGTGCGTGCTCACCGGTCAGGTCTCGGACGTGACGGCGGCGTCGGGCCGGGGACCGTTCACGGCGGAGGTCCGGGCCAGGGCCGGCCCGGCGTCAGAGCCGGCTGCCCCCGTTTCGAGAGCCCCGGCGACGGATGACCTGCTGACGGATGACCCTGCGGTGGACAACCCGCCGACGAAGGACGCGCCGACGGATGACCCGGCGTCGGGGGATTCGCCTAAGGAGGATTCGCCTACGGAGTGACTACGGGCAGGGAGGTCAGAGGCGTGTAGCCCGGCGACGGTACCGCCTGAGCTCGAACGCCAAGGAGACAGCGATGGCCGTGGCGAGGGCGGTGGCGGCGGCGGTAGCCATGGTGACGACCGTGGCGAGGGCGAGGGCGAGGGCGAGGGCGAGGGCGAGGGCGAGGGTGGTGGCGGTGGCGGTGGCGGTAGCCATGGTGACGACCGTGGCGAGGGCGAGGGCGGCAGCGAGGGCGTCGGCTTCGGCGGGGCGACGGTGGGGCCCCGCGGCCCCCACCGGCAGGTTCTCAGGGCCCCGCCTCCGCCGTCTCCGCCCGCTCCGCACCCCGCAGCAGCACCGTGAGCAGCCGTACGGCCCCGCGCTTGTGCAGTGGATCGTTGCCGTTGCCGCACTTGGGGGACTGGATGCAGGAGGGGCAGCCGGCGTCGCACTCGCAGGAGGCGATGGCCTCCCGGGTGGCCGTGAGCCACTCGCGAGCCGTGTGGAAGGCGCGCTCGGCGAAGCCCGCGCCGCCGGGATGACCGTCGTACACGAAGACCGTGGGAAGCAGGGTGTCCGGGTGCAGGGGGACCGACACGCCGCCGATGTCCCAGCGGTCGCAGGTCGCGAACAGGGGCAGCATGCCGATCGAGGCGTGCTCGGCGGCGTGCAGCGCCCCGCCGAGGATCTCCGGGTTGATCCGGGCAGCGTCCAGCTGGTCCTCGGTGACCGTCCACCACACCGCGCGCGTGCGCAGGGTCCGGGGAGGGAGGTCGAGCTTCGTCTCGCCCAGCACTTCGCCGGTGATCAGGCGCCGGCGCAGGAAGGAGACCACTTGGTTGGTGACCTCGACGGAGCCGTAGCACAGGCGACCGTCACCCCACGGGACCTCGGTGTCGGTCTCCAGGACGGAGATCGCCGTCGTGTCGCGGGCGACCGTGGAGTACGTCGGCGTGGCCTGTTCGACCAGGGCGACGGAGTCCTCCAGGTCGAGGGTGCGGACGAGGTACGTGCGGCCCTGATGGAGGTGGACGGCGCCCTCGTGGACCGTCGTGTGGGCGGCGCCGGCGTCGACCGTGCCCAGCAGGCGGCCCGTCCCGGCCTCGACGACCTGGACCGGGCGGCCGCCCTCTCCGCGGATGTCGGTGAGGTCGGCGGCGCGTTCCCGGCGCGTCCAGTGCCAGGCCCGGGTCCGGCGGCGCAGCAGCCTGGCCTCCTCCAGCTGGGGGAGCAGCTCCTCGCAGGCGGGGCCGAAAAGGGGCAGGTCCTCCTCGGTCAGGGGGAGCTCGGCCGCCGCCGCGCACAGATGGGGGGCGAGGACGTACGGGTTGTCGGGGTCGAGGACCGTGGACTCCACGGGCTGGTCGAACAGGGCTTCCGGGTGGTGGACGAGGAAGGTGTCCAGCGGGTCGTCGCGGGCGACCAGCACCGCGAGGGCTCCCTGCCCGGAACGGCCCGCGCGGCCCGCCTGCTGCCACAGCGACGCCCGGGTGCCCGGGTAGCCGGCGATCACCACCGCGTCCAGTCCGGAGATGTCCAGGCCCAGTTCGAGGGCGTTCGTCGCCGCGAGGCCGAGGAGGTCACCCGAGTGCAGGGCGCGTTCCAGGGCGCGGCGCTCCTCCGGGAGATAGCCACCGCGGTACGCGGCCACCCGATGGGTCAGTGAGCGGTCGACCTCGGCGAGGCGTTCCTGGGCGATCACCGAGATCAGCTCGGCGCCGCGCCGGGAACGTACGAAGGTGATCGACCGCAGGCCCTGCACGGTGAGGTCGGTGAGCAGGTCGGCGGCCTCGGCGGTGGCGGTGCGGCGGACCGGCGCGCCCTTCTCGCCCTCCATCTCGGTGAGCGGCGGCTCCCACAGGGCGAACACCAGTTCACCGCGCGGTGAGGCGTCGTCGGCGACCTCGACCACCGGGAGCCCGGTGAGCCGGCGGGCCGCCACCGAGGGCTCCGCCGCGGTGGCGGAGGCGAGCAGGAACACCGGCGACGCGCCGTACCGGGCGCACAGTCGGCGCAGTCTGCGCAGCACCTGGGCGACATGCGAGCCGAAGACACCGCGATAGGTGTGGCACTCGTCGATGACGACGTACTTCAGCGACTTCAGGAAGGAGGACCAGCGTGGGTGGGACGGCAGGATGCCGCGGTGCAGCATGTCCGGGTTGGTCAGCACGTACGTGCCGTACTGCCGGATCCACTCGCGTTCCTCGAACGGGGTGTCGCCGTCGTACACGGCGGCTCGAACGGATGTGCCCAGAGGTTGTGAAAGTTCCTTCACGGACCGGCACTGGTCGGCGGCCAGCGCCTTGGTCGGGGCCAGGTACAGGGCGGTGGCGCCACGCCCGTTCGGGGCTTCCGATCCGTCCAGCAGCGCGGACAGCACCGGCACCAGATACGCCAGGGACTTGCCGGAGGCGGTACCGGTGGCCACGACCACCGAGTCGCCGTCCAGGGCGTGCTCGGCCGCCGTCGCCTGGTGGGCCCAGGGGTGTTCGATGCCCGCGGCCTGCACCGCGGCGACGACCTCGGGCCGAATCCGGTCCGGCCAGACTGCATGACGCCCCGCACGCGGGGGCAAGTGCTCCGTATGAGTGATGCGCGCAGCCCGGCTCGGTCCCGCGGCGAGCCGGGCCAGGATCGTGCCTGGTTCGGGCCGGGAGCCGGGCCCGGCCGGGGATCGATCGGATCGGAGATTCTTGGCCATCGGCACCGAGTCTGTCACTGGCGTGACGGACAATGGGACCAAGGCGTCGTGCACGCCTGCCGGTAAGTGATTGAATGCCATCGCGGCTGGCGAATGTCCTGGGGGCTTCAAGCCGAGGTGTCCCGAAGGGCGACCGCTCGATAGCAAGGTGCTGGAGGATCCGTGGACCTGTCCCTGTCGACTCGTACCGTCGGCGATCGTACGGTCGTCGAGGTCGGTGGCGAAATTGACGTATACACCGCGCCCAAGCTGCGTGAGCAGCTGGTCGAGCTCGTGAACGACGGGAGTTTCCACCTCGTCGTCGACATGGAGGGCGTGGACTTCCTCGACTCCACCGGGCTCGGCGTGCTGGTCGGCGGACTGAAGCGGGTGCGCGCCCATGAGGGCTCGCTGCGCCTGGTCTGCAACCAGGAGCGCATTCTCAAGATCTTCCGTATCACCGGCCTCACCAAGGTGTTCCCCATTCACACCTCGGTCGAGGAAGCGGTGGCGGCCACCGACTGACGACCTGTCCCGGGCCGGTCGGCCCGGGGCGACTGAGTACAAGGGGGTCCGGGCCGGCAACGGTCCGGGCCCTCGACAGCACGCCCGTAGTTCCGAGGGGGATGCATGGCCACCGTTGAACTCCGTTTCAGCGCGCTGCCCGAGCATGTCCGCACCGCCCGTCTGGTGGCGGCCGCGGTGGCACGCAGGGCCGGAGTGGACGAGGCCGTCCTCGACGAGGTCAGGCTCGCCGTCGGCGAGGCGTGCACCCGGGCCGTGGGCCTGCATCAGCACGTCGGCATCACGGCGCCGGTCAAGGTGTCGTTGATCGAGGAGGAGAAGCAGTTCTCCATCGAGGTCGGCGACGAGGCGCCGCACGCCGTGTCCGGGGCCGGAAAGCCGGGCGCCGCCGGGGGCGACCCGGAGGCCGAGGAGGACGAGATGGGGCTCGCGGTGATCAGCGGGCTCGTCGACGACGTCGAGGTGACGGCAGGCGAGGACGGCGGCCTGATCCGCATGACCTGGCCGACCGCGCCCGCGGTGCTGCCGCCGGTCTGACCCCGCCGCGGCCCCCCGTGGCCCGGTGAGTTCACCCGAAGGGCCCTACCCCGTAGGGCCCTTCGTCATGTGCGGGCGCAGATGTCCGCGCTTACAGTGGTGCCGAGCGCGCGCTGAGTGAATTCGTTCACGATCAATAGCACGGCAATCCGCGATCAATCCCGCGCGATCAATCCCACGGGAAAGGATCACGGATTTAATGCCGGAAGGGCATTACTACTTCCGTGGTCCTTGTGGTTGACAAGATATTTCCTTTTGTCGTGCACTGTTTTGATCAGGTTCCGGTACCTACAATCCCGTCCACATCTTGAGCTCAGCCCAAGCGTCAAGGAGGACGAATGGCGGAGCTTTCCACCTCTCATCAGTTGGGCGAAACCTCGACCCTCGCCGCCGCCGTACTGACCGACGGGAACCGCGTGCTGGTCGCGGTGATCGCGGTCGTGGCACTGGCGGCGCTGGTCCTCGCGGCGGTCCTGGTGCGCCAGGTGCTCGCGGCGGGCGAGGGCACCGACAGCATGAAGAAGATCGCGGCGGCCGTCCAGGAAGGCGCGAACGCCTACCTGGCACGACAGCTGCGCACGCTCGGCGTATTCGCCGTCGTCGTGTTCTTTCTGCTCATGCTGCTGCCCGCGGACGACTGGAATCAACGTGCCGGACGGTCGATCTTCTTCCTGATCGGCGCGGCGTTCTCCGCCGCCACCGGCTATATCGGCATGTGGCTCGCCGTACGCAGCAATGTGCGTGTCGCGGCGGCGGCACGGGAAGCGACGCCGGCCCCGGGCGAACCGGAAAAAGATCTCACTCTCGTCTCGCACAAGGCGACGAAGATCGCGTTTCGCACGGGTGGTGTGGTCGGCATGTTCACGGTGGGACTCGGTCTTCTGGGTGCCTGCTGCGTGGTGCTGGTGTACGCGGGCGACGCGCCGAAGGTCCTGGAAGGGTTCGGCCTCGGCGCGGCCCTGATCGCGATGTTCATGCGGGTCGGCGGCGGCATCTTCACCAAGGCCGCCGACGTCGGCGCCGACCTGGTCGGCAAGGTCGAGCAGGGCATTCCGGAGGACGATCCGCGCAACGCCGCGACCATCGCCGACAACGTGGGCGACAACGTCGGCGACTGCGCGGGCATGGCGGCCGACCTCTTCGAGTCGTACGCCGTGACCCTGGTGGCCGCGCTGATCCTCGGCAAGGTGGCCTTCGGCGACGCGGGGCTGGCCTTCCCACTGCTGGTGCCGGCGATCGGCGTGCTCACCGCCATGATCGGCATCTTCGCGGTGGCGCCCCGGCGGTCCGACCGCAGCGGCATGAGCGCGATCAACCGGGGCTTCTTCATCTCCGCGGTGATCTCGCTGGTACTGGTGGCGGTGGCCGTCTTCGTCTACCTGCCCGGGACGTACTCGGAACTGGACGGTGTCACGGACGCCGCGATCGCGAGCCGGGGCGGCGACCCGCGGATCCTCGCGCTCGTCGCGGTGGCGATCGGCATCGTGCTCGCCGCCCTGATCCAGCAGCTGACCGGCTACTTCACCGAGACCACCCGACGCCCCGTCAGGGACATCGGCAAGACCTCGCTCACGGGGCCCGCCACCGTCGTCCTCGCCGGTATCTCGCTCGGTCTCGAATCCGCCGTCTACACGGCCCTGCTGATCGGCCTCGGGGTGTACGGGGCGTTCCTGCTCGGCGGTGCCTCGATCATGCTGGCGCTGTTCGCGGTGGCGCTGGCCGGCACCGGTCTGCTCACCACGGTCGGTGTGATCGTCGCCATGGACACCTTCGGGCCGGTCTCCGACAACGCGCAGGGCATCGCCGAGATGTCCGGTGACGTCGAGGGTGCCGGCGCCCAGGTGCTCACCGACCTGGACGCGGTCGGCAACACCACCAAGGCCATCACCAAGGGCATCGCCATCGCCACCGCGGTCCTCGCGGCGGCGGCCCTCTTCGGGTCGTACCGCGACGCCATCACCACCGGCGCCGCGGACGTGGGCGAGAAACTCAGCGGCGAGGGCGCGCCGATGAGCCTGATGATGGACATCTCGCAGCCCAACAACCTCGTCGGGCTCATTGCGGGCGCGGCGGTCGTCTTCCTCTTCTCCGGGCTGGCGATCAACGCGGTGTCGCGGTCGGCGGGCGCCGTGGTCCACGAGGTGCGGCGGCAGTTCCGGGAGCGGCCCGGGATCATGGACTACAGCGAGAAACCCGAGTACGGCAAGGTCGTCGACATTTGCACCAGGGACGCCCTGCGGGAACTCGCCACGCCCGGGTTGCTCGCCGTGATGGCGCCCATCTTCATCGGGTTCACCCTCGGCGTGGGCCCGCTCGGCGCGTTCCTGGCGGGCGCGATCGGCGCCGGCACGCTGATGGCGGTGTTCCTCGCCAACTCCGGTGGCGCCTGGGACAACGCCAAGAAGCTCGTCGAGGACGGCCACCACGGCGGCAAGGGCAGCGAGGCCCACGCCGCCACCGTCATCGGCGACACGGTCGGCGACCCCTTCAAGGACACCGCGGGACCCGCCATCAACCCGCTGCTCAAGGTCATGAACCTGGTGGCGCTGCTCATCGCGCCGGCGGTCATCAAGTTCTCCTACGGCGCCGACGAGAACATGACCGTGAGGGTGCTGATCGCGGTCGTCGCCTTCGCCGTGATCGCGACGGCGGTCTACGTCTCCAAACGGCGCGGCATCGCCATGGGGGACGAGGACGACCCCGACCCGGATCCCAAGTCGGCCGATCCGGCGGTGGTTTCGTAGTCCCGGCGCGGAGCCCCGCAGGGGGCGCAGGTCAAGAGACGGGCGGACGGCGCGTGGTGACGCGTCGTCCGCCCGTGACGTGCTCCGCGCCCCTGTAACCGTGAGCCTTATCTCTCTTGGTGCAAATGGCTGCAATACCGTCATAACGGATGTTCGTCCTGCGGATGTCCCCCATCCGGCGTGTATGTTCCGGGGCCGAGAGCCATGGGAAGGGACCAATCCGGTGAACAAGAAGCTCGCGGCCGCACTGTCCGGCGGTGCGGTACTGGTAGTGGCGTTGACGGGATGCGGCGGCGGCGACGACAACGACAAGCTGGACGCCTGGGCGAAGGACGTCTGCGACGCCGTGCAACCGCAGGCCAAGAAGATCGAGTCGGCCAACGCCGCGATCCAGAAGGAGACCTCGGACAACAGCACGCCGGCGGAGGTCCAGAAGACCGACGCCAAGGCGTTCCAGGACATGTCCGACGCCTACAAGGCGATGGGTGGCGCCGTCCAGAAGGCCGGGGCGCCCGACGTCGAGGACGGCGAGAAGAAGCAGAAGGACGCCGTCACCGAGCTGAACGGCCTCTCCTCCTCGTACGCCTCCCTGCGCAAGCAGGTGGAGGAACTCGACACCAAGGACCAGGCGAACTTCGCCGACGGCCTCAAGGACATCGCCACCGAGCTGAACAAGCTCAGCAAGAGCGGCAGCAACGCGCTCAAGACCCTGGAGGAGGGTGAGGTCGGCCAGGCGATGGCCAAGCAGGAGAGCTGCAAGTCGGCCTCGGTGACGCCGTCGGCCGCCGCCGGCTGACCTCCGCCGCACGGGCGCGGGGCGGGGGCCGCAGGGCCACAATGGGGGTGTGAGTAACGCCAGCCTGTCCCCCCTGCCCTCCGCCGACCGCCCCGACGTCACCGCCCGGCTGCGGGACGCCCTGCTCGGCGCCTCCTTCACCGCCGACGGACTGCTGGAGCTGCTCGGTGCCCCGGCCTACGCCGCGCTGTCGCGCAGCGAGACCGTGCCCGCGCTCCGGGCCACCCGCGGCGACACGCCGCTGGAACGCCTCGTACGGCTGTTCCTGCTCCAGCAACCCGTGCCCTACGCGCGCGTGGCGGACGTGCTGCCCGTGGACGACTGCCTGGAGAGCGGGTGGCTCGTCCGCGTGGGCGACGACGAGGTGGCGGCCACCGTGGACGTACGCCCGTACGGAGGGCCCGGCGGCGAGGACTGGTTCATCGTCTCCGACCTCGGCTGCGCGGTCGGCGGCGCCGGCGGCATCGGCAACCGCGCGGAGGGCGTCGTCCTCGGCGTCGGCGGCGCGTCGATGACGCTGGCCGGCCTGACGGTCCGCACGCCCGTCTCCGCCGCCCTGGACCTCGGTACCGGCTCCGGCATCCAGGCGCTGCACGCCTCCCGGCACGCCACGCGCGTGACGGCGACCGACGTCAACCCGCGTGCGCTGCACATCACCGCGCTCACGCTCGCCCTGTCCGGGGCCCCGGCCGCCGACCTGCGGGAGGGCTCGCTCTACGAGCCGGTCGACGACGGCGACACGTACGACCTGATCGTCTCCAACCCGCCCTTTGTGATCTCACCGGGCGCCCGGCTCACCTACCGCGACGGCGGGATGGGCGGGGACGATCTGTGCCGCTCGCTCGTTCAGCAGACCGGGGAGCGTCTGAACGAGAACGGGTTCGCGCACTTCCTCGCCAACTGGCAGCACGAGGAGGGGGAGGACTGGACGGACCGGCTGCGCTCCTGGGTGCCGCGCGGCTGCGACGCGTGGATCGTGCAGCGCGAGGTGCAGGACGTCACGCAGTACGCCGAACTGTGGCTCAGGGACGCGGGGGATCACCGTGCCGACGCGGCCGAGTACCAGGCGCGCTACGACGCGTGGCTGGACGAGTTCGAGGCGCGCAAGGTCAAGGCGGTCGGCTTCGGGTGGATCTCGCTGCGCCGGTCCGGATCCGCGGAGCCCTCGATCACCGTCGAGGAATGGCCGCACCCGATCGAGCAGCCGCTCGGCGAGACGGTGCGCGCGCACTTCGACCGCGTCGACTACCTGCGCGCCCACGACGACGCCGCCCTGCTGGAGGCGCACTTCACGCTGGCCGGCGAGGTGGTGCAGGAGCAGGTCGGGCTGCCCGGCGCCGAGGACCCGGAGCACGTCGTCCTGCGCCAGAACCGCGGCATGCGCCGCGCCACCCGCGTCGACACCGTCGGCGCCGGTTTCGCGGGCGTCTGCGACGGCTCCATGAGCGCCGGCCGCATCCTGGACGCCATCGCCCAGCTGGTCGGCGAGGACCCGGTGGCGCTGCGCGACCGCACGCCCGCCCAGATCCGCCTGCTGGTGGAGCAGGGCTTCCTCGAGCCGGCGTAGGCGGGACGGGCGCCCGGCGGACCTCGCCGACGGTGGGCGACGGGCGCCGGGCGGTGGGCGGCGGTCGCCGGAACCGGCGTCCAGTGGGCCTCTCGGCCGCCGGAATCCAGGTCCTGTGGGCCTCGCGGTCGCGGGAAACCGGCGTCGAGCGGGCTCCGCGTCCAGCGGAACCGGTCCGGGCGGGCGGCGGTAACGGGCCACCGGCCGTCTTCGGCGTCGTACGGGAGAAACGAGCCACGGGCGGTCGCACCGCCGACCCGTCGGCTCCTCGTTCACCTCGGGTTCGCCTCTGCGCCGCCCGCGCGTGACAGCCTCCACGAGGCTGGACACGCGCGGGCTGGAGAAAAGAGGCACGGGGACCATGGAGAGCGGGCCGGCGATCTTCGCGGGAATGGTGTTCGCCCTGTTCGGAGCAGCTCTGCTGACGTGGACGGCGACCCGGGTACGGCACGGCCGGCCCGTCGCGCACGGTGTGAGCCCCGTCGCATCGGCGGCCCTCGCGAGCGTCGCCGGAGTCGTCGCGCTGGCCCTCGGGGCATGGTGCCTGACACGCGCCTGAGAGGCCGGTTCCGGACCCCGGCCGCACCCCCGCCCAGGTAATCGGCGGGTCGCGCTCCGGATACACGCGTCAGGGCCGGTACTCACTCCGGGCGGCAGGAACAGGGTTCGTCGGGTTACCGTTCGAGTGGCCGTTGCGGGCTTTTCCCGTTTGACACGGGGGCGGGAGGTACCGTCACACTCCGCAGCGTCACGACCGAAACGCAGCACGACCCGACCCCGGGAGCACTGCCTGGGGAGGCCCCAGAGTCGACCGGAGAGAAGAGCGAAGTTGTCCCCGACCAGCGAGACCGCGAACGGCGGCCGCCGACTCGTCATCGTCGAGTCGCCTGCCAAGGCGAAGACGATCAAGGGCTATCTCGGCCCTGGTTACGTCGTCGAGGCGAGCGTCGGGCACATCCGCGACCTTCCCAGCGGCGCCGCGGAGGTGCCGGAGAAGTACACCGGCGAGGTCCGCCGCCTCGGTGTGGACGTGGAACACGATTTCCAGCCCGTCTATGTGGTCAACGCGGATAAGAAGGCGCAGGTCAAGAAGCTCAAGGACCTGCTGAAGGACTCCGACGAACTCTTCCTCGCCACCGATGAGGACCGCGAGGGCGAGGCCATCGCGTGGCACCTCCAGGAAGTCCTCAAGCCGAAGATCCCGGTCAAGCGCATGGTGTTCCACGAGATCACCAAGGACGCGATCCGGGCGGCCGTCGCCAACCCGCGCGAGCTCAACCAGAAGCTCGTCGACGCCCAGGAGACCCGCCGCATCCTCGACCGCCTCTACGGCTACGAGGTCTCGCCGGTCCTGTGGAAGAAGGTCATGCCGAAGCTGTCGGCGGGCCGCGTCCAGTCCGTCGCCACGCGCCTGGTCGTCGAGCGGGAGCGCGAGCGCATCGCCTTCCGCTCCGCCGAGTACTGGGACCTCACGGGCACCTTCGCCACCGGCCGCGCGGGAGACGCCTCCGACCCGTCGTCGCTGGTCGCCCGCCTCCAGACGGTCGATGGCAGGCGGGTCGCCCAGGGCCGCGACTTCGACTCCCTGGGGCAGATCAAGAGCGCGAACACCCTCCACCTCGACGAGGCGAACGCCCGCGCGCTCGCCGCCGCTCTGGAGAACACGCGCTTCGCCGTCCGCTCGGTCGAGTCCAAGCCGTACCGCCGCTCGCCGTACGCCCCGTTCCGTACGACGACGCTCCAGCAGGAGGCGAGCCGCAAGCTCGGCTTCGGCGCCAAGCCGACGATGCAGATCGCCCAGAAGCTGTACGAGAACGGCTACATCACCTACATGCGTACGGACTCGACGACCCTGAGCGACACGGCGGTCAAGGCCGCCCGCGCCCAGGTCACGCAGCTGTACGGCGCCGACTACCTGCCCGCGCAGCCGCGGACGTACGCCGGCAAGGTGAAGAACGCGCAGGAGGCGCACGAGGCGATCCGCCCCTCGGGCGACCGTTTCCGCACGCCCGCCGAGACCGGTCTCACCGGCGACCAGTTCAAGCTCTACGAGCTGATCTGGAAGCGGACCGTCGCCTCCCAGATGAAGGACGCGACCGGCAACAGCGTCACCGTGAAGATCGGCGGTGCCGCCTCCGACGGCCGGGACGTCGAGTTCAGCGCGTCCGGCAAGACGATCACCTTCCACGGCTTCCTCAAGGCCTACGTCGAGGGCGCCGACGACCCGAACGCCGAGCTGGACGACCGCGAGCGCAGGCTGCCGCAGGTCTCCCAGGGCGACGCGCTGACGGCCGAGGAGATCACGGTCGACGGCCACGCCACCAAGCCCCCGGCCCGCTACACCGAGGCGTCGCTGGTCAAGGAGCTGGAAGAGCGCGAGATCGGCCGCCCGTCGACCTACGCGTCGATCATCGGCACCATCCTGGACCGCGGCTACGTCTTCAAGAAGGGCACGGCCCTCGTCCCGTCCTTCCTCTCCTTCGCCGTGGTCAACCTCCTGGAGAAGCACTTCGGGCGGCTCGTCGACTACGACTTCACCGCCAAGATGGAGGACGACCTCGACGCCATCGCGCGCGGCGAGGCCCAGGCGGTGCCGTGGCTGCGCCGCTTCTACTTCGGCGAGGGCGCGGGCGGCGGCGCCGCCGACGCCGGCAACGGCGACGGGGACCACCTCGGCGGCCTCAAGGAACTCGTCACCGACCTCGGCGCGATCGACGCGCGCGAGGTGTCCTCCTTCCCCGTCGGCAACGACATCGTGCTGCGCGTCGGGCGCTACGGCCCGTACATCGAGCGCGGCGAGAAGGACTCCGAGAACCACCAGCGCGCCGACGTCCCCGAGGACCTCGCGCCGGACGAGCTCTCCGTCGAGCTGGCGGAGGAACTGCTCGCCAAGCCGAGCGGCGACTTCGAACTGGGCACCGACCCGGCCACCGGCCACACCATCGTCGCCAAGGACGGCCGCTACGGCCCCTACGTCACCGAGGTGCTCCCCGAGGGCACCCCGAAGACCGGCAAGAACGCCGTGAAGCCGCGTACCGCCTCGCTGTTCAAGACGATGGCGCTGGACACGGTCACCCTGGACGACGCCCTCAAGCTCATGTCGCTGCCGCGCGTCGTAGGCACCGACGCCGAGGGCGTCGAGATCACCGCGCAGAACGGCCGCTACGGCCCGTACCTGAAGAAGGGCACGGACTCGCGGTCACTGACGTCCGAGGACCAGCTCTTCACCATCACGCTGGACGAGGCGCTGGCGATCTACGCCCAGCCGAAGCAGCGCGGCCGGGCCGCGGCCAAGCCGCCGCTGAAGGAGCTGGGCACCGACCCGGTCAGCGAGAAGCCGGTCGTGGTCAAGGACGGCCGCTTCGGCCCGTACGTCACCGACGGCGAGACCAACGCGACCCTGCGCTCCGGCGACAGCGTCGAGGAGATCACGCCGGAGCGCGGCTACGAGCTGCTCGCCGAGAAGCGTGCCAAGGGGCCCGCCAAGAAGACGGCGAAGAAGGCCACCAAGAAGGCGCCCGCCAAGAAGGCCCCGGCCAAGAAGGCGGCGGCCACCAAGAAGACGGCGGCGGCCAAGACGACGGCCGCGAAGAAGACCACGGCCAAGACCGCGGCGAAGACCACGGCGAAGAAGACGGCAACCAGGACGGCCACCGCCTCCACTTCGACCGAGGACTGAACCTCCCCGCGCCCTGCGCGGATCGAACGCCCCGGCATCATTTCGGTGTCGGGGCGTGCGTACGTTCGGCCGGGTACGCCGGAGTGTCGGCGGCGACCGATAGGCTGAACGCATGACGCGAGCCGAGCAGCCAACGGCCCCTCACCCCGCCCCGGACGACGCCCTGGTCGCGGACTCCCGCGAGCGCGCCGTCCGCGCCCTGCTGCGGCGACCGCAGCTGAGGCGGTTGTGGAGCGCACAGCTCGTGGGGGGTGTCGGCGATCTTCTCGCCCTGCTGGTGCTGGTCCTCCTCGCCGTCCAGGCCGCGATCGGCGCGGGCTCCTTCGGCGGGGGCTACCGGGGCGTGGCGTTCGCAGTGGCGACCGTCTTCGGCGTACGCATCCTGGCGACGCTGCTCTTCGGCGCGGTCCTGCTCGGCCCGCTCACCTCGCTCACCTCACCGGACGGTCCGCTGGACCGGCGCTGGACCATGGTCGGCGCGGACGGGCTGCGGGCCGCCCTGCTGATCGTCGCGCCGCTGTGGATCGACTGGACGCCCGACGACGCGCTGGCCGTCCTCCTGGTGACCGTCTTCGTCACCGGCGTCGCCGAGCGCTTCTGGACGGTCTGCCGGGAGAGCGCGGCCCCCGCGCTGCTGCCCGCGCCGCCCCCGGAGGGCGCGACGGTACGACCGCTGCCCGACCACATGGACGCGCTGCGCCGCCTCTCGCTGCGCACGGGTTTCGTGGCGATCCCGCTGGCCGCTGCCGCGCTCGTCGTCGCGGGGCTGCTGAACAACCTGCTGGGCGCCGGCATCGACTGGTTCGCCGAGCACCAGGCGGCGCTCGGTTCCTACGTCGCGGCGGGACTGTTCGCCGCGTCCCTGTCCGTGGTGACCTTCCTGGAGCTGCCCGGAGCGCGCACCCCCCGCGCGCGGTCGCCGCTGGAGGGCCTGCGCCGCCCCAAGAGCGGCACCGGCGTCGACAAGGGCCGCACCGGGGTCCTTCCCCTGCTGGTGTTCGCCTGCGCGGCGGTCGCCGCCGTGGTGGCCGCGACCGTCGCCGTCGCGGTGCTGCACGCCAAGGACCTCGGCGGCGGGCCCGTGCTGTACGGGCTGACGGTGGGCGCGCTGACCGGCGGCGTCGTCGTCGGCATCCGCACGGCCCCCGCCCTGCTCCCCTCCCTGTCGCGCCGACGCCTGCTGGCCCTGGCGATCGCCTTCGTCGGCGTCGCCCTGCTGGCCGCGGGACTCGTCCCGGACGCCACCACCGTGCTCCTGCTCCTCGCCCTGGCCGGCATCGGCGCGGGCGTGGCCGCCAACACCGGGCACGCGCTGCTCGACCAGGAGACCGAGGACCACCGCCGGGCGCGCACGACCGAGCACCTGCACGCGGTCGTCCGGGTCTACGTGGCGCTCGGCGCGGTCGTCGCGCCCGTGGTGGCCGCGGCGATCGGCCCGCACCGCCTGGAGAACGGCAAGTTCGTCTTCGCGCACGGCGGCGCCGCGTTCACGCTGATGCTGGCCGGCGCGCTGCTGCTGCCGGTGGCCGCGCTGGTGCTGGCCAAGGTCGACGACCGCTCCGGGGTGCCGCTGCGGCAGGACCTGCGGGACGCGCTGCTCGGCGGCGACGACCCGGTGCCCGCGCCCGCGACGGGCGGCTTCTTCATCGCCCTGGAGGGCGGCGACGGCGCCGGGAAGTCCACCCAGGCCGAGGCGCTCGCCGAGTGGATCAGGAACAAGGGACACGAGGTCGTGCTGACGCGCGAGCCGGGGGCGACCCCGGTGGGCAAGCGCCTGCGGTCCATCCTGCTCGACGTGTCGAGCGCCGGCCTGTCGCACCGCGCGGAGGCGCTGCTGTACGCCGCCGACCGCGCGGAGCACGTGGACACCGTGGTGCGGCCCGCCCTGGAGCGGGGCGCCGTGGTCATCTCCGACCGGTACATCGACTCCTCGGTGGCGTATCAGGGCGCCGGCCGCGACCTGTCACCGACCGAGATCGCCCGCATCAACCGCTGGGCGACCAACGGGCTCGTACCGCACCTGACCGTCCTGCTGGACGTCTCGCCGGAGGCCGCGCGCGAGCGGTTCACCGAGGCGCCGGACCGGCTGGAGTCGGAGCCCGCCGAGTTCCACGCGCGCGTACGCTCCGGCTTCCTGACCCTGGCCGCGGCCGACCCCGGCCGCTACCTCGTCGTCGACGCCGCCCAGGAGCCCGAGGCCGTCACCACCGTCGTACGCCACCGGCTCGACCAGGTGCTGCCGCTGTCCGAGGCCGAGATCCAGGCCCGGGAAGAGGCTCGTCGCAAGGCCGAGGAGGAAGCGCGCCGCAAGGCCGAGGAGGAGGCCGCGCGCAAGGCCGAGGAGGAGCGCCTGGAGCGCGAACGCCTCGAGCAGCTGGAGCGGCTGCGCGCCGAGGAGGAGGAGCGTAAGCGGCGCGAGCTGGAGGAGGCGCAGCGCCGCGAGGCCGAGCGGCAGGCGGAGGAGGCCAGGCAGCGTGCCGAGGAGGCACGCCGCAAGGCCGAGGAGGAGCGGGCACGGCTCCTCGCCGAGGAGAAGGCACGGGCCGAGGAGGAGGCGCGCCGCCGGGCAGAGGAGGAGCGGCGGCGCAAGCAGGCCGAGGAGGAGGAGCGGCTGCGGGCCGAGGCCGAGGCCCGGCGCCTGGAGAAGCAGCGCAAGGCCGAGGAGGCCCTGATGCGGGCCGAGGAGGCGCGTAGGGCGGCGGAGCAGGCGGCGGCTGCGGCCGCGGCGGGCCCGAAGCCGACGGCGCCTCCCGCGGCGGACGAGCCCCGTCCGGCGCCGGCCGGTCCGGCTGCCCCGGACGCGGCGACCGTGGCGACGCCGGTCGTCACCCCGACGAACGCCTCCGGCGGGCCGGTGGAGGACACGGCGGTGCTGCGGCCGGTGCGGGACCCGCGGGACGACGCCCGCGGGGACGGCGAGGAGGACGCCGGGGCGTCCGCTGTCTCGGAGTCCGAGGTGACGACCGAGCTGCCCATGCCGCCGGTACCGCCCGTGACACCGGGCGCGGCGGACGAGACGGCGGTTCACCCCGCGGTGAAGCCGGGTGCGGCGGACGAGACGGCGGTCCTGCCGCCCGTGATGCCGGGTGCGGCGGACGAGACGGCGGTGCTGCCACCGGCGGGCGGGGGGGACCCGGCCGACCGGGTTCCGCAGGGCTACTTCCGGGAGGAGGACCCGGCCGCCCGTGCCGACCGGCCCGAGGAGGCGCCGGACCGCACCCGCGAGCTGCCCCGGATCGACCCCGACCAGGCGCCGCCCCGCAGGCGACGCTCCGACTGGGCGGAGGAGACCCCGCTGGACGACCTGCCGACCCTGGCGGACGAGCTGCTCGGACCACACGACGGCGACCGGGACGGAGACGGCCGCGCCGACGGCAGTGACGGCGACGAGGGCCGCCGGGGCAAGGGGCGGGGCCGGCGCTGACCCGCCGGAGCCCCCGGGGCACGACCGGAGGCGGGCGGCAGGGAGGACGGCGGCGGGGCCGACGACGTCCGTGACGGGTGGGGTACGGCCCCGGCGCCAGGCGTCTCGCCGCGTTGTCAGTGCCGCCCCGCACAATGGGAGGCGCGACGCGGGGTGCGGAGCGCGTCGCGGAGCGGTGCGGCGGAGTGTGACGGAAGGACGGCGTGACCCATGACCGTGTGGGACGACCTCGTCGGGCAGGAGAAGGTGAGCGAGCAGCTCGCCGCGGCTGCCCGGGACGCCGACGCCTTCGTCACCGCCGCCGCGGCCGACGGCCCCCTCCCCGAGGCGTCGAGCATGACGCACGCCTGGCTGTTCACCGGCCCGCCCGGCGCGGGAGTGACGCAGACGGCGCGGGCCTTCGCCGCCGCCCTGCAGTGCGTGAGCCCGGACCGGGCCCTGGGCGGCATCCCCGGGTGCGGGTTCTGCGACGGATGCCACACGGCGCTCATCGGCACCCACGCGGACGTCAGCACGGTGACCGCCGTCGGCGCGGAGATCCGCGTCGGCGACATGCGGGACACGGTCCGCAAGTCCTTCACCTCGCCGGCCAACGGCCGCTGGCAGATCATCCTCGTCGAGGACGCCGAGCGATTGAACGAGAAGTCCGCCAACGCCGTCCTCAAGGCGGTCGAGGAGCCCGCTCCCCGGACGGTCTGGATGCTGTGCGCCCCGTCCGTCGAGGACGTCCTGCCCACCATCCGCTCCCGCTGCCGCCACCTGAACCTGCGCACGCCCTCGGTGGAGGCGGTCGCCGACATGCTCGTGCGCCGCGAGGGCATCGACCCGGCCGTCGCGGCCGCGGCGGCCCGCGCCACGCAGGGCCACGTCGACCGGGCCCGTCGCCTGGCCACCGACCCGGCGGCTCGCGAGCGCCGCGCCGCCGTACTGAAGCTGCCGCTGCGCATCGGGGACGTCGGCGGCGCGCTCAGGGCGGCCCAGGAGCTGGTCGACGCGGCGGCGGCGGACGCCAAGCAGCTCGCCGAGGAGACGGACGCCAAGGAGACCGAGGAACTGAAGACGGCCCTGGGCGCGGCCCAGGGCGGCCGGATGCCGCGCGGCACGGCCGGCGTGATGAAGGACCTGGAGGACAACCAGAAGCGCCGCCGCACCCGCACCCAGCGCAACACCCTCGACCTCGCCCTGTCCGACCTCACCGCCTTCTACCGCGATGTGCTCGCCCTCCAGCTGGGCTCCCGTGTGGCGATCGCCAGCGCCGACGCCGAGGACGCCCTGGAGCGCGTCGCCGGCGACAGCTCCCCCGAGTCCACGCTCCGCCGTATCGAGGCGATCGCCGCCTGCGGTGACGCCCTGGACCGCAATGTGCCGCCGCTGCTCGCGGTGGAGGCGATGACGATGGCGCTGAGAGCGGGCTGACCCACCGCGAGGCCGGCCGCCGCGCCGACGGTTGACGGGGTAACTCGTACGAGGCATGCCGGGTACGCACAGCATCACTGTCGTCGCGGAGAGTTACGCTCGCTGAATGCACACAAGGCGCACTCACCGCAGGACCAGCAACGGCAGGACCCGCACCGGAGCCACGATCCTGGCCGCGGCGCTGCTCGCCACCGCCTGCTCGGCCGGGGGCGCGTCGACCTCCGCCGGCTCGTCGGCGGCGGAGGCCGCCGGATCGACGGAGGCGGCTAAGGCGGTGCTGGCCGCACTGCCCCGGGCCACGCCCTCCGCGCTGGCGCCGTACTACGGGCAGAAGCTGAGCTGGCGCGACTGCGGTGTCCCGGGATTCCAGTGCGCCACCATGAAGGCCCCGCTCGACTACGCGAAACCGACCCAGGGGGACGTCCGGCTCGCGGTGTCCCGCAAGAAGGCCACCGGTCCGGGCGAACGCCTCGGTTCCCTGCTGGTGAACCCGGGCGGGCCGGGCGGCTCGGCGATCGGCTACCTCCAGCAGTACGCGGGCATCGGCTACCCGGCCGAGGTCCGCGCCCGGTACGACATGGTGGCGGTGGACCCGAGGGGCGTGGCCCGCAGTGAGCCCGTCGAGTGCCTCGACGGCCGCGAGATGGACACGTACACGCAGACGGACGTCACGCCCGACGACCAGGCGGAGACGGACGGGCTGGTCGACGCCTACCAGAAGTTCGCCGAGGGCTGCGGAGCGGACGCGCCGAAACTGCTGCGCCACGTCTCGACGGTCGAGGCGGCCCGGGACATGGACGTGCTGCGGGCGGTGCTGGGCGACGAGAAGCTGACCTACGTCGGCGCCTCGTACGGCACGTTCCTCGGGGCGACCTACGCCGGCCTGTTCCCCGACCGGGCGGGCCGCCTCGTCCTGGACGGCGCGATGGACCCGTCGCTGCCCGCGCGCCGTCTGAACCTGGAGCAGACCGCGGGCTTCGAGACGGCCTTCCAGTCCTTCGCGAAGGACTGCGTGACGCAGCCGGACTGCCCTCTGGGCGGCAAGGGGACCCCTCCCGCCCAGGTCGGCAAGAACCTCAAGGCCTTCTTCGACGACCTGGACGCCGAGCCGGTCCCCGCAGGTGACGCCGACGGCCGCAAGCTCACCGAGTCCCTGGCCACCACCGGTGTGATCGCGGCGATGTACGACGAGGGCGCCTGGCAGCAGCTGCGCGAGTCGCTGTCCTCGGCGATGAAGGAGAAGGACGGCGCCGGCCTCCTGGTCCTCGCCGACAGCTACTACGAACGCGAAGCCGACGGCAGCTACAGCAACCTGATGTTCGCCAACGCCAGCGTGAACTGCCTGGACCTCCCCGCGGCCTTCTCCTCCCCGGACGAGGTGCGCGCGGCGCTCCCCGACTTCGAGAAGGCGTCCCCGGTCTTCGGCGAGGGCCTTGCCTGGTCCTCCCTGAACTGCGCGTACTGGCCGGTGCAGCCCACCGGCGAACCGCACCGCATCGAGGCCGCCGGCGCCACCCCGATCGTCGTGGTCGGCACCACCCGCGACCCCGCCACCCCCTACCGCTGGGCCGAGGCCCTGGCCGACCAGCTCTCCTCCGGCCGCCTCCTCACCTACGAGGGCGACGGCCACACCGCCTACGGCCGAGGCAGCACCTGCATCGACTCCGCGATCAACACCTACCTCCTGCGCGGCACCCCGCCCAAGGACGGCCGACGCTGCTCCTGACCCCACCCGCCCCGGATCCCCGGCGCCTCCGGGGCGGGTACGAAGCACCCCGGGAAACTGTGTAGACTTACCGACGTTGCTGATCGCACCATGGGTGCACAGCGCGCCGCCTTAGCTCAGATGGCCAGAGCAACGCACTCGTAATGCGTAGGTCTCGGGTTCGAATCCCGAAGGCGGCTCTTCTTGGACCCCGGGTCAGTTCTCCGCTGACTCGGGGTTTTCTGATGTTCGGGGTCCTCGGGGGCGCGGGAGCGTCGGTCGGTGCGTGGGTGCGTCCGGGGTGAGACCGAGTGACCGTTCCGCGGCGTCGAGTCGGCGCTCCTGCCTGCGGAGCATGAGGGGGCCCAGGAGGACGAGCAGGAGCCAGAGCAGTGTCAGGGCTCCGGAGCCGTACGAGCCGGACGTGAGCTGGACGACGGCCAGCAGTGAGAACAGGACGAGCAGGCATCCTCGCAAGTGGCGGTAGCCCTTCCGTCGCTGGAAGGTCAGGGCCCGGCGCTGCCGTCCGAGGATCTCCAGTACCGCCGGCCGTGCGGCGGGGTCGGTGGGGGGTGTCCCACGTCGTACCTGTCGGGCGAGGTGGAGGAGCTGACCGGCGCTCAGGCCGAAGCGGCGAGTCCGGTTGCCCTCGCCTCGCCACATCACGGCGATCGCGACCGCCACGACGACGGATGCGATCACCGCGACGGCGGTCCCGGACCACCACCGGCGCTCACCGCCGACGGTGAGGACGCCGATGGCGAAGCCCACGCCCGCCGTCAGGAGGAGCAGTCCGGACGTGCGCATGATCATCCCGTGCCCGTGCCCGTGCCCGTGACTGCCGTGAGGTCCGTGCTCTGGCGCTTTTGCCACCCGAACTACCCCCTGTGGTCCGCCTCTTGGGGTATTTCTTCTACCCCTGGGCCCGGCCGGCATCCAGGCGGCCACCGCGTCGTCGGACACGGCCAGTGCGGCGAAACCGCCGGAGCGCCGATGGTCGTACGCCGTGGATCGGCGTGGTGTACGGCTAGCATCGCGGACACGGTTGTCGGCCGGGACGAGGTGAGGGCATGGGCGAGGACGCGGGAGCACCGAGGGTCGCCGTTGCCGTGGTGACCATGGGGAATCGGCCCGCCGAGGTCGACGCGCTGTTGGAGTCCGTCGCCAAGCAGGACGCCCCGCCCGCGCGGATCGTGATCGTCGGCAACGGCTGCCCCCTGCCCGAGTTCGCCGCGAGGCTGTCGCTGCCCGGTGAGGTCACGTCGATCGAGGTGGACGAGAACCTCGGCTGCCCCGGCGGGCGGAACGTGGCGCTGGCACGGCTGCGGGAGTTCGGTGACATCGACGTGGTCGTGGAGCTGGACGACGACGGTCTGCTCGTCGACGCCGATGTGCTGCGCCGGGTCGGGGAGTTGTTCGCCGCCGACGACCGGCTCGGCATCGTCGGTTTCCGGATCGCCGACGAGAACGGGGAGACCCAGCAGCGGCACGTCCCCCGGGTCGGCGCCTCCGACCCCCTGCGGGGCGGGTACGTCACCGGTTTCCTGGGCGGCGGGCACGCGCTGCGGACGGCGATGCTCGACGAGGTCGGGGACTGGCCCGCCGAGTTCTTCTTCGCGCACGAGGAGACCGACCTGGCCTGGCGGGCTGCCGACGCCGGCTGGCGGATCCTGTACGCCCCCGAGCTGCTGCTCCAGCACCCGAAGACCTCGCCCGCGCGGCACGCCATCTACTTCCGGGTCAACGCCCGCAACCGGGTGTGGCTGGCCCGGCGTCGGCTGCCGCTGCCGCTCATCCCGGTCCATCTCGGCGTGTGGATGCTGCTGACGTTGGCGCGGAACCGGTCGCTCGGCGGGCTGCGGGCCTGGTTCGGCGGGTTCGTGGAGGGGCTGCGCAAACCGGCGGGGGAGCGGCGGCCGATGAGCTGGCGCACCGTGGTGCGGCTCACCCGGCTGGGGCGGCCGCCCGTCCTCTGAGCGGCCCGGAAGGACGCGCGCCGGTGGTCCTGCACACTCCTTCTGCGGCGGCCCCGCTCACTTCGCGTCCGCGTAGCACTCCACCACCGCCGTGGTGAACGGGAACCGTACCGGCGTCGGACCGAAGGTCAGGCGGCCCGCCAGCTCCGCCGCGTCACGGATCGCCGCGACGATGTCGTCGGCCTCTTCCCGCGGACAGTGCACGATCACCTCGTCGTGCTGGAAGAACACCAGCTCCGCGGCCTTGTCGGCGCAGGCCTGCCGCAGCGCGGCGAGCAGGAGGAGGGCCCAGTCGGCGGCGCTGCCCTGGACGACGAAGTTGCGGGCGAAGCGGCCCCGCGCGCGGGCGTCGGTCGAGGCGTAGCCGGGCGCCCACTCCCGCGCGGGGACCGGGGTGTCGGAGGGGTCGTCCTGCGGCATGCCCCCCTCCTCGGTGCCGTCGGCCGCTCCGGCGGCCGGCGGGCAGGTGCGGCCCAGCCAGGTCCGTACGAGGCGCCCCTCCTCGCCCGCACGGGCCGCGTCGTCGACGTACGCCACGGCTCGGGGGAAGCGGCGTCTGAGCGCGGCGAGGTTCTTCAGGCCGTCGCCGGAGGTCTGGCCGTAGACCGCGCCGAGCACGGCGAGTTTGGCCTGGGCACGGTCGCCGGAGAAGGCGCGGTCGGACACCGACTGGTAGAGGTCGCTCTCGCGGCCGGCCACCTCCATCAGGCCGGGGTCCCGGGAGATCGCCGCCAGTACGCGCGGTTCCATCTGGTCGGCGTCGGCGACGACCAGCCGCCAGCCCGGGTCGGCGACGACGGCCCGCCGGATGACCTTGGGGATCTGCAGACCGCCGCCGCCGTTGGTCACCCAGCGTCCGGTGACGGTGCCGCCGGCCAGGAACTCGGGGCGGAACCGTCCGTCGCGCACCCAGTCCTGCAGCCAGGACCAGCCGTGGGCGACCCAGATGCGGTACAGCTTCTTGTACTCGACCAGTGGCTTCACGGCCGGATGGTCGACCGACTCGATCTCCCACCGGCGGGTGGAACCGACCTTGATCCCGGCCTGCGCGAACGCCTTGACGACGTCCGCGGGCAGGTCCGGCCGAACCCGGCGGCCGAACGCCGCGGACACCTCGTCGGCCAGCTCGGCCAGGCGGCGCGGCTCGCCCCCGCCCGCGTACCGCTCGCCGAGGAGGTCGTGCAGGACCTCGCGGTGCACGTCGGTCCGCCAGGGCAGCCCCGCGCGGTTCATCTCGGCGGCCACCAGCATTCCCGCGGACTCGGCCGCGGTCAGCAGCCGGAGGCGGTCGGGGTGGGCGGACCGGTCGTGGCGGTGCTGCTGCTCGGCGTAGACCGCCAGCAGGTCGTCGAGGGGGAGGTGGGCGCCCCGCGGTTCGAAGAGCGGGGACTGGGCGCCCGGCTCGGCGGACCGCTGCGGCGGATCGGGCGGTACCGGGCCGCCGCGCAGCCGGGCCAGGGCCGCCGCGGCCGAACGCGGCTCCCCGTACCGCCCCTCGTGGCCGAGCAGGAGGTTCTCGGCGGCCTCCACGTCGTAGCACCGCTCGGCCCGCACTCCCGCGGCGAGCAGGTGCGGGTAGACCTCGGCGGTGGCACGCCACACCCAGCGACTGACGTCCGGCCGGGCTCGGACGGCCTGCGCCGGGCCGGGCTCGCGCCGCGCCGGTCCGGCGGGCAGCCCGTCGGGGCCGAGGGGGGCGACGTCCACGCCGCCGTCCTCGGCCACGGCGAGTGCCCACCGGTCGGCCATGTCGCGAGTGTCGCAGCAGGGACTGACATCGGCCCCGGGTGCGGCGGGCGACCCGGTTGTCCCAGCTTGGGTGCCGGTGCCCCGCCCGTGCCGGTGTCGTGGCCTGCGTGAGGGGACCGGCACGGGTGCCGGGGTCGAGGTGGGTCGGGCCCCGAGGTGGGTCAGGCCCGGTCCCCGTCGGGCTCCTGCTCCTCGTTCGCGGCCAGGAACTGCGCCAGCACCTCGGTGATGTACCGTTCCGCGGCCTCCTTGTCGAGGCCGAGGCCGCTGAGCACCCCCTCGCCGTGCTCGTGCTCCAGCAGGGCCAGCAGGATGTGCTCGGTGCCGACGTAGTTGTGGCCGAGGCGCAGGGCCTCGCGGAAGGTGAGTTCGAGGACCTTCTTCGCCGCGGGGCCGTAGGGCACCAGCTCCGGGACCTCGGCGGAGGCGGGCGGCAGCGCCGCGGACGCCGCCTCGCGGACCGCGTCGAGGGTCACGCCCTGCGCGGCGATCGCCTTGGCGGAGAGGCTCTCCCGCTCGGTGATCAGGCCGAGGACGAGGTGCTCCGGCAGGCCCTCGGTGGCGCCGGCCGCCTTGGCCGCGGTGTGGGCGGCCATGACCGCGTTGCGGGCGCGGGGGGTGTAGCGCTCGAAGCCCTGGCTCGGGTCCAGGTCGGCCGACTCCTTCGGCACGAAGCGCTTCTGCGCCGCCTGCCGGGTCACGCCCATGCTCTTGCCGATCTCCGTCCAGGACGCGCCCGAACGCCGGGCCTGGTCCACGAAGTGGCCGATGAGGTGATCGGCCACCTCGCCGAGGTGGTCTCCGGCGATGACGGCGTCCTGGAGCTGTTCCAAGGGCTCCGCGTGCGCCTTCTTGATCGCGGTGATGAGTTCGTCGAGACGTACGGATGACGTGATGCTCGGGTTCGTCGCCATGTGTCAACCGTAGGTTGCGCACCTAAGGGTGTCAACCCGCGGTTGACAGTGGTTCCCGGGTGCCCTCCCGGGTGTCTGCCCATGGCACCATCGCCGGGTGAGTACGCCCAGCACCGTCGACCGTGCCTTCGAGACCGCCCTGTACGACGACACCGCCGACACCCTCGACGCCGCCGCCTCGCTGCTCGCGGCCGACCCGGGAGCCGACGCGGAACTGGGCCGGCGCGGTGCGGAGTTCGTGGCCACGGCCTGGCGGCGCGGCTGGCAGCCCGCCGACCTCGTACGCATCGTGCGGCGCGAACGGGAGGACGTCCACGTACGCCTGGTCGCCGCCCTGATCCGCGCCCAGGCGCCGCACGACCGCGCACGCGGCCCCCGCTGGGCGGCGCAGCTCGCCGCCCTGCCTGAGGAGGTGCCGGCCCGCACCGACCGCTTCGCGCACGCCACCGCCGTACTGGAGCTGTACCGCCTGCTGCTGCGGCTGCCCGCGCTGGAGCCGCTGGAGGCCGGGCTGCCGGGGAAGGCGCCCCACAGGGAGCACCGGCCGGAGTCCCGTGCCCTCGCCCGCATCCGGGCACTGCTCGCCAAGGCGGAGGCGACCGGGTACCCGGAGGAGGCGGAGGCGCTCAGCGCCAAGGCGCAGGAGCTGATGGCCCGGCACAGCGTCGACGAGGCCCTGCTGGCGGCCCACGCGCAGGCACCCGACGCGCCGGGCGCCTGCCGGATCGGGGTGGAGCCTCCGTACGAGCAGGCCAAGGCGGTGCTGCTGGACGCGGTGGCCGACGCCAACCACTGCCGGGCGGTGTGGAACGAACCCCTCGGCTTCTCCACCGTCGTCGGCTTCGAGGCCGACCTGGAGGTGGTCGAACTCCTCTACACCTCGCTGCTCGTACAGGCCGAGGGCGCGATGGCGAAGGCGGAGGCTGCCCAGCGTGCGGGCGGGCGCAAGCGGACCAAGACCTTCCGGCAGTCGTTCCTCGCCGCCTACGCCCACCGCGCGGGCACCCGGCTGCGGGCCGCGGCGGAGGCGGCCACCGCAGGGGCCGGTACGGCGACGGACGTGGACCTCCTGCCGGTCCTCGCCTCCCGCGAGGTCGCGGTCACCGACCGTCTGGAGCGCATGTTCCCGGAGACGACCACGACCCGTCTGCGCGGCGCCGCCGACGCGGCGGGCTGGACGGAGGGCACCCGCGCGGCCGACCACGCCCGGGTCGACCGCCGACGCCCGCTGTCCTAGGCGTCGCCGGGCCCGGGCGGGTCCTGGCGGGTCCGGGCGGGTCCTGGCGGGTCGGGCCGTGGTGTCGTCGCCCGGCGGGCGGGGGCGCGGCCCTGCTCAGGCAGGCCGGCGAGCTGCGCCGCCCGGCGGGGGCCGCGTGCGCGGTCCTGCTCAGTCGCCGGCGCGCTGGAACGCCCCCACCGTGGCGTTCGGCTGACCCTCGCCCCTCGTCGCGACGGTGCCGTACGACCAGGGGAAACGGTGGGGGGAGGCGTCGTCCGGCAGGGCGAACTCCGCCGCGCGCACGGTGAGGCCATCGGTACCGTCGGTGCCGTCGGTCCCTCCCCGTACGTAGGAGACCGTGAAGGACGCCGTGCCCTGCTCGTCGAGGGTCAGCCGCTGGGGGGTGGCCGCCTCGTCCCGCGGGACCGGCACCGACGTGTCGCCCGCGTCCAGGCGCACGGTGGGGAAGCCGTGCAGGACGCAGGCCGGGCCGCGGTTGGTGAGGGTCACCGCGACGGTGCCCGTGTCCCCCGCGGCCGGCGCGGGGCTCGGTTCGATCCCCACACCCACCTCGGCGATGCGGCAGGCGGCGCCGGCGCGGTCGTCCGTACCGCTGCCGCTGCCGCCGGCGTCACCACCGCTCCCGCCGTCGTCGCAGGCGGTCAGGAGGAGCGCCGCGGCGAGGACGGCGGCGGCGGTGGTGGTGGACCTGATGGGCTGGGCGGGGCCGGTGGACTCGACGGGCCGGGTGGTGCGCACGGGTGACGTTCCTTCGCTGGAGTTGGGCGGGCGTTCAGGAGCCGAGAGCGGCCGTCGGCAGCCCCGGAGGCACTGTTCCGCCCTCGGATTTGGTGTACGTCTCCGCGCCGACCCCGCCCTGCCAGACGACCTTGAGCGAGGTCCCGTCGACCGACTCGACCGTGCCGGTCGCCCGGTCGTCGCCGCCGGGGGCGCACTTGAGGCGGATCGTCCGGGTCCCGGCGTCCTCACCGGTGGTGCCGCTGCACACGGTCCCGCCGGTGGCGAAGAGGGCGGCCTTGTCACCGGTGACCATCAGCGCGACCGCCTGACCGTCGGTGGTGGCGAGCCAACTGCCCTCCAGTTCACCGGCGGCGGACGGCGACCCGCCACCGGTGCCGCCGCCCGGGTCCGCACTCGCGGAACCGCTGGCCGCGGAAGAGGACTTGTCGCCGCCCTCGCCGCCACCGCCGCCCCCCGGGCCACCGGTGGCCGAGCTGCCACCGTCGCCGTCCTCGCCACCGCCGGTGCACGCCGTCAGCGCCAGCGTGCCCACCAGGCCGAGGGCCACGACCGCGGCCCGCACGGACCCCCGGCGCCGCGCCCGCGGCCCCCACCCGTGCCCCTCCGATGGACTCACGGCCGGACTCACGGCCGCGCCGGCCGTGTTCGCCGCGTCCCTCGCGTTCGCCGTGCTCTCCGCAGTAGCCAGTGTCACCGGAAGCTCCAAGCTGTAGCCGGACGGCCGGTTCGGCCCAAGACAGCCGCAAGCTACCAGGACGACTTGCGCACTCCCGGGAGATGCCCGGCGTGTGCCTGCTCGCGCAGGTTCACCCGGGACAGCCCGAAGACGCGGAAGTACCCGCGCGGGCGCCCGTCGACCTGGTCGCGGTTGCGCACGCGCGTGCGGCCGGCGTCGCGGGGTTGGCCGCGCAGTTCCCGTTGGGCGGCCAGCCGTTCGGCCTCCGTGGTGGACGGCCGGCGGACGATCTCCTTCAGCTCGGCCCGGCGCGCGGCGTACCGCTCGACGGTCTCCTGCCGCTGCCGGTTCTTCACGATCTTGCTCTTCTTCGCCATCAGACCCTGACCCCCCGCGCGCGGATACGTGCCACGGCCGCCTCGACGCCGATCGCGTCGACGGTCCTGATCGCCTTCGTGCTCAGCCGCAGCCGCACGTGCCGGCTCTCGCTCTCCAGCCAGTAGCGCTTGGTCTGGATGTTGGGGTCGAAACGGCGGGAGGTCCGCCGGTGGGAGTGGGAGATGCGGTTGCCGAAACCCGGCCGGGTGCCGGTCAGCATGCAGTGGGCGGACACGGTGACGTACCTCTCCTTCGGACCGGGACGGTCCTAGATGCTAATGGAAGTCATTTTCAGTAAGGTAGCAGCATGGCACGCAACGAACTCCGTCCGGTCATCAGACTCCGGTCCACCGCCGGGACCGGTTTCACCTACGTCACCCGCAAGAACCGCCGCAACGACCCGGACCGGCTGACCCTGCGCAAGTACGACCCGGTCGCCGGTCGCCACGTCGACTTCCGAGAGGAGCGCTGATCCGCCGTGCGCAAGGGAATCCACCCCGAGTACCGCCCGGTCGTCTTCCGCGACCGCGCCGCCGGCCACGCCTTCCTCACCCGGTCCACCATGACGAGTGAGCGCACCGTCGAGTGGGAGGACGGCCACACCCACCCCGTGGTCGACGTCGAGATCTCCGACGTCAGCCACCCCTTCTACACCGGCACCGCACGCGTGCTGGACACCGCGGGCCGCGTGGAGCGCTTCGAGCGGCGGTACGGGAAGCGGGGCGGGGCATGAGCCCGTCGGTGCGGCTGCCGGTGGTCGTCGTCGGCGGCCTGCACGCCGACGCGCGCAGGGCGGCCGTGGCCCGGCTGCTGGCCGACGTGCCCGGCAGCCTCGCCCTCCACCACGACCTGGCGACGGCCACCGCGGGAACGGTCGTACGGACCGTGCGGGACGCCACCGGCGTCCGCTCCGCCGGCGAGGCGCCCCTGGTCAACGACTGCGCCTGCTGCGCCCTGCGCGAGGACCTCGTCCCCGAGCTGGAGCGACTCGCGGACGCCGGAGGTACCCCGCTGGCGGTCGTCGAGCTGTGGGACTCCGTCGAGCCCAAGGCGATGGCGGAGGTGGTGACGGCCGGCGGCTTCACCGTCACCGGCGTGATCACCGCTGTCGACCCGGCCCTGGTGCTGCCGTACCTGGGCAACGGCGACGACCTGGCCGGGGGTGGCCTCGCCGCCGCGGCCACCGACCGGCGCACCGTCGCGGACACCTTCGCGCGGCAGCTGGAGTACGCGCCCGTCCTGGCCCTCGCCGACTCCCCGGAGGCCGACGACGAGGACCGTGAGCTGCTGGCCCAACTGCACCCGACGGCCCACCGCGTGCCCATCGGCCCCGACGACCCGGCGCGTACGCCCCCTGCCGCCCCGGCGCGGTCCCCGCACCCGGCACCCCCCGCCTCCTCCCCGCTGGCCCGAGCGGCGCTCGCCGGCTTCGACGTGGAGGCCGCGGCGGCCGCCCAGCACCCGGCCTGTGCCCTGCTGCCCGCCGAGGCCGACGCGCACGGCGTCACCACTCTCGTGTGGGACCGGCGCCGCCCCTTCCACCCGGAACGGCTGTACGCGGCGCTGGAGGACCTGACGTGCGCCGCCGCCCGCAGCCGGGGCCGGTTCTGGCTCGCCGACAAGGCGGACACGCTGCTGCACTGGGACGCCGCCGGCGGTGCCCTGTGCGTGGAGGGCGCGGGACCCTGGCTCGCGTCGCTCCCGGACGCCGCCTGGGACCTGGTCCCGCCCGTGCGTCGCGCGGCCGCCGCGATCGACTGGCACCCCGAGCACGGGGACCGCTGCCAGCACCTGGTCTTCACGTCCCCCGGCCTCGACCGCGACGGCCTGGAACGGCTTCTGGAGAGCTGTCTGCTGACCGACGCCGAGTACGCGGCCGGCCAGGCCGCCTGGCGGCGCCTGCCGTCGGCCTTCGACACCCTCCTGGAGGTCTGACCCCGTGCCCCGCAAGAGCGACCGGAAGCCCGCCGCGCAGCGGCCCAACCCGCTCGACCAGGCAGGAGTGACGTACATCGACTACAAGGACACCGACCTGCTGCGGAAGTTCGTCTCCGACCGCGGCAGGATCCGCGGCCGGCGCGTCACCCGCGTGACGGCCCGGCAGCAGCGGCAGCTGGCCAGGGCGATCAGGAACGCGCGCGAGATGGCCCTGCTGCCGTACGCCGCGCGCTGACCGTCCCGCACGCCGCTCACCCACCTCGTACCGGGGGGTCGCTCCGCCGAGCGGCCCCCGGTGTTGTTGCATGTAGGTGCATTTTCTTCGAATCCGTGGGCATACGCGGGAACGTCTTTGCCGGGGCAGGCGTCCAAGAGGGCAAGGGCTTTCGGTAAAGCACCCGTCAAAGCTGTAACCGCAGGAACACCGCGCGTGCACGTGCATTTGCTCATGCATCTGCACGTGAACGGGGTTATGATCCGGATCAGTTACCACTGCATCTATGGCCACATCAGCCAGTGCACCACCGGGGAGCGACCTGTGGACCACGACGTGTACGACGTTGACGACGCGTCCGGCGTGTACAACGGCATGGCCGCCACGCAGCTGCACGACGTGGCCTGGCAGAAGAGTCGCCACAGCAACTCGCAGGGCTCCTGCGTGGAGTTCGCGCGGCTGCCCGACGGTGGCGTGGCCATGCGCAACAGCCGCTTCCCCGACGGGCCCGCGCTGGTCTACACGCGCGCCGAGATCGAGGCCATGCTGCTGGGCGTCAAGGACGGCGAGTTCGACCACCTCGTCGTGAGCTGACCCGCGCGGTACCGGCGCACGCGCGACCACGGGGTGCGCCCGCGGCGGGCGCGGCACCCGCCCCGGCGCCACCGACGCGCGTAGACCCGTGGCACGTCAAACCCTTGGGGCACGCGTCACCCGTAGCACCGGTCCGTGTGGTCGCCCGGGCGCTGGAGCCGGAACAGGGCCCACACCACCTTGCCGTTGAGCGTCCCCGCGAGCGGGTGCCAGCCCCAGCTGTCGCTGAAGGAGTCGACGAGGAACAGGCCGCGGCCCGACTCCGCCGAGAAGTCGTCCGTCGCACGGGCCACCGGGCTGTCGTGACTGGGGTCGCGCACCGCGCACACGAGCCGGTCGGACCAGCGCATCAGGTGCAGCCGGACGGGTCCGTTCTGCTCCCCGTGTCGCGGGGTGTCGGCCGGCAGCGCATGGCGCAGGGCGTTGGTGACGAGTTCGGAGACCACCAGGCAGACGTCGTCGAAGCGGTCGCCCGTGTCCCAGCCGTCGAGCGTCCTGCGGGTGAATCCCCGTGCCTCGCGCACCGCGTCGTAGCGGGGCGGCAGGGAACAGGAGGCGGCGTTGGAGACGGCTGCGGGGTCGAGTGGCGGAAGGCCCTGCCGTAACGGCTCGAGCATGGTCGATCCATTCGTCCCCATGCGAGGCACTCCCGGGAGTTCGCGGTCATAGCGATGCGGCGCGGTGGTGCGGGACCATGGTTTCGGATGCGTACCGCAGATGCAAGGGCAGATGCACGTGCACGTGACCGAAATGGACCTGCCCGTACCGCTTGTTGGTCAAATTTTCCGTCATCTTCGCCTCTCCTTCACCGCGTTCGGTGGCTGCTTTCGGACCACTCCCTGCATGATCCTGATCTTTTCCTTCGGCTCGATTCCGTTTCCGTAACCGGACGAGTACTGCTCGAAGTGTTTTAGTGGCAGACTTCGGCCCCTGAAGACGGTTGGGGAGGCTGGCGAACGTGAGCGCGGGAGAGCCCGGATCGGTGGTGCGGCGCATGCTGCTCGGATCACAACTCAGGCGACTGCGTGAGACGCGGGGGATCACGCGAGAGGCGGCGGGCTACTCGATCCGCGCCTCGGAGTCGAAGATCAGCCGGATGGAGTTGGGCCGGGTGAGCTTCAAGACGAGGGACGTCGAGGACCTGCTGACGTTGTACGGCATCACGGACGAGCACGAGCGCGCCTCCCTGCTCTCCCTGGCCAAGGAGGCCAACGTCGCGGGCTGGTGGCACAGTTACTCCGACGTGCTGCCCAGCTGGTTCCCCACCTATGTCGGCCTGGAGGGCGCCGCCTCGCTGATCCGGGTCTACGAGGTGCAGTTCGTGCACGGTCTGCTGCAGACCGAGGAGTACGCCCGCGCGGTCGTCCGGCGCGGGATGAAGGGCGCGAGCGAGGCGGACGTCGAGCGGCGCGTCGCGCTGCGCCTGGAGCGGCAGAAGCACCTCGTCGCCGAGAGCGCGCCCGAGTTCCACATCGTCCTCGACGAGGCCGCGCTGCGCCGTCCGTACGGGGACCGCGGGGTGATGCGCGGGCAGCTCCAGCACCTGATCGAGATGTCCGAACGCCCGAATGTGCGGCTTCAGGTCATGCCGTTCGGCTTCGGCGGCCACTCCGGTGAAAGTGGCGCGTTCACGATCCTCAGCTTCCCCGAGTCCGACCTCTCGGACGTCGTCTACCTGGAGCAGCTCACCAGCGCGCTGTACCTCGACAAGCGCGAGGACGTCACCCAGTACGAGACGGCGCTGAAGGAGCTCCAGCAGGACAGTCCGGGGCCCGACGAGAGCCGTGACCTTCTCCGGGGACTGCTTCAGCTCATCTGAACAACTCCCCTGAAACACAAGTACGATGACGCCTCATCAGAGGCGGCCGGCCCGCGGTGGTCGCGAGGCCGCGGAGGCTGCGGCAGCTAGGGGATTGAGGGTACACATGTCGTCGTACTTCACCGACCTCGCCCAGCAGTACATCGACGGCGAGTGGCGCCCGGGCACCGGCTCCTGGGACATCATCGACTTCAACCCGTACGACAACGAGAAGCTGGCCTCGATCACCATAGCCACGGTCGACGAGGTCGACACGGCGTACCGGGCGGCCGAGCGGGCGCAGAAGCAGTGGGCCGCGACGAACCCGTACGCGCGCCGCGCGGTGTTCGAGAAGGTGCTGCGGCTCGTCGAGGACCACGAGGCGGAGATCAGCGAGGCGATCATCGCCGAGCTGGGCGGCACCCGCCTGAAGGCCGCCTTCGAGCTGCACCTCGCCAAGGAGTTCCTGCGCGAGGCGATCCACCTGGCGCTGCGCCCCGAGGGCCGGATCATCCCCTCGCCGGTCGACGGCAAGGAGAACCGCGTCTACCGGGTGCCGGTGGGCGTCGTGGGCGTCATCAGCCCCTTCAACTTCCCCTTCCTCCTCTCCCTGAAATCGGTCGCCCCGGCCCTCGCCCTCGGCAACGCCGTCGTCCTCAAGCCGCACCAGAACACGCCGATCGTCGGCGGCACGCTGGTCGCGAAGCTCTTCGAGGAGGCCGGCCTGCCGGGCGGGCTGCTCAACGTCGTGGTCACCGACATCGCGGAGATCGGCGACGCCTTCCTGGAGCACCCGGTCCCGAAGGTGATCTCCTTCACCGGCTCGGACAAGGTCGGCCGCCACGTCGCGACCGTCTGCGCCGCGCACTTCAAGCGCTCCATCCTGGAACTCGGCGGCAACAGCGCCCTCGTCGTCCTCGACGACGCCGACCTCGACTACGCCGTCGACGCCGCCGTCTTCAGCCGCTACGTGCACCAGGGCCAGGTCTGCATGGCCGCGAACCGCGTCCTGGTCGACCGGTCGGTGGCCGAGGAGTTCACCGAGAAGTTCGTCGCCAAGGTCCAGACCCTCAAGGCCGGTGACCCGCGCGATCCGTCGACCGTCATCGGCCCCGTGATCAACTCCTCGCAGGCGGACGCCCTGTCGGGCATCGTCGAGCAGGCCCTCGCCGAGGGCGCCACCGCCCTGCTGCGCGGCACCACCACCGACAACCTCGTCACCCCGTCGGTCCTCACCGACCTGCCCGCCGACTCGGCGCTCCTGCGGCAGGAGGTCTTCGGCCCGGTCGCCTTCCTCGTCCCGTTCGACGGCGAGGAGGAGGCCGTCCGCCTCGTCAACGACACGCCGTACGGGCTGAGCGGCGCCGTGCACACCGGTGACATCGAGCGCGGCGTCGCCTTCGCCAGGCGGATCGACGCCGGCATGTTCCACGTGAACGACGGGACCGTGCACGACGAGCCGATCGTGCCCTTCGGCGGGGAGAAGCACTCCGGTCTCGGCCGCCTGAACGGCGACACCATGCTGGACGCCTTCACCACCCAGAAGTGGATCTCGGTGCAGCACGGGCGGAGCGGCTTCCCGTTCTAGTTCCGGCACCCGTGTCGGGCCCTTGCGGACAGAGGCTGACCGCAAGGGCCCGTAGCTTTCTCGGTGTCAGGGGGGAAGCCCCCGTCCGACGAAAGGCGGCCGGTCATGGTCACTCACGTGCGACCCGAAGCGCAGGGCGACGAGCGCGGAGCGCTGCTGTCCTTCCTGGCGGAGCAGCGCGGCGGTATCCGCCGGTCGGTGCTGGGGCTGACCGACGAGCAGGCGTCGTCCCGGCCGAGCGCCAGTGAACTGTCCCTGGCCGGGCTGATCAAGCACGTCGCCGAGGTCGAGCAGGGGTGGGTCGCCCGCGCCCGGCAGGTGCCGCCGGCCGTCGAGCGGGACGAGTCGAACTGGCACGAGTGCTTCGTCCTGGTGGGGGACGAGACGGTGGCCTCGCAGCTGGCGTACTGGGAGAGGGTCGCCGCCGAGACGGAGGCCTTCATCCGGGAGGTGCCCAGCCTCGACGACACCTTCCCGCTGCCGAAGGCTCCCTGGTTCCCGCCGGACGAGCGCGTCTCCATGCGGTGGCTGTGCCTGACGCTGATCCGCGAGACGGCCCGGCACGCCGGCCACGCCGACATCGTCCGCGAGTCGTTGGACGGCGCCTCGGCCTGGGACCTGGTGGCGAGGGAGCAGGACGCGCCCGCCTAACCTGGACCGTATGTCAGTGATCCGTCTCCTGGTGCTGGGCGCGGTCCGCCAGCACGGGCGGGCCCACGGCTACCAGGTCCGCAACGACCTGGAGTTCTGGGGCGCGCACGAGTGGTCCAACGCCAAGCCCGGCTCGATCTACCACGCGCTGAAGCAGATGGCCAAGCAGGGCCTGCTGCACGCGCACGAGATCGCCCCGTCGACCGCCGGCGGGCCGCCCCGCACGGAGTACGAGATCACGGAGAAGGGCACCGAGGAGTTCTTCGGCCTCCTGCGCGCGTCCCTCACCGCCTACGACCAGAAGCCGGACGTGCTCGCCGCCGGACTCGGCCTGATGGTCGACCTGGCACGCGAGGAGGTGTTGGAGCTGCTGGAGGAACGGGTCCGGGCCATCCAGACCTGGCGCACGTCCGTCACCGAGTACTACACCCCCGAGGACGGCCCCGGGCAGCTCGGCCACATCGGCGAGATCATGAACCTGTGGGTGCACTCCGCCGACACCGGCGCCGAGTGGACCCGCGCGCTGATCGAGCGCATCCGAGGCGGTGCGTACACGTTCGCCGGTGAGGGCGAGCCGTTCGTCGGCGTCCTCGGCGAGGGCGAGGAGAACCCGTTCGCGACGCCGGAACCGCATCCGGGAGACCGCGACTAATCAAGTTTGACTAAGCCGGGAGGCGGGCATACGCTCCGCGGGTCAGTAGTCAAGTTTGACTAAACGAGGAGTGTCAGTGGCCGACGCGGCGATCACCGTCGAAGGGGCACGCAAGAAGTACGGCGGCACCAAGGACGGCGGCAAGAAGGACGGCGGCAAGAAGGCGCTGGACGGGCTCGACCTGACGGTCGCCCGCGGCACGGTGCACGGGGTGCTGGGGCCCAACGGCGCGGGCAAGACGACGCTGGTCCGGATCCTCTCCACCCTGCTGCGCCCCGATGCCGGCCGGGTCGAGGTGGCCGGACACGACGTGGTCACCGACGCGTACGCCGTACGGCTGCGCATCGGCCTGCTCGGGCAGCACGCGGCGCTGGACGAGGAGCTGGGCGGCCGGCAGAACCTGGAGATGTTCGGCCGCCTCCACCACCTGGGCGCCCGGCGGGCACGCGCGCGTGCCGACGAACTGCTCGCCCGTTTCGACCTCGGCGACACCGGACGCAAACCGGTCAGCGCCTACAGCGGCGGCATGCGGCGCCGCCTGGACCTCGCCGCGTCCCTCATCACCGAACCGGAGGTCCTCTTCCTGGACGAACCCACCACGGGCCTCGACCCGCGGGGCCGCGCCGAGGTGTGGGCCTCCGTCCGCTCCCTGGTCGGGGGCGGCACGACGGTCCTGCTCACCACCCAGTACCTGGAGGAGGCCGACCAGCTCGCCGACCGCATCTCGGTCGTCGACGCCGGCCGGGTCGTCGCCGACGGCACGGCGGACGAACTGAAGGCGGCCACCGGCGGCGACCGCGTCGACGTGGTCCTGCGCGACGCCGGACACCTGGGCGCGGCCGTCGCCCTGCTGCCGCTCACCGGTGTCCGCGTCGACACCGACCGCCGGCTGGTCAGCGCCCCGGTCACCGACCGCATGGCGGCGCTCTCCGGCGTCGTACGGGCGTTGGAGGAGGCCGGCATCGAGGCGGAGGACATCGCCCTGCGCCGCCCGACCCTGGACGAGGTGTTCCTGCACCTCACCGACCGCACGAAGGAGACAGCGTGAGCACGGGCACCGTCACGACCACCGGCGCCGGCCCCCTGGCGTACGCCCTCACCGACTCGTGGACCATGACGCGGCGCGAGCTGGCCCGCTGGGGACGGCAGCCGGTCGCCGTCGTCGTCAACCTGGTCTTCCCGGTCATGCTGCTGCTGATGTTCGGCTACCTCGTCGGCGGCGGCCGCGGGGTGAGCGGCGACTACGTCGACTACCTGGTCCCCGGGATGCTGGCGCTCACCATGGCCTTCGGCCTGGAGGGCACGATGATCGCCGTCACCCAGGACCTCAACAAGGGGGTCGTCGACCGCTTCCGCTCCCTCCCCATGACCAACGGCGCGGTCCTGGTGGGCCGGTCGGCCGCCGACATGCTCCAGTCGGCGCTCGGGCTCACGGTGCTCGTCGGGGTCGGCCACGCGCTCGGCTGGCGGACCCACGGCGGCCCCGGCGCCTTCCTGGGCGCGGTCGGCCTGCTGCTCCTCTTCCGGTTCGCGATGCTGTGGATCGGCATCTTCCTGGCCCTGGTGGCCGGGAAACCGGAGCTGGTGACGGCGGTGCAGATCCTGGTCTGGCCGGTCGGCTTCCTCTCCAACGCCTTCGCCACCCCTCAGTCCATGCCGGGCTGGCTGGGCACGGTCGTCCAGTGGAACCCGATGTCCCAGACCGCCACCGCCGTACGCGACCTGTTCGGTGGCCCCGGCGGGGAGCCCGGCCACGTGTGGGCGGCCCTCGCCTGGCCGCTGGCCCTGCTCGCGGTCTTCTTCCCCCTGGCGGTACGGAGGTTCGCGCGACTCAGCCGCTAGGCAGGGCTCAGTGGTGGAACCCGGTCGCCGCCCCCTTGTCCCGGGTCAGCGGGTGCGGCTGCCGCCGCAGCTCCGGCAGCAGCCGCTCCAGCTCCTCCACCAGCAGGTCGGCCATGTCGGCCGAGAAGCCGTTGCGGCACACCACGCGCAGCACCGACAGGTCCTCGCGGTGCGGCGGGAAGGTGTACGCCGGCACCAGCCAGCCGCCCTCCCGCAGCCGCCGCGAGACGTCGAACACGTCGTACGCCGTCACGTCGTCGGCCGTCGTGAAGGCGAACACCGGCAACTCGTCGCCGCGCGTCAGCAGCCGGAAGTCGCCGAGCGCCTCCACGCGCTCGGCGATCCCGCGCGCGATGTCGCGCGAGGCCTGCTGCACCGCCCGGTAGCCCTCCCGGCCCAGCCGCAGGAACGTGTAGTACTGCGCGACCACCTGCGCGCCGGGCCGGGAGAAGTTCAGCGCGAAGGTCGGCATGTCGCCGCCCAGGTAGTTGACCCGGAAGACCAGCTCCTCGGGCAGCGCGTTCGCGTCCCGCCACAGCGCCCAGCCGACACCGGGGTAGACCAGGCCGTACTTGTGCCCCGAGGTGTTGATGGAGGCGACCCGCGGCAGCCGGAAGTCCCACACCAGGTCCTCGTCCAGGAAGGGCGCGACCATGGCCCCGGACGCGCCGTCGACGTGCACCGGGATGTCGAGCCCGGTGCGCTCCTGGAGGGCGTCCAGGGCCGCGCAGAGATCGGCGACCGGCTCGTAGGAGCCGTCGAAGGTGGAGCCGAGGATGCCGACGACCCCGATGGTGTTCTCGTCGCAGAGTGCGGCGGCGGCCTGCGGGTCCAGGTGGAAGCGGTCGCCCTCCATGGGGACCTGCCGGGCCTCCACCTCCCAGAAGGTGCAGAACTTCTCCCAGCAGACCTGGACGTTCACGCCCATGACCAGGTTGGGCCGCACGTCCCTCGCCGGGTACCGGTCGGCGTTGCGCAGCGCCCACCGCCGCTTCAGGGCCATCCCGGCCAGCATGCAGGCCTCGCTCGACCCGGTCGTGGAGCAGCCCACCACCGCCGCGGGGTCGGGCGCGTGCCACAGGTCGGCGAGCATCGCCACGCAGCGCCGCTCCAGCTCGGCGGTGCGCGGGTACTCGTCCTTGTCGATCATGTTCTTGTCCCGGCACTCGCCCATCAGCACCCCGGCCTGCGGCTCCATCCAGGTGGTGACGAAGGTGGCCAGGTTGAGGCGTGCGTTGCCGTCCAGCATCAGCTCGTCGTGGACGAGCCGGTACGCCGTCTCCGGGGGCAGCGGGGAGTCGGGCAGCCGGTGGGCCGGCGGGGCCTCGGTCATGCCGCCGAGCGGGTTCGTCGCCCCGTGGAACGGGTTGACGGCGAGCCGGCGCCGGTCACGGTCGCCGTCGTGGGGCGTGGGGGGCACCTGGTGCAATGGCATGCAGTCGACGGTAGGTCCGGGGCCCGGCCCCCGCATGCGGGCTTGCACCTCACGTCACGTGAGGAGGCAGCGTGGAGGGCGTCAGAGAAAGGAGCGGAAGTGAGCTACTCCGTGGGACAGGTCGCCGGCTTCGCCGGAGTGACGGTGCGCACCCTGCACCACTACGACGACATCGGCCTGCTCGTACCCAGCGAGCGCAGCCACGCGGGCCACCGGCGCTACGGCGACGGCGACCTCGACCGGCTGCAGCAGATCCTGTTCTACCGGGAGCTGGGCTTCCCGCTCGACGAGGTCGCCGCCCTGCTGGACGACCCGGCCGCGGACCCGCGCGCACACCTGCGCCGCCAGCACGAGCTGCTGTCCGCCCGGATCGAGAAGCTGCAGAAGATGGCGGCGGCCGTGGAGCACGCCTTGGAGGCACGCAGCATGGGCATCAACCTCACGCCCGAGGAGAAGTTCGAGGTCTTCGGCGACTTCGATCCCGACGAGCACCAGGAGGAGGTGCGCGAGCGCTGGGGCGACACCGACGCCTACCGCCAGTCGCAGCAGAAGACCGCCTCGTACACCAAGGAGGACTGGCAGCGCATCCAGGACGAGGCCGACGAACTCACCCGGCGCTTCGTCGCCCTGATGGACGCCGGTGAGCCCGCCGACTCCGAGGGGGCGATGGACGCCGCCGAGGACCACCGGCTGGGAATCGCCCGCAACCACTACGACTGCGGGTACGAGATGCACACCTGCCTGGGCGACATGTACGTCTCGGACGAACGTTTCACGCGAAACATCGACGCCGCCAAGCAGGGCCTCGCCGCCTACATGCGCGACGCGATCCTGGCCAACGCCGTCCGGCACACCTCCTGAGCGGTGGGGGGGGGGGGGGGGGGGGGGCCCCCGCCCCCCCCCCCCCCCCCCCCCCCCCCCCGCCCCCCCCGCCCCCCCCCCCCCCCCCCCCCCCCCCCCCCCCCCCCCCCCCCCCCCCGTAC
>NZ_JBIDCI010000002.1:0-74353 GCF_043204535.1 Streptomyces sp. NPDC047853 | reverse complement strand
CTCCCCTCCGGGCCGCGCGCCAGAGTGGGGGGCGGCGTCCGCGGGTCCCCCCGGCGCCCCCCCCGCGGGGGGGGGGGGGGGGGGCCGGGGCTCCGCCCCCCCCCCCCCCCCCACCGCCGTCCCGTACGCGCACACCTCGGTGCCCACGTCCGCGGCCGCCGTCACGTCGAAGCGGAACGCCAGGACCGCGTTGGCCCCTCGCGCGCGTGCCTGCTCGACGAGTCGCTCCATCGCCTCGTTGCGGGTCTCGACCAGCGTCTTGGTGAGGCCGCGCAGCTCGCCGCCGACCATCGACTTCAGCCCGGCGCCGATCTGGCTCCCCAGGTGCCGGGAGCGCACGGTCAGTCCGAAGACCTCCCCGAGCACCTCCTGCACGCGGTGGCCCGGCAGATCGTTCGTGGTCACGACGAGCACCTCGGGCCGAGGGCCCTGTCCGCCGCCGTATTCTTCGATGCTCATGGTTCTCAGGCTTCCCCGGCTCCGGCCACCGTGCACACCGGGATGCCCGGTGGAACCTGGAACCCGACGGCTGCGTTGATACGTTTGGGCAGCCAGTCCCAGCCCGCCTCCCCCCAGCAGCAGGAGCCACAATCCCGTGACCACCCTTGCGCTCGGCCCCGAGTGGCTCAGCCCGGACTACCTGATCGAGACCTTCGCTCTGCCGGGCATCCTGCTCATCGTCTTCGCCGAGTCCGGACTCTTCGCGTTCCTGCCCGGCGACTCGCTGCTGTTCACCGCGGGCCTCTTCGTCGCCCAGGGCGAGTACATCAGCCAGCCGCTGTGGCTGGTGTGCACGTTGATCGTGCTGGCCGCCGTCATCGGCGACCAAGTGGGATACATGATCGGCAAGTTCCTCGGTCCCAAGCTCTTCAGCCGGCCGAACTCCAAGCTCTTCAAGAAGGAGAACCTGGACAAGGCGCACGAGTTCATGGAGAAGTACGGCCCCAAGGCGATCGTCCTGGCCCGCTTCGTCCCGATCGTGCGCACCTTCGCCCCCATCGTGGCGGGCGCCGGCCGCATGAAGTACCGCACCTTCCTCACGTACAACGTGATCGGCGGCGTGGCCTGGGGCTCGGGCGTCACCCTCGCGGGCTACTGGCTGGGCCAGATCGAGTTCATCCGCACCAACGTCGAGCCCATCCTCGTCCTGATCGTCGTCGTCTCGGTCGTCCCGATCGCCATCGAGTACCTGCGCGAGCGCGGCAAGAAGAAGCGCGCCGCCGCGACCGCGCCCCCCGCGGCCCAGCAGCAGCCGCAGCCCTCGTACCCGGTCATGGACGACGCCACGACCCAGCTCCGCAGGGTCGACCAGTACGAGCAGCAGTATCAGCAGCCGCAGCCGCAGTACCAGCAGCCGCAGCCCCCGCAGTACCAGCAGCCGCAGCAGTACCAGCCGCAGCCCCCGCAGTACCAGCAGTCCCCGCAGCAGCCGTACCCCCAGCAGTACCCGCAGAACTACGGGCAGCAGCCCTACGGCGACCAGCAGAGCGGTCAGTACCCCTACAACCAGGGGCGCTGAACCGGCCCGAGGGCGCGGGGGCGGTCTAGAACCCCCGCGTCCGCTTCGCCGCCCGGCGGCCGGCGGCGCTCGCGGCGCCCGGCACCCGCAGGAACAGCCGCGAGATCTCCCCACCGAGGTTCACCCCGATGGCGATGGCCATCGCGAGCGCCACCGCCTTGGACAGTGACAGCAGCCCCGAGTCCACCTCGCTCTGCGCGATCGCCAGCAGTCCGAAGTACGTCGCCGAACCGGGCAGCAGCGGCCCGATCGCCGCGGTCGTGTACGGCAGCGCCGACGCGAACCGGTACCGGGACATCAGCTGTCCGAACAGGCCCACCAGCCCCGCCGCGGCCGCCGTGGAGGCCACCGGCGAGATGTCGCCCGCGTAGTGCATGGCGCCGTACACGCACCAGGCGACGCCACCGTTCAGGGTCACCGCCAGCACGGTGGATCGTTCCTGCTGGAGCAGGACCGCGAAGGCCAGCGACAGCAGCATCGACGCGACGATCTGCACGATCGGATCGTCCCCCGTGCCCAGCTCGGCGTCCGGGTTGAGCTTGGCGCCCAGCTGGACGCCGAAGTACAGCACCACCAGCACCCCGGCGACGATGCTGACGAAGAAGTACATGACCTCCAGCAGCCGCGCGGCGGCGGTGATGTAGAAGCCGGTCAGGCCGTCCTGCACCCCCGCGACCAGCGCCCGCCCCGGCAGCAGCGCGAACAGCCCACCGGTGATCACCGCGGACGCCTTCACGTCGACGTGCGTCAGGGTCAGCGCGATGCCGATCGCCGCCGGCGGCATCGCGGCCACCGCGAACTGGTAGAACTCCGGCAGCCCGCGGCCGGCGCACAGCCACGCCAGCCGGTCACCGAGCATCGCGCCGAACAGCGCCGCGAAGAACACGATCACGTCACCGCCGACCAGCAGTGAGGCCGCGCCCGCGAGCAGACCGCTCGCCGTGGTCAGCACCCAGGTGGGGTACGGGTGCCGGTTACGGCGGATCTCCGCGAGGCGCCGGTAGGCCTCCTCCAGGGAGATCTGCGTCTCCGGGTCGCTGAGGTCGTCCACCAGCTGGAAGACGGCCGCGAGCCGGGTGTAGTCGGTGCCGCGGCGGCGCACCGTGCGCGACGCCGTCACCGGGTCCTCGACCAGCGACGGCTGGTGGGAGATGGACAGCAGGGTGAAGGTGACGTTCGGCTCGCAGCGGTCCAGCCCGTAGGAGCGGCAGACGGCGAACATCGCCGCCTCCACGTCCTCGGCGCCCTCGCCCCCGGCGAGCAGCAGCTCCCCGATACGCAGCGTCAGGTCGAGCACGCGGGGCACGGCCGGTCCGGTCTCGTCGTCGTGCCGCTGGGGGGACTCGGGCGCGGGCCGCTCGGCCACCGGCATGCGCAGCATCGCGCGCATCCGGTCCTGCCAGGGCACGTCCGTCAGACTGACCGCCGGGAAGCCGCTCGCGGGCGTGAAGGCGTTCGGCGCCGACCACGCGCTGTACGTGCTCGGGGTGGTGAACGCCGAGCCCTCGGTGTCCTCCGCGGGCACGGCCGGCGGCGCGTCCACCCCGTCCGGCAGCGCGAACTCCGACGTGGTCTCGGACTCCGATCCGGCGTGCCGCGCGACGGCCAGCCCCTCGGGGATCTCGAACTCGGACGTCGTCGACGACTCGCCGTCGATCGACGCCACCACCCCGCCCGGCGGCCGGAAGGCACTGTGGGCCTCGTCCGACTGCGGCTTGCGGTCCTCCGCCTCCGTCACGTGCGCAACGCTCCCTGGTACGAACATCCCTCTCGTAACCCTCAGTATGCGCAGCCAAACGTGAACGGGCCGCACGCCTCACGCGTGCGGCCCGCTACGGGAGGGGCTGCTGCTCAGTGGCCGCCCTGGTCCTTGAAACGCTTGTACGAACGCTCGATCTCGGCCTCGGCGTCGGTGCGGCCGACCCAGTCGGCGCCCTCGACGGACTTGCCGGGCTCCAGGTCCTTGTAGACCTCGAAGAAGTGCTGGATCTCCAGGCGGTCGAACTCCGACACGTGGTGGATGTCACGCAGGTGCTCCACACGCGGGTCGGTCGACGGCACGCACAGCAGCTTGTCGTCGCCGCCGGCCTCGTCCGTCATCCGGAACATGCCGATCGCGCGGCAGCGGATCAGGCAGCCGGGGAAGGTCGGCTCGTCCAGGATGACCAGGGCGTCCAGCGGGTCGCCGTCCTCGCCGAGGGTGTTCTCGACGAAGCCGTAGTCGGTCGGGTAGGCGGTCGAGGTGAACAGGCGGCGGTCCAGGCGGATACGACCGGTCTCGTGGTCCACCTCGTACTTGTTCCGCGAACCCTTCGGGATCTCGATCGTGACGTCGAACTCCACCGGACGCTCCTCCATGATCAGCACATAGTTCTGGTGGTTAAGTGTCCCTCACGCAGGTGCGTGATCGCGAAAGGGGCTGGTGGTAGTGCCGGAGCTGAGGCCTTGGCGGGCCGCGAGGCCGCATGTGGCGCGGGCCGCGGGCGCCGTCCGACCGCGTCTCGCACGCGCCGCACGGTCCGCCGGACCGCGGGTCGCGCGGCTCGCACGGGCCACGGCACCGCAGCTCACCCGGATCACCAGGCCGAAGACCTGGCAGTACACCGCCGGCGCCGCCACCGCCGGGCTGGCACTGGCCGCCGGTGTGGTGACCGCCGCCGGCCCCTGGGACTCCACGGGTCAGCGTACGGCCGAGCAGGACCGGGCCGTCGCCCTGGAGCACACGGGTGGCGCAGATCACGGTCGCGGATCACGGGACACCGGTACGGCGGCCGGCCCGCCCCGCCCCGCGCCCAGCGCCGGCTCCGTCCTGGCCTCCCTGGGCGGCGACGCGGGCTCGCGGCCGGACGGGGCCAAGGCGGCGCCGGGCGGGACCGCCCTCGCCGACGCCCTCGACCCCCTGCTGGCGGACCCGGCGCTCGGCACCCGCCCCGGCGCGACCGTCGTCGACCTCACCACCGGCAAGCGCCTCTACGGCACCGGCGCCGGCACGCCCCTCACCCCCGCCTCCACCACCAAGATCGCCACCGGCGTCGCCGCCCTCACCGCCCTCGGCCCCGACCACCGGCTCACCACCCGCACCGCCCTGGAGCCCGACACCGGCGAACTCGTCCTGGTCGGCGGCGGCGACCCGACCCTCACCGCGCGCGCGGACGCCCGGGGCCTCGCGAGCCTGCGCACCCTCGCCGGGCAGACGGCGGCGGCCCTGAAGAAGCGGGACGTGCGCAAGGTGACGCTGTCGTACGACACGACGCTCTACGCGGGTGCGGAAACGCACCCGATCGGGGTCAACGAGAACCTCGCCCGCGTCACCGCGCTGATGGCCGACGAGGCCCGCACCGACGACTCCACCAGCGGCCCCGCCCCCCGCGTGCCCGACCCGGCCGCCGACGCCGCGCGCACCTTCGCCGGTCTGCTGAAGAAGCACGGCGTCACCGCGTCGGCCCCCGGTCCGTCCAAGGCCACCAACCGCGCCGACACCCTCGCCACCGTCTCCTCGCCCCCGCTGTCGGCCCTGGTCGAGCGGATGCTGACCAACAGCGACAACGACCTCGCCGAGGCCCTGGCCCGGCACACCGCCGTGGCGACCGGCAAGCGCGCCGACTTCAAGGGCGTCTCCGCGGCCGTCACCGCCCGCCTGAAGCAGCTGGGTCTGCCCGTGCGCGGCGCCGAGTTCCACGACGGCAGCGGCCTGGACCGCGCCGACCGGATCACCGCCGAGCTGCTCACCGCCCTGTTGGCCGAAGCCGCCGACCCGGACCGCCCCGAGCTGCGCCCGGTCCTCACCGGCCTGCCCGTCGCCGGCTTCACCGGCACGCTGACCAGCCGCTACACGGACGGCGCGGCCGGCCTCGTCCGCGCGAAGACCGGCACCCTGACGGGGGTCAACACCCTCGCGGGCACCGTGGTCACCGACCAGGGGCGCGTACTGGCCTTCGCCTTCCTCGGCTCCGGCACGACGGACGCCTGGGCGGCCCAGGCGGCTCTGGACAGGGCGGCGACGACCCTGGCCTCCTGCGGCTGCGCCTGACCCCCCGACGCCCCCGCACCCCGCGGGTGCCCCACCCCACCGCTCGCCACGGCCTGCCCCTGGCGGCGGTGCTCACGTACGGTTGACGCATGACGAGCTTCGGCGCATCTTCCGGCATGGTCGACTGGAATCTCGCGGTGGCGACCGCGACCCGGCTCGTACGACCGGGCCCCGAGGTGAGCCGCGACGAGGCCCGGGCCGTCGTCGCGGAACTCCGCCGCCACGCCAAGGTCTCGGAGGAGCACGTCCGGGGCTTCACCCGGATGGCCACCGAGGAGATCCACGACACCCCCGTCCTCGTCGTCGACCGGCCCGGCTGGGTCCGCGCCAACGTCGCCGGGTTCCGGGAGATCCTCAAGCCCCTGCTGGAGAAGATGCAGGAGCGGCGTGGCGACGGCGCCGGCAACGCGGTCCTCGGCGCCGTCGGCGGCAAGGTCACCGGCGTGGAGCTGGGCATGCTGCTGTCCTTCCTGTCCTCCCGCGTCCTCGGCCAGTACGAGACCTTCGCCCCGGCCACCCGAGAGCTGCCCGCCGGTGCGAACGGCGGGGGCCGGCTGCTGCTGGTCGCGCCGAACATCGTGCACGTGGAGCGCGAACTCGACGTGGACCCGCACGACTTCCGCCTGTGGGTGTGCCTGCACGAGGAGACGCACCGCACCCAGTTCACCGCGGTGCCCTGGCTGCGCGACCACCTGGAGGGCGAGATCCAGTCGTTCCTCGCGGAGACCGACGTCGACCCCATGACGGTGCTGGAGCGGGTCCGCGAGGCCGCCCAGACGCTCGCGGGGGGCCGCCCGGAGGGCGAGGAGGACGACGGCGGCCGCTCCCTGGTCGAGCTGGTGCAGACCCCCGCCCAGCGCGAGGTCCTCGGCCGGCTCACCGCCGTGATGTCCCTCCTGGAGGGGCACGCCGACTTCGTGATGGACGGGGTCGGCCCGTCGGTCGTGCCGAGCGTCGGCGAGATCCGGGAGAAGTTCCAGCAGCGGCGCGCCAAGGGCGCCTCCCGCCTCGACCTGGCCCTGCGCAAGCTGCTCGGCCTGGACGCCAAGCTCCGCCAGTACCGGGACGGCGAGCGCTTCGTGCGGGCCGTCGTCGACGAGTGCGGCATGGACGGGTTTAACCGCGTCTGGACCTCGCCCAACACCCTCCCCACCAAGTCGGAGATCGCCAAACCGGCGGATTGGATCGCGCGGGTGCACCGCTCGTCGGAGTCGTGAGCCCCGTGGGCGGGCGCGAAACGAAACCGGCCGACGGCAGGTAAACGCCCCTCCAATCACCCGTCCGAGGGACCGTGGGCCCTCGACAGGCGTGCGATGCTCAGGGAACGGCCCGTTTCTGTCACCATCTACACACTCTGCGTGACCGAACCTCGGGCTCACCCCCGACAACTTCATGAAGGGCACCGGACATGGGTCCCCATCCTGCGGTCGCGGCGATACGCCTGGCGGTCCGCCGCGTCCTCCACGACATCCTCACCGAACTGAACACCACGGCCGGCGTACCCGCCGCGACGGCCGCCGACCGCGTGCCCGAGCGCCCGCCCGCGCCGCTCGTGCTCGTGGCGTGCTCCGGCGGCGCCGACTCCATGGCACTCGCCTCCGCCCTCGCCTTCGAGGCCCCCCGGCTCGGGGTCCGCGCCGGCGGCATCACCGTCGACCACGGCCTGCAGAACGGCTCCGACCTGCGCGCCGAAGAGGTCGTCCTGCGCCTGCGCGAGCTGGGCCTGGACCCGGTCGAGGCCACCAGCGTGACCGTGGGCCGCGCCGGAGGCCCCGAAGCCGCCGCCCGCGACGCACGCTACGCCGCCCTGGACGCCGCCGCCGCCCGGCACGGCGCCGCCGCCGTCCTGCTCGGGCACACCCGCGACGACCAGGCCGAGACCGTCCTGCTGGGCCTCGCCCGCGGCTCCGGCATCCGCTCGCTGTCGGGCATGGCCGCGGTCTCGGGGGCCGGCGGCCGTTACCGACGCCCCTTCCTCCAGGTCGACCGGCAGACCGCCCGCAAGGCCTGCATGGTCCAGTCCCTGCCCGTCTGGGACGACCCGCACAACGCCGACCCGGCCTACACCCGCTCCCGGCTGCGCCACGAGGGCCTGCCCGCCCTGGAGAAGGCCCTCGGCAAGGGCGTCGTGGAGGCCCTCGCCCGTACGGCCCAACTCTCCCGGGACGACGCCGACGCCCTCGACACCTGGGCCCGCCAGGCCGAGGCCGGCGTCCGCGACGCCACCGGCGTGCTGGAGTGCGCCAAGCTCTACGCCCTCCCGCCCGCCGTACGCCGCCGGATCCTGCGCCGCGCCGCCATCGAGGCCGGTGCCCCGGCCGGTGCGCTGTTCGCCCGGCACGTCGAGGAGGTGGACCGGCTGATCACCGGCTGGCGCGGTCAGGGGGCCATCAACCTCCCCGGCAAAGTCGTCGCCCGGCGGCAGGGTGGCAGACTGGTGATTCGGCAAGGCTGAATCCGGGCCCTCCCACCGATCCGCGCACGGATCGCCGGGGCGCTCCGGAGTGGCCGGTGGGACGACCGAAAGTGATGCGGGTGGACGCGAACGACATGGGTGCCGACCTCGAGAAGGTACTCATCACCAAGGAAGAGATCGACGCGAAGCTGGCCGAGCTGGCCGCGAAGATCGACGCGGAGTACGCGGGCAAGGACCTGCTCATCGTCGGTGTCCTCAAGGGCGCCGTGATGGTCATGGCCGACCTGGCGCGCACGCTGTCCACCCCCGTCACCATGGACTGGATGGCGGTGTCCTCGTACGGCGCGGGCACCCAGTCCTCCGGCGTGGTGCGGATCCTCAAGGACCTCGACACCGACATCAAGGGCAAGCACGTCCTGATCGTCGAGGACATCATCGACTCCGGCCTGACCCTGTCCTGGCTGATCTCCAACCTCGGCTCGCGCGAGCCCGCCTCCCTCAAGGTGTGCACGCTGCTGCGCAAGCCCGACGCCGCGAAGGTCGCCATCGACGTGGAGTGGGTCGGCTTCGACATTCCCAACGAGTTCGTCGTCGGCTACGGCCTGGACTACGCCGAGAAGTACCGCAACCTCCCGTTCGTCGGTACGCTCGCGCCCCACGTCTACGGCGGCTGACACGGCCCCGTAGCGGGCTCCACGGCGTTCCGGGGGGCCGACCGGGAACCCCGGAGGCCTCCGCGCCGTTGGAGCATGCAGACGGGGCGCCGGCCGTCCCGTGCGGCTGAGGGCCGCCAGGCTGGGGTACCGTCAGAAGAACTGTCTTATCAAACTCACTATGGCAGGAGGGACGGGGCGGCACCGCTCCGTGTGGATGGACGTGAAGCGATACTTCCGTGGGCCGGTCATGTGGATCGTGCTGGCCGTCCTTGCCGTGGTCGTGTTGATGCAGGTCGTCGGCTCGTCCGGCGGCTACAAGACGGTGGACACTGGCCAGGTCGTCCAGGCGATCAACGACAACAGGGTCGAGTCGGCCAAGCTCACCACCGGTGACGAGCAGACCATCGAGGTCCACCTCAAGGACGGCGAGAAGGTCGAGGGCAGCTCGAAGATCAAGGCGAGCTACATCGGCGACCAGGGCGTGACCCTCGCCAGCACGCTGCAGAACAAGTACCAGGACAAGCAGATCCCCGACGGCTACACCGTGTCGCCGTCGAAGCAGAACCCGTTCGTCGGGCTCCTGATCACTCTGCTTCCCTTCGTCCTCATCGTGGTCATCTTCCTGTTCCTGATGAACCAGATGCAGGGCGGCGGCAGCCGGGTCATGAACTTCGGCAAGTCCAAGGCGAAGCTCATCACCAAGGACACCCCCAAGACGACGTTCTCCGACGTCGCCGGTTCGGACGAGGCCGTCGAGGAACTCCACGAGATCAAGGAGTTCCTGCAGGAGCCGGCCAAGTTCCAGGCCGTCGGCGCCAAGATTCCCAAGGGCGTGCTGCTGTACGGCCCGCCCGGCACCGGCAAGACGCTGCTCGCGCGCGCCGTCGCCGGCGAGGCGGGCGTGCCGTTCTACTCGATCTCCGGTTCCGACTTCGTCGAGATGTTCGTCGGTGTCGGTGCCTCCCGAGTGCGCGACCTGTTCGAGCAGGCCAAGGCGAACGCCCCGGCGATCGTCTTCGTCGACGAGATCGACGCGGTCGGCCGCCATCGCGGCGCCGGCCTCGGCGGCGGTCACGACGAGCGTGAGCAGACCCTGAACCAGCTGCTCGTCGAGATGGACGGCTTCGACGTCAAGGGCGGCGTGATCCTCATCGCCGCGACGAACCGGCCGGACATCCTCGACCCGGCGCTGCTGCGCCCGGGCCGCTTCGACCGGCAGATCGCGGTCGACCGCCCCGACATGCAGGGCCGTCTGGAGATCCTCAAGGTCCACCAGAAGGGCAAGCCGGTCGCGCAGGACGTCGACCTGTCGGCCGTCGCCCGCCGTACGCCCGGCATGACCGGTGCCGATCTGGCCAACGTGCTGAACGAGGCCGCCCTGCTGACGGCCCGCAGCGACCAGAAGCTGATCGACAACCACATGCTGGACGAGGCGATCGACCGTGTGGTCGCGGGCCCGCAGAAGCGGACCCGGATCATGTCGGACAAGGAGAAGAAGATCACCGCGTACCACGAGGGCGGTCACGCCCTGGTCGCGGCGGCCTCACCCAACTCCGACCCGGTCCACAAGATCACGATCCTGTCGAGAGGCCGGGCCCTCGGTTACACGATGGTGCTCCCGGACGAGGACAAGTACTCGACCACGCGCAACGAGATGCTCGACCAGCTCGCCTACATGCTGGGTGGCCGCGCGGCCGAGGAACTGGTCTTCCACGACCCGACGACGGGTGCCGCCAACGACATCGAGAAGGCCACCGGCCTGGCTCGGGCGATGGTGACGCAGTACGGCATGACCGAGCGTCTCGGTGCGATCAAGTTCGGTGGCGACAACACCGAGCCGTTCCTCGGACGCGAGATGGCTCACCAGCGCGACTACTCGGAAGAGGTCGCCGCGCTGGTGGACGAAGAGGTCAAGAAGCTGATCGAGACGGCGCACAACGAGGCCTGGGAGATCCTGGTCGAGAACCGCGACGTCCTCGACAACCTCGTCCTCGCCCTGCTGGAGAAGGAGACGCTGGGCAAGGAGGAGATCGCCGAGGTCTTCGCCCAGATCGTCAAGCGCCCGGCCCGGCCCGCCTGGACCGGATCGTCCCGCCGTACGCCCTCGACCCGTCCGCCGGTGCTCTCCCCGAAGGAGCTCGCCCTGACGAACGGAGCGAACGGCGCCACGCCGGCCATCACCACCGCCAAGAGCACCACGGCGGAGCCGGCCCCGGCACCGGAGCGAGCCCCGGAGGACCGCCCGGAGAGCTGATCCAGCCACTCCCGGTGGCCGCACCAGGCCCGGAATGTATGCCGTGCCCCCCAGGTTCTAGCCTTGGGGGGCGCGGCGTTTCCGTATGCCGACAGCAGTATCAGGACAGGAACGAGGCACCAGATGACCGACCCCGTGACGCTGGACGGCGAGGGCCAGATCGGCGAGTTCGACGAGAAGCGGGCCGAGAACGCCGTACGCGAACTGCTCATCGCGGTCGGCGAGGACCCGGACCGCGAGGGCCTGCGGGAGACGCCCGCGCGCGTGGCCCGGGCCTACAGGGAGATATTCGCCGGGCTGTGGCAGGAGCCCGAGGACGTGCTGACGACGACGTTCGACCTCGGACACGACGAGATGGTGCTGGTGAAGGACATCGAGGTGTTCAGCACGTGCGAGCACCACCTCGTCCCGTTCCGCGGAGTGGCGCACGTCGGCTACATCCCGTCCCCCAGCGGGAAGATCACGGGCCTGTCCAAGCTGGCCCGCCTCGTGGACGTCTACGCGCGCCGCCCGCAGGTGCAGGAGCGCCTGACCACGCAGGTCGCGGACTCCCTCATGGAGATACTGGAGCCCCGTGGCGTGATCGTCGTCGTGGAGTGCGAGCACATGTGCATGTCCATGCGGGGGATCCGCAAGCCCGGCGCGAAGACCCTCACGTCGGCGGTGCGCGGTCAGCTGCGGGACGTCGCCACCCGCAACGAGGCGATGAGCCTGATCATGGCGCGCTGACGCCGCCCCGGACGGGTCAGGCGGTCAGGCCGCCGGAGCCGCGTCCGGGTGGTCCTCGTCGTCGTCCTCGGGGAGCTTGCAGACCCGCTCCAGGAAGAGCGCGGCCGCTATCACGGCGATCCCCGCCACGACCGAGAAGCCGGCGTAGAAGGCCTGGTCGCGGCGGGCCGGGACGTCGAGGTACTCCAGCAGGAAGACGCCCGTGCCGCAGTACATGCCGGAGACGAGGGCGGCCACGAGGGCGCTGGCCTGCCCGAAGACGACCGAGCGTGCCGCCATCATCGGGTCGACGCCCTTGGCGTCCGGGACCCGCTCCCGCTGGGCCTTCAGACGGGCCCGCAGGGAGAGCGCCGTGGCCAGCAGGATCACGGCGATCAGGGCGAGGACGACCGGGGCGGCCAGGGGGACGCTCGGCAGGCTCCCGAAGGAGTCCCACAGGCGGGCGCCCGCCCAGGACAGGACCGCGGCGACGACGAACACGCCGGCCAGCACCCTGATGCGCAGCTCTTTCACGGTGTCCCGGTGTCCCTTCGGTGCCCTGCGTGCTCGTCCTCGCCGTGCCGGCCTCGCGGCCGTGCCGTCCCCGTCGACCTTAACGACTACTCGGGCAGCCGGAGTTCCAGGTCGGCGCGGGGCGCGACGCCCTCCCGGGTGACGGCGTCCAGCAGGTCGGCGACCGGGCCGTGTCCCGGCAGGTCGGCGTGGGGGTCCACGTCGTGCCAGGGGGCGAGGACGAAGGCGCGCTCGTGGGCGCGCGGGTGGGGCAGGGTGAGCTGCGGGTCGTCGGAGACCACGTCGGCGTAGGCAACGATGTCGACGTCGAGGGTGCGCGGGCCCCAGTGCTCGTCGCGGACCCGGTGGAAGGCCTCCTCGACCGCGTGCGCCCGCTCCAGCAGGGAGGACGGGGGCAGGGTGGTCTTCACCACCACGACCGCGTTGAAGTACGCGGGCTGGCTCTCGGGGTCGACGCCCCACGGCTCCGTCTCGTACACCGGCGAGACGCCCTTGACGCGCACACCCGGGGTGTCCTCCAGGGCGTCGATGGCGCCCTGGAGGGTCTCCAGGCGGTTGCCGAGGTTGGCGCCGAGGGCGATCACGGCCCGCTTGGGGTTGGACAGCGTGGTGTCGGCGGCGTCGACCTGTTCGATGACGGAGGCGGGCACCGGCTGTACGGTCGGGTCGCTGGGACCCTTGGTGAACGAGGCGCTCATACACGGCTCCGGATGATGGTGACGGTCACGTCGTCGAAGGGCACGGTGATCGGTGCGTCCGGCTTGTGGACGCAGACCTCGACCTCCTCGACCCCTTCGTGCTTCAGACAGACCTGGGCGATGCGCTCGGCGAGCGTCTCGACGAGGTTGACGGGCTCGCCCTCGACGACGGCCACGACCTCCTCGGCCACGATGCCGTAGTGCACGGTCTTCGCCAGGTCGTCGTCGGCCGCAGCCGGCCGGGTGTCCAGGCCCAGGACGATGTCCACGAGGAAGGTCTGGCCGTCCTCGCGTTCCTTGGGGAACACTCCGTGGTGCCCGCGGGCCTTGAGGCCGCGCAGCGCGACACGATCCACGCGAATCACTCCTGCAGTCGTCGGTCTCGGCCGGTGCGCACCACGTGCGGGCGGTGCGCCGGCCACAGTCGAATCTACCCGCGAGCACCGACAGCGCCGGGCCACGGGGTGTGGGGGGCCGGCCGGGAGCCAGGAGGTTTCACCGTGCGTTTTCCCTGGCGGCCCCGGTGGATCACGGGTTGGTAGCCGCCCATACCCGGCGGTCCGTGATTCCAACCACTTCTTCATCCCCCCGGATCACGGAGGGGTGTCCTCGCCCTCCTCGTCCTCGGTCTCGGCCAGCACGGGGGAGGCGTGGTGGGACCAGAGTTTCCAGCCGGCGGGCGTACGCCGGAACGCGTTGGTGGCGACCACGAGCTGGCCCACGAGCGGGCCGAGCTCATCGCCGCCGTCGGGGGCGGGCCCACCGCTGAGGATGTTCTCGGTGCAGGTCACCATGGCGGTGTCACCGGTCACGGAGACGTGCACGTCGGTGAGGAAGAACTGGATGTAGTCGGTGTTCGCCATGATCAGCGCGTAGGAGCGCAGCACCTCCCCGCGGCCGGTGAGCACCGGCCAGCCGGGGTGCACGCAGGAGACCACGCCGGCGTCGGCGGGGTCGTGGTACGACTCGTCGATGCCCAGGTCGGACGGGGTGAGCCAGAACCCGGACACCGTCTCGAAATCGCCCTGTTCCAGCGCTTCGTAGAAGGCGGTGTTGGCGGCCTCCACCTGCTCGACGTCGATGTGCGGCGCGTTCACCGGGTTCCTTCCGGGCGCTGGTCCGCTCCGCGCGCCCCTTCGACGGCACGCGCCCCTTCGACGGCGCGCGCGACGCGTACGGCGTCGGCCGTGGCGCGTACCTCGTGCACCCGTACGGCCCAGGCGCCGGCGTGCGCGGCGAGGGCGGAGACGGCGGCGGTGGCCGCGTCGCGCTCCCGCGCGGGCGGCGGGGCGGCCCCCGGGCCGGCGAGCACCCGGCCGAGGAACCGCTTGCGGGAGGCGGCGACCAGCAGGGGGTGGCCGAGGCCGAGGAGGCGGTCGAGGTGGGCGAGGAGCACGAGGTCGTGTTCGGCGTCCTTGGAGAAGCCGAGGCCGGGGTCGACGACCACCCGGTCGGGGGCGACGCCGCCGTCCAGGACGGCCTCCACGCGCGCGCGGAGTTCGTCCACGACCTCGGTGACCACGTCGGTGTAGGTGCCGCGGACGTTGCCGCCCTCCAGGAGGCCGCGCCAGTGCATGACCACGAAAGGGGCGCCGGCGTCGGCGACGACCGGGATCATCCGGGGGTCGGCGAGTCCGCCGCTGACGTCGTTGACGAGGGCGGCGCCCGCCTCGATCGCCCGCTCCGCCACGGAGGCGCGCATGGTGTCGACGGAGACCGTGACGCCCTCGGAGGCCAGGCCGCGCACGACGGGGACGACGCGCCTGAGTTCCTCGTCCTCGTCGACGCGGGTCGCGCCGGGCCGGGTCGACTCGCCGCCCACGTCCACCAGGTCGGCGCCCTCGGAGACGAGGTCGAGGCCGTGCTTGACGGCGGCCGTGGTGTCGAAGAAGCGACCGCCGTCGGAGAACGAGTCGGGCGTCACGTTGACGACGCCCATGACCGCGCAGCGGTCCCATGCGGTCAGTCCCGCCAGGTGGTGGCGTCGGCCGGTCTGCTTGCTCATGTGTTCAGCGTAGGCCCAGTGGGTGGGGGGTTCCGGCGGCGGTGGCCGGGTCGGGGCGCCCGTGGCGCCCTCTGCCCGCGCGGCTCGGTGGGGTGATCCGGCGGCCGCGCCGTCCGGGCCGCGTGCCCGGTCGCGCGGCGACCTGCCGCTCACGCCGGACGGGCCTCGTGCTCGGGCGCCCCGTGGGCGCAGGGGCGGCGGGCGGGCGCGCGGCGGCGCAGGAAGCGGGGGAGGGGCGGGGTGAGGGTGAGGAAGCCCTCGGCCTGCATCGCGGCGAAGCCGATGCGGGGCAGGTCGGCGGAGGCGCGGTAGACGACGAAGCGCGGCTCCCAGCGGGGACGGAACTTCGCGTTGAACCGGTACAGGGACTCGATCTGGAACCAGCGGGAGAGGAACACCAGCACGCCCCGCCAGGCCCGCAGCACCGGCCCCGCGCCGATCTTCTCGCCGCGCGCGAGGGCCGCGCGGAACATCGCGAAGTTCAGCGAGACCCGCGCGACGCCCAGCTTCGGGGCGGCCTGGAGGGCGGCGACGATGAGCAGCTCGTTCATGCCGGGGTCGGCCGACCGGTCGCGCCGCATCAGGTCGAGGGAGACGCCGTCGGCGCCCCACGGCACGAAGTGCAGGATCGCCTTCAGGTCGCCGTACGCGCCGGGCTCGCCGTGCTCGGCGTCCTGTCGGTGCGCGGTGGCGATCAGGCAGTCGCCGTCGGTGGGGTCGCCGATGCGGCCCAGGGCCATGGAGAAGCCGCGCTCGGTGTCCGTGCCGCGCCAGTCGTCGGCGGCGCGGCGGACGCGGCGCAGTTCCGCCTCGCCGAGGTCAGCCACGCGTCGTACCCGGGTCTCGTAACCGGCGCGCTCGATGCGCTTGACCATCTGGCGCACATTGCGCATCGCGCGGCCGGCGAGGGAGAAATCCGCGACATCCACCACCGCCTCGTCGCCCAGTTCGAGGGCGTCGAGCCCGGTCTCGCGGGTCCACACCTCGCCGCCGGTCTCCGAGCAGCCCATGACGGCGGGCGTCCAGGAGTGGGCCCTGGCCTCGTCCATGAAGCGCTCGATCGCGCCCGGCCAGGCCTCGACGTCACCGATCGGGTCCCCGCTGGCGAGCATCACGCCGGAGACGACGCGGTAGGTGACGGCGGCCTTGCCGCTGGGGGAGAAGACGACGGCCTTGTCGCGGCGCAGTGCGAAGTGACCGAGGGAGTCCCGGTCGCCGTGCCGGGCGAGCAGGCCGCGCAGGCGGGCCTCGTCGTCCTCGGTGAGGCGCGCGGCGGGGTGTTCGGGGCGGAAGGCCAGGTAGATCGTGGTGAGGGCGGTGAGCAGGCCGAGGGCGCCGAGCGAGAAGGCCACCGTCCAGGAAGTGGTGCCCCGGTAGTCGACCGGGCCCTCGACGCCGAACAGGCCGTAGAGGACGTGGGTGAGGCGGTCGGCCACGCTCGGGTCGCCGACCATGCGGTGCGGGTGGGCGCTCACGACGAGCAGCCCCAGGGCGAGGGAACCGGCGCCCATGAGGACGAAGTTGGCCAGCGCCCGCCAGCGGCTGCGGGGGTCGGGCAGCGCCGCGAACTGGTCCCGGTGGCGCAGCAGCGGGGCGAGCAGGGCCAGCGAGATCAGGGTGCCGAGGAGCGAGTGCCGGTACGTGAACTGCGCGACGGCGCCCAGCGGGAGCAGGGCGACGGCCGCTCGCCAGGCCCGGCGCTTGCGGCGTCGGAGGCCGTGGGCGAGCAGCAGCAACAGGACGCCCGCGCTGAGGGAGAGGGCCGCGGCGAACGGCCCGAACGCGCCGGGCAGCACCTCGGCGAAGGCGTGCACACGGCTGTGCCGGAAGCGCGGGAAGACGCCGGCGGCGATGTCCAGCAGGCCCACGAGCGCGCAGGCGCGGCCGACGAGGAGGGGCACGCTCTCGGGGCGGGGGCCGCGGGCCACCCGGCGCACGCTTTCCGGGAGGGGGCCGCGCGGCACCCGGCGCACGCTGGCGGGTTTCGCCGGAACCCGACCCGACATTTCCTCATCTGTCCTGACAGACATCGCACCCGTAGTTCTGCGAGAGACCGTGGATCCGGGCCCGTTCCGGGCATCCGGCGACATTGCGCCCTCTAGGACGGTGTCTCGGGAGGAGAGGTTCACTCCGCATGATCGGAGAGTCCGAACACCCCGAACAGCGGCACGGGGGGCGGCGTTCGGCGGACACACGGAAAGCGCGGGCAGGTCAGGAACGCATGGGTCTCACAAGCAACACGTTGCTCGCGCTGGCGGCTTCGTCCGGCGCGCTCCTGTTCGGCGGCACGGTGTGGCTGTGGCCGCGGCTGGCCCGGCGGAGCCCGCGGGCGGTCCTCGGGCGGGTGGGCCTGCTGCTCGCCACCCAGGTGGCGGTCTTCGCGGCGGTCGGGCTGGCCGCCAACCAGGCCTTCGGGTTCTACGCCAGTTGGGCGGACCTGTTCGGCCGGGAGGACGGGCAGGGGGTGGTCGTCGACCACTCGGCCGGCGCGTCCGGGGGTCCCCTCCGGGTCGTCGGCGACCGGCGGGTCACGGCGGCGGGCGGCGGGCGGCCGGACACCGCCGGGCGCGTCCAGGAGATACGGATCGTCGGCCGCACGACGCGGATCGCGACACCCGCGTACGTGTATCTGCCGCCGGAGTACTTCCAGGCACGGCACCGCACCCGTACGTTCCCCGCGGCCGTCGTCCTGACCGGCTACCCGGGGACGGCCGAGGCGTTGGTGGACAAGCTCCACTACCCGCGCACCGCGTCCGAACTCGCCGCGGCGGGCCGGATGGAGCCGATGATCCTGGTGATGCTGAGGCCCACCGTGGCCCCGCCGCGCGACACGGAGTGCGTGGACGTGCCGGGCGGCCCGCAGACGGAGTCGTTCTTCGCGAAGGACCTCCCCGAGGCCGTCGGCGCCCACTACCGCGTCGACAAGGGGCCGCGACGGTGGGGCGTCGTCGGCAACTCGACCGGCGGCTACTGCGCCCTGAAGCTCGCCCTGCACCACCCCGACGTGTACGCGGCCGGAGCCGGCCTCTCCGCGTACTACGACGCGCCCAGCGACCCCACCACCGGCGATCTCTTCCAGGGTGACGAGGGGCGCAGGAATCGGGCCGACCTGTGGTGGTGTCTCGACCACCTTCCCGCGCCCGACACTTCACTGCTCGTCACCAGCAGCAGGTCCGGTGAGTCGAACTACAAGGACACGCTGGAGTTCATCGAGCGCGTGAAGGAGAAGAGTCCCACGCGGATCTCGTCGATCATCCTGGAAAGCGGCGGGCACAACTTCAATACCTGGCGGCGCGAGATTCCGGCGACCTTGCGGTGGCTGGGCGAGCGGCTCGGCGGGCGGTCGGACGGGCGGTCGGACGGGCAGCCGGATGTGCGGTCCGGCGGGCGGTCGTAGGGGCACTGATGAGGTGCGCAGTAGAAATGATCTTGTGCAATTCGGTGGTCGGTGACCATGTGGATTCCCGATGTCCTGTGAACACGTCGGAGAGTGATGTGTTTTTACGGGGCGGGGCGCCAAGATTCGCCTACGCGCGGTAAGTTTCTGGCCATGCCACGTGGACGTCACCGCCATTCCCCGCCCCTGCACAGGCTGCTTCCTCCGTCGGCGATCGCAGGCGTCTCCCTCGTCTGCGCCCTCGGCCCCTGGGTGTTCAGCGAAGCGATGATCCTGCGCTCTCTGGCCGCGGCCGCCGCGGTGACCGCCGTCGCCGGCGCGGTCGTCATGCGCCACTGGGACGCGCAGGCGGGCAGGCGCGTCGCCGACCTCACGCGCGCGCGGGCGAGCGACGAGTGGCGGTACGAGGAGCGGGTCGCCGAACTGGAGTCCGACCTGGAGGAGTCGCGCGAGCTGCGCGTGAAGCTGGAGCACCGGCTGCGCGCCAAGCGCACGGAGCTGGCGGGGCTGCGCAACGAACACGCCGCCCTGCTGCGGCGCTACGCCACGGCGGAGACCGAGCGGGCCAGCGCGCTGGAGGGCCGCAGGCTGCTGGAGATAGAGGCGGTGCCCCCGGCGCGCGCCCTGCCGGCGGCACGAACCGCATCGGCGGAGGAGGCCACGGCCGGTGCGGCGCAGGCCACGGCCGGTGGGGCGCAGGCCACGGCCGGTGGGGCGCAGGCTTCGGCCGGTGGGGGACCGGTGGAGGGGGAGGCCCCGGCCGGTGGGACGCCGGTCGGAGAGGGCGAAGAGGCGGCCAAGGAGGCCCCGGCAGTCTTCTCCCCCGAGGGTTCCCGGCTGTTCCTGCGCGCGAACGCCGCCCTGGCCCGGTTGGACGAGGACGCGCCCACCGCACCGGACGCCGCCGACCGTGACGGCGACGGCGACTCCGAGGACGGTGGCGGCGACGACGGTGACGGCGGGGGCAACGGCGGCGGCGAGCGCGCGGCGGCGGCCGAGTCCGCGCCGGCGGACGAGGCGCCGGGGCAGCCCGCGGCCGGGGGACACGAGCGCACCGCCGCCGCCTCCCCGACGCCCCGGCCCGGCCGACCGGAGCAGGCGCAGGAGCCCGAGCGGCCCGAGGAGCAGACCGACGAGCGGCCCGAACGGAACGAGCGGCCCGAGCAGTCCGGTGACCGGGGCGAGCAGTCCGAGCGGCCCGAAGAGCGGAAGCAGCGTTCCGAGCAGCCCGGTGAGCGGCCCGACGAGCCGTCCGCGCAGCCCAGGCAGGCCACCCGGCAGGCGTCCGGTCACTTCACGGTGCCGACCGCGGTGGCCGTCGTCCCGACGGCTCCGGTGCGCCGACCCGTGGTCGAGGGCGGTTTCGACTTCTTCGGCACCCAAGACACCCAAGACACCCAAGACACCCAAGACACCGAGAACGCCAGGGACACCGAGGACGGGCGGGCTCCGTCCGACACCCTGGAGGCCGTCCAGAACGAGGACCTCGCCGACGTGGTCGGCCAGGAGGCCCTCGCCCTGCACAAGGCCGAGGCGGAGGCCGCCTTCAAGCCGGCCGGCGAGGAGTCCAGGGGAGTGGGCCAGGTGATCGACCTGACGGCCCACGACGAGACCGAGCAGATCGACGTGCAGGGGCTGCGCAGCGCGGTGTCCTGACGCCGGTCCGCGGGGCGGCGCGGCGGGTGGCCGGGGCGTCCGCCGCTCTCAGGCCATCCACCGGTCCGGCAGCGCGTCCCGCCGCCCGGTCCGGGAGCGTTCCGCCTGCGCGCGCAGCAGCTCCGCCGCCTCGTCCGCGTCCCGCAGCCGCGCGGTCACGGTCTTGTTGGCTCCCGTGTCCACCCGTACGCCGGCCAGCCGCAGCGCCCGCTGCCAGGGCCCCTGGGTGCGGCGCACGCTCTGCACCTTGGCGTGCGGCACCAGTGCCAGGGTGCGGCGCAGCAGCCCGTACCGGGCGGCGAAGACGGCGTCCGTGACGACGAGCCCGTAGCCGCGCCACCACAACGGCCGGCATCGCCCGGCGCGGCGCGGCGGCCGTGACAGCTCCCCGTAGGCCGGCACGGTCACCCCGGGCAGCACCCGTGCGACGACCGACTCCGCGATCTCCCGCGGAGCGACCGGCAGCAGCACCGAGTTCGACGACCCGGCCACGTCCAGCTCCACCCGCACCCACCCCCGGCGCCGCCACAGCAGCGGCTCCACGATCCGCACGGTCTGCACCCGGCCGGGCGGCACGGTCTCGTGCGTGCGGTCCAGCAGGCCGCGGTCGATGCGCAGGCCGTCCGGGGACTCGGCCACCGTCCAGTCGTACTCCCCGACGAACCGGCCCACGCTGCCCGCGCCCGCGGCGCCCAGCAGGGGCAGGGCGGTCGCCAGCACCGTCCACAGGTTGTGGGTGGCCAGCCACAGGAGCGTCGGTACGAGGACGGCGGCGATCAACTTGCCCCAGGTCGCGCCGGTCAGCAGCAGCGAGACGGCGAGCACCCGCGGCGGCACGCGCAGCATCTGCCGGGAAGGCGCCTCGCCGACCTCGTGCGCGGTCTCCGGGGCGAGGCCGGCCGCACGGGCGAGCAGCTCGGCCCGCAGCGCGCTCGCCTCGTCGGCGCCCAGGAAGGCCAGCTCGTCCTTCTTGCCGGTGCCTATGACGTCGAGTTTCAGTTTCGCGACCCCGGCGACGCGGGCGAGCAGCGGCTGGGTGACGTCGACGGCCTGGATACGTTCCAGGCGGATGTGGGCGGTGCGCCGGAACAGCAGGCCGGTCCGGATGCGCAGTTCGGTGTCGGTCACCGCGAAGTGGGTGAACCACCAGGTCAGGAAGCCGTACAGGGCGGCGGCCGGGATGAGGACGGCGAGGCCGATCAGCAGGTGTGTCGTCGTCAGCCGGGTGAGCTGGCGCTGCGCCTGGTCCGGATCGTGCACGGCCCACCCGACCAGCACGGCCACCGGCGCCCACGCCCGCCGCAACGGCGTGACGGGATGCAACCGCCGTTCGACGACACCGCCCGCGGCCACGCCGGTCCCGGCTTCGCTGTGGGGCGCGCCGGTCCCGGTCCCGGCTTCACCATCGGGCGCGCCGGTCCCGGTTCCGGCTTCGCTGTGGGGTGCGTCGGTCTCGGCCCCGGTGTCGGCTGCGAGGTCTTCCGTTCGCGGTCGGCCGTCCTCCGCCCCGTGCGTGGTCACAGCCCCGCCGATCGTGCTTCGCCCAGCTCGGTGAGCCGGTCGCGCAGACGCTCGGCCTCGGCCGGGTCGAGGCCGGGGATGGTCGCGTCGGTCGCGGCGGCAGCGGTGTGCAGTTGCACGCTGGCCAGGCCGAAGTACCGCTCGACCGGCCCGGAGGTGACCTCGACCAGTTGCATCCGCCCGTACGGGACGACGGTCTCCTCGCGCCACAGCACGCCCCGGCTGATCAGCAGGTCGTCCGCTCGCTCGGCGTAGCGCCAGGAGAGCCAGTTGCGCTCCAGCATCACCCAGCCCCAGGCCGCCACGGCCAGCGGGAGCACCGCCGACGTCGCCCAGACGGGGCCCAGGAACAGCCCGAGCAGGAGGCCCGCGGCGAGCGCGAGCAACCCCAGCCACACCACCAGCAACAGCCGCCGCATGCGCAACAGTCCCGGTGGCAGGCCGGTCCACACCGGCTCGTCCGGCGCCGCCCGTGTCGCTTCCGCCGTGCCCGTGTCGTCAGGGCTCCCCGTCTCCATGGAGCCAGCGTACGTAGGGGAGACTGGGCGCATGACTCCCAAGACGGAGACCATGGTCGGTATCGGCGGCGCCGCGGAGAGCACCGACATGGTGCTCAACATCGGGCCGCAGCACCCGTCCACGCACGGCGTGCTGCGACTCAAGCTGGTGCTGGACGGCGAGCGCATCACGAGCGCCGAGCCCGTGATCGGCTACATGCACCGCGGCGCGGAGAAGCTGTTCGAGGCCCGGGACTACCGTCAGATCATCGTGCTCGCCAACCGCCACGACTGGCTGTCGGCGTTCTCCAACGAGCTGGGCTTGGTCCTCGCCGTGGAGCGGATGCTCGGCATGGAGGTCCCCCCGCGCGCGGTGTGGCTGCGGACGCTGCTCGCGGAACTCAACCGCGTGCTCAACCACCTGATGTTCCTCGGGTCGTACCCGCTGGAACTGGGCGGTATCACCCCGGTCTTCTACGCCTTCCGGGAACGGGAGGTCCTCCAGAACGTGATGGAGGAGGTCTCCGGCGGGCGCATGCACTACATGTTCAACCGCGTCGGCGGCCTCAAGGAGGACCTGCCGGCCGGCTGGACCGGCCGCGCGCGCGGTGCCGTCGCCGCGGTGCGCTCGCGCATGGACGTCTTCGACGACCTGGTGCTGGGCAACGAGATCTTCCGGGGCCGCACCCGAGGGGTCGGCGCCCTCAGCCCCGAGGCCGTGCACGCCTACGGGGTCAGCGGGCCGATCGCGCGCGCCTCGGGCGTCGACTTCGACCTGCGCCGCGACGAGCCGTACCTCGCCTACGGCGAACTCCAGGACACCCTGAAGGTCGTCACCCGGACCGAGGGCGACTGCCTCGCCCGCTTCGAGTGCCTCCTGGAGCAGACGCACAACGCCCTCGACCTCGCCGACGCCTGCCTGGACCGCCTGGCCGAGCTGCCGCCCGGGCCGGTCAACCAACGGCTCCCCAAGGTGCTGAAGGCGCCCGAGGGCCACACGTACGCCTGGACCGAGAACCCGCTCGGCATCAACGGCTACTACCTGGTCAGCAAGGGCGAGAAGACCCCGTACCGGCTGAAGCTGCGCTCGGCCTCGTACAACAACATCCAGGCGCTCGCCGAGCTGCTGCCCGGGACGCTGGTCGCGGACATGGTGGCGATCCTCGGGTCACTCTTCTTCGTGGTCGGCGACATCGACAAGTAGCGCGGACGCGTCGACGGCCCCCACCGGCTGGAGCAGCCACATGAAGTCGCCCAGCCCGCCCGGCGCGGTCAGCTCGGCCGCCTGCGAGGCGCGCGCGAGGGCGCGTACGTACGCCGCCGGGTCGGTGGAGGCCAGCGCGAGCGGAGGGCGTGCGCCCGCGACGCCGAGGGCGCGCAGGGCCTCGCGCTGCGGGCGCAGGAGCGCACCGGAGGGCGTGCACTGCGGAACACACCTCTCGGCGTGCGGCGCCGCATCGTCATCGGCTCGGCGCGTCCCGGTACTGCCGGGTCGCCGCGTCCCGCGCCTGTCGGCGGGCCGCGTCCCGCACCCGTCGGCGTGCCGCGCCGGACCGCCTGCCGCCGCGCACGCGTCCAGGGCGACGTGCGCGGTGATGTCGCACGTCCCGTCGGGCACCGGCGCCGTCTCCCTGCCTTCCCGGAAACCGGTGAGCGACCCGCAAGGCGGGCGGGCGGCCGTGGTGTGGGCGTAGTCGGCGGCCACCGCGAGCCCTGCGTCGAGCGCCGCCACCGCGGACGCCCAGGCGGTGTCCCGGGGCAGGCCGATCTCGGCCCGCAGCCCCTGCGCCCCGGACAGCGGCCACCACCGCGCCAGCCACCGCGCCTCCGCCCCGCCCACCGGCTCCCCGAGCCGTTCGGTGCCGTCGTCCCGCACGAGCACCCGCCGCGCCACACCGGCGGAATCCACCTCGGCCACGTCCACGGGCACGTTGTCCAGCCACTCGTTGGCGAACAGCAGCCCCGTCACCCCGCCCGGCGGCTCGGCGAGCCACTCGATCCGGTGGTCCAGTCCCCGAGGGCGTCCGGCGACTTCGACGGCGTACGCGCGCGTGCGGGCGGCCACGTCGCCGGGCAGCGCGGCCAGCACCCCGGTGACCAGCTCGCCCCGCCCGGCCGCCAGGTCCACGAAGCCCAGCGACGCGGGCCGCCCGAGCGCCTCGTCGACCCGGCACAGCAGCCGCGCCACGGCCCCGGCGAACAGCGGCGACGCGTGCACCGACGTGCGGAAGTGCCCGGCCGGGCCCTCGGGCCGGACGCGGTAGAAGCCGGCCGGACCGTAGAGGGCCTCCTGCGTCGCTTCCCTCCAGCCCCGCCAGCGCTCATGCGCCTCTGAGGCCGCTCTGATCCCTGTTGTCCCTCGCGTCACAGGCCCAGGCTAGGCGCACAGGAGAGCGGGGCCTCCACCTTGCGGAGTATGCGCAGGGGGCGCGGATCGGCCCTCCGGTTGACCCCTGCACCTATCGCGCTTCCCTACGCTGGTTTACGTGCAGCGCCTCTACGATTTCCTCCGCCGACACCCGACCGGGGTCGACTGTTCCTGGGCTCTGGTCCTGTTCGCGATCTCCGTCGTGTCCGTGGACCCGGTGCGGGAGGCCCGGGGGACGGACGCCATGGCGCTGATCATCCCGTGCGTCCTGCTGCTGTGCGTCGTGATCGCGCTGCGCCGGCTCGTGCCGGAGAAGATGCTGCTGCTGGCCGCCGCGGTGGGCCTCGGCCAGGTCGCGCTCGACGTGTCGACGATGGCGGCCGACTTCGCCCTCCTGGTGATCGTCTACACGGTGGCCGTGACCGGCGCCCGCTGGGCCTCCAGGGCCGCCCTGACCATGGGGTTGTGCGCGGCGCCGGTCGCGCAGCTGCGCTGGCCCATGGAGGGCGTGAGCATAGGCAACAACGTCGCGATAACGGTCTTCCAGACGGTGCCCTTCGCGCTGGCCTGGGTGCTCGGTGACTCCCTCCGCACCCGCCGCGCCTACTTCGCGCAGCTGGAGGAGCGGGCCGCCCGGCTGGAGAAGGAGCGCGAGGCGCAGTCCAAGGTCGCGGTGGCCGCCGAGCGCGCCCGGATCGCGCGCGAGCTGCACGACGTCGTCGCGCACAACGTCTCCGTGATGGTCGTGCAGGCGGACGGCGCGGCCTACGTCATGGACGCCGCCCCCGACCAGGCGAGGAAGGCCCTGGAGACCATCTCCTCCACCGGCCGCCAGGCCCTCGCGGAGATGCGTCGCCTGCTCGGCGTGCTGCGCACCGGCGAGCACCAGGAGGCCGGCGAGTACGTCCCGCAGCCGGACGTCCGGCAGATCGAGGACCTCGTCGAGCAGTGCCGCAGCTCGGGGCTGCCGGTGGACTTCAAGGTGGAGGGGACCCCGCGCACCCTGCCCAGCGGGGTCGAGCTGACCGCGTACCGCATCGTGCAGGAGGCGCTCACCAACACCCGCAAGCACGGCGGCCCCAACGCGGGCGCGAGCGTGCGGCTGGTCTACTTCGACGACGGTCTCGGGCTGCTCGTCGAGGACGACGGCAAGGGCGCCCCCCACGAGCTGTACGAGGAGGGCGGCTTCGACGGCCAGGGGCACGGCCTGATCGGCATGCGGGAACGCGTCGGCATGGTCGGCGGCACCCTGGACGCGGGCCCGCGGCAGGGCGGAGGATTCCGCATCAGCGCGCTGCTGCCGCTGAAACCCGCACACTGACATCCCCGCCTGTACGCATGTACGGCGTTGACACCTGTCACAACCGGCCGGCGACCCGGCCCCAGAGACCGGCGCACCCGGCACGACCGGACGGCCGGAGAACGGAAGAGGCCCCGATGGCGATCCGCGTCATGCTCGTCGACGACCAGGTGCTGCTGCGCACCGGTTTCCGGATGGTGCTGGCGGCCCAGCCGGACATGGAGGTCGTCGCCGAGGCCGGGGACGGCGTCGAGGCTCTCCAGGTGCTGCGGTCGACCGCCGTGGACGTCGTCCTGATGGACGTCCGCATGCCCAAGCTCGACGGCGTCGAGACCACCAACCGGATCTGTGTGGACCCGGACGCGCCGAAGGTGCTGATCCTGACCACCTTCGACCTCGACGAGTATGCCTTCTCGGCGCTGAAGGCGGGCGCCTCCGGTTTCATGCTGAAGGACGTGCCGCCCGGCGAACTGCTCGCCGCGATCCGCTCCGTGCACAGCGGCGACGCGGTGGTCGCCCCCTCGACCACCCGCCGGCTGCTGGACCGGTTCGCCCCGATGCTGCCGACCACCGGGCAGGAGCCCCGGCACAAGGAACTGCAACGGCTCACCGGACGCGAGCGGGAGGTCATGGTGCTGGTCGCCCAGGGCCTGTCCAACGGCGAGATCGCGGCCCGGCTCGTGCTGTCCGAGGCGACCGTGAAGACGCACGTGGGCCGCATCCTGACCAAGCTCGGCCTGCGCGACCGGGTGCAGATCGTCGTCCTCGCCTACGAGACGGGGCTGGTCCGGGCCGGAGGCGGGCAGGGCTGACGGCCGGGCGGCCCCGGTCGCGGGTCAGCGGAGGATGCCCTCCAGGAAGTCGCTGCCCAGCCGGGCCACCACCGTCACGTCCAGCTGGTGCAGGACGTACCGCCCGCGGCGGCGGGTCGTGATGAGGCCCGCCTTCTTCAGCACCGCCAGGTGCCGGGATATCTCCGGGGCCGTCATGCCGTGCACCTGCGCCAGCTCGCTGGTGGTGTACGAACTGCGCGCCAGATAGCGGCAGATCCGCATCCGGACCGGGTGCGACAGCGCGGTCATCCGCAGGGTGAGCTGCTCCACCGACGGCGGGGAGGCCAGCTCCGGGGAGCCGACGGGGTAGTGCAGCGCCGGCTGCCAGTCGTAGCGGTGCAGGACGGACAGGTGGGGCCAGCCGAGGCTGGTGGGCACCAGCAGCAGGCCGCCGTCCCCGGTGGCCGTGACACCGTCCCCCAGCTTGTCGACCGTGATCCGCCCCGAGGACTCGTCCAGCTCCACCGCCGGGGACACGGCGGCCAGCGCCTCGGCCAGGCCCTTGCGCCGCAGGATCTCCGTCTTGTGCCGGGCGTCGGCCGCCAGCTGGTGGCGCAACCGGGACCAGGCCTCCGCGAAGAACGCCTCGTCGCAGTCCTGGGCGAACTGCCGCAGCCAGCCCCGGATGCGGGGCGGATCGACCAGCAGCCGCTCACTGAAGCGCAGCTGCTGCGGCCCCCGGGCGGCGGCCAGGTCCAGCGCCCGCCGGCGCACCCCGGCGTCCGTGAGCGCGGAGACCCCGCGGGTGCTGTAGGGCAGGGCGCAGGTGAACTCCAGCGCCGCGTCCACGAACTGCTCGTCGGACAGCTTGTCCAGCAGGTCCAGGTCCTCGGCGAGGGTGGCGCCGGGCAGGGTGCTGCGGCCCGGGACGCCCGCGAACGGCATGAAGAGGTCCGAGAACGTCGTCCGCCACAGGAAGTCGGCCTCGCACATCCGGTCGGCCAGAGGGGAGTCGAGCCCGGCGGTCACGCCCGTCGCCCAGCCCTGCAGGCCCGGGTGGTGCCCCGGCTCGGACAGCGCGTGCAGCGCCATGCCCAGCTCGGCCAGCGGGGAGGGCACGACGGCGACCCTCTCCGGCCGCAGCCCCGCGATGTCGATGCGCACGCTCATGTCCTCATGGTGCACCCCGCCACTGACAACACCGCCGTCGATTGACCGTCGCGGTCAATCGACGCGACCACCGCGCCCGTGGCGGCGCAGGCTGGACACCCACCGGGGCGGCCCGCGGCAGCCCGGCCTCCCCCCACGTCCCCCGGAGAAGGAGATCCGCATGAGCGTCACGCAGCAGTACCTCCTCGACCTTCATCGCGCCCGGCAACTGGGCGCACCCGCCCCGCCGGCGCCCGGCACCCATGACCGGCGGGTCGTGCGCGCCTGGCGCGACCGCCGCCGCTTCCGCGCGGTCCTCGCCGGCCGCCCGGTGCGGCCGACCCGCGGCGGGCAGTAGGCCGGTCGGAGCTGTCGGAGCTGTCGGAGCTGTCGGAGCCGGTCGGACCCGGTCGGGCTCGGTCGGAGCCGGTCGGCCGGTGGTCCTGAGCCGTCAGCGGGTCGGCGCCGGTGAGCCGCTGCGCGGGTCAGCCGGTCAGCCTGGCCGCGAAGTCGGCCACCGCGGCCTTCACGTCGTCGGCCGTCCACCGGAGGCCCTCCGCCTCCACCCCGACCTCGGTGACGGCGAGCCCCGGGCCGGGGGTCCGCCAGCCCCGGGAGAAGAGCAGGGTGCCGGTCTCCTCGCCCTGCCGGACCGCGGCCTCGCCGACGACTTCGGCCTCGTACGGCATCCAGACCTGGAACTCGTGGGTGTGCGGTACCTCGGGGTGCACCCGCGCCCACGGCAGCCCGGCCGCCGCGAAGCCCTCCCGCAGCGCGGCGGCCACCACGCGCGCGTGGGCCACGTACTCCGGCAGCCGGGGCAGCTCGCGCTCCAGGCCGGCCAGCGCCGACAGCACCGTGGCGAACTGCTGGAAGACCGCGCCGCCGTACCGGTGCCGCCATGCCCTGGCCTCCTCGACGAGGGTCCGGGGGCCGGCGAGGGCGGCGCCGCCGTAGCCCTTGAGGGACTTGTAGAACGAGACGTACACGCTGTCCGCGAGACCCGCGATCTCGGCCGCGGACCGGCCGAAGTGCACGGTGGACTCCCACAGCCGGGCACCGTCGAAGTGGACGACCGCGTCGCGCTCCCGCGCGGCGTCGACGACCTCGGTGAGCTCCTCCCAGGTGGGCAGCACGAAACCGGCCTCCCTGAGGGGCAGCTCCAGCATCAGCGCCCCGAAGGGTTCCTCGAAACCGCGCACCTCCTCGGCCGTCGGCATTCGCGGCTCACTGGTCAGCCGTACCGGGCGCAGCCCGCTGACCAGGCTGAAGGCGTTGCGCTCGTGCACCTCGGGGTGGCTGAGCCCGTGCAGGGCGACCACCGGGTCGCCGGTGCGCCCCGCCCAGCAGCGCAGCGCCACCTGCTGGGCCATGGTGCCGGTCGGGAAGAACGCGGCGGCCTCGGTGCCGAGCAGGGCGGCGGTCCTCTCCTCCAGGGCCTCCACGATGCCGTCGCCGTACATGTCGGAGGCCTCGTCGAGGTCGTACAGCTCGGCTGCCCCCTCCAGCAGCGCGAGCCGCTCGCGCAGGGTCGTACCGAAACCCGGTGCGGCGAGCACGCGCCGGGCACCGCGATGGGCGGCCACGCGCCGCTCCCGCAGACCGGGGCCGTGCGCGTGCGCCGCCTCCGCCCCGGCCGAGTCCGGCACCCCGGCCGGCCGCCCGGGCCGCCCCGCCCGCCCCGCGAGCCCGTCCCGCTCCGTCTGCTCCGCCGCATCGCTCATGCCGGGATCATGCCGCGCGGACGCCGACGGGGACACACCGGTTTTCCCACAGCTTCCGCCACGCCCGATCACGCGCGCGGGGAGGTGTGCCCCGCCGCCGCACGGAAACCCACAGCCTGTGGACAACCGGACGTGCCCCGAACCAATCGCGTTAACATGACGAGAAATCGTCCGGTACCCCGAGCGGACTGGAACGGGAAGGCCGCCGTCGCGTGAACACAACCCCACAGCCAGACCCCAAGGACCGCCCCGCGCGGCTCACGGTAGGCGTCGTCGGCGCCGGACGCGTGGGCCCCGCGCTGGCCGCGTCCCTCCAGCTCGCCGGGCACCGGCCGGTGGCCGTCTCCGGTGTCTCCGACGCGTCCAGACGGCGTGCCGCCGCTCTCCTCCCCGACGTGCCGCTCGTGCCGCCGGCGGAGGTCCTCCAGCGAGCCGAGCTGGTCCTGCTGACGGTCCCCGACGACGCCCTGCCGGACCTGGTGACCGGGCTCGCCGAGACGGGGGCGGTGCGGCCGGGTCAGCTGCTCGTGCACACCTCCGGGCGGTTCGGCGCCAGGATCCTCGACCCCGCGCTGCGCGCCGGCGCCCTGCCGCTGGCCCTGCACCCCGCGATGACCTTCACCGGCACGCCCGTGGACGTCCAACGCCTGGCCGGCTGCTCGTTCGGCGTCACCGCTCCCGAGGAGCTGCGTCTGGCCGCCGAGGCCCTGGTCATCGAGATGGGCGGCGAGCCGGAGTGGATCGCGGAGGAGAAGCGCCCGCTGTACCACGCCGCCCTCGCCCTCGGTGCCAACCACCTGGTCACCCTGGTCGCCCAGTCCATGGAGCTGCTGCGCACGGCCGGCGTCGAGGCCCCCGACCGGATGCTCGGCCCGCTGCTGGGCGCCGCTCTGGACAACGCCCTGCGCTCCGGGGACGCGGCCCTCACCGGCCCCGTCGCGCGCGGGGACGCGGGCACGGTCGCCGCGCACATCGCGGAGCTGCGCGTCCACGCCCCGCAGGCCGTGGCGGGCTACGTGGCGATGGCCCGCGCGACCGCCGACCGGGCCCTGGGCCACGGCCTGCTGAAGGCCGAACTCGCCGAGGACCTGCTCGGGGTCCTCGCCGACGGAACCGGCGCGGCAGGCACCCCCACGAGCACCGAAGGCGCCCCCGGCCCCGCGGGCACGGCCCGCACCGGCGACACGGCGAGCCCTGAAGGCCCGGCAGGCACCCAGGACACAGCGAACACCGACGACCGCGACGGTCCGAACGGTCCGAACGGGCCGGAAGGAACAGAAGGTCCGGACGGAACAGACGGACCGGACGGAACAGACGGACCGGACGGAACGGACGGCCCCGGCCCCGGCACCGGCCCCGAGGGAGACGCCCGATGACCACCACCCCGCCCGTCCTGCTGCGCACCGCCGACGAGCTCCACGCGCGCGTGCGGCGCGGCCGCCGGGCCGTCGTGATGACCATGGGCGCCCTGCACGAGGGCCACGCCACCCTGGTCCGCGCGGCACGCGACCTCGCGGGCCGCGACGGCGAGGTCGTCGTCACCGTCTTCGTCAACCCGCTCCAGTTCGGCGCGGGCGAGGACCTCGACCGGTACCCGCGCACCCTGGACGCCGACCTGGAGATCGCCGGACAGGCGGGCGCGGACGTCGTCTTCGCCCCCTCCGTGGACGAGGTCTACCCGGGCGGCGAGCCCGAGGTGCGCGTCACGGCGGGCCCCATGGGCGAGCGCCTGGAGGGTGCCTCCCGCCCCGGCCACTTCGACGGCATGCTCACCGTCGTCGCCAAGCTGCTCCACCTCACCCGCCCGGACCTCGCCCTCTACGGTCAGAAGGACGCCCAGCAGCTGGCCCTGATCCGCCGGATGGTCCGCGACCTGAACTTCGGCGTGGACATCGTCGGCGTCCCCACCGTGCGCGAGGAGGACGGCCTGGCCCTGTCGAGCCGCAACCGCTACCTCACGCCCCAAGACCGGCGCACGGCCCTCGCCCTCTCCCAGGCCCTGTTCGCCGGCCTGGACCGGCACGCCGCCCAGGAGGCGCTGCGCGCGCGGGCCCGTGAGGTACCCGCCACGCAGGCGCGCGCCGAGGCGCTCAGCGCCCTGGGCGAGTCCCGCGCGGCGGCCGACGCGCACGCCGTCGCCACCTCGGCCCCGAAGAGCGCCCCGGCGAGTGCCACGGCCGTCCGCGCCGCCGCCCGCCTGGTCCTGGACGAGGCCGCCCGTCTCGACCCGCCGCTGGAGCTGGACTACCTCGCCCTGGTCGACCCCTCCGACTTCACGGAGATCGGCGACGACCACACCGGCGAGGCCGTCCTCGCGGTCGCCGCCCGGGTCGGCGCGACCCGGCTGATCGACAACGTCCCCCTCACGTTCGGAGCCGCCTCGTGACCAGCACAGGCATACGACTGCACGCCCCCGCGCCCGGCTGGGCCATCGCCGCGGACGTGGTGGTCGTCGGCTCCGGCGTCGCCGGACTCACCGCGGCCCTGCGCTGCGAGGCCGCGGGCCTGCGGACGGTCGTCGTCACCAAGGCCCGCCTCGACGACGGTTCCACGCGCTGGGCGCAGGGCGGCATCGCCGCGGCCCTCGGCGAGGGCGACACCCCCGAGCAGCACCTGGACGACACCCTGGTGGCCGGCGCGGGCCTCTGCGACGAGCAGGCGGTCCGCACCCTGGTCACCGAGGGCCCGGACGCCGTACGCCGCCTCATCGCCACCGGCGCGCACTTCGACGAGTCCACCGAGGGCGGCCTGGCCCTCACCCGGGAGGGCGGCCACCACCGCCGCCGCATCGCCCACGCCGGCGGCGACGCCACGGGCGCGGAGATCTCCCGCGCCCTGGTCGAGGCGGTACGCGCGCGAGGGATGCGCACGATCGAGAACGCCCTCGTCCTGGACCTCCTCACGGACGCCGACGGCCGGACCGCCGGCGTCACCCTGCACGTCATGGGCGAGGGCCAGCACGACGGCGTCGGGGCGGTCCACGCCCCCGCGGTGGTCCTCGCCACCGGCGGCATGGGCCAGGTCTTCTCGGCGACGACGAACCCGTCCGTCTCCACGGGCGACGGCGTCGCGCTCGCCCTGCGCGCGGGCGCGGAGGTGAGCGACCTCGAGTTCGTCCAGTTCCACCCCACGGTCCTCTTCCTCGGCCCGGACGCCGAGGGCCAGCAGCCCTTGGTGTCGGAGGCGGTACGGGGCGAGGGCGCCCACCTGGTGGACGCGGACGGCGTGCGCTTCATGGTGGGACAGCACGAGCTGGCCGAGCTGGCCCCCCGCGACATCGTCGCCAAGGGCATCACGCGCCGCATGCAGGAGCGGGGCACCGAGCACATGTACCTGGACGCCCGCCACTTCGGGGCGGCGATGTGGGAGCGCCGTTTCCCGACGATCCTCGCCGCCTGCCGCGCCCACGGCATCGACCCGGTCACCGAGCCCGTCCCGGTCGCGCCCGCCGCCCACTACGCCTCCGGCGGCGTCCGCACCGACGCCCACGGCCGCACGACCGTCCCGGGCCTGTACGCCTGCGGCGAGGTCGCCTGCACCGGCGTGCACGGCGCCAACCGCCTGGCCTCCAACTCCCTCCTGGAGGGCCTGGTCTACGCCGAACGCATCGCCGCCGACATCGCGGCGAGCCACACGGCCGACGTCCTCCACGCGCCCGTGCCCGCGCCGCTCCCGCAGCGGGCGCACCCCGCGCACCCCCTCCTCCCGCCCGAAGCCCGCCTCACCGTCCAGCGGATCATGACCGCGGGCGCGGGCGTCCTGCGCTCGGCCGACTCCCTCGCGCGCGCGGCCGACCAGCTGCACGACCTGCACACCGAGGCCCGCGAAGCCCTGTACGAGAACGGCAAGACGTCCGAGCCGGGCGTCGACACCTGGGAGGCCACCAACCTCCTGTGCGTGGCCCGCGTCCTGGTGGCCGCCGCGCGGCGACGCGAGGAGACCCGCGGCTGCCACTGGCGCGAGGACCACGCGGACCGCGACGACACGACCTGGCGCCGCCACATCGTCGTACGCCTGAACCCGGACCGGACCCTCGCCGTGCACACCACGGAGACCGCAGACTTCCCCCCGACCACCCACAGCCCCCAGTGCCCGCAGCGTCCTCAGGAGCAGTGACAGCAGTGAACACCCCCGACCTTCCCCTCGCTTCCGGCGGAGGCTGCGGCGACGGCTGCGCCTGCGGCGCGGACACCGACGAAGAGACCTTCATGGAGTGCGGCCTCGATCCCGCACTCGCGGCCCTCCTCCTCGACTCGGGTCTCGACCCGGTGGAGGTCGAGGACGTGGCGAACATCGCCGTCCAGGAGGACCTGGCGGGCGGCGTCGACGTGACGACGGTCGCGACCATCCCCGAGGAAGCCGTGGCCACCGCCGACTTCACCGCGCGGGAGGCCGGCGTCGTGGCGGGCCTCCGGGTCGCCGAGGCGGTCCTCTCGGTGGTCTGCACGGACGAGTTCGAGGTGGAGCGCCACCTGGAGGACGGCGACCGCGTCGAAGCCGGCCAGAAGCTCCTCTCGGTCACCACCCGCACCCGCGACATCCTCACCGCCGAACGCAGCGCGCTGAACCTCCTGTGCCGCCTGTCGGGCATCGCGACGGCCACGCGCGCGTGGGCGGACGTCCTGGAGGGCACCAAGGCCAGGGTCCGGGACACCCGCAAGACCACCCCGGGCCTGCGCAGCCTCGAGAAGTTCGCGGTCCGCTGCGGCGGCGGCGTCAACCACCGCATGTCCCTCTCGGACGCGGCCCTGGTCAAGGACAACCACGTGGTGGCCGCGGGCGGCGTCGCACAGGCCTTCCAGGCGGTGCGCGAGCGTTTCCCCGACCTCCCCATCGAGGTCGAGGTCGACACCCTGCACCAGCTCCGCGACGTCGTGGACGCGGGCGCCGACCTCATCCTCCTGGACAACTTCACCCCGGACGAGTGCGAGGAGGCCGTCGCCCTGGTCGCCGGCCGCGCCGCCCTGGAGGCCTCGGGCCGCCTCACCCTCGCCAACGCCAAGGCGTACGCGGCCACGGGAGTCGACTACCTGGCCGTGGGCGCCCTCACCCACAGCTCCCCGATCCTGGACATCGGCCTGGACCTGCGAGCGGCGGAGTAGAGCCATGCTGCTGACGATCGACGTAGGCAACACCCACACCGTCCTCGGCCTCTTCGACGGCGAGGACATCGTCGAGCACTGGCGCATCTCGACGGACCCGCGCCGCACGGCCGACGAACTGGCCGTCCTCCTCCAGGGCCTGATGGGCATGCACCCGCTCCTCGGCGACGAACTGGGCGACGGCATCGACGGCATCGCCATCTGCGCGACGGTCCCCTCGGTCCTGCACGAACTCCGCGAGGTCACCCGCCGCTACTACGGCGACGTCCCCGCGGTCCTCGTCGAACCGGGCGTCAAGACGGGCGTCCCGATCCTCACCGACCACCCCAAGGAGGTCGGCGCCGACCGCATCATCAACGCGGTCGCGGCCGTCGAGCTCTACGGCGGCCCGGCGATCGTCGTCGACTTCGGCACGGCGACGACCTTCGACGCCGTCAGCGCGCGGGGCGAGTACATCGGCGGCGTCATCGCCCCCGGCATCGAGATCTCGGTGGAGGCACTCGGCGTCAAGGGCGCCCAGCTCCGCAAGATCGAGGTGGCCCGCCCCCGCAGCGTGATCGGCAAGAACACGGTCGAGGCCATGCAGTCCGGCATCGTCTACGGCTTCGCCGGCCAGGTCGACGGCGTCGTGAACCGCATGGCCCGCGAACTGGCCACCGACCCCGACGACGTCACGGTCATCGCGACGGGCGGGCTCGCGCCGATGGTCCTGGGCGAGTCCTCGGTCATCGACGAACACGAGCCGTGGCTGACCCTGATGGGCCTCCGCCTGGTCTACGAACGAAACGTCTCCCGCATGTAGCCCCCGCACCACGCCCGACCCGCAACCACCGGCGCCCAGCAACCACCGCCTGCGCGCCGGTGGCCCCACCCAGCCCCGTACGACGAGCAGGAACGGGCCACGGGAGCGAGGACCCGCACCCGCGCACGACGGGAAGAGGCGAGCCGGGGGCGAGGACCCGCACCCGCGGACGGCGAGAAGGGGCCGGGCCGGGGGGTGTCCGCCCGCAGCGGTTGGCGCGTCAACGAACGGCACCCCGTTCCCCGACCGATTCCGCGCCGTTCCGAGGACGGACACCCCCCGGCCCGGCCCCGACCCCCCACCCGCGCACCGCGCACCCCCACCGAACCCGCACAGCCCGCCGCAGGCCCTCGCACCGAACCCGCACAGCCTGCCGCAGGCCCCCGCACCGAACCCCCCACAGCCCGCCGCAGGCACCCCGCACCACCGCCGGAGGCCCCCGCATCCGAGTGGCCCCCCACGCCACACCCATCCCCTATGCCGAGTTTGTCTGATTAGCGCGTATCGTCGCCGCATGCCCACGCCCTACGGATCCCGCGGCGGTATGGCGTTCGGTGCCCAGGAGCTGCGTGTGCTCCGGCGCGCCCTCGCCCTCGCCCTGAACCCCAGCCCCGTCACGGCGGAGGAGGCCCAGGACTGCCTCCGCCTCGCAGAGTCGCTCGACGAGGCGATGCGGGAGAGCGCCCGGCTGCGCGCCTTCCTGGTGGCCGACCTCGCCCGGTACCGCGCCGCCCTCCCCGGCACCGCCACCGGTTACCTCACGCTCCTGGACGAGGCGCTGGGCGCCGGTCACCGCCCGAACGCGGACGACCTCGCCGCCCTGGGAGCCCTGCGCGGTAACGCCACCGCGGCCGCCCTGCTCGACCGCTGCAGACCCCCACGCCCCAGGGCAGGCACGGCGGCCCCCGCGACCACCGTCGTCCTCCCCGCCGCGCGCACCCGCCTCCACGCCCTCCCCGGCGGCCAGCAGCCCGAGAAGAAGCCCGCACAGAAGCCGGCCCCCCGCCCAGCTCCGGCCACGCCGAAACGCCCCGTCCCCACCCCCGGCGAGGTCTTCCCCCGCCGCAAGCCGGCCCCTCCCGCCCCCGCCTCCCGGCACCACCTCGCCGCCGGCTGACCGGGCCTGGCTACCCTGGGGTCATGGACTACGTCTCCGCGCTCCTGCCCCCGGCCGTGATGGCCGTGTTCTTCATCGGCGTGATCAGGGTGATCGTGAAGACCCAGGGCGGCGCCAACAAGGCCAAGGAGGACGCGGCCGTGGACGCCGCCCTCGCGCGAGCGGAGGGCGCCCGCCAGCCGTCCGCCCGCTCCGAGGCCTGACCTCCGGCTCCCTCCCCCCCCCACGTCGGACACCGGCGTACGGCCCCCGCTCCACGGCGGGCCGTACGCCCTTTTTGTGCTCGTTTGACGGCGAAACCGCACGTCCGCCACGCCATCGCCGGGTTCTCCCACTATCGTCGAGGTGTGCCTCGCCCATTGGGAGAACTCGAAGACGCGGTCATGACGAGGGTGTGGAAGTGGAACCGCCCCGTGACCGTTCGAGAAGTCCTGGAAGACCTGCAACAGGAACGGTCCATCGCGTACACCACGGTGATGACCGTTTTGGACAATCTCCATCAGAAGGGCTGGGTGCGACGAGAGTCGGAAGGCCGGGCCTATCGATATGAGGCGGTCTCCACCCGCGCCGCCTACGCCGCCGCGCTGATGAACGACGCGTGGTCGCAGAGCGACAACCCCACGGCCGCCCTCATCGCCTTCTTCGGCATGATGAGCGAGGAACAGCGCCAGGCTCTCGGAGACGCCATCCGCATCGTGAGGGGACCGGAAACCCCCGCACCCAACCCCGGCTCCGTACCGGACGTGGGCGAGCGATAGCGTCCCCACATGTCAAAAGCCATCAGCGTCCGACGGGCCCGCACCAGCGATGTCCCGGACGTGCGCCGGCTCCTCGACGCGTACGTCCGTGACCGCATCCTGCTCGACAAAGCGATGGTGACGCTTTACGAGAGCATCCAGGAGTTCTGGGTCGCGGAACGGGACGACAACGCCGAGGTGGTCGGCTGCGGCGCCCTGCACGTGATGTGGGAAGACCTCGCGGAAGTACGGACTCTCGCGGTCAAGCCCGGCCTGAAGGGCGTCGGCGTCGGGCACCGGTTGCTGGAGAAGTTGCTGGACACGGCTCGCTGGCTCGGTGTTCGGCGCGTTTTCTGCCTCACCTTCGAAGTGGACTTCTTCGCCAAGCACGGGTTCGTGGAGATCGGGGAGACTCCCGTCGACACCGATGTCTACGCGGAGCTGCTGCGTTCCTATGACGAGGGTGTCGCGGAGTTCCTCGGTCTCGAACGAGTGAAACCGAACACCTTGGGCAACAGCCGGATGCTTCTGCATCTGTGATCATCGGGCATCGATGCCATCCGCAGCACTTCGCCAGGTTTATTCCACCGACAGGCCGTGCGCGGGTTGGCTCGGGTTCCCTATGTCCGAAACGCGTATCTTTCCGGCCCGGGAGCGGGCTACCGGTCTCCGTCGGGGGTTTGTGTTTTTCCGGCAAAAGCGGTTTGCTTTCCGACGTACTGCAGTACTGCATATAACAAGGGTTGGCGATACGGCGGACGCCGACGGACCTCCGGCCCTCAGGTTATCGATGAAAGGAAATCCGGTGGCACAGAAGGTTCAGGTCCTTCTTGTCGACGACCTCGACGGTGGCGAGGCAGACGAGACCGTGACGTTCGCGTTGGACGGCAAGACGTACGAGATCGACCTCACCACCTCCAATGCGGACAAGCTCCGTGGGCTTCTCGACCCGTACGTGAAGGGTGGTCGTCGCACCGGGGGCCGCGCCTCGGGCGGTCGCGGCAAGGCGCGTACCTCCTCCGGTGGCAGCCAGGACACCGCGGCGATCCGCGCCTGGGCCAAGGAGAACGGCTACGACGTCAACGACCGCGGTCGTGTCCCCGCGATGATTCGCGAGGCGTACGAGAAGGCCAACGGCTGATCACCCGCCCCGCACCACGGGCCCAGCAGTCGGCCCGGCCCGCACCCCGGGCTCAGCCGCCGGCCCGGAGGCCGTCAGCGCGGCGCCCGCGAGGGACGCGCGAACCGGGAAGGCCGGGCGAGTCCGATCCGGTGGCACTGGGTCGCCAGGGTGTGGACCAGCCGTGCGAGATCGGGGGCGGTTCCCGTGCCCCCCATGGCCGACAGCGTCGGCAGCGAGGCCTCGACCTCGCACCCCGGTTCCGGGGGCCGCAGCCACACGGCGGCCCCCCGCAGGCCCTCGCGCTCCGGGGGACGCGGCGGCGGACCGGCCGCGCCGCATCCGGCGGGCAGCGGCGCGTCCAGGAGGCCGCCGGCGCCGACCGCCGTGAGGTCGAGCGGCAGCGAGCCCCACTCCAGCCACTCCAGCAGCCCCGGCATCTCCTCCGTGCTGCCCGCCGCCACGAGCAGCAGCATCCGCTCGCCGTGAACGGCCACGGGGAAACCCGGCCCGTGCGCGGCCGGGCCGAAGCGCTCCAGAGCCGCGTGGCCGGCCTCGGCGGGGACCTCCAGGACGTCGAAGCGGACACCGGTACGGAGCCGCACCGGGGACCCCGGCGCCGTCGGCCAGCCGAGCGCGCACTCGTACCACCGCCGCACGGGCTCCGGCGCGCCGCCCGCCTCGAGCGGTCGGCGGGGGAACGGCACCGTGGGGGCCGGAGCGGCCGGAAAGGCCGGAGGGACCGGGAGGGGGGCGCCAACCATGCCAAGTGCAACGGTCGAAACGGCGTCCGGGTTACGCTGGGTGGTGCTGCGGACGCGTTCCGTGCTGAACGTGGGGGCGTGCGGGGGCGCGGGGAGGCACAAGGTTGTTCGCCCGTAGCGGAGGGAACCGGTGCGCGCCGCATGGAGTGTCCGTCCCAGCGGGTAAGACATCCCTAGTGGGAGGGGGCGACACGCGGATTGGGCCGTCTCACGTTCGCCATCGGCGTACTGGCGACTGGGGTAAGTGCCTGGCCTGCGGGAACATCGTCTCGCACCATCGGGTTGTGGCAGATGTCGGCGTCAGGGGTCAGGAGGCCATCGACGGTGTCGGCAGTTGGAATGAGCGGTCCCCGCTTGCGGGACTAAGCTGCGGAAGGACAGGGAGGGGAAGTTCCCCTTACTGCCTGACCGCTCTGAGGAGCGATTAACGATGTTCGAGAGGTTCACCGACCGCGCGCGGCGGGTTGTCGTCCTGGCTCAGGAAGAAGCCCGGATGCTCAACCACAACTACATCGGCACCGAGCACATCCTCCTGGGCCTGATCCACGAGGGTGAGGGTGTCGCCGCCAAGGCCCTTGAGAGCCTCGGGATTTCGCTCGAGGCGGTCCGCCAGCAGGTGGAGGAGATCATCGGGCAGGGCCAGCAGGCCCCGTCGGGTCACATTCCCTTCACCCCCCGTGCCAAGAAGGTCCTGGAGCTGTCGCTCCGCGAGGCCCTCCAGCTCGGTCACAACTACATCGGCACGGAGCACATCCTGCTCGGCCTGATCCGTGAGGGCGAGGGCGTCGCCGCCCAGGTCCTGGTCAAGCTGGGCGCCGATCTCAACCGGGTGCGGCAGCAGGTCATCCAGCTGCTCTCCGGCTACCAGGGCAAGGAGACCGCCACCGCCGGCGGTCCTGCGGAGGGCACCCCCTCCACGTCCCTGGTCCTCGACCAGTTCGGCCGGAACCTCACCCAGGCCGCTCGTGAGTCCAAGCTCGACCCGGTCATCGGGCGCGAGAAGGAGATCGAGCGGGTCATGCAGGTGCTGTCCCGCCGCACCAAGAACAACCCGGTCCTGATCGGTGAGCCCGGCGTCGGCAAGACCGCCGTCGTCGAGGGCCTCGCGCAGGCCATCGTCAAGGGCGAGGTGCCCGAGACCCTCAAGGACAAGCACCTCTACACCCTGGACCTCGGCGCGCTGGTCGCCGGCTCCCGCTACCGCGGTGACTTCGAGGAGCGCCTGAAGAAGGTGCTCAAGGAGATCCGCACCCGCGGCGACATCATCCTGTTCATCGACGAGCTGCACACGCTGGTCGGTGCGGGTGCCGCAGAGGGCGCCATCGACGCCGCGAGCATCCTCAAGCCGATGCTGGCCCGTGGTGAGCTCCAGACCATCGGTGCCACGACGCTGGACGAGTACCGCAAGCACCTGGAGAAGGACGCGGCCCTCGAGCGCCGCTTCCAGCCGATCCAGGTCGCGGAGCCGTCGCTGCCGCACACGATCGAGATCCTCAAGGGTCTCCGTGACCGGTACGAGGCCCACCACCGCGTCTCCATCACGGACGAGGCCCTGGTCCAGGCGGCCACCCTCGCCGACCGCTACATCTCGGACCGCTTCCTGCCGGACAAGGCGATCGACCTGATCGACGAGGCCGGCTCCCGGATGCGCATCCGCCGGATGACCGCGCCGCCGGACCTGCGCGAGTTCGACGAGAAGATCGCCGGCGTCCGCCGCGACAAGGAGTCCGCGATCGACTCGCAGGACTTCGAGAAGGCCGCCTCCCTCCGCGACAAGGAGAAGCAGCTCCTGGCCGCCAAGGCCAAGCGGGAGAAGGAGTGGAAGGCCGGCGACATGGACGTCGTGGCCGAGGTCGACGGCGAGCTGATCGCCGAGGTCCTCGCGACCGCCACCGGCATCCCGGTCTTCAAGCTCACGGAGGAGGAGTCGTCCCGCCTGCTGCGCATGGAGGACGAGCTCCACAAGCGGGTCATCGGCCAGGTCGACGCCGTCAAGGCGCTGTCCAAGGCGATCCGCCGTACCCGTGCCGGTCTGAAGGACCCGAAGCGTCCGGGTGGCTCGTTCATCTTCGCCGGCCCGTCCGGTGTCGGTAAGACCGAGCTGTCCAAGGCGCTCGCCGAGTTCCTCTTCGGTGACGAGGACGCGCTGATCTCCCTCGACATGTCGGAGTTCAGCGAGAAGCACACGGTCTCGCGTCTCTTCGGTTCGCCCCCCGGCTACGTGGGCTACGAGGAGGGCGGCCAGCTGACCGAGAAGGTCCGCCGCAAGCCGTTCTCCGTCGTCCTCTTCGACGAGGTCGAGAAGGCCCACCCGGACATCTTCAACTCGCTGCTGCAGATCCTGGAGGACGGTCGCCTGACCGACTCCCAGGGCCGGGTCGTGGACTTCAAGAACACGGTCATCATCATGACGACCAACCTCGGCACCCGGGACATCTCCAAGGGCTTCAACCTCGGCTTCGCCGCCGCGGGCGACACGAAGACCAACTACGAGCGCATGAAGAACAAGGTCCAGGACGAGCTCAAGCAGCACTTCCGGCCCGAGTTCCTCAACCGCGTCGACGACGTGGTCGTCTTCCCGCAGCTCAGCCAGGCCGACATCCTGCGGATCGTCGACCTGATGATCGACAAGGTCGACGAGCGCCTCAAGGACCGGGACATGGGCATCGAGCTCTCCCAGTCCGCGAAGGAGCTGCTGTCCAAGAAGGGCTACGACCCGGTGCTGGGTGCGCGTCCGCTGCGCCGCACCATCCAGCGCGAGGTCGAGGACACGCTGTCGGAGAAGATCCTCTTCGGCGAGCTGCGCCCCGGTCACATCGTGGTCGTGGACACCGAGGGCGAGGGCGAGACCCAGACCTTCACCTTCCGCGGCGAGGAGAAGTCGGCCCTCCCCGACGTCCCGCCGATCGAGCAGGCGGCCGGCGGCGCCGGTCCGAACCTGAGCAAGGAGGCGTAGCCCTCCGGGGGTGAGCCTGGAAAGGGGCCGCACCGAGACCAAGGTCTCGGTGCGGCCCCTTTCACGTCCCGTCCGTCCGCCTTCAGGACACGGTGATCACGGCGCGGGGGAAGAGGACGGCCAGCCGGGCGGCGTCACCGCCGCGGGTCCTGGTCACCCGGACGGTACGCACGCCGGGCAGCGCGGGCAGCGCGGGCGGCTCGTCCAGGCCTTCGACGAGGTCCGAGGCGTCGATGTCCACGGAGTCCAACCGCGGCAGCAGGGACATCTCCACCCAGTCGGCCGGGACGACGTGATGGCCCTGCAGGGTGAGGCGCTCGAGCGTGGACCAGTGCGACAGGCCCCGGAGCCCGGTGTCCATGGTGGTGAACCGGCCGAGGTGGAGCTCCCGCAGGGGTGCCGCCACCGGAAGCGCATCGGTGAGCCGGCTGCCCGGGAGCCGCAGCAGCAGGGAGAGCCGCCCCAGCGAGTCGAGGGCGTCCAGGCCCGTGACATCGGTGGTGCCGCGGACCGTGAGGCCTTCGAGTCGTAGCGCGGTGAGGCGGTGCAGACCCCGTGCGTCCCCGCAGTCCGTCAGGGAGAGGTGGCGCAGGGACGCGAAGGCGATCAGCGGGTCGAGGTCGGTCAGCTCGGTGTTCCGCACGAAATGGAGCGTCTGGATCGTCTCCGGCCGCGGCACGGCTCCGAGGATGTCGGCCACCGCGTGCGGTCCCTCGAACCGGAGCAGACTCCACGGCGGCCGCAGGTCCGCGAGAGCCGCGCGCTGCCCCTCCGTCGTGCACGTCAGGAACAGCTCCGTCCGGTCCAAGTGGTCCAGTACCTCCCTCGCGTACCCGAGGGGATCGAACCGGCCCCACGTGCCGACCAGCTGCCGCCGCACGCCGAGTGAGGGGTGCCCGCGGAACCGGCGGAGCACCGCGAGCGCCCCGTCCGGCTCGTGCGCCGCCAGCAGCGATGCCGTCACCGTGACCCCGTGGGCCTCCGCGTCCGTCAGTCCCTCCGGACCCGGCAGCAGCTCCAGGACCAGGGGCCCCGCCTCGGCCAGGGCCCTCGCGTCCTCGGTCGACCGCGGCGGGATCAGCGCCCCCGCCCGTGCCTCCACCTCCGCCCGTACCGCCGGGTCGAGGGCGGTGGCGTGCTCCAGGCAGGCCAGGGCCAGCAGCGTCAGGCGCGGGGTGTCCCGCGCCAGCAGCCGGCGCAGCAGCATGGCCCGCTCCCCGGGCCGGGCGTGGGCCACCGCCATGCGGATCACGTCCTCCCAGTGGGGGTCGTCCGCACGGCTCGCGATGACGTCGAGGTGGCCCTCCTCGACCGCGTACCGGGCGCCGAGATAGTCCTGGAAGGTGCGGTGGACGAAATGCAGGGAGTCCTCGCCGGGCCGCCGGAGCAGCCCGCTCCGCAGCACGAGGGCCCGCAGGACCGTCACCGCGTCGCCCTGCCCCGCCGCCGAGGCGATCGACGGCAGCGAGCGTTCCACGATTCCTTCGGCCGTGGCCAGGTCCATCTCCGTGCGCCCGCTCAGCACCAGCGCGTAGGCCAGCCGCTGGAGCAGCTCCAGCTGTGCCTCCTCGCCGAGTTCCACCGCCTCCATGCCCCGCTCCCGGTCCCGGCGGGCCAACAGCATCGTCAGGGCGGCGTCGTACAGCTCCTTGCGGCCGGTCGGGAGGTAGCCCCTTCGCTCCCGGTGCAGGGCGCAGATCAGGCCGCACATCAGCGGGTTGGTGGCGAGGCGGGCCAGGTCGCGCTTGGTGTGCAGGGCGTCCAGCAGTCTCGCCTCGTACGCGGGGGCGTCGGCCGCCGCGTGCCAGCGCCGTACGAAGGTGGTGAGGTCGGCCCGGCGCATCGGGGCGAGGGTCAGTTCCCGGAAGCCCTCGGCGACCAGCCAGTCGGGGCGTACGGCGGTGGGCCGGGAGGTGAGCAGCCAGCGGTTGCCGGGGAAGGCCCGGATCAGGGCGAGGAGCCAGTCGCGGGCGCGGTGCCGGTCGGCGGCGGGGATCTCGTCCAGCCCGTCGATCAGGAGCAGGCCGCGGCCGGCCGTGAGAACGCGCTCCGCCCAGCCGTCGGGCGGGGTGAGCGGGCAGCCCACCGCGGTCAGGAAACCGGCGGGGGACGGAAGGGCGCCCGCGCGGACCAGGGTCCGCAGCGGGAGGACGTACGGGATGCGGTCGCCGTCCCGCGCGGCGGTCACCGCCAGCCACTGCACGAGCGTCGTCTTGCCGGAACCCGCGTCGCCGCGCAGGAGCAGCCGGTCGCGGGTGCGCAGTGCGTCCTCGGCCGGCACACGGACGGTGTGCGCCGGATCGGCCGGCTCGCCGGCGAGGGCGGCGCCCTCCTCCTCGCCGGTCGCCTCCAGGCTCAGGTAGGCGACCTCCAGGGGCCATCTGTCCGGTGAGTCCCGCAGGTCGATGCCGTAGATGGTGAGGTGGTTGTGCCGCTCGGCGATGTGGGGCAGGTACCGGCGTTCGAAGGCGGTGTCGCGGGCGTCGGGGCGCGGGGTGCGGGCGATCAGCTCGTCGACCCTGGCGATCAGCTCCGCGTGCCACCGCGACTGCTCCACCAGGGTCCGGGCGACGAAGGTGGAGCGGCGGGTGAAGAACTCCAGGATGTGCAGGCAGGCCCACTCCGTCACCGAGTCGAGGAAGTAGCAGGCGTCGGCGGACAGACCTCCGGTGGCCGAGGGCGCCCGGTACCCCAACTGCTTGGCCAGCTCCTGGTGACCCAGGCGGACGGCCTGGACGTCGTCCATGTCCAGGTCGCCGAGGGTCAGCAGACGAACCGTCAGGGCGGTGGTGACCGCCTCCGTCTCGTCCGGCGGGAAGGGCGGCTCACCGGGGGAGTCCAGGGAGTCCCCGACCAGCCGCCCCGCGAGCCTGCGCACCTCCTTCTCCCCGAGGGTGCGCTGCTCGCCCCGGAAGGAGACCAGGTGGGTCAGCCGGACCGGTCGGTCGACCAGCCCGGCGCCGGGCCCGCCCGTGACGAACAGCTTCCTCACCAGCGGGGCGACCAGGCTGGACGCCAACTTCCCGCCGAGTACCGCCGGTTCCATGCGCCACCCCCGTGGTCGGTCGACCTCGGGAGCCTACCGGGGGTCAGGACAACTGGCCGTCGTAGTCCGGCAGCTTGAACGTCTTCTCGGCGTGGCCGCCCGACAGGTCGGTGGCGCTGTTGCCGATGTTCGCGATGATCGTGTAGCCCTTGGACTCGATCTTGGCGCGCTGGGCGGTCTTGTACTCGGCGACGTCGCGGAACAGGTCGAGGAAGCCGCGCACGTACAGGCCGGAGGACTCGTAGCCGGCGTGGTCGAGGTTCCACTCGGTGGGCGCCGAGATGATGCCCGGCCGGGCGGTCACGAAGAACAGGGCGACGCCGTGGTCCTGGGCGTACTCGGCGGCTTCCAGGACCGGCCGGTTGGCGGGCTGGGGGTAGCTGAAGCCGAAGTCGGTCTCCAGGGAGGTGTTGTCGATGTCGAGGACGATGGCCTGCTTCTCGCCGGGCCGGCTGTCGGCGATCCGCTCCTTGAGGTACGGCAGTGCCTGGTCCATCACGGCCCGGCAGTCCTTCTGCCACGTGTCGTAGCCGACGTCGGCGGCGGACGCGGCCACCGGCGCCGCAGCGGGCGTCGCCGGGGCGGACGCCGCCCGGGCGGGCCGCGTGTCGGCGGGGGTGGCGGCGACGGCCGGTACGACCGTCGCGGTGAGCGCCGCAGCGGTGACGGCGGCCGTGCCCGCGGCGCGCTTCCAGGCGTGCCGGGTCTGTCTCGTCTGTCCGGTCTGTTCGGTCATGGGGGGTTGGGGTCCTCTCATGCCTGCGCGAATACCTGACGGCAAAGTTGTCGCGAGCATGCTCACCTGAGCAAGTGGCCGTACGGCAACGATTGGGTTACTGGGCGGTAGGTGTCTGGTTCGCGCGTCCGGGAGGGTCCGCGGCGGAGGGAAAAGGCCCCTTTTGCGTGACCCCGACCACGTTCCGGGCCCCCATGAACCCCCTTGTGCGATGGGCGGGTTAGGCCGGAAGGGAGTAGCCCCGGTCACATCACGGGGGGTCTCGACCGCGACCGCCGGTGATGTGCCGCACAGGTGATCCGGGGTGTACTACGCGGAATAGGGGAGGCCGCAAGAACGACGAAAACGGACAGATCGGACGAGGGGTAGGGGGGTTTTCCGGGGCCCTGAGCTGGTTTTGTCCGTAATGGCGGCTCTGTCAAGAGTCGGGAAGTTTCCTCAACAAGTACTAAATAACGTCGTAGGTCACACCTTTGTGCGGTTCGGGCCGGTCGGGTTACCAAGGTGGAGCCCGCCCGGTGAGCGCCTCGGCGTCACGCCGGAGGGCACCCCCCGTTCCCGTCCCCATGAGGTTCGAATGTTTCCGCGTGTCACGTCCCGTTCTTCCCGTACGACCATCCGCACCCGCGCCGCGGTGATGGCCGCCGGCCTCGGAGCCTCGGTCGCACTGGGAGCCGGGGTCGCGGCCGCCACCGGCACCACGGCGGCTTCCACCTCCTCCACCACGGCGAGCGCCGTCGAGGCCCAGGCCGCGGCGCAGGCCAAGGCGGCGCAGGCCGAGAAGGCCACGAGCGCGAAGACCGTCGCCGCCAAGAAGACGGCCGCCAAGAAGAAGGCCGCCTCCTGGGTGGACCCGGTGAAGAAGTACACCCTCAGCGCCAGCTTCGCCCAGAACGGCGGCATGTGGGCGAGCAAGCACAGCGGCCAGGACTTCGCCGTGCCGATCGGCACCAACGTCGTCGCCACGCACGGCGGCACCGTGGTCAAGGCCGGCGGCAACGGCGCCGGTGACGGCCCCGCCTACGGCAACGCCGTCGTGATCAAGCACGGCAACGGCACGTACTCCCAGTACGCGCACCTGTCGAAGGTCAACGTGAAGGCCGGCCAGATCGTGAAGACCGGCCAGTCGATCGCCAAGTCCGGCAACACCGGCAACTCCAGCGGTCCGCACCTTCACTTCGAGATCCGTACGACCCCGAACTACGGCTCGGCCGTCGACCCCGTCGCCTTCCTGCGCGACAAGGGCGTGACCGTCTGACCGTGACCGGTCAGGAGCCGTCGGCTCCCCGGTGCGCCTGGGTCACCAGACCGGTGGCGACCTCGAGAACGGCCGCGCGCTTCTTCTCGGGGTCGCCCTCCAGGTCCTGGAGCACGAACATCCCGGCGTGCAGCGTGAACAGCGCACTCACACAGCGGACCTGGTCGACCAGGTCCGCTTCCGGGTCTATGAGGATGTCGCGCAGACCGAGCATGCGGGTCTTGAACATCTCGCCGATGCGCAGGTCCCGCACCGTCGCCTGGTTCTCCTGCATGAAGCGGAAGAGCGGCGCGGCGGCCGCCAGGGCCTCACCGTAGCGGCGGACGATCTCCTGCTTGGTTTCCAGCGTGTGCGGCTGCCGCGAGCCCCAGGCGATCAGGTCCTCGATCGGCCGCGAGAGATCCTCGAAGATGCTGACCAGGATCTCTTCCTTGGTCTTGAAGTGGTAATAGAGCGCCGCCTTGGTGACGTCCAGGCGCTCGGCGATCTCGCGCAGCGAGGTCTTCTCGTACCCGTGCTCGGCGAAGAGCTCCAGTGCCACGTCCTGGATGCGCTGGCGGGTGTCCCCGCGGCGCCGCTGCTGCTTGGTGCTGTCCATCGTGCCGCCCATCCTCCTACGCACCTCCTGTTCCGCGCACATGCGGGACCGCCCCGGACGCCTTTCCGAAAAACTTACTTGACGCCCGGCTAGTTACGCGTCTACTTTCCCGAGTGTAGTCAACTTGCCGGTCGGCAAGTAAGTGGCAGTGGCTGGGGGAGTGAAGGGCAATGGCGGACACAGCGGCGGCAGGGACCGTGGAGAAGGACGGCAAGCAGCCGAGGAGCGTGCGGGTGGTGCTGCTCGCGCTCATGATCGCGATGATGCTCGCGATGCTGGACAACATGATCATCGGCACCGCGATGCCCACCATCGTGGGCGAGCTGGGCGGCCTGGAGCACCTGTCCTGGGTGGTCACCGCCTACACCCTCGCGACCGCGGCCTCCACCCCGCTGTGGGGCAAGCTCGGCGACATGTACGGGCGCAAGGGCGCGTTCATGACGTCGATCGTCATCTTCCTGGTCGGCTCCGCGCTCAGCGGCATGGCCCAGGACATGGGTCAGCTCATCGGCTTCCGTGCCGTCCAGGGACTCGGCGCCGGTGGTCTGATGGTCGGCGTCATGGCCATCATCGGCGACCTCATACCGCCGCGTGAGCGCGGCAAGTACCAGGGCATGATGGCCGGCGTCATGGCGCTCGCGATGATCGGCGGACCGCTGGTCGGCGGCACCATCACCGACCACTGGGGCTGGCGCTGGTCCTTCTACATCAACCTGCCGCTCGGCGCGGTCGCGCTGGTCGCCGTCAGCGCCGTGCTGCACCTGCCGAAGAAGCGCAGCGAGGCGCGCATCGACTACCTGGGCGCCGCACTGCTCACGGTCGGCATCACCGCGATCGTCCTCGTCACCACCTGGGGCGGCACCGAGTACGCCTGGACCTCCGCGCGGATCATGGAGCTGATCGGCATCGGCGTCGCCGCGCTGGTCGGGTTCGCGTTCTGGCAGACCAGGGCCGCGGAGCCGATCGTGCCGCTGCACATCTTCCGCAGCCGCAACTTCACGCTGATGTCCCTCATCGGCTTCATCACCGGCTTCGTGATGTTCGGCGCCACCCTCTTCCTGCCGCTCTACCAGCAGTCCGTGCAGGGCGCGTCCGCCACCAACTCCGGGCTGCTGCTCCTGCCGATGCTGGGCGCGATGCTCGTCACGTCGATGGTGGCCGGCCGGGTCACCACGAACACCGGGCGCTACAAGATCTTCCCGCTGGCCGGCGGTGTCCTGATGACCGTCGGGCTGTACCTGCTGTCGCTGATGGACACCGACACCAGCCGCTTCACCTCCGGCGTCTACATGGCCGTCGTCGGCCTCGGCATGGGCTGCCTCATGCAGATCACCATGCTGGTGGCGCAGAACAGCGTGGAGATGAAGGACATGGGCGTCGCGTCCTCGTCCACCACCCTCTTCCGCACCCTCGGCTCCTCCTTCGGCGTCGCGATCATGGGCGCCCTGTTCAACCACCGGGTCCAGGACGTCATGACCGAGCGGGCCGGCGCACTGGGCTCCAAGGTGACCGAGCAGTCGGCGCAGCTGGACGCGGACAGCCTGGCCAGGCTGCCGGAGGCGGCGCGCGAGGCGTATCAGCACGCGGTGTCCTCCGGGACGCACGGGGCGTTCCTGCTCGGCGCCGTCGTGGCGGTGCTGGCCCTGGTCGCGGCGGTCTTCGTGAAAGAGGTCCCGCTGAAGGGGGCCGGCCCGAAGACGGCGGACGGCCCGGACGACGCGGGCGGCGACGAGGACGGGGCCACGGCGAAGAGGCCGGTGACCGAGTCGGTCTGACCCGCACGACGCGGGGTCGCGCATTACGCGGGGTCCCGCATTACGCGGGGACCCACACCACGCAGGGCCCCGCACCACGCGCGATCCCGCACCACGCAGGGCCCCGGGGCAAGCTCCCCGGGGCCCTGCGGTGTGTCATGGAGTGTGTCATGGACCGGGACTTCGCCTGCTAGGGCCTGTCGGACAGGCCCTGGGGCCGCCGCCCGCCCGGGGAGCCGATGTGGGCGCGGTCCGGCAGCATCGGGTAGCTCCCGGTGTTCGTCGGCGCGTGCTCCGGCAGCCACAGGACGGCGACCGCCCCCTCGGCCGGCACGTGCTCGGGCGCTCCGGCGGGCCGTACGTTGCGGAAGGTGAGCCGCGCCCCCAGGACCCGCGCCTGGCCGGCCGCGATGGTCAGGCCGAGCCCGTGACCGCGGCCGGCCCGGTCCGTGCTGCCGGTGCGGAAGCGGCTCGGCCCCTCGGCGAGCAGGGCCTCGGGGAAGCCGGGACCGTGGTCGCGGACCCGGATCACCCGGCCCTCGACGCTGACCTCGACGGGCGACCGGCCGTGCCGGGCGGCGTTGGCGAGCAGGTTGAACAGCACGCGTTCCAGACGGCGCGGGTCGGTGGTGACCTCCGACTCGTGCACCACGTGGACCGCGACGGCCGGGTCCTTGGCCGCCACCCGCCGGGTCACGAAGTCGCCCAGCATGATGTCCTGGAGCTCGGCCCGCTCGGAGGCCCCGTCCAGCCGGGCCACCTCCAGGACGTCCTCGACGAGCGTGCGCATCGCCTTCGCCCGGTCCAGCACCAGCTCGGTCGGCCGGCCCGGGGGCAGCAGCTCGGCGGCGGTCAGCAGCCCGGTCACCGGAGTGCGCAGCTCGTGCGCGATGTCGGCGGTGACCCGGCGTTCGGCCTCCAGCCGCTTCTGCAGGGCGTCCGCCATGGCGTCCACGGCGCTCGCCAGGTCGTCGGTCTCGTCCCGGACGACCCCGCCGATGGCGTCCCGGACGCGGACGTCGGGCTCACCGCCCGCGACCCGGTGCGCGGCGGTGGCGGCCTTGCGCAGCCGGCGCGACAACTGGCCGCCGATGAGCACGCCGAGCGCGCTGCCCCCGAGGACGACCGCGATGGAGCCGATGACCAGGGCCTGGTCGAGGTCCTTGAGGATGTCCGCGCTGCGGTCGGTGAACCCGGAGTGCAGGGACATCACGTGCCCGTCCTTCAGCGGCACCGCCGCCCAGATGTCCGTCACCCCGTCCGCCCCCTCGGAGACGTACGTCGCCCGCCGCCCGTCCTCGACCTTCCTGCGCAGCTCGGCCGGCAGCTCGGGGTCGTCGATCTGGGCGTTGGGGAAGTTCTGCCGCCCGGACAGCTCGTAGTTGCGCTGGGCGATCAGGACCCGGTCGTCCGCGAGGTCGCGCGCGTTGTCCAGCATCGACACCCGGGCCGCGTTGTGCACGACCAGGCTCAGCGCGATCGCGACCAGCGCGCCGACCAGCGCGATGGCGGCGCTGAGTTTCCAGCGCAGGCCGGTACGGATGCTCAGCGCACGGTTGCCCGGCCCTCTGCGGTTGCCCGGGCGCCCCGGTGGCGAGGCGGTCGGGCGTCGGAAGAACCTCCGCATGTCCCTGTGTCCCCGTATCCCCGCTCAGGCCTTCAACTTGTAGCCGAAGCCGCGGACCGTCTCGATCCGGTCCTGGCCGATCTTGGTGCGCAGCCGCTGCACATGGACGTCGACGACGCGGGTGTCCCCGCCCCAGCCGTAGTCCCACACCCGTTCCAGGAGCTTGTCGCGGGAGAGCACCGTGCCCGGCGCGGAGGAGAACTCCAGCAGCAGCCGCATCTCGGTCGGGGTCAGCGCCACCGGCCGCCCGGCCCGGCGCACCTCCATGCCCTCGGTGTCGACCTCCAGCTCACCGAAGGTCAGCAGGCCCCCGGTGTCCGCGCCGGCCCCCGCGTCCGACCGGTCGCCGCCGCCCGCGTGACCGAAACGGCGCAGCACCGCCCGGATCCGGGCGACCAGCACGGCCCCGTCGAACGGCTTGGTGACGTAGTCGTCGGCGCCCGCCTCCAGTCCGAGGACGACGTCGATGGAGTCCGCCCGCGCCGACAGCATGATCACCGGCACGGTGGACTCGTTCCGGATCCGGCGGCACAGGCTGACCCCGTCCAGGCCGGGGACCATGACGTCCAGCAGCGCGATGTCGGGGCGGTCGGCCCGGAACGCCTCCAGGCCCGACAACCCGTCGGGCATCGCGGTGACCGCGAAGCCGTCCCGCTCCAGGGCGAGCTGGGTCGCCTCGCGGATGACGTCGTCGTCCTCGACGAACAGGACGTGTGTCTGGTCTGCCATCCCGGTGCTCTCAGTCCTCGTGTGCCGTCACTGGGGAGACGCGGGGAGCGCGCGCCGCGTTCACTTCTCGGTCGGTGTTCATGTCTCCATCGGTCCGAGCGGCCCGCTCGGTTCACGGGGGCGTCCGGTGCCCTGCGCGGGGGGTGTCTCGTGGGTTTCCCGACGGTGTCCGCGCGCGTCGGGTCTTCGTGCGCCTCGGGTCTTCGTGCGCGCCAGGTGTCCGGGCCCGTCGGCCGTCCGGGCCCGCGGTCGTCACCCGCGGGCAGACCGTCCGTGTGCGTCGGCGTCACGTGCGGACGCCGTCCACCACGTCGGCCGTCACCCGCGCGCCGGCCGTCCGCGCGCGTCAGCTGTCCGGCTCCGGAGCCGGTGAGGGCGCGCTGCCGACCGCGTTGCTGTAGTCGTTGTGCGTGCGGTACTCCTCGGTGAACCGGTTCGAGGCCCAGCGGTACGTGATCACGTTCTCGGCGGACGGACTGGACACCGGGTCACCCTTCTCGTAGACCTGCTTGGTCACCACCAGGTCACCGCGGTCGATCTCCGCGTAGACCGGGGGCTCCTCGGCCTTGAACACATTCTGGTACGCGCCCCCCTCCTCGCGGTACACGTAACTGCCCACACCCACCGCGTCACCGCACGTCAGCACGTTGACGACGACGTCCTCCGCCGAGCCCCCGGTCACCTTCCCGTACGACACGTCGACGGGGTACTGGTCGGCGACACACGGCTTCAGCTCGCGCTTGACCTCCGCGGAGACCTCGGGATCGGTCTTGACCAACCGCACCGCGTCCACGCGGTCGGGAACCTTGGAGGGGGAGGCCGCGGGCGTGGAGGAGGCGGCGCCGCCGACCGTGTCCGCGTGGGCCGGGCCCTCGTCGCGGGCGCCGGTGCCACCGGCTCCGCACCCGGCGAGGGAGACGCCGAGGGCGACGAACACGGCCAACGCCGTACTCGCCGCCTGCACGCTCTTCCGGGCCTCCCCGGGTGATCGACCGACGGTCAGGCCGCGCAACGCTCCCGCTCCTCACGCTCCAGCGCCCGTGCGTCCAGATCGCGGGCGACCAGCTCCTCGCGGAGCCGGGCGAGCGCCCGGTGCAGCGTGCTCTTGACCGTACCGGCCGACATGCCGAGGGCGGCGGCCGTCTCCTCCGTTGACATCTGCTCCCAGTGTCGCAGCACCACGACACTGCGCTGCTTCGGGGCGAGCACCTTCATGACGTCCATCAGCAGGGCGCGGTCCGCGTGCTGCTCGGTCGAGTCGTCCACGCAGGACTCCGGGAGCTGCTCGGTCGGCACCTCCTCCAGCTTCCGCGCCCGCCACCACTCGGTCCGCGTGTTGATCATCACCCGGCGCAGGTAGGCGTCCGCCAGCCGCTTGTCCTCGATGGTCGACCAGCGGCGGTACGTCCGGGCCAGCGCGGTCTGCAGCAGGTCCTGGGCGTCGACGGGGTCGGGGACCAGGCGCCGTGCGCTGCGCAACAGCGCGTCCTGCCGGGTACGGACGTACTCCTCGAACTCGAGCACCTCGCCCTGCGCCATGGTCAACCGCCTTCCGATCCCCGTTCCGGCGGCCTTGCGCACCGCCGGTCCCACTGCCTGTGGTCCGTAGTCGTCCCGTGCCCTGGGGGCACACAAACGAAGGTAGGGAAGCGTTGTCACGGCGCTGTGCGAAGCAGCCTGCGGCAAACCCTCGGCTGTCCGTCGGTTGTGTAACGGAGGCGGGAACCGGACCGAGCGATGGGGTACTTGCGGGGGATGGGTGGCGATTTGTCCGTCGATGCCGCTGTCACGGAAGCCGTCGCGGCACGGTGTCCACCGGTGTGCCGCGGCCGTGCGTCAGCTCAGCGGCAGCCGGTACGTCCCGTCCGCCAGCGGCTCCACCAGACCGTCGGCGACGAGGCCGTCCAGCGCGCGGGCGCGCTGGACCGGTTCGTGCCACACCTGGTCGAGGGCCGACTGAGGCACCGGCACGTGCGCGTCCCGGAGCACCGCGAGCAGCCGGCCGCGCACCTGCCGGTCGGTGCCGGCGTACGTCTGACCGCGCCGCGGCGGTCCGTCGTGGGCGGGCTTGCCGGCCAGCCGCCAGGCGCACTGGCCCGCGATCGGACAGCGGTGGCAGGACTCGTTCTTCGCCGTGCAGACGAGGGCGCCCAGCTCCATGGAGGCGGCGGCCCAGCGCGCGGCGCTCGCCTCGTCGTCCGGCAGCAGCGCCCGGGCCAGCTTCCGCTCGGCGGCGGTGGTGGCGTTCGGCGGGTACTGCACGCCGGTGACCGCGCGGGCGAAGACCCGGCGGACGTTGGTGTCCAGCACGGCGTGCCGCTGGCCGTAGGCGAAGGAGGCCACCGCGGCGGCCGTGTACTCCCCGATGCCGGGCAGCGCCAGCAGCTGCGCGTGGTCCGCGGGTACGTCGCCGCCGTGCCGTTCCGTTATGGCCGCGGCGGCGCCGTGCAGGCGCAGGGCGCGGCGGGGGTAGCCGAGCCGGCCCCAGGCGCGGACGGCCTCGCCGGGCGCTTCCGCGGCGAGGTCGGCGGGGCGCGGCCAGCGGGCCAGCCACTGTTCGTAGACGGGCAGGACGCGGCTCACCGGCGTCTGCTGGAGCATGAACTCACTGACCATCACCCCCCAGGCGCCGGCTTCCGGGCGCCGCCAGGGCAGGTCGCGGGCGTGCTCGTCGAACCAGTCGATGACGGGGGCGTGCAGCGGCACACCGGAGGCGTCCGGCTCTCCGGCCGGGGCGGGGCCCGGGACCGTGGCGGTGTCCGGGGCCGGGGCTTGGTCCGGGGCCGGGGCCTGGTCCGGGACGGTGTCCGGGGCGGCCAGCGCCTGGTCCGGGGTGCGGGGCGGGTTCGCGGCGGGGTCGGAGGGGCCGTCGTGCGAGGGCTTCGTGGGCGCAGTCATGACCCTCCGATCCTGCCACGGGAGGACCGCCGCGCGGGTGCACCACCACCCTGTGGCGGGCGGGACACCCGACGACCGACGCGGGCACCGCACGGCCGAGGGCCTCCAGCACCGGCAACCGACCGCTTCCGGCACCTGACCGCTTCCGACACCCGACCGCTTCCGACACCCGACCCCTGCACCACAGCCATGGCCACAGGTGCAAGCGCCGCGATCGCGAACCGGTGAGGAGGTGTCCGGGGGGAGCCGGTGTCGCCGCCGCGCCACGCGTCGTCCCCCGAAAGCCGTGTTCACGGACGGTAAGCGGTCCCCGGATTCGGTGACACCCTGCGATCAAGGCGCACCGCGCCCGACGATCGGCGGGGGGTCGGGACCGTCTCCGGGATGATGATCCGTAAAAGTTGCTGCCCCGAACGGCGGGTGGGACAAGGGAACGCGCCGATCTCTCGTACAGTTTGCGCCGTGGGATCTCTGCGCAATCCGGTCGGGCCGCTTCCCTCCTCCATCTACTGGCGACGGAGGGCCGTACTGCTGTCCCTGCTCGCTCTGTTGGCACTGCTGATCACCTTGATCGTGGTGTCCGGCGGCGGTGACGGCGGCAAGGGCCGTGAGGACGGCGCCGACGGCAAGAACCCGGCCCCTTCGATCACTCCTGGACCTTCGGGCTCCGGGCCGGCGATCAGTCAGGCGCCGGGCGGCCGTGACGAGTCGGGCAGCGGGGACTCCAGCGGTTCCGGATCCGGTTCCGGCTCGGGGTCCGGGAGCGGCGACGGTTCCGGCGACGGTTCCGGTTCGAGTGGTGGGGCCGGTGGTGCCGGCGGCTCCGGCGGTGCGGGCTCCGGTGGTTCGGCGGGCGGTGCGGCGACCGGCGTCGGCGCGGGTGACGCGCTGCCGGGTGGCACCAGCCTCCCCAACTGCACGTCCGGAGCGGTCAAGTTGAGCCTGCGGAGCGTCCGCAACAACTACGCGCCCGGTGAGACCCCCACCTTCGAACTGACCGCGCGGAACACCTCTGGCAGCGACTGCAAGGTCGATCTCGGCCCCAAGCGCGCGGTGTTGACGATCACGCCGGCCGAGGGCGAGGACGCGTACTGGTCCTCCGACGCCTGCGTCAAGGGCGCGGGCAGCCTGCAGTACCGGGTGGCGGCCGGCAGCGGCATCACCTACACCGTGAAGTGGGACCGCAAGCCGAGCGCCGAGGAGTGCGGGACGCCGCCCGCGGGGTCGGCCAAGGCGGGGACGTACCTGGTGGAGGCCAAGGCGGCCGGATTCGAGAAGGTGCGGACGTCGTTCGTGCTGAAGAACGACTGACGCGGGCCCCCGCGGGGGGCCTGACGCAGGGCCCTCGCGGGGACCTGACGCAAAGCCCCCGGGGGGACCTGACACAAGCCCCAGGCTCGGCGCCCCGGGCCCGCCCCGGACGCGCCTCTCGCGGCCTCAGACGTAGCGCTCCAGGATCGACGACTCCGCGAGCCGCGACAGGCCCTCCCGCACGCTGCGCGCCCGCGCCTCACCGACGCCGTCCACCGTCTGGAGGTCGTCCACACTGGCGGCGAGCAGCTTCTGCAGTCCGCCGAAGTGCTCCACCAGGCGGTCGATGATCGCCCCGGGCAGCCGCGGCACCTTCGCCAGCAGCCGGAAGCCGCGCGGCGACACCGCCGTGTCCAGGGTCTCCGGTGAGCCGGTGTAGCCCAGGGCACGGGCCACCGTGGACAGTTCGAGCAGCTCGGCGTGGCTCAGCTTGTCCAGCTCGACGAGCGCCTCGTCGACGGTGCGGGAGCGCTTGGCGGTCGGCTCGGGCACGTAGTCGCGCACGACCAGTTCGCGCTCGGGTTCCACGCCGGCGATCAACTCGTCCAGCTGGAGCGCCAGCAGACGCCCGTCCGTGCCCAGCTCCACCACGTACTCGGCGATCTCGGTCGCGATGCGCCGCACCATCTCCAGCCGCTGGGACACCGCCGAGACGTCGCGGACGGTGACCAGGTCCTCGATCTCCAGCGCCGACAGCGTGCCCGCGACCTCGTCGAGGCGCAGCTTGTAGCGCTCCAGGGTCGCCAGCGCCTGGTTGGCGCGGGACAGGATCGCCGCGGAGTCCTCCAGAACGCGGCGCTGGCCGTCGACGTAGAGGGCGATGAGGCGCATGGACTGGGAGACGGAGACGACCGGGAAGCCGACCTGCTTGCTGACCCGGTCCGCCGTACGGTGGCGGGTGCCGGTCTCCTCGGTGGGGATCGTCGGGTCGGGGAGCAGCTGCACGCCCGCCCGCAGGATCTTGCCGAGGTCCGAGGAGAGCACGATGCCGCCGTCGAGCTTGCACAGCTCGCGCAGCCGGGTCGCCGTGAACTCGACGTCCAGCACGAAGCCGCCCGTGCACATCGACTCGACGGTCTTGTCGGAGCCCAGCACGATCAGACCGCCGGTGTTGCCGCGAAGGACCCGTTCCAGGCCGTCCCGCAGGAGCGTGCCGGGCGCCACCGCGCTCAGCGAGGCGCGCATCAGGCCATCGGCACCGGCACTCCCACCGGACTTTCCGGGAGCTGCTGCCCGGTCGTTGGCTGCCACTGCACTCCTCCGGTCGCAGGTCGTCTGGCGCTCCCGTGTCGCACACTCGGTCGTACGGACGGACGAGACCAGGGCAAAGTCTACCGGCGGTCCTCCTCGTCCCGTGGGGCCTCTCGCCGACGCGAGCGCGGAAGCACCCGCAGGGCGTCCCCTATGTCCGCGACCTCCAGGACCTTCATACCGTCAGGGACCCGTCCGGGGTCGGTCGGTACCAGGGCGTGGGTGAAGCCCAGGCGGTGCGCCTCGGAGAGCCTGCGCTGCACGCCCGTGACCCGTCTCACCTCTCCGGCGAGGCCGACCTCGCCGATCGCGACGAGGTTCTTGGGCAGCGGGGTGTCGCTCGCGGCACTCGCCAGCGCGAGCGCGACGGCCAGGTCGGCGGCCGGCTCGGAGAGCTTCACCCCGCCCACCGTCGCGGAGTAGATGTCCCTTTTGCCCAGCGCGCTGATGCGGCCGCGCTGTTCCAGGACGGCCAGCATCATGGAGACGCGGGAGGTCTCCAGACCGGACGTGGTGCGCCGGGGGGACGGGATCTGGGAGTCGACGGTCAGCGCCTGCACCTCGGCCACCAGCGGACGGCGCCCCTCCAGCGTGACGGTCAGACAGGTGCCGGGCACCGGCTCGGCACGCCGGGTGAGGAACAGACCGCTCGGGTCGGTCAGGCCGGTGATGCCCTCGTCGTGCAGCTCGAAGCAGCCGACCTCGTCGGTGGTGCCGTACCGGTTCTTGACGCCCCGCACCAGCCTCAGGCGGGCGTGCCGGTCGCCCTCGAAGTGCAGCACGACGTCCACGAGGTGCTCCAGCAGCCGCGGGCCCGCGATGGCGCCGTCCTTGGTGACGTGACCCACCAGCAGGGTGGACATCCCGCGGTCCTTGGAGGCGCGGATCAGCGCCCCCGCCACCTCCCGCACCTGGGCCATGCCGCCGGGAGCGCCGTCGATCTCGGGAGAGGCCACGGTCTGCACGGAGTCGAGGATCAGCAGCGAGGGCTTGACCGCGTCCAGGTGGCCCAGCACCGCCGCGAGGTCGGTCTCGGCGGCGAGGTACAGGTGGTCGTCGATGGCCTTGATGCGGTCGGCGCGCAGCCGGACCTGGCTCGCCGACTCCTCACCGGTGACGTAGAGCGTCTTGTGCTCCTCGCTCGCCGACTTGGCCGCCACGTCCAGCAGCAGGGTGGACTTGCCGACGCCGGGCTCGCCCGCCACCAGCACCACGGCGCCCGGCACGAGTCCGCCGCCGAGCACCCGGTCCAGCTCGGGCACGCCGGTCGAGCGCGCGGTGGCCTGCCGGCCGTCGACCTGGCCGATGGGCAGCGCGGAGGTGGTGACGCGCCCCGGCGTCGTCGTACGTACCGCGGGCGCGCCGTACTCCTCGACCGTGCCCCACGCCTGGCATTCGGGGCAGCGGCCGAGCCACTTGGCCGTCTGCCAGCCGCACTCGGTGCAGCGGTAGGACGGCCGGTCCTTGGTGGTCTTCGCACGGGCAGCCATGCACGAACCGTAACCGCCCCCACTGACAACGCGGTCCGCCCGCCTGCCCCGCCCGCCCGCCCGCGTGCCGACCGGCCCCGGCCCCTCGACCGACCTCGCCCCCTCGACCGACCCCGGCCCCTCGACCGACCTCGCCCCCTCGACCGACCTCGCCCCCCCGACCGACCCCGACCGCCCCGATCGGGCCACGTCCGCCCCGAAACGGCCACGGAACACCGGCCTCCTGTCCCCTTATGAGGGATCGTTTCACCCGTACGGATTAAAAGGGGCCCATGCGCCAGTTCGCGCCACCCATGGGCCCCTACGGTCGCCGAGTGATGAGGAGCAGTCCGGAAACCACGACCCGCACGACCGGCGCACACCGGGCGCACCGGGAAGCGCGTGACCGCACCGCGGCGCGCACGCTGGCGCAACGGCCGCCCGCGCGCTACGACGCGTATCTGGACGGCCTGTTCACCTACTGCCTGTCCGTGCTCTGCGACCACGATTCCGCGATCGCCGCCCTGGGCGACGTCCTGGCGCTCGCCGAGCGCCGCGGCCACCGCGGGCCCGGGTCCGCCGACGACCGCAGGGCCTGGCTCTACGCCCTGGCCCGCTGGGCGTGCCTGCGCAAGCTCGCCGAGGCCAAGCAGAAACGTCCGGGCAACCACGCGGCGGGCCGCCCGGACGCCGCCCGGCAGCGCACCGCGCAGCAGCGGCCCGCCTCCCCGCCCCCGCCCGCCGGGGACGACGAGGACCAGCGCCGCCACCGCCGCGAACTCGCCCTCCTCGCCTGGCCGGAGGCCGCCGGCACCACCCCGGAGCAGCGCGAGGCGCTCGAACTCGCCGTGCGCCACCATCTCGCCGCCCACGAGGTCGCCGCCGTCCTCGGCATGGACCTGGCGGCCACCCGCGAACTGCTCGCCGCGGCCGCCTGCGAGGTCGAGCGCACCAGCGCCGCGCTGGCCGTCGTCCAGACCGGCACCTGCGCGGGCGTGGCCCGCCTCACCGGCGACAACCAGTACGTCCTGAGCGCCGCCCTGCGCCGCGAGCTGGTCCGGCACGTCGACGACTGCCCGCGCTGCCGCCGTACCGCGGAGCGCGCGGTCCCCGGCCGCTGGCCCGGCACCAGCGTGACGCCCGCCGAGCTGCCCGTCCTGGAGGCACCCCGCGCGGCGCTGCACATGGCCATGACGCACCTCCCGCGCGCGGGAGGCACCGCACCCCGTTTCGACCGGCGCGGCTTCCCGATGGACCCCAAGGACCGCGCGGCCCGGCGGGACCGCCTGCGCGCCCGTGCCGTCACCACCACCGTCGTCGCCACCGTCGTCGCGGCCCCGGTGCTCGCCCTGTGGGCGGCCTACCGCGGCACCCCGGTCGTCGAGGGCGAGGACGGCCGCTCGTCCAGCGCCAGCGAGGGGCACAGCCCCGGCGGCCGGGACGGCGCGTCCGCGGGCGGCGCCTACGGCTACGAGAACACCGGCAACACGCGCACCACCCCCGGCACCCGCTTCGGCAGGAACGGCAAGGCCGACGTCTCCGTGGAGGTCGTCAGCGTCTCCGGCGCCGGCGCGAAGGGGGCCGGGCACCTCGACGTGACGGCCGGCCACGACGGCGACACGACCCTGATCACCCTCACCGCGACCGGCGACGCCCCCGTGGCCTGGTCCGCGTCCACCGGCGCGTCCTGGCTCTACCTGAGCCAGTCCTCGGGCACCCTGCGCCCCGGCGAGTCACGCACCGTCAAGGTGTACGTCGACCACCTGCGCGAGCCCTCCGGTCACTGGAGCGCACGGGTGGCCGTCTCACCGGCCGGCGCCGTCGTCTCCATCAACGGGTACGGCACGGCGCCCGCCCCCTCCCGTCCGAACCCGCGGCCCAGCACGCCCGACCACTCCCCGCCCCCGACCGACCCGGGCCCGGACCCCTCACCGTCCACCTCGGCGCCGCCGGACCCCTCGCCCACCGACGACCCACCGCCGACCTCGGCCGACCCCGACCCGACACCCACCGACGACCCGTCGCCCACCGGCGGCACGGGCGGTTCGTCACCGCCGCCCGGCGACGGCCCGAGCCGCTCCGCCTCGTAGCGGCGCGCTCAGCGGACCGGGTCGGCGGGGTGCGGGGCCACCAGCGGCAGCTGCGAGGCGAGCCGCTGCTCGCACAGCTCGACCAGCCGGTCGTAGCCCGCCTTGCCCATCAACTCGGTCAGCTCCGGCCGGTACGAGACGTACACCGGGTCGCCCGCGCCGTGCGCCGAGGTCGCCGAGGTGCACCACCAGTGCAGGTCGTGGCCGCCGGGGCCCCAGCCGCGGCGGTCGTACTCACCGATGGACACCTGGAGCACGCGCGTGTCGTCGGGCCGGTCGATCCACTCGTAGGTCCGCCGGACCGGAAGCTGCCAGCACACGTCGGGCTTGGTCTCCAGCGGCTCCCGCCCCTCCTTCAGGGCCAGGATGTGCAGCGAGCAGCCCGCGCCGCCGGCGAAGCCGGGCCGGTTCTGGAAGATGCACGAGCCCTGGAAGGGCCGGGTCTGGCGGGAGCCCTCGTCGTCCTCGGAGATCCAGCCGCCCCGCGTGCCCTCGGCATGGTGCTGCCAGACGTCCGGCGTGAGCCTCGCCACGTGCTCGGCGACCCGCTTCTCGTCGTCCTCGTCGGAGAAGTGGGCGCCCAGCGAGCAGCACCCGTCGTCCGCGCGGCCCGCCTGGATGCCCTGGCAGCCGCTGCCGAAGATGCAGTTCCAGCGAGAGGTCAGCCATGTCAGATCGCAGCGGAAGACCTGCTCGTCGTCCGCCGGGTCCGGAAACTCCACCCACGCGCGCGCGAAGTCGAGCCCCTGCTCGTCGCCCGTTTCACGCTTCTTGTCCTTCTTGGCCGACTTTTCGTCCTTCGCCTTTTTCGTCTTTGGCACGGTTCCAGGGTAAGTCGCCGGCGCCGGATGACGGCACCACCGCACTCCTCGCTGGCAGTAGCGTTCCGTACATGAGACTCGGTGTCCTGGACGTGGGTTCGAACACGGTGCATCTGCTGGTGGTGGACGCGCACCCGGGCGCGCGCCCGCTGCCCGCCCACTCGCACAAGGCGGATCTGCGCCTCGCCCAGCTCCTCGACGAGGACGGCGCGATCGGTGCCGACGGCGTCGACCGGCTGGTCGCGGTCGTCCGCGAGGCGCTCCAGGCCGCCGAGGACAAGGGCGTCGAGGATCTCCTGCCGTTCGCCACCTCCGCCGTGCGCGAGGCGACCAACGCCGACGACGTCCTCGCGCGCGTGCGGGAGGAGACCGGCGTCGAGCTGACGGTCCTCAGCGGCGCCGAGGAGGCCCGGCTCACCTTCCTCGCCGTGCGCCGCTGGTTCGGCTGGTCCGCGGGCAAGCTGTTGGTCCTCGACATCGGCGGCGGCTCCTTGGAGGTCGCCTACGGCATCGACGAGGAGCCCGACACCGCCGTGTCGCTGCCGCTCGGCGCGGGCCGGCTGACCGCCGCCTGGCTGCCGGGGGACCCGCCCGACGCGGACGACGTCAGGAGACTGCGCCGCCACGTCCGTACGGAGATCGCCCGCACGGTCGGCGACTTCAGCCGCTTCGGCGCCCCGGACCACGTGGTCGCCACCTCCAAGACCTTCCGGCAGCTCGCCCGGATCGCCGGCGCCGCCCGCTCCGCCGAGGGCCTCTACGTGCAGCGCGAGCTGAAGCGGGCCTCCCTGGAGGCGTGGGTGCCCCGCCTGGCCGCCATGACCAGTGCCGAACGCGCCGAGCTGCCGGGCGTCTCCGAGGGCCGCGCGGGCCAGCTCCTCGCCGGTGCCCTGGTCGCCGAGGCCGCGATGGACCTCTTCCGCGTGGAGAACCTGGAGATCTGCCCCTGGGCCCTGAGGGAGGGCGTGATCCTGCGCAGACTCGATCACATGGGGCCGGTGTAGCCACCCCTGGGCGCATCCTGGGGCGCGCCCTGGGACGCAGGAGACCGTATGGGACTCGCCACAACGGCGAACGGCCGCCCCGCGGGCACCCGACCGCACCCCGTAACCTGGCCCTCGTGGCAGAACCAAGGGACGTAGTCCGCATCCCGGACGCGAAGGTCGCCCTGTCGACGGCTTCCGTCTACCCGGAGTCGACGGCGACGGCCTTCGAGATCGCCGCACGCCTCGGGTACGACGGCGTCGAAGTCATGGTGTGGACCGATCCGGTCAGCCAGGACCTCGACGCGCTGCGCAGACTCAGCGACTACCACCACATGCCGATCCTGGCCGTGCACGCCCCCTGCCTGCTCATCACGCAGCGGGTCTGGTCCACCGACCCCTGGGTCAAGCTGCAGCGCGCCCGCGCCGCCGCGGAGAAGCTCGGGGCGGACACCGTCGTCGTCCACCCGCCGTTCCGCTGGCAGCGCCAGTACTCCCGGGACTTCGTCAACGGCATCTGGCGGATGGCGAACGAGACCGACGTGCGGTTCGCCGTCGAGAACATGTACCCCTGGCGCTACCGCGACCGCGAGATGCAGGCGTACGCCCCCGACTGGGACGTGACGAAGGACGACTACCGCCACTTCACGATCGACCTGAGCCACGCCGCGACCTCCCGGAGCGACGCGCTGGACATGCTCGACCGCATGGGCGACCGCCTGGGCCATCTCCACCTCGCCGACGGCAGGGGCTCCGCCAAGGACGAGCACCTCGTCCCCGGCCGCGGCAACCAGCCCTGCGCCGAGGTGCTGGAACGCGTCGCCCGCTCCGGCTTCGACGGCCATGTCGTCATCGAGGTCAACACCCGTCGCGCGATGTCCAGCGCCGAACGTGAGGCCGATCTCGCCGAGGCGCTGGCCTTCACCCGCCACCACCTGGCCTCGGCGGGCCCCGCGGACGCGCCGGCGGACCCGGCGAAGGCGCACCGGCGATGAGCGCCCCGGCCGGAGGCACCCGGCGCCGGGGCCGCCCCCCGCGCACGGAGTCCGCCGGCACCCGCGACCGCATCCTCACCGCGGCCCGCGAGGAGTTCTCCGAGCGCGGCTACGAGAAGACGTCCGTACGCGGCATCGCCAAGGCCGCCGGCGTCGACCCGGCGCTGGTGCACCACTACTTCGGCACCAAGGAGCAGGTCTTCGAGGCGGCGATCGAGGTCGCCTTCGCCCCCGTCCGCGGGGCCTCGGGGGCGGTCGCCGACGGACCCGCCGACGGGGTCGGCGAGCGGCTCACCCGCTTCTTCTTCGGCCTCTGGGAGGACCCGGCCACCCGCACCCCGCTGCTGGCCATCGTCCGCTCCGCCTTCGACAACGAGACCGCCGCCGCCGTCTTCCGCCGGCTGGTCGCCGCGCAGCTGCTGCGCCGTGTCGCCGCCCAGCTGGACGGGCCGGACGCGGAGCTGCGCACCGAGCTGGCGGCCGCCCAGCTGGTCGGGTGCGCGGTGCTCCGGTACGTGATCAAGGCGGAGCCGCTGGCCTCGGCCGACCCGGAGCAGCTCGTCGCCCGCCTGGCACCGGTCGTACAGGGCCACCTCACCGGCCCCTGAGCGCGCCCCGCGGTGCCGCACGGCGAGACGCGCGTCCCGCATTCCGGACACCCTGTCCCGAGTCCTGGATGACCGGCGTACGCTCGACGGCAGTCATTACTCTCCCAACGAGCCCACGAGCGAGGCGAGCGACGATGCCCGAGCTGAGGTCCCGCACAGTCACCCACGGCCGCAACATGGCGGGCGCCCGCGCCCTGATGCGCGCCTCCGGTGTACCCGGCGCGGACATCGGCCGGAAGCCGATCATCGCCGTCGCCAACAGCTTCACGGAGTTCGTGCCGGGCCACACCCACCTCGCGCCGGTCGGCCGGATCGTCAGCGAGGCGGTCGTCGCGGCCGGCGGCATCCCGCGCGAGTTCAACACGATCGCCGTCGACGACGGCATCGCCATGGGCCACGGCGGCATGCTCTACTCCCTGCCCTCCCGCGACCTGATCGCGGACAGCGTGGAGTACATGGTCGAGGCGCACTGCGCCGACGCCCTGATCTGCATCTCCAACTGCGACAAGATCACCCCGGGCATGCTCAACGCGGCGCTCCGCCTGAACATCCCCACGGTCTTCGTCTCCGGCGGCCCCATGGAGTCCGGCCGCGCCACCCTGGTCGACGGCACGGTCCGCACCCTGGACCTGGTCGACGCGATGTCGGAGGCGGTCAACGACAAGATCTCCGACGAGGACATCCTCCGCATCGAGGAGAACGCCTGTCCCACCTGCGGCTCCTGTTCCGGCATGTTCACCGCCAACTCGATGAACTGCCTCACCGAGGCCATCGGCCTCTCCCTGCCGGGCAACGGCTCGGTCCTGGCCACCCACACCGCCCGCAAGGCGCTCTACGAGAACGCCGCCCGCACGGTGCTGGACCTGACCCGCCGCTACTACGAGCAGGACGACGACTCGGTCCTGCCCCGCAACATCGCCACCCCCGCGGCCTTCGGGAACGCCATGGCGCTGGACATCGCGATGGGCGGCTCCACCAACACGATCCTGCACCTGCTGGCCGCCGCCCAGGAGGCGGAGGTCCCCTTCGGTCTCCCCGAGATGGACGCCCTCTCGCGCCGCGTCCCGTGCCTCGCCAAGGTCGCCCCCAACGTCGCCAAGGACCGCACGTACTACATGGAGGACGTGCACCGCGCCGGCGGCATCCCCGCCCTCCTCGGCGAACTGCACCGCGCCGGCCTGCTCGACGAGGACGTCCACTCCGTCCACAGCCCCTCGCTGGCCGACTGGCTGAAGACCTGGGACGTCCGGGGCGGTTCCCCCGCCCCCGAGGCCGTCGAGCTGTGGCACGCGGCCCCCGGCTGCAAGCGCTCCGCCGAGGCCTTCTCCCAGTCCGAGCGCTGGGACTCCCTCGACCAGGACGCCGAGGGCGGCTGCATCCGCTCCGTCGAGCACGCCTACTCCAGGGACGGTGGCCTCGCGGTCCTGCGTGGCAACCTCGCCGCCGACGGCTGCGTGGTGAAGACGGCCGGCGTCGACGAGTCCATCTGGACCTTCGAGGGCCCGGCGGTCGTCTGCGAGTCGCAGGAGGAGGCCGTCCAGAAGATCCTCACCCAGCAGGTCAAGGAGGGCGACGTCGTCGTCATCCGCTACGAGGGCCCCAAGGGCGGCCCCGGCATGCAGGAGATGCTCTACCCGACCTCGTACCTGAAGGGCCGCGGCCTCGGGAAGACCTGCGCCCTGGTCACCGACGGCCGCTTCTCCGGCGGCACCTCGGGCCTGTCCATCGGCCACGCCTCGCCCGAGGCGGCCGCGGGCGGCACCATCGCCCTCGTCGAGGACGGCGACCGGGTCCGCATCGACATCCCGAACCGCTCCATCGAACTGCTCGTCGACGACGCCGAACTGGCCCGCCGCGACCAGGCCCTGGGCGGCAGGTACGCCCCGAGGAACCGCGACCGCAAGGTCTCCGCGGCCCTGAAGGCGTACGCCGCGATGGCGACCAGCGCCGACAAGGGCGCGGTGCGCGACGTGAGCAAGCTGGGCTGACCGCCCGGTCCGCCGCCCGGCGGGGTCACCAGGCGGCCGGGTCCCGTCCCGCCACGCCGAAGACGGTCCCGTCGGGCGCCCCGGCGTACACGTGCCCGCCCGCGAGCAGCGGCTCGGGCAGCGTCGCGGGCACCCGGTCCGACTCGGCGCCGAACCGGGACCGGGTCTGCCCGAGGAGCCTGCCCTCGCGGGCGTCGACGCCCAGCAGCCGTCCGTCGGGAACGGTCATGTACACGTGCCGGCCGTCGGAGACGGGCACCGAGCCACGGCTCACCCCCGTCTCCAGCCGCCACCTCTGTCTCCCCGCCGCCATGTCGACGGCGACCAGGGAGCCGCCCGCGCCCGCGAGGTGGACGGTGTCCCCGTGGACGCCGATCGCCGCCTGCTCGACCGGCACCGGCAGGTCCGCCCGGCGGGTCTCCCCGGTGGCGGGCGTGTAGCGGACCACGGCCTTCACGTCCCCGTGGGTCGCCGCTTCGGGGACGAGGTACACGGACCCGCCCGAGGCCCCCACCAGGGCCAGCGCACCCTCCAGCTCCGCGTCCCACCGCACGTCCCCGCTGGCCGGGTCCACCGCGGTGACCCGGGTCCGGTTCCCGTCCGCGGTCTCGCCGGTCGCGTACGCCGCCGGGCGCCGCTCCCCGGCGAACGAGGTGAAGTACGGCACGGACTGCCCCGGAATCCGCCCCGACCACCGGGTCCGCCCCGAGGCGCTGTCCACGCCGGTGACCATCCCGTCGGCGCGGGTGAGGAGGAGCATGTCGCCGACGACCCGCAGGCCGTCGTACGCGGGCATCTCCTCCCGCCACGCCGGCTCACCCGTGGCCGGGTCGAGCGCCTCCAGGGGGCCGAGCAGCCCGACGTCGGGCTGCACGAGCCCGCCCGAGAGGACCGGCGGCTGGCTCCGCACGGCCTCCTCGACGGGGTGCCGCCACAGCGTGCTCCCGTCGGCCGGATCGACCGCGAACACCGTCCCGGGCTGCGCGCACAGCAGACGCGGCGCCGCGTACGAGCACAGGGGCGTGCCGCCCTCCCGCGAGCCGGGCACCGCCTCCCACGCGCCGAACCCACCCGGTGCGCTCCGGGCGGCGGGCGTCCGGTGCGCCGGCTTTGCGTCGCCGAACACCTGGACCGAGACGAGCCCACCGGTCACGGCGAGGCAGAGCGCCCCGGCCACCAGCGCCGCCCGCTTCCCGAGCCGCCGCGCGGCCGGTGCTGCGGGAGCCTCCGCCTCCGCGGCCCCGGTCGTCTCCGGGGCCGGCGCCTCCTCCGCCCGCCGGCCCGGCACGAACACCTGGGTGTCGTAGGCCGCCGCCACCGACCGCAGCTCCCGCATCAGCTCGTCCGGCGTGGGCCGGTCCTCGGGCTCCTTGGCCAGACACCGCAGCACCAACGGCGCGAGCGACTCGGACACGCCGGTCAGGTCGGGCTCGTCGTGCACGACCTGGTAGGCGACGACGTAGGGGCTGTCGGAGTCGAACGGCCCGCGTCCGGTCGCCGCGTGCACCATGAGCGACCCGAGGGCGAAGACGTCGGCGGCGGGACCGACCTCGCGGGGCCGCCGGAACTGCTCGGGCGCCATGAACGGGGGAGTCCCGATCAGCTTGCCCGTCTCGGTGCGCAGTTCGCTGTCCTTCGGCCGGGAGATGCCGAAGTCGATGACCTTGGGCCCGTCCTCGGCGAGCAGCACGTTGCTCGGCTTCAGGTCCCGGTGCACCACCCCGACCCGGTGGATGTCACGCAACGCCTCGGCGAGCCCCGCCATCAGCCGGCGCAACTGGTCCTCGTCCATGGGACCGTTCCGCTTCACCTGCTCCGAGAGGGTCGGACCGGGGATGTAGAGGGTGGCCATCCAGGGCCGTGCGGCGTCCGGATCGGCATCGACGACCGGCGCCGTGAAGGCCCCGCTCACCTGCCGCGCCGCGGCGACCTCCTGCCGGAAACGGCCCCTGAACTCGGGATCCTTGGCGTACGGCGCATGCACGATCTTCACCGCGACGCGCATCCCGGAGGTGCTGCGCGCCAGATGCACGACGCCCATGCCGCCCGAACCCAGACAGGACTCCAGACGGTAGTGACCGGCGTACTGCGGAAGTTCCGCTTCCGTGCTCGCCCCGGCGTTCCGCTGCGGCGCCATGGGACCACCCCCGTGCTGTTCGTCCGCGCGCGCGACGCTCGGAGCCTAGTCGATGGTTCGTACGGGACCGAGGCGGCTTGCTAGCCTCCGCGTGCGAGTTGCGAACGGGAGTTTCGTGGCTTGTTCCTGGGGAATCAACGTGGCCCCACGAGACTCGTGGGGCTCAACGGGGGGAGCATCACATGGCAGTTGACCGCGTACAGGAAGCCGCGGCCGAGACGGCGACCACGGTCGCGGGGGTCGCCGCGGTCGTCCGGTACTACTCGGTGGCCCCGGGGGTCCGCCTCAACGTCCGCAGCGGCCCCGGCACCGGCTACGGCACGGTGCGGGTCCTGCCCGAGGGCGCCCAGATCCCCATCTACTGCCAGCGGCCGGGCACGACGGTGGCCGGCCCGTACGGCACGAGCAAGATCTGGGACAACATCGGCAGCGGCCAGTACGTCTCGGACGCCTACGTGCAGACCGGCAGCGACGGCTACGTCGCCCCGCGCTGCGCCTGATCCCACCCGGAGCCCGCAGCACATCCGGCGCCATAATCGAACCGTGAGCGCAGAGAACGGTACGCACGGCACCCCGGACACCCCCGCGGGCTCCTCCCTCCCCGCCGGCCCCCGCCCCGAACCCATCCGGTTCTACGGCACGACGTGGGTGCACCACGACCACGGCTACCCCGCGCGCCGGGCGGGCCTGGCCGTCGGCTCCCTCGCCGCGGCGGTCGCCGCCTGCGTCGTCCTGCGCGTCGCCTACGACGGCCTCCGGATCGCCGACGTCGGCAGCGCCGTCTCGCTGCTGATGGTCGTGATGTTCGCGGTCTGCAGCGCCCTGGCCTTCCGGCACACCTGGTCCACCTTCACCAGCCGCCCCGACCCCGACCGCCAGGCCTCCCTCCGCGGCCTGCTGGCCATCGGCTTCGTCGGCTCCCTCCTCGCCTACTTCCTCCGCACCTTCACCGAGGCCCCGGGCGAGAAACTCCACCGCGCCGAGTACGAGAAGGCCCGCGAGGAGTACGAGAAGCGCACCACCCGCCGCTCGGGCAACCCGTCCAGGAAACGCCGCCGCTGACCTGTCGGCCCCCGGCGCCTCGCAGCACCCCGCACGCCCCACGGCTCAACCCCCGGCACCCGCCCCCGCCCCGCCCCCCGGCACCCCCTCCACGCCCCCCGTCCGGCCCCACCATGGCCGTATGACGACACCCGGCACCACCTCGAACACCACCCCACCCCCCGCCGGAACCCCCCGCGCCCCCGAGGTCACCCGCGCCACCCGGGCCCACTCCTTCAACGCGGCCGCCGCCCAGTACGCGGCCAACCGCCCCTCCTACCCGCCCGCCCTCCTCGACGCGGTGGAGGAACTCGCCGGCCGCCCCCTGGCCGGCTCCCGCGTGGTGGACGTCGGCGCCGGCACGGGCATCGCCACCGCCCTCCTGCACGCGCGCGGCGCCGACGTGATCGCCGTCGAGCCCGGCGCCGGCATGGCCGCGGAGTTCCGGCGCACCCTCCCCGACGTCCCCGTCCTCCGGGGCAGCGGCAACGCCCTCCCGCTCGCCGACCACAGCGCCGACCTCCTCACGTACGCCCAGGCCTGGCACTGGACCGACCCCGACCGGGCCGTGCCGGAGGCGTTGCGCGTGCTGCGTCCCGGCGGCGCGCTGGCCCTGTGGTGGAACACGGCGGCCCTCGACGTGCCGTGGATCGCGGCGGCGGCCGTCCGTGTCGACCGCCACTTCGGCCTCGCACTCTCCGCCCAGCAACGCGACGTCGGCGCCCGCACCGCGGACCCGGCCGGCCTCCTCGACTTCGTCCACCGCACCGCCCGCTGGAGCCGCCGCGTCCCGCTCGACACCCACCTGGCCAACCTCGGCAGCCGCTCGGTCTTCCTGACGGACGGCGAGGACCGCGGCGCCGCCTTCCTCGCCGAGGAGCGCCGGCACCTCCTGGCCGACTTCCCGGACGGCGTCGTCGAGGAGACGTACGACGTCCGCCTCCTGCTCGCCAGGGCCCCCGCGACCGCTTGACGGCATCCGGGCGGGAGAGCATTATTCATCACATGATGAATTACGCCTCCCGCCCTCCCGACCCCCCACGCCCGGCCCCCACCGCGCCCGCCGTCCGCGCCGAGGCCCTCACCGTCGTCCGCGGCCCCCGCACCGTCCTGCGCTCCCTCGACTTCACGGTTCCGCCGGGCCGGATCACCGGCCTCCTCGGCCCCTCCGGCTGCGGCAAGTCGACCCTGATGCGCGCGATCGCCGGCACCCAGGCGAAGGTCACCGGCACCCTGGACGTCCTCGGCCGCCCGGCCGGCCACCCGGGCCTGCGCACCCGCATCGGCTACGTCACCCAGGCCCCCTCGGTCTTCGACGACCTGACCGTCCGCCAGAACCTGGACTACTTCGCCGCGATACTCGACCCCGGCCGCGCCGCCGCCGACCGCCGGCGCGAGCACGTCACCCGGGCCGTCGCCGACGTCGACCTCACCACCCACGCCGACGCCCTGGCCGGCAACCTCTCCGGCGGCCAGCGCAGCCGCGTCTCCCTCGCCGTCGCCCTCCTCGGCACCCCCGAGCTGCTGGTCCTCGACGAACCGACCGTCGGCCTCGACCCCGTCCTGCGCCGCGACCTGTGGGCCCTCTTCCACTCCATCGCCGCAGACCGCGGCGCCACCCTCCTCGTCTCCTCCCACGTCATGGACGAGGCCGAGCGCTGCGACCGCCTCCTGCTGATGCGCGAGGGCCGGGTCCTCGCCGAGGACACCCCCGACGCCCTGCGCACCCGCACCGCCGCCGAGACGGTCGAGGAGGCCTTCCTCCACCTCGTCGACGAGGCGACCGAGGCAGCCCGCGCGAAGGAGACCACCCGATGACCACGCGGACGACCACGCCGACCACGCCGACGAAGCCGACGGCCGTGCCCCCCGCCCCCACCCGCCCCCTGAGCCCCGCCCGCACCGCGGCCACCGCGACCCGCGTCGTGCGCCAGCTGGCCCACGACCCCCGCACGATCGCCCTGCTGCTCCTGATCCCCTGCGTGATGCTGTTCCTGCTGCGCTACGTCTTCGACGGCAGCCCGCGCACCTTCGACAACATCGGCGCCTCGCTGCTCGGGATCTTCCCGCTGATCACGATGTTCCTGGTCACCTCGATCGCGACCCTGCGCGAGCGCACCTCCGGCACCCTCGAACGCCTCCTGGCCATGCCGCTGGGCAAGGCCGACCTCATCGCGGGCTACGCCCTCGCCTTCGGAGCCCTCGCCATCGTCCAGTCGGCCCTCGCGACCGGCCTGGCGGTCTGGTTCCTGGGCCTCGACGTCACCGGCAGCCCCTGGCTCCTCCTCCTGGTCGCCCTGCTGGACGCCCTCCTGGGCACCGCGCTCGGCCTCTTCGTCTCGGCCTTCGCGGCCTCCGAGTTCCAGGCGGTCCAGTTCATGCCGGCCGTGATCTTCCCCCAGCTCCTCCTGTGCGGCCTCTTCACCCCGCGCGACGACATGCACCCGGCGCTGGAGGCCGTCTCCGACGTCCTGCCCATGTCCTACGCGGTCGACGGCATGAACGAGGTCCTGCGCCACACCGACATGACGGCCGCCTTCGTACGGGACGCCCTGGTCGTGGCGGGCTGCGCCCTCCTCGTCCTCGCCCTGGGCGCCGCCACCCTCAAACGCCGCACGGCGTAGGCGGCATCCGCCCCACCGGCATCCCGCCCACCGGACGCCCCGGCTCCACGCCTCCCCGGGATGCGAGGATGGCGACGGACGACGCACCCGCACAGGGCACCCGGAGGGCACCGAAAACATGACCCAGAAAGTCGCAGTCCTCGGCACCGGCAAGATCGGTGAAGCCCTGCTCAGCGGAATGATCGGAGCCGGCTGGGCACCCGCCGACCTCCTGGTCACGGCCCGCCGCCGGGAACGGGCCGAGGAACTCCGCACCCGCCACGGAGTCACCCCCGTCACCAACGCCGAGGCCGCGAAGTCCGCCGACACCCTCATCCTCACGGTCAAGCCGCAGGACATGGGCACCCTCCTCGACGAGCTGGCGCCGCACGTCCCCGCCGACCGCCTGGTCATCAGCGGCGCGGCCGGCATCCCGACCTCCTTCTTCGAGGAGCGCCTCGCCCCCGGCACCCCGGTCGTCCGCGTCATGACGAACACCCCGGCCCTCGTCGACGAGGCCATGTCCGTCATCTCCGCCGGCACCCACGCCACCGCCGGCCACCTGGCCCACACCGAGGAGATCTTCGGCGCCGTCGGCAAGACCCTCCGCGTCCCCGAGTCCCAGCAGGACGCCTGCACCGCCCTCTCCGGCTCCGGCCCGGCGTACTTCTTCTACCTGGTCGAAGCGATGACCGACGCCGGCATCCTCCTCGGCCTGCCCCGCGACAAGGCCCACGACCTGATCGTCCAGTCCGCGATCGGCGCCGCGACCATGCTCCGCGACAGCGGCGAGCACCCGGTGAGGCTCCGCGAGAACGTGACGTCCCCCGCCGGCACCACGATCAACGCCATCCGCGAACTGGAGAACCACGGCGTCAGGGCCGCCCTGATCGCGGCCCTGGAGGCCGCCCGCGACCGCAGCCGCGAACTGGCCTCCGGCACCAAGGACTGACACCTGCGGGCACGCCCCCGGGCCACCGCCGCGGGGGAGCACCCGCGGCGGCCGGGTCCCAGCCAGCGGGGCTACCGATCCCCGCCCACCGGTGGCAACAGTCCGATCGCCCGGTAGGCGGCGTCCACGGTGGGCCGGGCCATGGCCCGGGCCTTCTCCGCGCCCTCCCGCAGCACCCGCTCCACATGCCCGGGATCGGCGCACAACTCCTTGTGCCGGTCCTGCACGGGCCGCAACACCTCGACCACCGCCTCCGCGGTGTCCTTCTTCAACGCCCCGTACGAGTCGTACGCGCCCGCCAGTGCCGCCGGCTCCCCGCCCGTGCAGGCGGCGAGGATCTCCAGCAGGTTCGCGAGCCCGGGCCGCTCCGCCGGGTCGTACACGACGTCCCGCCCGCTGTCGGTCACGGCCCGCGCGACCTTCCTGCGCACCACGTCCGGCTCGTCCAGCAGATAGACGATCCCGGGCCCGACGTCGTCGCTCTTCCCCATCTTCGAGGTCGGCTCCTGCAGATTCATCACCCGGGCCGCCACCGCCGGATTAGTGGCCCGCGGCACCACGAACGTGTGCCCGTACCGCTGGTTGAACCGCACCGCGAGATCCCGCGCCAGCTCCACGTGCTGCGTCTGGTCATTTCCGACCGGCACGTCGTCCGTCCCGTACGCCAGGATGTCGGCCGCCATCAGCACGGGATACGTCAGCAGCGACAGCCGCACACTCCCGCCCCGCTCCCGTTCCCGCGCGGCCTTCTCCTTGTACTGGATCATCCGCCGCATCTCCCCGTCCGTGGCGACGCACTCCAGTACGTACGACAGCCGCGCGTGCTCGTCGACGTGGCTCTGTACGAACACGGTGCACAGGTCGGGGTCCAGCCCCGCCGCCAGCAGCAAGGACGCGGCCTGTCGGCTCAGTCTCCGCACCCGCGCGGGGTCGTGGTCCACGGTCAGCGCGTGCAGGTCGACGACGCAGAACAGGGCGTCCGACCGATGCTGGTCCTCCGCGGCCCACTGCCGCATGGCCCCCAGATAGTTCCCCAGCGTCAGGTGCCCGGTCGGCTTGACCCCACTGAAGACCCTTGTCATCCCTCTACCTCCTGGTCAGGACCGCCGCCACCGTCGGCCGCCCCTCCCGGAGGGAGATACGAGAACGGCCGCCGAAGCGGCGGCCGTTGAGTGCACACGTACGTACGGCCGCCGTCAGGCGGCCCACCAGAGCTGGGTACACGTACGCGTCGTCACGCGTCCCACACTACGCCCGCGCAGGCCCCCGGGCCCGGGGTTTGACACACCGGTGCCGCGCTCGTAGTGTTCTCCGAGTTGTCCGACGTGAGCGCCGACCCCGGTCGGTCCCCGGACAGCGATTCCGCAAGTACCCACCACTCTTCGACGAACAGTCGCATTGTCGGCGTCGTTGACGTGTGCGTGTGTATTTACGGAATGAGGAATCCACGTTCGAAAGGACGCGACCCCCGATTAGCTCGGGGGCCGGGAATCCGCTAGAGTCTCACCTCGTTGAAACGGCCCAACAGCCGCGGAGACACCCCCTTCTGACGGGGAATCGGAGCCCGAAAGGATCTGATAGAGTCGGAACCGCCGGAAAGGGAAACGCGAAAGCGGGAACCTGGAAAGCACCGAGGAAATCGGGTCGGAAAGATC
>NZ_JBIDCI010000001.1:596451-849629 GCF_043204535.1 Streptomyces sp. NPDC047853 | reverse complement strand
TCGCCAACACCCCCGACATCCTGCACGCCTACCTCCAGCACGGCGGCCGCCCCGCCTTCGAGGTCCGCGCCGTCCTGGCCGCCACCCTCTCCCCCACCTGGGGCATCTACAGCGGCTACGAACTCTGCGAGAACACCCCCCTGCGCGAAGGCTCCGAGGAATACCTCGACAGCGAGAAGTACCAGCTCACACCCCGCGACTGGGCCGCCGCCGAACGCGAGGGCCGCACCATCGCCCCCCTCCTCACCAAGCTCAACACCATCCGGCGCCAGAACCCGGCCCTTCGGCAACTGCGCGATCTGCACTTCCACGCCACGGACAAGGAGGAGGTGATCGCCTACTCGAAGCGGCAGGGGTCGAACACGGTTCTGGTGGTCGCCAACCTCGACCCCCACCACACCCAGGAGGCGACGGTCTCGTTGGACATGCCGCAACTCGGCCTGGACTGGCACGAGTCGGTGCCGGTGCGCGACGAGCTCACCGGCGAGACCTACCACTGGGGCAGGGCCAACTATGTGCGCCTGGAGCCGGGCCGTTCGCCCGCGCACGTCTGCACGGTTCTGCGACCGTCCCACCCGCAGATCGGAGGGTCACCCACCACATGATCGTCAACGAGCCCGTGCCGGACACCTTCGAGGACACACCCGCCAAGGACCGGGACCCGGACTGGTTCAAACGAGCCGTCTTCTACGAGGTCCTCGTCCGCTCCTTCCAGGACAGCAACGGCGACGGCGTCGGCGACCTCAAGGGCCTCACCGCCAAGCTGGACTACCTCCAGTGGCTCGGGGTGGACTGCCTCTGGCTGCCGCCCTTCTTCAAGTCACCGCTCCGTGACGGCGGTTACGACGTCTCCGACTACACCGCCGTCCTGCCCGAGTTCGGCGACCTGGCCGACTTCGTCGAGTTCGTGGACGCCGCCCACCAGCGCGGCATGCGCGTGATCATCGACTTCGTCATGAACCACACCAGCGACCAGCACCCGTGGTTCCAGGAGTCCCGCAAGGACCCCGACGGCCCCTACGGCGACTACTACGTCTGGGCCGACGACGACAAGCAGTACCAGGACGCGCGGATCATCTTCGTCGACACCGAGGCGTCCAACTGGACCTACGACCCGGTGCGCAAGCAGTACTTCTGGCACCGCTTCTTCTCCCACCAGCCGGACCTGAACTACGAGAACCCGGCCGTGCAGGAGGAGATGATCTCCGCTCTGAAGTTCTGGCTGGACCTCGGGATCGACGGGTTCCGGCTGGACGCGGTGCCGTACCTGTACCAGGAGGAGGGCACCAACTGCGAGAACCTCCCGCGCACCCACGAGTTCCTGAAGCGGGTGCGCAAGGAGATCGACGCGCAGTACCCGGACACGGTGGTGCTGGCGGAGGCCAACCAGTGGCCGGAGGACGTGGTCGACTACTTCGGCGACTTCTCCTCCGGCGGCGACGAGTGCCACATGGCCTTCCACTTCCCGGTCATGCCCCGCATCTTCATGGCTGTGCGCCGCGAGTCGCGCTACCCGGTCTCCGAGATCCTCGCCAAGACCCCGGCCATCCCCTCCAACTGCCAGTGGGGCATCTTCCTGCGCAACCACGACGAGCTGACCCTGGAGATGGTCACCGACGAGGAGCGCGACTACATGTACGCGGAGTACGCCAAGGACCCGCGCATGCGCGCCAACATCGGCATCCGCCGGCGGCTCGCCCCGCTCCTGGACAACGACCGCGACCAGATCGAGCTGTTCACCGCGCTGCTGCTCTCCCTGCCCGGCTCGCCGATCCTCTACTACGGGGACGAGATCGGCATGGGCGACAACATCTGGCTCGGTGACCGCGACGCGGTCCGCACCCCGATGCAGTGGACGCCGGACCGCAACGCGGGCTTCTCCTCGTCCGACCCCGGGCGCCTCTTCCTGCCCACGATCATGGACCCGGTCTACGGCTACCAGGTGACGAACGTCGAGGCCTCCATGGCCTCGCCGTCCTCCCTGCTGCACTGGACCCGCCGCATGATCGAGATCCGCAAGCAGAACGTGGCCTTCGGTCTCGGTTCGTACACGGAGCTGCCCTCCTCCAACCCCGCGGTGCTGGCCTTCCTGCGGGAGTACGAGGACGACCTGGTGCTGTGCGTGCACAACTTCTCCCGGTTCGCACAGCCCACCGAGCTGGACCTGAGCGCCTTCGAGGGACGCCACCCGGTCGAGCTGTTCGGCGGGGTCCGCTTTCCGGCGGTCGGCGAGCTGCCGTACCTGCTGACCCTCGGCGGGCACGGCTTCTACTGGTTCCGGCTCCGCAAGGACGCCGTCTAGGCCTCAGGGCCCCTCACCCCGGCGCGGGGCGGTTTCTGCCGCCCCGCCCGGGGCACGCATCAGTAACACCCCGTCGACCCGGGGAAAGGACGCGACGCCATGTCGGAAGCCGTCACACGCACCGTCACGAGCACGAGCCCGCCAGGCCTCCTTGCGTCACTCGATCCACTCCTGCGGGACTGGCTGCCACGGCAGCGCTGGTTCGCGGGCAAGGGGCGCCCGGTCACCGGGTTCTCGCTGGTCGCCGCCACCGAGCTGCTGCCGGCCGACGCCCGCCTCGGGCTCCACCACGTGCTGGTCCGTGCCCATCAGCAGCTCGCCGCGGGTTCCGGCGCGCCCGAGGAGCCCGGGGACTGCTACCAGCTCCTCATAGGCGCGCGCGAGGCGCTGCCGCCCCGGCTGGCGCCCGCGCTGATCGGACACGTCACCGAGGGCCCGCTGGCCGGCCGCACCGTCTACGACGCCCTCCACGACACCAGGCCCGCCGAGATGCTCCTGGAGGCGCTGCGCACCCAGGCCCGCATCGGCGGGCTCCGTTTCGAGCGGGACCGGGACCAGGAGATACGCGGCGGCCTGGTGCCGCGACTGATGACCGCCGAGCAGTCCAACTCGTCGGTCGTGTATGGAGATACGTTCATTCTCAAGCTGCTCCGCCGGATCGTGCCCGGCGTCAACCCCGACCTGGAGCTGCCGCTGGCGCTCGCCCGGGCGGGCTGCGACCGGGTGCCGGCACCGGCCGGCTGGATGGTGGCCGACCTGGCCGGCCGGCCCTGGGTGCTGGGCGTCCTCCAGCCGTACGTACAGGGCGCGAGCGACGGCTGGGAGCTGGCCCTGCGCGAACTGGCCAAGGGCGAGGACTTCGCCGCGGAGGCGCGGGCGCTCGGCCGAGCCACCGCCGAGGTGCACGGCGCGCTGGCCCGCGCCCTGCCGACCGTCACCCTCGGTCACGGCCAGATGCGGCAGCTCGCCGAGGGCATGACCGGACGGCTGGAGGAGGCCGCCCGTGCGGTGCCCCTGCTGCGGCCCTACGCGCCCGCGCTGCGCACCGCCTTCACCGCGCTGGACGACCTGGCCGCCGAGGGCCGCACCTGGACCGCCCAGCGCGTCCACGGTGACCTGCACCTCGGTCAGTGCCTGCGCTCGCCCTCCGGCCGGTGGTCGCTGATCGACTTCGAGGGGGAGCCCGCGAAACCCCTGGCCGAACGCCGGATGCCGCAGCCGCCGGTGCGGGACGTCGCCGGGATGCTGCGTTCCTTCGACTACGCCGCGCACTCGGCCGACGCGCCCGTGCCCGGCTGGGCCGACAGCTGCCGGGCCGCGTTCTGCACCGGGTACGCGGAGGCCGCCGGCGTCGACCCGCGCACCGACCCGGTGATGCTGCGCGCCCACGAGACGGACAAGGCGGTCTACGAGGTGCTGTACGAGGCACGCCACCGCCCCGAGTGGCTGGCGGTGCCGATGTCCGCGGTGCGACGCCTGTCCACGCCCGAACCGGCGTGACGCCGCTGCCCGCCCCCCTTCCTGATCCCACTTCGCCCAGGAGGCCCCGCCCGTGACCCCCCGCCCCTCGTCCAGCGGTCCCGACCCGAAGAAGACGGCCGAGGAGAAGAGCGCCGCGCAGCAGGCGGCGCCGCCTCGGAAGGCGGTGGCCCGGGGGACGACCCCGAAGAAGGCGACGGCCGAGAAGGCGGTCGCGAAGAAGGCCGCGGCCAAGAAGACGGCGGCCGAGAAAGCCACAGCCGAGAAGGCCACGGCCAGGAAGGCGACCGTCAAGAAGACGGCCGGGCAGCCGCCCGCCGCGAAGCGGACGGCGGCCGGGAAGGCGGCCGGCGGGGCGGGAGGGAAGAAGGGCGCCGCGAAGAAGGCGCCCGCGGAGGGCAGGGCCGCCCGGAGGAGCGCGAAGGAGGCGGTACCGGCCGAGGTCGCCGTCTCCCCCGTGCTGGACGCCGCCGACCGGGAGCGGCTGCTCGCCGGCACGCACCACGACCCCCACTCCGTGCTCGGCGCCCACCGGGTGCCCGGCGGTGTCGCCTTCCGGGCGTTCCGGCCGTACGCGCGGGCGGTGACCGTCCTGTCCGGGGAGCTGCGGGTCGGGCTGCACGACGACGGGGGCGGCTTCTTCTCGGCCCTGCTGCCGCTCGGCGAGGTACCGGTCTACCGGCTCCTGGTGACCTACGGGGACACCGACCAGGAGGTCGAGGACCCGTACCGTTTCCTGCCCACGCTGGGCGACCTGGACCTGCACCTGATCGGCGAGGGGCGCCACGAGCAGCTGTGGCAGGCGCTCGGCGCGCGTCCGGCGACCCACGAGGGCGTCGCGGGCACCCGCTTCACGGTGTGGGCGCCGAACGCGCGCGGGGTCCGGGTGGCCGGCGGCTTCAACTTCTGGGACGGCACCGGCCACCCCATGCGGTCGCTGGGCGGCACCGGGGTCTGGGAGCTGTTCCTGCCCGGGATCGGCGCGGGAGAGCTGTACAAGTTCGAGATCACCCGGCCCGACGGCTCGCGCACCTTCCGCGCCGACCCGATGGCCCGGCGCACGGAGGTTCCGCCGGCCACCTCCTCCGTCGTGCACGTCTCGGAGTACACGTGGGAGGACGACGCGTGGCTGGCCCGTCGCGCCCAGGCCCCCGCGCACGAGGCGCCGATGTCGGTGTACGAGGTCCACCTGCCCTCCTGGCGCCCCGGCCTCACCTACCGCGAGCTGGCGGAGCAGCTGCCGGCCTACGTCGCGGACCTGGGCTTCACCCACGTCGAGCTGATGCCGGTCGCCGAGCACCCCTTCGGCGGCTCCTGGGGCTACCAGGTCACCGGCTTCTACGCGCCCACGGCCCGGCTCGGCGACCCCGACGACTTCAAGTACCTGGTCGACCGGCTGCACCGGGCCGGCATCGGCGTCCTGATGGACTGGGTGCCCGCGCACTTCCCGCGCGACGACTGGGCGCTGGCCGAGTTCGACGGGCGCCCGCTGTACGAGCACTCCGACCCGCTGCGGGCCGCGCACCCCGACTGGGGGACGCTGGAGTTCGACTTCGGGCGGCGCGAGGTGCGCAACTTCCTGGTCGCCAACGCGGTGTACTGGTGCGAGGAGTTCCACATCGACGGGCTGCGGGTCGACGCGGTCGCCTCGATGCTCTACCTGGACTACTCGCGCGAGCCGGGCCAGTGGACGCCGAACGAGCACGGCGGGCGGGAGAACCTGGACGCGGTGGCCTTCCTCCAGGAGATGAACGCGACGGTGTACCGGCGGGTGCCCGGCGTCGTGACCGTCGCGGAGGAGTCGACGGCCTGGGACGGCGTCACCCGGGCCACCCACCACGAGGGGCCGAGCGGTTTCGGCGGGCTCGGTTTCGGGCTGAAGTGGAACATGGGCTGGATGCACGACTCGCTGGAGTACATGAGCCACGAGCCGGTGCACCGCAAGTACCACCACGGCGAGATGACCTTCTCGATGGTGTACGCCTACAGCGAGAACTACGTGCTGCCGATATCCCACGACGAGGTGGTGCACGGCAAGAAGTCGCTGGTGTCGAAGATGCCGGGCGACTGGTGGCAGCAGCGCGCGAGCGAGCGGGCGTACCTGGGCTACATGTGGGCCCACCCCGGCAAGCAGCTGCTCTTCATGGGGCAGGAGTTCGCCCAGGGCGCGGAGTGGTCCGAGGCGCGCGGCCCGGACTGGTGGCTGCTCGACCCGCAGTACGGGGCGGCGGCGGACCACCGGGGGGTGCTGGACCTGGTCCGCGACCTGAACGCCGTCTACCGGGACACGCCCGCGCTGTGGCAGCGCGACACCCATCCCTCCGGCTTCGCGTGGGTCGTCGGGGACGCCGCCGAGGACAACGTCCTGGCGTTCCTGCGGCTGGACGCCGACGGCGCCCCGCTGCTCTCGGTGTCGAACTTCGCCCCGGTGGTCCGCCCGGAGTACCGCCTCGGCGTCCCCGACGACATCCCCGCCTGGCACGAGGTGCTCAACACCGACGCGGCGCGGTACGGCGGCGGGGACGTGGGCAACCCGGACCCGGTCAAGCCGGAGCCGCAGGGGTGGCACGGCCGGCCGGCGAGCATCCGGCTGACCCTGCCGCCCCTGGCGACGGTCTGGCTGCGCCCGGCCTGACGGCCCGCTCCCCGGCCGCCCGACGGCGACCGGGGGTCCGTGGTCCTCGTACCGCGGGGCGCCCTGTCCCCGGCTAACCGGCCGTGTCCACCAGGCCCTTCGGCAGCGGTTCGGTGTGCAGGACGCCGAGCCGCTGGGTGGCCCGGGTGAGGGCGACGTACAGGTCGCTCGTGCCGTAGCGGCCGGGCTCGACCACCAGGACGGAGTCGAACTCCAGGCCCTTGGACTGGCGCGGATCCAGGAGGACGACACCGTGGGTCAGGTCCGGCTCGGCGTCCGCCGTCACGCCGTCCAGCCGGGCCGCGAGCGCCCGGTGCAGCTCGCGCGGGGCGATGACGGCGAGGCGGCCCTCCTCGGGGGCCAGCTCCCGGGCGGCCTCGGCGACGGCGGCCGGGAGGTCGCCGGTGGCCCGGATCCAGGGCCGTGCCCCCGTCGAGCGCACCGAGCTGGGCGGTGTGAAGGCGGGGTCGTCTGCGCGGACGACGGCCGCCGCCACGTCCATGATCTCGGCCGGGGTGCGGTAGTTGACGCCCAGCCGGGTGTGCTCCCAGCGGTCCTCGACGTACGGCGCGAGGATCTTCGACCAGGAGCCGACACCGGCCGCCTCCGCGGTCTGCGCCGGGTCGCCGACCAGGGTCATCGAGCGGGTCGGGCAGCGGCGCATCAGCAGCCGCCAGGCCATCGGGGACAGCTCCTGCGCCTCGTCGACGATGATGTGCCCGAAGGCCCAGGTGCGGTCGGCCGCGGCCCGCTCGGCGGCGCTGCGGTGGTCCTCCTCCTCCTGGCGTTCGGCGAACCGCTCGGCGTCGATGATGTCGTGCGCCGACAGCACCTCCGCGTCCTCCTCGTCCTTGTCCTCGAACTCGTAGGTCCGGGACGCGTACGACACGTCCAGCACGCCCTGCGCGTAGGCGATCTGCCGCTCCCGCTCGCGTTCGGCGCGGGAGCGGGCGACGCGGTCGTCCACGCCGAGCAGTTCGGCCGCCTCGTCCAGCAGGGGGACGTCGGCCACGGTCCAGCGCCGGGTGACCGGACGGCGGACGGCGGCGGCGTCCTCGGCGGCGAGGAAGGCCTCGGGAGCGGCGAGGAAGTCGGCGACCAGGCGCCGCGGGGTGATCCGGGGCCACAGCCGGTCGATCGCCGACCAGACCTCGGGGTTCTCGGCGAGTTCGTCGCGGATCTGGGTGATGTCGCTGGGGTCGAGGAGGTTGGTGCCGTCGTAGGGGTCGGTGCCGATGCGTTCGGCGACCATGTCGGTGAGAGTGTTGAGGATGTGGCCCTCGAAGTGCTCGCGGGCCGCGTTGTGCGGCAGCTTCGCCGCGCGGGTGCGCTCGCGGGCGACGTTGACCAGGTCGTCGTCGAGCATGAGGATCTCGCGGTCGTGCTCGATCGCGATCACCGGGTCGGGCAGCGCCTGCCGGTCGCGGACCACCTCGGCGAGGACGTCCGCCATGTCGGCGCGGCCCTTCACCGCCGCCGCCCGCGGGGTGTCCGTCGCCGTGGCCCTCACGCCGGGGAACAGCTCGCCGACGGTGGCGAGGAGCACGCCGGTCTCGCCCAGGGAGGGCAGTACCTCGCCGATGTAGCCGAGGAAGGCCGGGTTCGGGCCGACGATCAGGACGGCGCGCTTGGCGAGCAGCTCGCGGTGCTCGTAGAGGAGGTAGGCGGCGCGGTGCAGGGCGACGGCTGTCTTCCCGGTGCCGGGGCCGCCCTCGACGACCAGGACACCGCGGTGCGGGGCGCGGATGATGCGGTCCTGGTCGGCCTGGATGGTCTGCACGATGTCGCCCATGCGGCCGGTGCGCGCGGAGTTCAGCGCGGCGAGCAGCACGGCGTCCCCGGACGGGTCCTCGTGGCCGGTGCGGGTCTCGTCGCCGAGGTCGAGGATCTCGTCGTGCAGGGCGGTGACCCGGCGGCCCTCGCTCGCGATGTGACGGCGGCGGCGCAGGCCCATCGGGGTGTGGCCGGTGGCCAGGTAGAAGGGGCGGGCGACGTCGGCCCGCCAGTCGATCAGGACCGGGGTGCGTTCGGCGTCGTCGGCGCGCAGACCGATGCGGCCGATGCGGTGGGCGGCGCCGGAAGCGAGGTCGATCCGGCCGAAGCACAGGGAGCCGTCCACCGCGTTGAGCGCGGCGAGCAGCCCCGAGCGCTCGGCGACCAGGATGTCCCGCTCCAGCCGGGCCTGCATGGGCGTGTTGCCCCGCGCGAGCGCGTCCGTGACCGAGTCCTCGGTGTCGCCGCGCAGGGCGTCCACGCGTGCGTAGAGTCCGTCGATGAATTCCTGCTCCTGCCGCAATTCATCGTCCGGAAATTCGGTGTTTGACAATTCCACTCCCGCCCGGATATACTGTGCTCACTGAACTTCTTCGTGACCTCATTCTCCTGAAGTCACGAATCAACGAATATACGCAAAGAAATCCCCCGGGCGCAATTGCCGGGGGATTTCTTCGTATCGGGACGGGTCAGATCACGTCGGACAGCTCCTCCAGCAGCCGCCGCTTGGGCCGCGAGCCCACCATCGACTTCACCGGCTCACCGTCGCGGAAGACGATGAAGGTCGGCATCGAGAGCACCTTGTACGCGTTCGTGGTCGTCGGGTTCCGGTCGACGTTCACCTGCACCACCCGGAGCCGCTCACCCTGCTCCGCGGCCAGGGCCCTGAGCACCGGGGCCATCTGTCGGCACGGCGGGCACCAGTCGGCGGTGAACTCCACCAGCACCGGCAGTTCGCTGCCCAGTACCTCCGTACCGAACCCGGCGTCCGTCACCTCGGCCACCCCGTCGCCTGTCATGTGTGCCCTCCCAGCTCGCACTTCGGCTCCGGACCCCCCGGAACCGCCGCCTCGGCCCGCGCCAGCTGTGCGCCGACCTGCGCCCGGACCGACGACAGCTGCCCGATCAGGGCGTCCAGCTCCGCCAGCTTGCGCCGGTAGACCACGAGGGAGGCCGGGCAGGAGTCGCCCTCGGGGTGCCCGGCGCGCAGGCACTCCACGAAGGGGCGGGTCTCCTCCAGGTCGAACCCGAAGTCCTGGAGCGTCCTGATCTGCCGCAGCAGCTTCAGGTCGTCCTCGTCGTACGTCCGGTAGCCGTTGCCGGCGCGCCGCGCGGGCAGCAGGCCGCGCGACTCGTAGTACCGCAGCGTCCGCGTCGTGGTCCCGGCCCGTGCGGCCAGCTCGCCGATTCGCATGCGGACGAACGTAAGCCCTGACGCGGACGTCAAGGCAAGAAGCCCGGCGCCAAGGGGAAACCCCGCGCCGGAAGGCGCGGGGTTTCGGGGACCGGGCGGCCGAGCAACGGGGGGAGCACCTCGGCCGCCCGGAGTGTGCGGATGTCGCGCCGGCCGATTCAGGCCTTGGCCAGCTCCTTCTCGCCGCCCTGCCCGGGCAGGTCCGCGCCGTCCTCGGGGTCCTCGGCGACGCCGTGGTCGTCCAGCAGCGTCTTCTCGTCGAACGGGGCCCGTCCGGCGAGCACCTCGTCCACCCGCTCCCGGTCGATCTCCTTGGTCCAGGTGCCGATCAGCACGGTGGCGACGGCGTTGCCCGCGAAGTTGGTGAGGGCGCGGGCCTCGCTCATGAAGCGGTCGATGCCGACGATCAGGCCGATGCCGTCCACCAGGGCGGGCTTGTGCGACTGGAGGCCGCCAGCCAGCGTGGCGAGCCCGGCGCCGGAGACACCGGCCGCGCCCTTGGAGGCGACCAGCAGGAAGAGCAGCAGCGGGATCTGCTCGCCGATGGACATCGGGGTGCCCATGGCGTCGGCGATGAACAGCGAGGCCATGGTCATGTAGATCATGGTGCCGTCGAGGTTGAAGGAGTAGCCGGTCGGGACGGTGATGCCGACCACCGGCTTGCTGACCCCCAGGTGCTCCATCTTGGCGATCAGGCGCGGCAGCGCCGACTCCGAGGAGGAGGTGGACAGGATCAGCAGGAACTCGCGGCCCAGGTACTTGAAGAGCGAGAAGACGTTGACGCCCGCGATGAAGCGCAGCAGCGCGCCCAGCACCAGGAAGACGAAGAGGAAGCAGGTGACGTAGAAGCCGAGCATCAGCACGGCCAGGCTCTTGAGCGCGTCGACGCCGGCCGAACCGGTGACGGCGGCGATGGCGCCGAAGGCACCGATCGGCGCGGCCCACATGATCATGGCCAGGACGCGGAAGACCAGCCGCTGGATGTGCTCGATGCCGCGCAGGACGGGCTGCCCGGCCGACCCCATGGCCTGCAGGGCGAAGCCGCAGAGCAGCGCGATCAGCAGGGTCTGCAGCACCTCGCCGGAGGTGAACGCGGAGACGATGGTCGTCGGGATGACGCCCAGCAGGAACTCGGTGGTCCCCTTGGCCTCCGCGTCGACCTGCGCCTGGCCGGTCTCCTTGATGGCGTCGGTGACCGCGAGACCCGTGCCCGGGTCCAGGATGTTGCCGACGAGCAGGCCGATGGCGAGGGCCACCAGCGACATCACCAGGAAGTAGGCCAGCGCGATGCCGCCGACCGCGCCGACCTTGGCGGCCTTGCGGACCGAGCCGATGCCCAGCACGATCGTGCAGAAGATGATCGGCGAGATCATCATCTTGATCAGGTTCACGAAGCCGGTGCCCAGCGGCTTCAGCTCGGTCGCGAAGTCGGGGGCGGCGAGACCGACGGCGATACCGAGGGCGACCGCGATGATCACGGCGATGTAGAGATAGTGCGTGCGGTCGCGCTTGGCTTTGGGTGCGGCAGGTGCCGTAGCGGCTTCGCTGGTCACGGCGGCCCTCCTTGACGACGTCGTCGGCATCACCGGCGTGCGGCTCACGTCCGGGGGTTTGTTTCGGGGACGCGGTGACTATCTCCCGGCCTGTGAGCGCGGTCACCCTTGCGTTCATTTAGTTCACCGATCATCCAAGGGGGAGACTGGCGGCATGCGCCTCCCCGTTCCCGGACCCCGTAGCCTGGCCGGTCAGCTCTTCGCCATGCAGGCGGTGCTGATAGCGGTCGTGGTGGCCGGGTACGCGCTGTTCACCTACGTCGGCGACCGGCAGCAGGCCGAGGAGGCGGCCGGGCGGCAGGCCAGGTCGGTGGCGCTGGCGATCGCCGACTCGCCGTCCGTGCTGGACGCGATCCGCACCCCGGACCCGACGGCGCGGCTCCAGCCGTACGCGGTGCGGGTCATGCGGGACACGGACGTCGACTTCGTGACGATCATGGACCCGGACGGCATCCGCTGGACCCACCCCGACCCCGGGCAGATCGGACTCCCCTTCCGCGGGCACATCGAGCGCGCCCAGCGGGGCGAGACCCTCACCGAGACCTACACCGGCACCCTGGGACCGTCGGTGCGGGCGGTCGCGCCCGTCGACGACGACGGGCGGGTGGCCGGCCTGGTCAGCGCCGGCATCAAGGTCGAGGAGATCAGCAAGCGCGCGCAGGAGCAGCTGACCGCCCTGCTCGCGGTGGCGGCCGGCGCGCTGCTGCTCGGCGCGGTCGGCACGTACGTGATCAACGCGCGGCTGCGCCGGCACACCCACGGCATGAACGCGGACGAGCTGAGCCGGATGCACGACTACCATCAGGCGGCACTGCACGCGGTGCGGGAAGGTCTGCTGATGCTGGACGGGCGGCACCGGGTGGCGCTGATCAACGACGGCGGACGGGAGCTGCTCGGCGTGTCCGGTGAGGTGGTGGGCGCCTCGGTCGCCGACCTGGGGCTGCCGACGCAGCTGACGGGGGCGCTGCTGGCGTCGGAGCCCAGGGTGGACGAGGTGCACCTGACGGCCGCGCGGGTGCTGGTGGTCAACACCTCGCCCGTCTCCGGCGGCGAGCACCGGGGCACGGTGGTGACGCTGCGCGACGTGACCGAGCTCCAGTCGCTGACCGGCGAGCTGGACTCCGAGCGCGGCTTCACCCAGGCGCTGCGCTCGCAGGCCCACGAGGCGGCCAACCGGCTGCACACCGTGGTCTCGCTGATCGAGCTGGGGCGCGCGGAGGAGGCCGTGGACTTCGCGACGGCCGAGCTGGAGCTGGCGCAGGCGCTGACCGACCAGGTGGTGGCCGCGGTGAGCGAGCCGGTGCTGGCCGCGCTGCTGCTGGGCAAGACGGCACAGGCGAACGAGCGGGGAGTGGAGCTGGTGGTGTCGCAGGAGAGCCGACTGGACGACGGGCTGCTGCCGCCGTCCCTGCCCGCCCGGGACCTGGTGACGATCCTGGGCAACCTGGTCGACAACGCGGTGGACGCGGCCCAGGGCGCGGTGCCGTCGCGGGTGACGGTGGCGGCGTACACGGAGGGTTCCGGAGCCGACGGCTCCGAGCTGGTGCTGCGGGTGTCGGACACCGGCACCGGGGTCGATCCCGCCCATGCCGACCTGGTCTTCCAGCGGGGTTACTCGACGAAGCCGGCCGACGAGGGCGGGCGGGGCCTGGGGCTGGCGCTGGTGCGGCAGGCGGTCCAGCGGCACGGCGGCACGCTGACCGTGACGGGGGCCGAGGGCGGCGGTGCCCGCTTCGAGGCCCGGCTGCCGCTGGGCGACGGCGCGCCGCCGGCCGCCGCGGCGGGCAGACCGGGCGCCGGGGGTGCCGTATGAGCACCGCCGGGGAGCCCATCCGGGTCCTGGTCGTCGAGGACGACCCCGTCGCCGCCGACGCGCACGTGATGTACGTCGGCCGGGTCCCGGGATTCACGGCCGTGGGCAAGGCGCACACCGGCGCGGAGGCCCGGCGGATGCTGGACCGTACGCCGGTGGACCTGCTCCTGCTCGACCTGCACCTGCCGGACGCGCACGGCCTCCAGCTGGCCCGCTCGCTGCGGGCGGCCGGGCACCACGCCGACGTGATCGCGGTGACCTCGGCGCGGGACCTGACGGTCGTGCGGGAGGGCGTGTCGCTGGGCGTCGTCCAGTACGTGCTGAAGCCGTTCACCTTCGCCACGCTGCGGGACCGGCTGGTGCGGTACGCGGAGTTCCGGGCCGCCGCGGGCGAGGCGAGCGGCCAGGACGAGGTGGACCGCGCCCTGGCCACCCTGCGCGCCCCCGGCCCCGCGGCCCTGCCCAAGGGGCTCAGCGGCCCGACCCTGGAACGGGTCACGAGCACGCTGCGCGGCGCGGCCGAGGGCCTCACGGCGGCCGGGGTCGGCGAGGCGGTGGGCATCTCCCGCATCACCGCCCGGCGCTACCTGGAGCACCTGGTGGACGCGGGCCGGGCGGGACGCAGCCCGCTCTACGGGCAGGTGGGGCGACCGGAGTTGGTGTACCGGTGGGTCAGCGAGGCCGAGCGGGGGCGATGAACACGAGTTGTCCACCGCACACGCATTGACCTGACTAGACCACTCCTCTTACGTTCGCCGAGCAGCCGTCCCGGCCACAGCGTCGTGCGCCCGTAGGAGGTCATGCCCGTGCGTCCCACCGTCCGGTTCACCGCCCTGTTCACCCTGACCGCCCTCGCCTCCACCGCCCTCGCCGCCTGCGGCAGCGGATCAGGTGACGACCCGGACACGGTGAAGGTCTCCTTCAAGCAGTCCACGGACAACTCCATCAAGGTGATGGACACCTATCTCGGTGACATCAAGAAGCAGTTCGAGAAGGCCCACCCGGGCAAGAAGGTCGAGCTCGTCCCCATCAAGGCCCCGGACTCGGAGTACTACACCAAGCTCCAGCAGATGCTCCGCTCCCCCAAGACCGCCCCGGACCTGGTCTACGAGGACACCTTCCTCATCAACTCCGACATCACCAGCGGGTACCTGAAACCGCTCGACGACTACCTGGCCGAGTGGAAGGACTGGGACCGGTTCATCGACACCGCGAAGGCGGCGGCCAAGGGCGAGGACGGCAAGACGTACGGCGTGCCGGACGGCACCGACACGCGCGGCCTGTGGTTCAGCAAGGACGTGTTCGCCGAGGCCGGACTGCCCGCCGACTGGCAGCCGAAGACCTGGGACGAGGTCCTCGCCGCCGCCCGCACCATCAAGGAGAAGGTCCCCGGCGTCACACCGCTCAACGTCTACACCGGCAAGCCCGCCGGCGAGGCCGCCACCATGCAGGGCTTCGAGATGCTGCTGTACGGCACGGGGGACGGCGGCTCCGACCCGCTCTACGACAAGAGCGGCAAGAAGTGGATCACGGCGGGGCAGGGGTTCGAGGACTCCCTCGCCTTCGTCGAGACGGTGTACAAGGAGAAGCTCGGCCCCGAGGTCTCCGACGCGCTCGACCCCAACTTCGGCACCAAGGTGCGCGGTGAGCTGCTGCCGCAGGGCAAGCTCGGCATCGCGCTCGACGGCTCCTGGCTGCCGCAGGACTGGCTGGAGGGCAGCGGGCACGAGTGGCCGGACTGGTCGAAGGAGCTGGGGCTGGCCGCGATGCCGACCCAGAACGGCCAGGCGCCCGGCAGGGTCAGCATGTCCGGCGGCTGGACTTGGTCGATCCCGGCCAAGGCGGGCAACCCCGACCTGGCCTTCGAGTTCGTCAAGACCATGCAGACCAAGGCCAACGCCCAGAAGTGGTACATCGCCAACTCGGGCATCGCGGTCCGCGAGGACGTCGCGAACGACCCCGCCTACGTCGCGGCCCAGCCCGGCATCAAGTTCTTCACCGACCTCGTCGCCGACACCCACTACCGGCCCGCCTACCCGGCGTACCCGAAGGTCTCCGTCGCCATCCAGGAGGCCATGGAGGGCGTGACGACCGGTGACAAGACGGTGCAGGAGGCGGCGCGCGACTACGACGAGGCGCTCAAGGAGGCGACCGACAACCAGGTGGTGAGCAGGTGACGGCGACCGCGCCGCAGCACGCCGGGCCGGGGGTCGGCAAGACCCCGGCTCCCCCGGCCGCCTCCGGTGCGCGGACCGGCACCCTCCGCCGTTCCCTCTTCCGGGCCCTGCCCGTCTCCCCCGCCCTCGTCCTGCTCCTGCTCTTCCTCGCCGGCCCGATCGTCTACTGCGTCGTCATCGCCTTCACCGACCTCCAGCTCACCGGGCAGGCCCGGGAGTCCTTCGTCGGCTTCGACAACTTCACCCGCGCCTTCAAGGACGAGGCGTTCCTCAACGCGGTATGGCTGACGCTGGTGTTCACGGTGCTGTCGTCGCTGATCGGGCAGAACACCCTGGGGCTGGCGCTGGCCGCGCTGATGCAGCGGGCCTCGAAGCCGGTGCGCACGCTCACCGGCGGCATCGTCGTCACGGCGTGGGTGCTGCCGGAGGTGGTGGCGGGGTTCCTGCTCTACGCCTTCTTCCGGCGCGAGGGCACGCTCAACGCCCTCCTGGACTGGCTCCACCTGCCCTCCCAGAACTGGCTGTTCACGCTGCCGATCCTGGCGGTGTCGTTCGCCAACGTGTGGCGGGGCACGGCCTTCTCGATGCTGGTGTACTCGGCCGCGCTGAACGAGATCCCGAAGGAGGTCACCGAGGCCGCCGAGGTGGACGGGGCGAGCGGCTGGCGGCGGATGTGGCACATCACGCTGCCGATGATCCGCCGCTCCATCGGCACCAACCTGATGCTGAACACCCTCCAGACCCTCTCCGTGTTCGGGCTGATCTGGGTGATGACGCGCGGCGGCCCGAGCGGCAAGAGCCAGACGCTGCCGCTGTTCATGTACGAGCAGGCCTTCCAGAACAGCCTGATCGGGTACGGCACGGCGGTGGCGCTGCTGCTGCTGCTGATCGGCTCCCTGTTCTCGGTCGTGTACCTGCGCCTGCTGCGGACGGAGGTCTGACATGGCAACCTCGCCCGCCTCCCGGCGCGACCGGCGCCGTACGGCCGCCGACGCCGGGCTGCTGGTGGTCGCCGCGGCCTTCGTACTGCCGCTGGCCTGGGTGGTGCTCTCCGCCCTCGACCCGCACGCGAGTCTGCGGGTCAAGGTCCCCGACGGGGTCACGCTGGAGAACTTCGACGCGATCCTCACCCCGGAGATCACCTTCACGCCGCTGCTCAACAGCCTGCTCCTGTGCGGCGGGGCGACGCTGCTGACGGTGGTGTGCGCGGCGCTGGCGGCGTACCCGCTCTCCCGCTTCCGGTCGCGGCTGAACCGGCCGTTCCTGCTCACCGTGCTGTTCGCGACCAGCCTCCCCATCACGGCGATCATGGTGCCGGTCTACGCGCTGTTCGTGCGGGTGAACCTGATCGACACCATGCAGGGGGCGATCCTCTTCTTCGCCGCCTCGCAGCTGCCCTTCGCGATCTGGCTCATGAAGAACTTCATGGACGGGGTGCCGAAGGAACTGGAGGAGGCCGCGTGGACGGACGGGGCGTCGTCGTTCCAGTCGCTGCTGCGGATCGTGCTGCCGCTGATGGGGCCTGGGGTGGCGGTGGTCACGGTGTTCTCGTTCGTGATGATGTGGGGGAACTTCTTCGTCCCGTTCATGCTGCTGCTCACCCCGGACCAGATGCCCGCCTCGGTGAGCATCAACGACTTCTTCGGCAACCGGGGCATGGTGGCGTACGGGCAGCTGGCCGCGTTCTCGATCGTCTACTCGACGCCGGTCGTCCTGCTCTACGTGCTGATCTCCCGGCGGCTGGGCGGCGGGTTCGCGCTGGGCGGGGCGGTCAAGGGGTGAGCCGGGCGGTCGGCAGCCGCGGAGGCCGGATGGGCTCCGCGGGCACCCCCGAACATCCGCACTACGCCCGAATGGTGCCCGTAGGTTCCTACAATCCGTATCGCTGGCCGAACACCCCGTAGTCAAGCCCTCCCCGGCCCCCTACGGTGTGGGCCGTGCGCCGACCCTCACCTCACCCGAACCAGTCGGGTCCCCCGTTCAACGCCCTCGCCGCCCGCCGGCTCCGCGCCGCCCTCAACATGGGACCCGAGCACGTCGCCCACGGCATGCGGGTGTCGTACGGGCTGCCCTACGTCACTCCGGACCTGGTCGTCGCCTGGGAGCGGGGGACCGCCGCCCCCGCGGCCTCCGAGCTCACCGCCCTCGCCGGGGTGCTGTGGTGCTCGCCCGGTGATCTGATCGGCCGCCCGCAGACCCTGCGGGAACACCGCATCGCCCGCGGGGTGGCGCCGGAGGACGTCGCGCGTGCCGTCGGTGTCGCGCTCCCCGCCTACCTGCGGATGGAGGAGACGGACGACTGGCGCGGCACCGACCGGCAGTCCGCCGCGCTCGCCGACGTGCTCGGCCTCGCACTGCCCGACTTCGTGGCCGTCACGGGACGCGAGGAGAAGCTCGCCGAGCTGCTGTCGAGCGCCGTGTCGACCCGCTGGCAGGCCTATGTCCGGCCGGTCGCCAAGCTGGCACCGCTGGACCGGCGCGTACTGGAGAACGTCCTCCAGGTGCTGCACCAGGACTACCAGGGGCACATGGCCGCCACCCTCAGCTGGGGCGGCGGCAGCGGGGACTCCAGCGCGGCCGGACGCGACTTCCTCGACCGGATCGTGGAGCACTTCTGGGCGGCCGTCGAGAAGCACCCGTAGGCCGCCCGTGCGTCCACGCCCGCGTCTAGAAGACCGACTCCGCCTCGTCCATCCGGTCCTTCGGCACCGTCTTCAGCTCGGTCACGGCCTCCGCCAGGGGCACCATGACGACGTCCGTGCCGCGCAGTGCGGTCATGCGGCCGAACTCGCCCTGGTGCGCGGCCTCCACCGCGTGCCAGCCGAAGCGGGTGGCGAGCACCCGGTCGTAGGCGGTCGGCACGCCGCCGCGCTGGATGTGGCCGAGGATGACCGGCTTGGCCTCCTTGCCCAGCCTGCGCTCCAGCTCGTACGCGAGGGCCGTGCCGATGCCTTGGAAGCGCTCGTGGCCGAACTTGTCGATCGCGCCCTTGCCGTAGTCCATGGAGCCGTCGACGGGGTGGGCGCCCTCGGCGACGCACACGACGGCGAACTTCTTGCCGCGGGCGAACCGCTCCTCGACCATCTTGACCAGGTCGGCGGGGTCGAAGGGGCGCTCGGGCAGGCAGATGCCGTGGGCGCCGGCGGCCATGCCGGACTCCAGGGCGATCCAGCCGGCGTGCCGGCCCATGACCTCGACGACCATCACGCGCTGGTGGGACTCGGCGGTGGTCTTCAGGCGGTCCATCGCCTCCGTGGCCACCCCCACCGCGGTGTCGAAGCCGAAGGTGCGGTCCGTGGAGGAGATGTCGTTGTCGATGGTCTTCGGCACGCCGACCACCGGGAGGCCCGCGTCGGACAGCATCCGGGCGGCCGTCAGGGTGCCCTCGCCGCCGATCGGGATCAGCGCGTCGATACCGAAGCTCTGGATCATGTCGCCCGCGTTCTCGCAGGCCTCGCGGAGCCGGTCGCGCTCCAGGCGGGAGGAGCCGAGGATGGTGCCGCCGCGGGCGAGGATGCCGCTGACCGCGTTGAGGTCGAGGGCGCGGTAGCGGCCGTCGAGGAGGCCCGCGTAGCCGTCCTCGAAGCCGATGACCTCGTCGCCGTAGTTGTCGACCGCTCGGTGCACGACCGACCGGATCACTGCGTTCAGGCCGGGGCAGTCGCCGCCTGCGGTGAGAACTCCGATACGCATCGTGCTGTGTCTCCTGCTCGCTGTTGACACCGGTGAGCCGATCCAATTGTTTCACGGCCGGGCCGCTGACGGGCACGGGCGAACCCCGGTGGACCCTGGACGAGCATGGCCGAGCGTGGTCGGGCATGGCTGGACACTGACGGGCGCCTTATCCATCGCCGGAGGTATTGTCAAGAGGGTCCGCTCACCCCGGTGGGCGATTTTTGCGATTCTTGTGCACGGACCGGCCGCCACCGGACGAACCAGCCGCCACCGACGAAACGGAGAGCACGCGTGACGCGCAGCGTGTACGTGACCGGTATCGACCGCGGCGACGGCCGCCAGGTCGTCGAACTGGGGGTGATGGAGCTGCTGACCCGGCAGGTCGACCGGGTCGGCGTCTTCCGTCCCCTGGTCCACGACGGGCCGGACCGGCTCTTCGAGCTGCTGCGTTCCCGCTACCGGCTCACGCAGGACTCCTCGACCGTCTACGGCATGGACTACCAGGAGGCCTCCGCGCTCCAGGCCGAGCAGGGCACGGACGAGCTGGTGTCCGCGCTGGTCGACCGGTTCCTCCTGGTCGCCCGCGACTACGACGTGGTCCTCGTCCTCGGCACCGACTACGCCGACACCCAGTTCCCGGACGAGCTGTCCCTCAACGCCCGCCTCGCCAACGAGTTCGGCGCCTCGGTGATCCCGGTGGTGGGCGGCCGCAAGCAGACCGCCGAGTCGGTGCTCGCCGAGACGGTCAACGCCTTCCGCGCCTACGACGGCCTGGGCTGCGACGTCCTGGCCATGGTGACCAACCGGGTGGCCCGCGAGGACCGGGACGAGATCGCCGAGCGGCTCGCGGGCCGGCTGCCGGTGCCGTGCTGGGTGGTGCCGGACGAGCCCGCCCTGTCCGCGCCCACCGTCTCGCAGATCGCCCACGCCCTCGGGGCCCGGGTGGTCCTCGGCGACGACTCGGGGCTCGCCCGCGACGCGCTGGACTTCGTCTTCGGCGGGGCCATGCTGCCCAACCTGCTGGCCGCGCTCACCCCGGGCTGCCTGGTCATCACCCCCGGCGACCGGGCCGACCTGGTGATCGGCACGCTCGCCGCGCACAGCGCCGGCACCCCGCCGATAGCGGGCGTCCTGCTCACCCTGAACGAGGTCCCGGGCGAGGGCATCCTCACCCTCGCCGCCCGCCTCGCGCCCGGCACGCCGGTCCTCTCGGTGACCGGCAACAGCTTCCCCACCGCCGAACAGCTCTTCTCCCTGGAGGGCAAGCTCAACGCGGCCACCCCGCGCAAGGCGGAGACCGCCCTCGGCCTCTTCGAGCGGTACGTCGACACCGCCGAGCTGAGCCGGCGGGTCTCCGCCCCCAGCAGCGACCGCGTCACGCCGATGATGTTCGAGCACAAGCTGCTGGAGCAGGCCCGCTCCGACCTGCGCCGGGTCGTCCTGCCCGAGGGCACCGAGGAACGCGTGCTGCACGCGGCGGAGGTGCTGCTGCGCCGGGGCGTGTGCGAGCTGACGCTGCTCGGCCCCGTCGAGCAGATCCGCAAGAAGGCCGCCGACCTCGGCATCGACCTCGACGGCGCCCAGCTGATCGACCCGGCCGTCTCCGAGCTGCGGGACTCCTTCGCCGAGAAGTACGCCGCCCTGCGCGCCCACAAGGGCGTGACCGTGGAGCTGGCGTACGACGTGGTCTCCGACGTGAACTACTTCGGCACGCTGATGGTGCAGGAGGGGCTCGCCGACGGCATGGTGTCGGGCTCGGTGCACTCGACGGCGGCGACCATCCGCCCGGCCTTCGAGATCATCAAGACGAAGCCGGACGCCTCGATCGTCTCCTCGGTCTTCTTCATGTGCCTGGCCGACAAGGTCCTCGTCTACGGCGACTGCGCGGTCAACCCGGACCCGAACGCCGAGCAGCTCGCCGACATCGCCACGCAGTCGGCGGCCACGGCGGCGCGGTTCGGGGTGGACCCGCGGATCGCGATGCTGTCCTACTCGACGGGCACGTCCGGTTCCGGCGCGGACGTCGACAAGGTCCGCGAGGCGACGGAGCTGGTCCGCGCGGGCCGGCCCGACCTGCGCGTCGAGGGGCCGATCCAGTACGACGCCGCCGTGGAGCCGTCGGTCGCCGCGACCAAACTGCCGGGCTCGGAGGTCGCCGGGCAGGCCAGCGTGCTGATCTTCCCCGACCTGAACACCGGCAACAACACGTACAAGGCCGTGCAGCGCTCGGCCGGCGCCATCGCCGTCGGCCCGGTCCTCCAGGGCCTGCGCAAGCCGGTCAACGACCTGTCCCGGGGCGCGCTCGTCCAGGACATCGTGAACACCGTCGCCATCACGGCGATCCAGGCCCAGCAGTCCCCCACCGAGAAGGCGTCCGCCCAGTGAGTCCCAGCCGTGTCCTCGTCCTCAACTCCGGCTCCTCGTCGGTGAAGTACCAGCTCCTCGACATGCCGGGCGGCGAGCGGCTCGCCGTGGGCCTCGTCGAGCGGATCGGCGAGGAGACCTCGCTGCTCCGGCACACGCCGGCAGGCGGTGCGGCCCGTGAGCGCGACGGGGCCGTCCCCGACCACGAGGCCGCGCTGAAGGCGGTGGCGGCGGAGCTGGCCAAGGACGGCCTCGGCGTGGACTCGCCGGAGCTGGCCGCGATCGGGCACCGGGTGGTGCACGGCGGCAAGCACTTCACCGAGCCGACCGTGGTCGACGACGCCGTGCTCGCCGAGATCGAGCGGCTCATCCCGGTGGCCCCGCTGCACAACCCGGCCAACCTCACCGGCATCCGCACCGCCCAGGCGCTGCGCCCGGACCTGCCCCAGGTCGCCGTCTTCGACACCGCCTTCCACACGACGATGCCGGAGTCCGCGGCCCGCTACGCCATCGACGCGGAGACCGCCGACCGGCACCGCATCCGCCGCTACGGCTTCCACGGCACCTCGCACGCCTACGTGTCCCGGGAGACCGCGAAGCTGCTGGGCAGGTCCCCCGAGGACGTGAACGTCATCGTGCTCCACCTGGGCAACGGGGCCTCCGCCTCGGCCGTGCGCGGCGGCCGGTGCGTGGACACCTCCATGGGGCTGACGCCCTTGGAGGGGCTCGTGATGGGTACGCGCTCGGGAGACATGGACCCGGCCGTCATCTTCCATTTGATGCGTGTTGGTGAAATGTCCGCCGACGAGATCGACACTCTCCTGAACAAGAGGAGCGGTCTGATCGGGCTGTGCGGCGACAACGACATGCGGGAGATCCGCCGCCGGGTGGATGCCGGCGACGAGCGGGCCCGACTGGCCTTCGACATCTACATTCACCGGCTGAAGAAGTACATCGGCGCCTATTACGCCGTTCTCGGGCGGGTGGACGCGGTGGCTTTCACGGCCGGGGTCGGGGAGAACGCGGCGCCGGTGCGGGAGGCCGCCGTGGCGGGCCTGGAGGGGCTCGGGCTGGCGGTCGACGGCGAGCTGAACGCCGTACGCGGCGACGGCGCGCGGCTGATCTCACCCCCGGACGCCCGGGTCGCGGTCGCCGTGGTGCCCACCGACGAGGAAATGGAGATCGCGACACAAACCTACGCGCTGGTAAATGGTTCGGGGAATCTCACCTGAGCGGCATCCCGCCCTTTTGTATTTTCCGCCAGACGGAATATTCCGCAGCGAAACAAACCGATAGGATCGCCCCATGCGCCGTTCGAAAATCGTCTGTACTCTCGGCCCCGCGGTCGACTCCCACGAGCAGCTCGTCTCGCTGATCGAAGCCGGCATGAACGTGGCCCGCTTCAACTTCAGCCACGGCACCCACGCGGAGCACCAGGGCCGTTACGACCGTGTCCGGGCCGCCGCCAAGGAGACCGGCCGGGCCATCGGTGTCCTCGCCGACCTCCAGGGCCCGAAGATCCGCCTGGAGACCTTCGCGGAGGGCCCCGTCGAGCTGGTGCGCGGTGACGAGTTCACCATCACCACCGAGGACGTGCCGGGCGACCGGACGATCTGCGGCACCACGTACAAGGGCCTGCCCGGTGACGTCACCAAGGGCGACCAGGTGCTCATCAACGACGGCAACGTCGAGCTGAAGGTCACCGAGGTCGTGGGCCCCCGAGTGAAGACGATCGTCATCGAGGGCGGCGTCATCTCGGACCACAAGGGCATCAACCTGCCCGGCGCCGCGGTCAACGTCCCCGCGCTGTCCGAGAAGGACGTCGAGGACCTGCGGTTCGCCCTGCGGATGGGCTGCGACCTGGTCGCCCTCTCCTTCGTCCGGGACGCCAAGGACGTGGCCGACGTCCACCGTGTGATGGACGAGGAGGGCCGCCGGGTCCCCGTCATCGCCAAGGTGGAGAAGCCGCAGGCGGTGGAGAACATGGAGGACGTCGTCGCGGCCTTCGACGCCGTCATGGTGGCCCGCGGCGACCTGGCCGTCGAGTACCCGCTCGAGAAGGTCCCGATGGTGCAGAAGCGCCTCATCGAGCTGTGCCGCCGCAACGCCAAGCCGGTGATCGTGGCGACCCAGATGATGGAGTCGATGATCACCAACTCGCGGCCGACCCGCGCCGAGGCCTCCGACGTGGCCAACGCGATCCTGGACGGCGCGGACGCGGTCATGCTGTCCGCCGAGTCCAGCGTGGGCGCGTACCCGATCGAGACCGTCAAGACCATGTCGAAGATCGTCTCCGCCGCCGAGCAGGAGCTGCTCTCCAAGGGCCTCCAGCCGCTCGTGCCGGGCAAGAAGCCGCGCACGCAGGGCGGTTCGGTGGCCCGTGCCGCCGCCGAGATCGCCGACTTCCTGGGCGGCAAGGGCCTGGTGGCCTTCACCCAGTCCGGCGACACCGCCCGCCGGCTGTCCCGCTACCGCGCCGCGCAGCCCATCCTCGCCTTCACCACCGACGAGTCGACCCGCAACCAGCTGGCGCTCAGCTGGGGCGTGGAGCCGCACGTGGTGCCGTTCGTGAACACCACCGACGAGATGGTCGACCTGGTGGACCAGGAGACGGCCCGGCTCGGCCGGTTCAACGACGGCGACGTCGTCGTGATCACCGCCGGCTCGCCCCCCGGCGTCCCCGGCACCACCAACATGGTCCGCGTGCTCCACCTGGGCGAGACCCGCCGCGACTGACGGTCCGGTCCGGCCGGCTCACACGGCCTCCGCACAACGCCTGAGGGCGCCCCCTGCGTGCAGGGGGCGCCCTCAGGCGTTGTGCGGCTCCCGAACGGGCTCGTGGGCGCGCTCAGTCGGTCGTGTACTGGTGCAGCCCCGGGATGTGGAGCGTGCCCCCGAACTGACCGGCCTGGACGACCGTCACCTTCGTGAAGTAGATGAGCGGGATGTCCAGCGGCGGCGGGTTCTCCGGGTCGAAGGTGATCGGGATCAGCCCGAGCAGGTTGCCCGAGATGCTCTCGGTGTACATCACCGTGTCGCCGTCGCGGATCGTGGACGTGGAGCCCTTGGCCGCCTGTACGTGGTACGTCTTGCCGGCCTGCTCGTCCTTGACCGTCTGGTGCAGATCGCCGATGTCGGTGCCGTTGGATATGACGTACTTCAGCACCTTCTTGGTGGTGCCGTTGGCCGTCCTGACCTCGACTATCCCCTCGTAGGAGGCACCCTTCAGCAGCAGTGAGCTGGCGTTGAGGTACCACGGGTCGTCGGGCAGCGGCACCGGGTTGTCGACGCCGCCCTCCTCGTCCGTGGCGACCGGGCAGTCCTCCAGGTCCGTGCCGGTGCTCTCCGAGGCGCTCGGGGTGGGCGAGGCGGTGGCCTCGTCCGTGACCTCGTCCTCGGCCTCCTTCGCCTCCTCGACGGCCTCCTTCGCCTCCTCGGTGGCCTTGTCGGCCGGGTCCCCGGCGTCCCCGGCCGCCCCCGACGCCGCGCCGGCCGGGTCCTCCACGGCGTCCTTCGCCGTGTCGGTGACCTTGTCGGTCGTCTCCTGGGCGGACCCGGACGCGTCCTCCTCGGCGCCCTCGGACGCCGAGGGAGTCGGCGTGGGACCCGGGCTCTCCTCGTCCTTCTTGCCGCCGGTGAAGATGCCCTCGATCGCGTCGCCGAGCCCCTCCAGCACACCGCCGCGGGACTCGGACTCGGAGGGCGTCGGCTCCGCGGCGTCGCTCTGCGGGGCCTTGTCCTGCGACTCCTGTGACTCCTGCGCCTCCTGGGAGGCGGAGGGGCTCGGGGCGGGGTCAGCCTCGTCGTCGGAACCTGAATCCGGCGAAGAGGACCCACCCGTGCCCGCGTCCGTGCCACTGCCCTCGCCGGAGTCCTCGGACTCCGAGGGGGACGGCTCCTGCGTTTCGTCCTCGTCGGACGCCCCGTCGGTCGCCGAGGGCGACGGCGTGGGCGACTCGGACGCGCCCTTCTCGGCGTCCTCCAGGGCCGCCACGCAGTCCTTGTACTCGTCGGCCGTCAGGCTGTTGGAGGTCGGCTTCGCCGAGTCGTTGCCGTCGGCGAGGGCCAGCGTCGGCGTGAACCCCATCCCCATGAGGACGGCCGTGGGCATCGCCGCGAGGGCGATCGCCTTGCCGGCCGGCACGTGGAACCTCGTGAACAACGGCTTTTTGGGTGCCGCGTGGCGCGGCCCGGTTCTCACACGGGACGACTCCACGTCAGTCCCGCGGGTCACCTCGTCAGCCGGCACTGTGCCTCCCGTTCGCCCCGTTGGCCGGGCTCGTTCCTGACAGATCGTTCGCCCCCAGCGGCGCGAAGGCCTGGGTGGGGCTCCCGCCGTCCCCTCCGTCCCGCGGCTGCGGCACCGCGGCGTCGGACGCCGGCGTGCCGGGCGCGTGGGTGCCGGGGACCGCGGTCCCGGGGACCACGCCCTCGGGCGCGGCGCCCGTTCCCCTGCCCTCCAGCGGCGGCTCGGCCTGCGGCGGGTCGCCGGGCACCCACGAGACGGCCATGGCCCCGCCGATCAGCGCGAGCAGGAAGCCGATGAGGAAGCCGCCGAGGTTGGAGACCGGGATGGACACCAGCGCCAGCAGGATCGCCGCGACGCCCGCGAAGACCCGTACGTGCTTCTGGAACCACAGGCTGACGCCCAGGACGACCAGCAGCACGCCGATGATCAGGGACCCGGCGCCCGCGGTGGTGGCCATCGCCAGCGTCAGGTGACCGATCTGGAGGTTCGCGTACGGGAAGTAGGCGATGGGGAGTCCGCCGAGCGCGATGAACAGGCCGGCCCAGAACGGCCGCCCGCCTCGCCAGGCGCGGAACTGCAGCCTTCGGCGGGTGAACTGGCCTTCGGCGGCAGGGGTCTCGGCGCTCATGGAAAACAGCTCCCTGGTACGGCTTTGCTGTGGTGGAGATGTGGGCCGCGGGTGAAGGCGCGGCCGGAGAGGGGACGGGCGGGGGCGCCGGTGTGGCTCCCCCGCCCGTCAAGGGGTGCTCAGTAGCACTCCTTGACACCCTTGGACAGCGACATCTTCAGTCCGCTGAGCTTGAAGGTTCCGGCGGTGGTGGCCCACGCCGTCTGCTTCACGTTCTTCAGCGTGGCCGAGTCGGCCTGCTGCGAGAACCCGTAGGGGTTCGCGGTGTCGCCCTTCTTGATGCCGGGACCCTTGACGGCGTCCTTGGCTGCCACACCGATGTCGATGCCGCGGAAGGTGGCATCGGCCTCGAGCTGCTCGACGTCGATGTACAGGTTCTCGGCCTCGACCGGGGTGCTGCCGCCGCCCGCCTTGAGCATGAGGCTGACCGAGCCGATCAGCGGAATGTCCGGGGTGACCACGGACTGACACATGTTCTTGATGGACGCGGACTTGAACGCCGAGACGGCGACGGGGTGAGCCGTCTTCTCGCCCTTCAGCGTGTAACCCGAGTCGATGGCGCCGTACTGGGAGAAGCCCGTACCGTCGAGCTGCTCCGCCGTCACCTTGAACGACTGACCGGAGACACTGAACGACGCTGCCAGGGCACCCTGCCCCAGCGCGACGCCTATCGCAGCCGTGGCGGCCACGCTGGGCACCATGACCACAGCGAACCGCTTCCATCTGGTCCCGCCACGCACCTGGGACTCCATATTTCCTCCTTCTCGGACGTACATCTCCTGGCCTCGGCCCGCCTCCGGTGCGGAGACTCGCCTGGCAGGGATGGGAGAAGTGCTACGTCCTCGGGAAGGAGAGCGCCCGCGCTCGGCGGCACGTACGAACGCGCCCGAATCACCGGCGATCACCCCCGAGCGACAACCACTGGTCGCGCCTGACACGCATCACGCACAACCCTGCTGGACAGGCTTCGCCGGATGGACGAAGACCCCCCTGCCCAAGAGCCGGCACCACTGCTGCCGGCTCTGCTCGGTGGGGACCCAGGAACCCCCGCGACCCGACTGGCTTTCGGGGTACGGGAACGGACCGAGCGTCGCCGATCGTGGTGCATTCTCGCCGTCGGCACAAGGGGGTTCGTTACTCGCTAGTAACGGGCGGATAACCGTGGGGCGACGCACCGGCCCCGAACGGCGACGCTGGGTGCGTCATAGGGGCGGTACAAAACTATTGATCGCTGGACAGATTCCGACAGATCGACGCCGTTGACTTACTTGCAGTAACAGCGGCCGCGATTGCCAAGTTTTGGCAAAACGCGGCCGCATGGGCGTCCCGTCGACAGCTCTTACCCACGGGTATCACGCGGACGAACACCGGGCGATCGGCCTGGAACCGACGCCCGGACCGCCCGTCAGAACAGGGCGCGGGCCAGCGCCCTGCGTGCCGCGGCGACCCGCGGATCGTCGGCGCCGACCACCTCGAACAGCTCCAGCAGCCGCACCCGTACGGCGTCCCGCTCCTCGCCGGCCGTGACGCGCACCGTGTCGATGAGGCGCCCGAAGGCGTCCTCCACGTGCCCCCCGACCAGGTCGAGGTCGGCGGCGGCGATCTGCGCCCGGGCGTCGCCGGGCTGGTCGGCGGCCTCCTGGCGGACCTTCTGCGGGTCGGCGTCCTGCACGCGCTGGAGCAACTCGGCCTGGGCGAGACCCAGTTTCGCCTCCGTGTTGCCCGGGTCCTCACCGAGCACGTTCTTGTACGCCTGGACGGCTCCGGCCAGGTCGCCCGCGTCCAGCGCCCGCACGGCGGCCTCCAGGGCCGCGTCGTGCGGACCGGCCGGCCGCTCGGCGACGTCGGGACGGGCTCCCGGCTCCGCCTCCGGGTCGACGGCGATACCGGTCAGGCCGAAACGCTCCTCGGCGACCTGCACCAGCTGGTCCAGGGTCTGGCGGATCTGCGCCTCGCCGGCGGCGCCCTGGAAGAGCGGCAGCGCCTGTCCGGCCACGACCGCGAAGACGGCCGGGATGCCCTGGACGCCGAACTGCTGCATCAGCATCTGGTTGGCGTCGACGTCGATCTTGGCGAGGAGGAAGCGCCCGTTGTACTCGACGGCGAGCCGCTCCAGAACCGGGCTCAACTGCTTGCAGGGCTCGCACCACTCGGCCCAGAAGTCGATGACGACCGGGACCTCGGTGGACCGCTGCAGTACTTCACTCTCGAAGCCGGCCTCGTCGACGTCGATGACGAGATCGGCCGGGGAGACGGCCCCCGTCCCCCCGTGGCGGGCCGCCTCGGCGCGCGCCTGCTCCGCCTTCGCCTTGGCCTCCTGGGCCGCCTTCACCGCGGCGAGGTCGACGACCCCACTCATGGACATGTTCCGTGGCTGCATGGGTCTATCCTCCCCCGTACTCGCGCGTGTGTGAAAAGCGGCGTGAAAGCCCGCCCCGATGTGTCCTGTTGGCGCCGGGTCCCCACCCCACGCCCGTGGTCGTCGCTGGGGCACGGGTCGGACCCGTGCTTTCGCTACGCCTCGTAGCGTAATGCCATGACGGACCGTCGGAACACCCCGTCTCCGTGATCTGCCTCACGGCCGGCCGCGCGTTACCCGCCGGTTAAGGTCGGTGCATGCCAAGCAGCACCCCCGCCGGCCGTGCCGGGCGCCCGCGCAGTGCCGCGGCGGACACCGCGATCCTGGCCGCGACGCGGGCGGCCCTGGTCGATCTGGGGTGGTCGAAGCTCACCCTGGGAGACGTGGCGACACGGGCCGGGGTTGCCAAGACGACGCTGTATCGCCGCTGGGCCGGCAAGAACGAACTGGTGGTCGACGCGGTCGCCGAACTCTTCGACGAGCTCCGGCTCCCCGACCGCGGCTCCCTGGCCGCCGACATCGAGGGCGTGGTGCTCCAGTTCGCGGCGATCCTGGCCCGCCCGGAGGCCAAGAGCGGCCTGATGGCGGTGGTCGCCGAGTCCACCCGCGACGACGCGTTGCGCGAGCGCATCCGCACGTCGATCGTCGAGCGCCAGAAGCGCCTGGTCCTGGAGGGCCGGGCGCGCGCCCAGACCAGGGGCGAGCTGCCGCCCGAGCCCGACGCGGCCGAGGCGGCCCGCACCGTGGACCTGATCTTCGACGTGGTCGCGGGCGCGGTGGTGCACCGGACCCTGGTCAGCGCGGAACCGGCGGACGACGACTGGGTACGGGGCTTCACACAGGTGCTCCTGTGGGGCCTCGCCTCCACCCCGGCCCAGCACGGAGCCCGGGCGTAGGCCGAGAGCGGGCGGAAGGGGGCGGGCCGGGCGGAGGGGGGACGGGCCGGGGACACGGCCCCGGACACCTCCGCACCGGCCTCCGGCGCCTAGAACCCGGGCGGCTCCGTGTACACGCCCCACTCGTCCCGCAGCACTCCGCAGATCTCGCCGAGCGTCGCCTCGGCGCGCACCGCGTCCAGCATCGGTCCGATCATGTTGCCGCCGGAACGGGCCGCCGCCAGCATGCCGTCGAGGGCGGTGCGCACGGCCGCGTCGTCGCGGGCCGCCTTGCGTGCGCCCAGGGCCCGGACCTGCTCGCGCTCCACCTCGTGGCTGACCCGCAGGATCTCCAGGTCGCCGGTGACGGAGCCGGTGTGGACGTTGACGCCGACGACGTTCTTGTCGCCCTTCTCCAGGGACTGCTGGTAGCGGAAGGCGGACTCGGCGATCTCGCCGGTGAACCAGCCGTCCTCGATGCCGCGCAGGATGCCCGAGGTGATCGGCCCGATCGGGTGCCGCCCGTCGGGGTGGGCCCGCAGCCCCCGCTCCTTGATCTGCTCGAAGATCTTCTCGGCGTCGGCCTCGATCCGGTCCGTCAGCTGCTCGACGAACCAGGAACCGCCGAGCGGGTCGGCGACGTTGGCGACGCCGGTCTCCTCCATCAGCACCTGCTGGGTGCGCAGGGCGATCTCCGCCGCCTGCTCACTGGGCAGGGCGAGGGTCTCGTCGAGCGCGTTGGTGTGCAGGGAGTTGGTGCCCCCGAGCACCGCCGCCAGCGCCTCGACGGCCGTACGCACCACGTTGTTGTACGGCTGCTGGGCGGTGAGCGAGACGCCCGCGGTCTGCGTGTGGAAGCGCAGCCACTGCGCCTTGTCGGTCCGCGCGCCGTACACGTCCCGCATCCAGCGGGCCCAGATGCGCCGGGCGGCGCGGAACTTGGCGATCTCCTCGAAGAAGTCGAGGTGCGCGTCGAAGAAGAAGGAGAGCCCGGGGGCGAAGACGTCGACGTCCAGACCGCGCGACAGCCCCAGCTCCACGTACCCGAAGCCGTCCGCGAGCGTGTACGCCAGCTCCTGCGCGGCCGTGGAGCCCGCCTCGCGGATGTGGTACCCGGAGACCGAGAGCGGCTTGTAGGCGGGGATGCCGGCCGCGCAGTACTCCATCAGGTCGCCGATCAGGCGCAGGTGCGGCTCGGGCTGGAAGAGCCACTCCTTCTGGGCGATGTACTCCTTGAAGATGTCCGTCTGGAGCGTGCCGTTGAGGACGGAGGCGTCCACGCCCTGCCGCTCGGCGGCGACCAGGTACATGCAGAACACGGGCACGGCCGGCCCGCTGATCGTCATGGAGGTCGTCACGTCACCGAGCGGGATGTCCCGGAACAGCACCTCCATGTCGGCGGCCGAGTCGATGGCCACGCCGCAGTGCCCGACCTCGCCGAGCGAGCGCGGGTCGTCGGAGTCGCGGCCCATCAGCGTCGGCATGTCGAAGGCGACCGAGAGGCCGCCGCCGCCGTTGCGGAGGATCATCTTGTAGCGCTCGTTGGTCTGCTCGGCGTTGCCGAACCCGGCGAACTGCCGGATGGTCCACGTGCGCCCCCGGTAGCCCGTGGGGTGCAGGCCGCGGGTGAAGGGGTACTCCCCCGGCCAGCCGATCCGCTCGAAGCCCTCGTACGCGTCCCCGGGCCGGGGCCCGTACACGGGCTCCACGGGATCACCGGAGAGCGTGGTGAAGTCAGCGTCGCGCTTGCGCGCCGCGTCGTACCGGGCCTGCCAGCGAAGGCGGCCTTCCTCTATGGCGTCAGCGTCCATACCCCCGAATTTACTAGGACGTCCAAGTAAATGTCGATGGGTTACCGCCGTACGGGTGTCCGTACGGCGGTGGGAGGGGCTGACGGAGCCGGCTAGGCCTTCGCGGGCGCGGGCGCCTCGGCCGCGGCGACCTTGGTGTCCAGCTCCTGGCTGATCCGGCGCTCCACGAAGAAGGCGGCGGTCGGGATCGTCCCGGCCAGCAGCACCCACAGCTGCTTGCTGACCTTCCACTTCGCCTTGGCGCCGAGGTCGAAGGCGAAGACGAGGTAGACGACGTACAGCCAGCCGTGCGCGATGCTGACGATGCGGGTGAAGTCGGCGGCACCGTCCATGTCCAGCAGGTACTTGGCGATCATGCCGAGACAGAGCAGGATCAGCAGCACACCGGTGACGTACGCCATGACCCGGTAGCGGGTCAGCACGCTCTTTTTCATGCGTACGAGCGTAACCGTCCGTTTCACGCGATCTTCGGGCGGGCCCGGCGACGCGCTCAGGCCTCTTCGAAGTCCCCGGCGGCGATCCGCAGCGGCCTGAGCATCGCGAAGATCTCGCCGCACTCCTCGGCGTCGTACGCGCCCAGGCCGAAGTCCATCGCCATGAGGTCGCGGGTGGCCGCCTCGACCACTTCGCGGCCCTTGTCGGTGATGGTGGCGAGGGTGCCCCGGCCGTCGTTGGGGTTGGGGCGCCGGGCGACCAGACCGGACCTCACCAGCCGGTCGACGGTGTTGGTCACCGAGGTGGGGTGCACCATGAGCCGCTCGCCGATCTTGGACATCGGCAGCTCGCCCGACTTGGAGAAGGTGAGCAGCACCAGCGCCTCGTAGCGCGCGAAGGTCAGCTCGTACGGCTTGACCACGGCGTCGACCTCGGCCAGCAGGATCTGGTGCGCCCGCATGATCGACGTGATGGCGGACATCGAAGGCACGCCGCCCCAGCGCTGCTTCCAGTGTTCGTCGGCACGGGCGATGGGGTCGAACGAGAGACTCAGGGGCTTCGGCACGGCATCAGACCTTACCGGCCGGTCACATGCCGGTCAGCCGCGTCTCGCCTTTCGATACCACCGCCCGCGGCCCACGGCTACTCGGCGAGGTGCCGTTCGACGGTGTCCACCTTCGACGTGAGGCCGTCCGTCACGCCGGGGCGGATGTCCGCCTTGAGGACCAGGGACACGCGCGGGGCCCGTGCCTCGACGGCGGCGACGGCCCGCCGGACGACGTCCATGACCTCGTCCCACTCGCCCTCGACGGACGTGAACATCGCGTCGGTGCGGTGCGGCAGGCCCGACTCGCGGACCACCCGGACGGCGTCGGCGACGTACTCCCCCACGTCCTCGCCGACGCCGAGCGGGGTCACGGAGAAGGCGACGATCATGCGCCCACGACCCCTTCGCGGCGGGCGCGGGAGGCGATGACCGCGCTCTCGGCCTCGCGCTTGAGCCTGCGCTCGGCGAAGAAGCCGCCGGTCGGCAGGACCGACATGACGAAGTAGAAGGCGGCGGTACCGAGGGACCACTTGGCGCGGTTCCAGGCGTCCGCCCAGAAGAGCACGTACAGGACGAAGAGGAAGCCGTGGACCGCGCCCATCACGGGCACCGCGTTGAAGTCGGTGGTCCGCTTCAGCACGGAGCAGACCAGCAGGAGCAGGAACGAGATCGCCTCGGGGCCGGAGACCAGGCGGAGGCGGCGGAGGGCGGAGGCGGTCTTGAGGTCCACGGGTCACCTTCGGTGGGAGAGACATCGGACGTCGACGAGCTGGACTGGGCCGTACGTCTTGTGAACGGGCGCACAAGCGCGTGTCCATTGTGGCAAACCCTCGACGCGCCCGGGTGAGGGGGTCGGCGGCGGGGACATCTCCTCCCGTGGGACCTGTCGGCGGGCCCGTCCGGCGGGCTACCTTCCCATTTGTGGCGATGTTCCGACTTCAAGGCAGCAAGGTCCTCGCCGTCGACATGACCGGAGACGCCGTGAAGGCGAAGAACGGCTCGATGGTCGCGTACGACGGGGAGATGGCCTTCAAGAAACTCAGCGGCGGCGGTGAGGGGATCCGGGGGATGGTGACCCGGCGGATCACCGGTGAGCAGATGACGGTGATGGAGGTGAAGGGGCACGGGACCTGCTGGTTCGCGGACCGGGCGTCGGAGATCACCCTCGTGGGTCTCCAGGGCGACACGCTGTACGTCGAGTCGAGCAACTTTTTGGCGGCCGACGCCGGGCTGCGCACCGGCACCAGCTTCACCGGGGCGCGCGGTGCCTCGCAGGGCAACGGGCTGTTCACCACGACCGTCGAGGGGCACGGGCAGGCGGCGATCATGTCGGACGGCACGCCGGTGGTGCTGCGGGTCAGCGCGCAGTACCCGCTGACCGTCGACCCGGGCGCCTACGTCGCGCACCAGGGGAACCTGCGGCAGTCCTTCCAGTCGGGTGTGACGTTCCGCACGCTGTTCGGCGAGGGCGGCGGGGAGGCCTTCCAGATCCGCTTCGAGGGCGACGGACTGGTCTACGTGCAGCCGAGCGAGCGGAACACGATCGCGGGGGATGTCTGACCATGGCCTTCCAGGAGATCAACTCCAAGATGGTGCGGGCGACCGTCGCACCCGGACAGCGGCTGTTCAGTCAGCGCGGCGCGATGCTCGCGTACCAGGGCGACGTGACCTTCACCCCGAACCTGCGGGGCGGCCAGGGGGGCGTCATGTCGATGATCGGCCGCCGGGTGGCGAACGAGGACACCCCGCTGATGACGGTCGAGGGCAGCGGCACGGTGCTCTTCGGGCACGGCGGCCACCACGTCCAGGTGATCGGCCTGGCCGGGGACACGCTGTACGTCGAGGCGGACCGCCTCCTCGCCTTCGAGGGCACCCTGGAGCAGGGCACGGTGTTCCTGGGCGCGCAGGGCGGGGTCATGGGCATGGTGCGCGGCCAGGTCAGCGGACAAGGACTGTTCACGACCACCCTCAAGGGGCACGGCTCCGTGGCGGTGATGGCCCACGGGGGCGTCTTCGAGATCCCCGTCACCCCGCAGCGGCCGGTGCGTGTCGACCCGCAGGCGTACGTCGCCCACCACGGCGACGTCCGCAACAGGCTGTCCACGGCGATGGGCTGGCGGGACATGGTGGGGCGCGGCTCCGGCGAGGCGTTCCAGCTGGAGCTGAGCGGCAGCGGCACGGTGTTCGTCCAGGCGTCCGAGGAGAAGCTGTGAGCACGGTTCACCACGACCCGGCGACGCTGCCGGCCGATGACAACGTCAACGCCTACACCTTCTGCGTGGAGCTCAAGGGCGGTCAGTGGTTCCTGCAGAAGGGGAAGATGATCGCCTACTACGGGACGATCGACTTCAACGGGATCGGGCACGGCCGGCTGGACCGGCTGGTGCGCACTTCCTTCCATTCGCCTCTGCACGCGAGCGACTGGGTCGTGGCCGAGGGCTCGGGCAAGATGCTCCTCGCCGACCGGGCCTTCGACGTGAATTCCTTCGACCTCGAAGAGGGCAACCTGACCATTCGCTCGGGCAACTTGCTCGCTTTTCAGCCAACTCTCGCCCTCAAGCAGTCGATCGTGCCGGGTTTCCTGACGCTGATCGGAACCGGAAAGTTCGTGGCCGCGTCGAACGGTCCGGTGGTGTTCATGGAACCGCCGATCCGGGTCGACCCCCAGGCCCTGGTCGGGTGGGCCGACTGCCCGTCGCCGTGCCATCACTACGATCACGGGTACATGACCGGCCTGATGGGCGGTCTACGTGCGATGACGGGCCTCGGCGGCGCGTCCGGCGAGGAGCACCAGTTCGAGTTCGTGGGGGCGGGGACGGTACTGCTGCAGTCGAGCGAGGCGCTGATGGCGGAGCAGGCCACGGGTGCCACTCCGCAGCAGGCGGGGGTGCCCGGCGGCGGGGCGTCCGGGGCGCCGGGCGGCCGGTCCGGGGTACCGGGGCTTCCCGGACAGCTGGGGGACCTCCAGCGCCGCTTCGGGCTGTGAGCGGTAATCTGCGGAGTGTGACATCGAACGCGTGCGCACCGTCACCGTCACGGAGACCCCTTCACTAGTTCGCCTTTCAACATTTTAGGTAGACTTCATTCATGGAGACCGAGACGGCCACCCGCTGGCTGACCGATACGGAGCAGTGTGCCTGGCGCACCCACCTGGAGGTCAACAGGCTGTTGACGCACCAGCTCGAGAAGGACCTGCAGCCGTTCGGCCTGACGATGAACGACTACGAGATTCTGGTGAACCTCTCCGAGTCGGAGGGCGACAGAATGCGGATGAGCGACCTGGCCACGGCCACGATGCAGTCCAAGAGCCGCCTCTCCCACCAGATCACCCGCATGGAGAACGCGGACCTGGTGCGGAGGGAGAACTGCGAGTCCGACCGCCGGGGGCTCTACGCCGTCCTCACGCCGCACGGCCTGGAGACGATGCGCAAGGTCGCGCCGCACCACGTGGCATCGGTGCGCCGGCACTTCATCGACCTGCTGGCACCCGAGGCGCTGACGGAGCTGGACAAGGCGCTCCGGCCCATCGCGGAGCACCTGCGCGGGCAGCGGGGACGCACCTGACCGCACACCCGGCCAGGTCCCCGAGGACCGTGCGGGACCAGGCCTAGGCGGCACCCGGCAGGCGGAGCTCGAACAGGGCGCCGCCTGCCGGTGCGTCGTGGACCGTGAGCGTGCCACCGTGCCGCACGGCGACGTCGCGGGCGATGGCCAGCCCCAGTCCGGCCCCGCCGTCGTCGCGGCTGCGGGCGGCGTCGAGCCGTACGAACCTCTCGAAGATCCGCTCCCGGTCGGCCGCCGGCACGCCCTCCCCGTCGTCGGCCACCGCGAGCACGGCCAGCTCACCGTCCCGCCGCACGGAGACCTCCACCGCGGAGCGGGCGTGCCGCTGGGCGTTGTCGAGCAGGTTGGCCAGCACCCGCCCCAGCTGCCCCCGCGACCCGGCCACCGTCACGTCGCCCGCACCCCCGGCCCGCACGCTGACGCCGGCCCGCCCCCCGGCCTCCTCCCGCGCGAGTGCCGCGAGGTCGACACGGGCGTCGGCGGGCCGCTCCCCCGCGTCCAGCCGGGCCAGCAGCAGCAGGTCGGCGGCGAGCCGCTGCAACCGCACCGTGTCCTCCACGGCGCCGTCGAGGTCGAGCAGCTCCGGGTGGGCGGCGGCCACCTCCAGCTGGGTGCGCAGCGAGGCGATGGGGCTGCGCAGCTCGTGCGAGGCGTCGGCGACGAAGCGCCGCTGCCGGTCCACCGAGGCCTCCAGGGCGGACAGCGTCTCGTTGGTGGTCGAGGCGAGCCGGGCGACCTCGTCGTGCGTGCCCGGCACCGGCACGCGGCGCGCCAGGTCCTCGCTGGCGGTGATCGCGGCCATCTCCCGGCGGATGCCCTCCACCGGGCGCAGGGCGCGTCCGGTGACCATCCAGGTCACCCACCCGACGACCGCGAGCAGCAGCGGGAAGCCGATCAGCATGACGGTCAGGGCGGTGTTCACGGCGCCGTGTTCGGCCGACAGCGGGGCGCCCGCCCAGACGGTGAGGCGGCCCTGCTCCGGGGTCTCGACGGGCACGGCGGCGAAGCGGTAGTCCTCCGGGTCGCCGTCGATCGTCGCCGAGCCGTCGCTGACGGTGGTCCGCTCCCCGATCTCACCGGGTTCCAGCGGCTCGCCGGAGTCGTCGTCCGCGTCGCCGCCCTCGTCGCCGCTGTCGTCGCCGTCCTGGTCACCGGTCACGGTCGGCTGCGGCTGCGGCTGCGGCTGCACGGCACCGACGCTGGTGCCGCTGATCCGCTCCAGGTCCTCGCTCGCGGCGACCAGGGTGCCGTCCTCGTCCACGATCTGCACCGGACGGTCGTCGACGTCCAGCGACAGATCGCCGTACGGCGTCCCGACGGCCAGCTCGGTGGCGACCTCCCGCGCGGAGCGTTCCGCCTGGGTGCCGGCCTCGCCGAGCAGGTTGGAGCGCAGGGACAGCAGGACGGCGGTGCCGGCCGCGACGAGGGCGACGGCGACCACGAGGGTGGCGCCGAGCGTGGCCCGGGCCCGCACCGAGCCGAGGAGCCGGCTCATCGCTCGCCCTCCAGCCGGTAACCGGCGCCGCGCACGGTCCGGATGAGGGCGGCGCCGAGCTTGCGCCGCAGGGCGCTGACGTACACCTCGACGATGTTGGGGTCGCCGTCGTAGGCGAAGTCCCAGACGTGTTCCAGGATCTCCGCCTTGGACACGACCTGTCCGGCCCGCACCACCAGCTGCTCCAGGACGGCGAACTCCTTCGCGGTCAGGGTGACTTCCCGCTCGCCCAGGAAGACCCGCCGGGCCGCGGTGTCGACCTTCAGCTCCCCGTGGACGTGCACGGGTGACGCCCCGACGCCCTGGGCCCGCCGCCGCAGCAGGGCCTTCACCCGGGCGACGAGGACGACGTAGGAGAAGGGCTTGGTGAGGTAGTCGTCCGCACCCGTGTCCAGTCCCTCGGCCTCGTCGTACTCGCCGTCCTTGGCGGTGAGCATCAGGATCGGCACGTCGTGGCCGGCGGCGCGCAGGGCGGCGCAGACGCGGTAGCCGTTGAGGCCGGGGAGCATGATGTCGAGGATGACGAGGTCGTATCCGCCCTCGCCGGCCCGGTGCAGGCCCTCCAGACCGTCGTGGACGACGTCCACGGCGTAGCCCTCGGCGGTGAGGCCCTTGGCGAGCGACACGGCGAGACGCTTCTCGTCCTCCACGATCAACAGGTGCATGCACCAAGAGTGGCAAAGGGAAGCTGAAGATCCCTTCAGGCGGCTTCAGCCTGGCCTCAGCGTCCGTCCCGGACAGTGAAGGCGTCGACGGCACAGCTGCTCGACGACCGTGCACGACTCGGGAGGAACCGCATGAAGCGCAACATCGTGATCGCCGCCGTCACCGCCGCCGCACTGATCGGAGGCGGTACGGCGACGGCCCTGGCCACCTCGGGCGAGGACGACCCGGGGACGACGTCGCGTCAGGCGGACGTGAAGGGCGCCTCGTCCGACGACAGGGACGACGACGCCGACGGCCGCGACGACGACCGTGCTGACGACGGCGCTGACGCCGACCGCGCCGCCTCCGTGAAGGTGACGGCGGCCGACGCCCTCGCCGCCGCGCTGAAGAAGGCACCGGGCACCGCCGTCTCCGCCGAACTGGACGACGAGGACGACGGCGACGACGGCGAGCGCGCCGCCTGGGAGGTCGACATCCTCTCCGGCGACGGCACCTGGCACAGCGTCCGGATCGACCCGGCCTCCGGCAAGGTCCTCGGCTCCGAGAAGGACGACGCCGACGATGCCGACGACACCGACCAGGTGCGGGCCGCCCTGAAGGGCACGTCCGTGGACGCCGCCGAGGCGGCGCGGGCGGCGGCCGGCCACGGCACCGTGACCGGCGTGGAGCTGGACGAGGACGGCCACTACGGCGACGGCGAGATCGCCTGGGAGGTCGAGACCCGCTCCTCGGGCGACGACGAGCGGGACTGGCGCGTCGACCCGAGGACCGGCAAGGTCACGGCGGACCGCTCGCACGACTCGCGCTCCGACGACGACGGTTCCGACGACACCGGTTCCGACAACGACTGAGCGGCCGCCCCGGCCGCCCCGGCCGCTCGGGCCGAGCGGACGCGGCGGCGCCCCGGCACCAGCGCCGCCGCCACGGCGACCGCGCCGGACACCGCGAAGCACACCGGCAGCGGCAGCCGTTCCACCAGCAGGCCCACCGCGCCGGCGCCCGCGGACATTCCGGCGTTCACGGCCGTGTTGCACCAGGCCCCGGCCCTGGTACGGAAGCCGGGCGCCGCGCCCTCGTCGGCGATCAGGTACGCCGTCGTCAGCGCCGGAGCCACGAACAGGCCCGCGCAGGCGACGGCCGCGACCAGCGTGCCGACGCCGGGAGCGAGTCCCGCCGCGGCCAGGCACAGTCCGAGGCCCGCGGTGAGGAACGGCAGCCGGGCCCGGGCGGACGACTTCCAGTCGACGGCACCGTTCAGCAGGCCGCCGACCGCGCTGCCCGCCGACAGCGCCGCGAGCGCCCAGGCGACGGTGCCGCCGCCCAGGCCGCGCTGCCCGGCGAAGGCGACGACGAGGAGGTCGACGGCGCTGACCGAGACGCCGACCCGCCGCGACGAGGACGGGTTGCCGCAGGGACCGCCACTGTCCGGTGCGGTCCCTCCCGGCCGCCGGGGCGCCGTCCTTCGGCCGCTCCACCGGACGGAGCAGGCCTGCCGCCGGCGACGTGACGAACGCGAGGGTGCCCACGGCCACCAGCAACGCGCTGAGCAGGATGCCGGCGGCCGGCGGGGCGACGCCGATCACCAGACCCACCAGCAGCGGGCCGGAGACGAAGAGCAGTTCCTCGGCGACGCCGTCCAGGCTGTAGGCGCGCTGCACCATGGCGCGGTCGGGGAGCATCCCGGCCCACACCGCACGCATCGCGGGGCCGAGCGGGGGCGTACAGGCGCCCGCGCACGCAGCGGTCACCGCGAGGAGGGACGCCGGTGTGCCCGGCCGCCGGCACGCCGCCGCCAGCACGCAGAGCAGGGCGGCGTACAGCAGCGCCATCGGGAGCAGGGCCCGTCGCGGGCCGTGCCGGTCGACGAGGGCGGCACGGTAGGGGGACAGTAGGACGCCCGTGGCGCCGAAGAGGGCCATGACCGTGCCGGCCACGGCGTACGACCCGGTGGACCGGGTCAGGGAGAGCATCAGCGCGAGGGAGACCGTGCCGTACGACAGCCGGCCGACGAGGGCGGCCACGAAGGTGCGGCAGGCATGGGGGACGCGGAGGACGGCGGCGTACGAGGGCCGCACGGGGTGCGTGGACATGCGAGAGGTTCCTCAGGGAGGGGCGAAAAGGGGGACGCCGAGGCACGCGACGGCCGGTCAGCGGCGGTCGCGTGCGGGGCGGGCCCTAGGCCAAGAGGAGGAACACGGGAGTCAACGTACCGGCGCGGCTCCGCCACCGCACCGGAATTTCCCGGACACCGGCCTCAGCCGGTCGTCAGGCCCGCCACCAGTTCGTCCGCCGCACGGTACGGGTCCAGTTCGCCGGCCACGATGCGCTCCGCGAGGGCGCCGAGGCGGCGGTCGCCGTGCAGGTCGCCGATGCGCTCGCGCAGGGTGGTGACGGCGATCGTCTCGACCTCGCGGGCGGCGCGGGCCCGGCGGCGCTCGGCCAGGACGTCCCGTTCCTCCATCCAGGCTCGGTGCTTCTCCAGCGCCTCGACGACCTCGTCGACGCCCTCGGCGCGCGCGGCGACCGTCTTGACGATCGGCGGGCGCCAGTCGCCCGGGCCGCGGGACTCGCCGAGGCCGAGCATGTGGTTCAGCTCGCGGGCGGTCGCGTCGGCGCCGTCGCGGTCGGCCTTGTTGACGACGTAGACGTCGCCGATCTCCAGGATGCCGGCCTTGGCGGCCTGGATGCCGTCGCCCATGCCCGGGGCGAGGAGGACGACGGAGGTGTCGGCCTGGGAGGCGATCTCGACCTCCGACTGGCCGACGCCGACCGTCTCGACCAGGATCACGTCGCAGCCGGCCGCGTCGAGGACGCGGATGGCCTGCGGGGCGGCCCACGCGAGACCGCCGAGGTGGCCGCGGGTCGCCATCGAGCGGATGTAGACGCCCGGGTCGGAGGCGTGCTCCGACATCCGGACCCGGTCGCCGAGCAGGGCGCCCCCGGAGAAGGGGGAGGACGGGTCGACGGCGAGCACGCCGACCCGCTTGCCCTGCTTGCGGTACGCCGTCACCAGCGCCGAGGTGGAGGTGGACTTGCCGACGCCCGGCGAGCCGGTCAGACCGACCACGTACGCTCCGCCGGTGAGCGGTGCGAGCGTTGCCATGACCTCCCTGAGCTGCGGGGACGCCCCCTCCACCAGCGAGATCAGCCGGGCCACGGCCCGCGGCCGGCCTTCTCTGGCCTGGGCCACCAGCGAGGAGACGTCCTGCATCACAGCTCCGTTCAGCTACGTTCCGTCAGTGGTCGTGCCGGGCGGCACTCAGGCCTTCGGCACCCGGACGATCAGCGCGTCGCCCTGACCGCCGCCGCCGCACAGCGCCGCCGCGCCGGTCCCGCCACCGCGCCGCTTCAGTTCCAGGGCCAGGTGCAGCACGAGCCGGGCACCGGACATGCCGATGGGGTGTCCCAGGGCGATGGCGCCACCGTTGACGTTCACCTTTTCGGTGGAGACGCCGAGATCCTTCATTGACTGCACGGCGACGGCCGCGAACGCCTCGTTGATCTCGATCAGGTCGAGGTCGCCCACCTCCAGCCCCTCCTTCTTCAGGGCGTGCCGGATGGCGTTGGAGGGCTGCGACTGCAAAGAGTTGTCCGGCCCGGCGACGTTGCCGTGCGCGCCGATCTCCGCGATCCACTCCAGGCCCAGTTCCTCGGCCTTGTCCCTGCTCATCACGACCACGGCCGCGGCCCCGTCGGAGATCTGCGAGGAGGAGCCGGCGGTGATCGTGCCGTCCTTGGAGAACGCGGGGCGCAGCCTGCCGAGGGACTCGGCGGTGGTGTCGCCGCGGATGCCCTCGTCCTGGCTGAAGACGACCGGGTCGCCCTTGCGCTGCGGGATCTCGACCGGGGTGATCTCGGCCTCGTAGACACCGTTCTTCTGGGCGGCGGCGGCGCGCTGGTGGGAGAGCGCGGCGATCTCGTCCTGCGGGCCGCGCTCGATGCCGAGGCGGGTGTTGTGCTTCTCCGTCGACTCGCCCATGGCGATGTTCTCGAAGGAGTCGGTCAGGCCGTCGTGCGCCATGGCGTCGAGCATCTGCACCGCGCCGTACTTGTAGCCCTCGCGGGACTTCGGCAGCAGGTGCGGGGCGTTGGTCATGGACTCCTGGCCGCCGGCGACGATCACGTCGAATTCACCGGCGCGAATGAGCTGGTCGGCGAGGGCGATGGCGTCGAGGCCGGAGAGGCAGACCTTGTTGACCGTCAGCGCCGGGACGTTCATGGGGATGCCGGCCTTGACGGCGGCCTGGCGGGCCGGGATCTGGCCGGCGCCGGCCTGGAGCACCTGGCCCATGATCACGTACTGGACCTGGTCGCCGGTGATGCCCGCCCGGTCGAGGGCGGCCTTGATGGCGAAGCCGCCGAGGTCGGCCCCGGAGAAGGACTTCAGGGAGCCGAGCAGCCGCCCCATCGGGGTGCGGGCACCCGCGACGATGACGGAGGTCGTGCCGTTCGTTCCAGAGGTGCCGGGAGTTCCAGAAGACATGAGCTGCGATCCCCTTTTCCGGCCCGCACAGGCCGAGGAGTGAACGAGGGTTTACTTGAATGTACTGAGCGGTATGCCGCCCGTCACCCGGCCGTCGGTGTGATCGCGCGCACGTTGCGTAACCACCTCCGGGGCGCTGCACTGAACTCATGCTGACGCGAATCGACCACATCGGAATCGCCTGCCGCGACCTCGACACCACCGTCGAGTTCTACCGTGCCACCTACGGCTTCGAGGTGTTCCACACCGAGGTCAACGAGGAGCAGGGCGTCCGCGAGGCCATGCTCAGGATCAACGGTACGTCGGACGGCGGAGCCTCGTACCTCCAGCTCCTGGAGCCCACCCGGGAGGACTCCGCGGTCGGCAAGTGGCTCGCCAAGAACGGCGAGGGCGTCCACCACATCGCCTTCGGTACGGCGGACGTGGACGCGGACGCCGCGGACATCCGCGAGAAGGGCGTACGCGTTCTGTACGACGAGCCCCGGCGCGGTTCCATGGGGTCGCGGATCACCTTCCTGCACCCCAAGGACTGCCATGGCGTACTGACAGAACTGGTCACATCGGCGGCCGTTGAGTCACCTGAGCACTGACCCTCGTACATAAGGGCCGGTAGGGTTGGGTGCGGTCGCCGCTCAGTCCAGGGTGACCCGGTCCTGCTGTCAGTGGTGGCGGGACCGCCGGGGTCGTGTTTCGGGGGGCGGACGCCGGGGCAGAAGCGTCTGCTCCGCCGTTGATCTGACACCATTCCCCGGGGGCCCCGTCCGGCGGACGGACGGAGCCCGTTCGGGAAGATTTGCGACCAGGGGACGGATGGGACCGCGCAGTGCGGGGCTACGAGAGCCAGGAGCGAGAGCCGGCGGCTGACGTCGACCACCTCTCTCGGTTCGAGGCCGAGATGAAGCGGCTGAAGACCGAGCGGGAAAAGGCGATCCAGCACGCCGAGGACCTCGGCTACCAGGTCGAGGTGCTGCGCGCCAAGTTGCACGAGGCGCGGCGCACCATCATGTCCCGGCCCGCCTTCGACGGCGGAGACATCGGGTACCAGGCCGAGCAGTTGCTGCGCAACGCGCAGACGCAGGCCGACCAGTTGCGCGCGGACGCCGAACGGGAGCTGAGCCAGGCCCGGGCGCAGACGCAGCGCATCCTCCAGGAGCACGCCGAGCAGGCGGCCCGGCTCCAGGCGGAGCTGCACCAGGAGGCGGTGACCCGGCGCCAGCAGCTCGACCAGGAGCTGGCCGAGCGCCGGCAGACCGTCGAGTCGCACGTCAACGAGAACGTGGCCTGGGCCGAGCAGCTGCGGGCCCGCACCGAGCAGCAGGCCCGCCGGCTGCTGGACGAGTCCCGCGCCGAGGCCGAGCAGGCCCTGGCCGCGGCCCGCGCGGAGGCGGAGCGGCTCACCTCCGAGGCCCGGCAGCGGCTGCGGAGCGACGCGGAGAGCGCGCGCGGCGAGGCCGAGCAGATCCTGCGCCGTGCCCGCACGGACGCCGAGCGCCTGCTGAACGCGGCCTCCACCCAGGCGCAGGAGGCCACCGACCACGCCGAGCAGCTGCGCAGCTCCACCGCGAGCGAGTCGGAGTCCACCCGCCGCCAGGTCCAGGAGCTGAGCCGGGCCGCCGAGCAGCGCATGTCCGAGGCCGAGGAGGCGCTGCGCAAGGCGCAGACCGAGGCCGAGAAGGTGGTCGCCGAGGCCCGGGAGGCCGCGGCCAAGGCCCTCGCGAGCGCCGAGCAGACCAACGAGCAGCGCACCCGCACGGCCAAGGAGCAGGTCGCCCGTCTGGTCAGCGAGGCCACCAAGGACGCCGAGAGCACCAAGTCCGAGGCCGAGCAGCTGGTCGCGGACGCCCGCGCCGAGGCCGAGAAGATCGTCGCCGAGGCCGCGGAGAAGGCCCGCACGCTCACCGCCGAGGAGTCGGCCACCCAGCTGTCCAAGGCCGCCAAGACCGCCGAGGACGTGCTGAACAAGGCGTCGGAGGACGCCAAGCGCACCACGAAGGCCGCCACCGAGGAGGCCGAGCGGATCCGCAGCGAGGCCGAGGCCGAGGCGGACCGGCTGCGCGCCGAGGCGCACGACATCGCCGAGCAGCTCAAGGGCGCGGCGAAGGACGACACCAAGGAGTACCGCGCCAAGACGGTCGAGCTCCAGGAGGAGGCGCGTCGGCTGCGGGGCGAGGCCGAGCAGCTACGCGCCGACGCCGTCGCCGAGGGCGAGAAGATCCGCGCCGAGGCCCGCAAGGAGGCCGTGGCGCAGATCGAGGAGGCGGCGAAGACCGCCGAGGAGCTGCTCGCCAAGGCCAAGGCCGACGCGGACGAGCTGCGGCAGACCGCGACGGCGGACAGCGAGAAGGTCCGCACCGAGGCCATCGAGCGGGCGACCACGCTGCGCCGGCAGGCCGAGGAGACCCTGGAGCGCACCCGCGCGGAGGCCGAGCGGCACCGTGCGGAGGCCGCCGAGCGGGTCGAGGAGCTGCAGGCGGAGGCCGAGCGGGCCGCCCGCGAGCTGCGCGAGGAGACCGAGCGCGCCGTCGAGGCCCGGCAGGCGGAGGCCGCCGCGGAGCTGACACGGCTGCAGACCGAGGCCGAGGAGCGCCGCGGCGCCGCCGAGCAGGCGCTGACCGAGGCCCGCGAGGAGGGCGAGCGGATCCGCCGCGAGGCCGCGGAGGAGAGCGAGCGGCTGCGCGCGGAGGCCGCGGAGCGCATCCGTACGCTCCAGCAGCAGGCCGAGACGGAGGCCGAGCGGCTGCGCACCGAGGCCGCCGCGGACGCCTCCGCCTCCCGCGCGGAGGGCGAGGCCGTCGCCGTACGCCTCAGGTCCGAGGCGTCGGTCGAGGCCGAGCGGCTGAAGTCGGAGGCCCAGGAGAGCGCCGACCGGGTGCGGGCGGAGGCGCAGAGCGCCGCCGAGCGCATCGCCGCCGAGGCGTCGGAGGCACTGGCCGCCGCGCAGGAGGAGGCCGCCCGACGTCGCCGCGAGGCCGAGGAGACGCTCGGTTCCGCCCGGCAGGAGGCCGACCAGGAGCGCGAACGGGCCCGCGAGCAGAGCGAGGAGCTGCTGGCCTCGGCGCGCAAGCGCGTGGAGGAGGCGCAGGCCGAGGCGGTCCGGCTGGTCGAGGAGGCCGACCGTCGCGCGACCGAGATGGTGTCGGCCGCCGAGCAGCACGCGCAGCAGGTGCGCGAGTCGGTCGCCGGGCTGCACGAGCAGGCCCAGGAGGAGATCACCGGGCTGCGCAGCGCCGCCGAGCACGCGGCGGAGCGCACCCGGCGCGAGGCCGAAGAGGAGGCGGACCGGGTCCGCTCCGACGCCTACGCGGAGCGGGAGCGGGCGAGCGAGGACGCCGGCCGGCTGCGACGCGAGGCGCGGGACGAGACGGAGGCCGCCAAGGCGCTGGCCGAGCGGACCGTGTCCGAGGCCATCGCGGAGGCCGACCGCATCCGCACCGATGTCTCCGAGCACGCCCAGCGGGTGCGCACCGAGGCCTCCGACGCGATCGCCGAGGCCGAGCAGGCCGCGTCCCGCACCCGGGCGGACGCCCGCGAGGACGCCAACCGCATCCGGTCCGACGCGGCGACGCAGGCGGACACCCTGATCACCGAGGCGCGCTCCGAGGCGGAGCGGCTGACCACGGAGACGGCCGCGGAGACCGACCGCATCCGTACGGAGACGGTCGCGGAGGCGGAGCGCGTCCGCACCGAGGCGGCGACCGAGGCCGAGCGGGTGCGCACCGAGGCGCTCACGGAGGCGGAGCGGCTCACCACGGAGACGGTCGCCGAGGCCGACCGGGTGCGGACCGAGGCGGGTGCCCGGGCCGAGCAGCTGCTTGCGGACGCCACCGGGGAGGCGGAGCGGCTGCGGGCCGAGGCCGCCGAGACGGTCGGCTCCGCCCAGCAGCACGCCGAGCGAATCCGCACGGAGGCCGAGCGGGTCAGGACCGAGGCGGCCGCGGAGGCCGAGCGGGTCACCACGGCCGCCCGCGAGGAGGCCGAGCGGACCCTCGACGAGGCCCGTCAGGACGCCAACAAGCGGCGTTCGGAGGCGGCGGAGCAGGTCGACACGCTCATCACGGAGACCACCGCCGAGGCCGACAAGCTGCTCACCGAGGCGCAGCAGCAGGCGCAGAAGACCACCGCGGACGCCGAGTCGCAGGCGGACACGATGGTCGGCGCGGCCCGCTCGGAGGCGGAGCGGATCGTCTCGGAGGCGACGGTCGAGGGGAACACCCGGGTGGAGAAGGCCCGCACGGACGCGGACGAGCTGCTCGTCGGCGCCCGCCGGGACGCGACCGCCGTCAGGGAGCGCGCGGAGGAGCTGCGCGAGCGGCTCACCTCCGAGATCGAGGAGCTGCACGAGCGGGCCCGGCGCGAGGCCGCCGAGACGATGAAGTCGACCGGCGACCGCTGCGACGCGCTCATCAAGGCCGCCGAGGAGCAGCTCGCCAAGGCGGAGGCGAAGGCCAAGGAGCTGGTGTCGGAGGCCAACTCCGAGGCCGGCAAGGTGCGCATCGCCGCCGTCAAGAAGGCCGAGGCGCTGCTCAAGGAGGCCGAGCAGAAGAAGGCCACGCTGGTCCGGGAGGCCGAGGAGCTGAAGGCGGAGGCGGTCCGGGAGGCCCGGGCCACCGTCGAGGAGGGCAAGCGCGAACTGGAGACCCTGGTGCGACGCCGCGAGGACATCAACGCCGAGATCTCCCGGGTGCAGGACGTGCTGGAGGCCCTGGAGTCCTTCGAGGCGCCGGCCGCCGGCAAGGACACCGGGGTCAAGGCCGGAGCGACGGTGGGTGCTCCACGTTCGGGTGGCAAGTCGTCAGACGGCTAGCGGCCGCGGCGGATTGCGTGTCTGCTGGAGATCTTTGGCCGAACTCCGCGCGAACCCTTGACCAAGACTTTGGCAAGCGTTCCGTGGGTCAGCCACTCAAAAGAGGTGTCATTCTCCGTATCAAACGCGCATCCGCTCGATGACACACCGCGTTGGCGCCTAGGATTCCCTCTATCACCTCACCCGGTCTCTTTCGACAGGAACCCCATGAGCGACACTTCCCCCTACGGCTTCGAGCTTGTGCGGCGTGGGTACGACCGCGCTCAGGTGGACGAACGTATCTCCAAGCTCGTCTCCGACCGTGACAGCGCTCTCGCCCGCATCACCGCTCTGGAAAAGCGCATCGAGGAGCTCCACCTCGAAACCCAGAACGCCCAGGCCCAGGTCAACGACGCCGAGCCGTCGTACGCCGGTCTCGGTGCGCGGGTCGAGAAGATCCTGCGGCTCGCCGAGGAAGAGGCGAAGGACCTGCGCGAGGAGGCCCGTCGCGCGGCCGAGCAGCACCGCGAGCTCGCCGAGTCGGCCGCCCAGCAGGTGCGCAACGACGCGGAGTCGTACGCCGCGGACCGCAAGGCCAAGGCCGAGGACGAGGGCGTCCGGATCGTCGAGAAGGCCAAGAGCGATGCCTCCCAGCTGCGTTCCGAGGCGCAGAAGGACGCGCAGTCCAAGCGTGAGGAGGCGGACGCCCTCTTCGAGGAGACCCGCGCCAAGGCCGCGCAGGCCGCCGCCGACTTCGAGACGAACCTCGCCAAGCGCCGCGAGCAGTCCGAGCGCGACCTGGCCTCCCGTCAGGCCAAGGCCGAGAAGCGTCTCGCGGAGATCGAGCACCGCGCGGAGCAGCTGCGCCTGGAGGCGGAGAAGCTGCGCACGGACGCCGAGCGCCGCGCCCGCCAGACCGTCGAGACGGCACAGCGCCAGGCCGAGGACATCGTGGCCGACGCCAACGCCAAGGCGGACCGGATCCGTTCGGAGTCGGAGCGCGAGCTGGCCGCCCTCACCAACCGCCGCGACTCCATCAACGCGCAGCTCACCAACGTGCGCGAGATGCTGGCGACCCTCACGGGCGCCGCGGTGGCCGCCGCCGGTACGCCGGCCGAGGACGAGTCGGTCTCCCGCGGGGTGCCCGCCCAGCAGTCCCGCTGACCCGTCGACCGTACCGCCGGCCGACCCGCCGGAGGGACGCCGGCCGAACAAGTGCGTAACAAGGACGAGGCCTTCTGTCACTGGGGTGGCAGAGGGCTTCGTCACGTTCTAGCGTGGGCGCCATGATCGAGCTCGAGGGGCTGACCAAGCGGTACGGCGAGAAGGTGGCGGTCAACAATCTCTCCTTCACCGTCAGACCCGGCATCATCACGGGCTTCCTCGGCCCGAACGGTGCGGGCAAGTCGACGACCATGCGGATGGTGCTGGGCCTGGACCGCCCCACCGCGGGGGACGTCCGGATCGACGGCAAGCACTACGACCAGCTCCAGGACCCGTTGACGTACATCGGCGCCCTTCTGGAGGCCAAGGCCTGGCACGGCGGGCGCAGCGCCCGCAACCACCTGCTGTGGCTCGCGCAGAGCAACGGCATCCCGGAGCGCCGGGTGGGCGAGGTGCTCGACACGGTCGGGCTCACGGCGGTCGCCCGGAAGAAGACCAAGGGCTTCTCCCTGGGCATGGGCCAGCGGCTCGGCATCGCCGGCGCGCTGCTCGGCGACCCGCGCATCCTGATGTTCGACGAGCCGGTCAACGGACTCGACCCCGAGGGCATCCACTGGATCCGCAATCTGATGAAGACCCTGGCCTCCCAGGGCCGTACGGTCTTCGTCTCCTCCCATCTGATGAGTGAGATGGCGCTGACGGCGGATCACCTGGTGGTCATCGGCCAGGGCCGGCTGCTGGCGGACACCTCGATGGCCGAGTTCATCGCGGAGAACTCGCGCAGCTACGTCCGGATCCGCACCCCGCAGCGCGAGCGGCTGCTGGACGTACTGCACGGCGAGGGCATCCCCGTCGTCGAGAGCGCCGCCGAGGTCCTGGAGGTGGACGGCGACAAGGCGGAGGCCATCGGGGAGCTGGCGGCGCGGCACCAGCTGGTGCTGCACGAGCTGAGCCCGCAGCGGGCCTCGCTGGAGGAGGCGTTCATGCAGCTGACCGCGGAGTCGGTGGAATACCACGCGCACGACGGGCAGCCGCCCGGCCCGGTGCCGCAGCAACAGCAGCAGCCGTGGGGCAGCGACTGGAGGAAGGGATGAGCATGGCGGCGACACAGGTCGTCCGGTCCGAGTGGACCAAGATCCGGTCGGTCGCGTCCACCGTCTGGACGCTGGGCCTCGCCGTGGTCGTCACCATCGCCCTCGGCATGCTGATCGCGGCGCTGTCGAAGAGCGAGTTCGACAACCTGGGCCGGGAGGAGCAGCTCACCTTCGACCCCACCTTCATCAGCTTCGCCGGGACGAGCCTCGGCCAGCTCGCGATGATCGTGTTCGGGGTGCTGGTCGTGGCCAACGAGTACAGCTCGGGCATGATCCGCACCTCGCTGGCCGCCGTGCCGCGGCGCGGCACCTTCCTGTTCAGCAAGATCGCGGTGGCCACCGCACTGGCGCTGCTCGTCAGCATGATCACCAGCTTCGCCACCTTCTTCCTCGGGCAGATGATGCTCGGCGACCTCAAGGCGTCGATCGGCGATCCGGGCGTCCTGCGCGCGGTGATCGGCGGCGGGCTCTACATGACCCTCATCGCCCTGTTCTCCATGGGCGTCGCCTCGATGCTGCGCTCACCGATGCTGTCGCTGGGCATCCTGATGCCGTTCTTCTTCCTGATCTCCAACATCCTGGGCAACGTCCCCGCCACGGAGAAGGTCGGCCGCTTCCTGCCCGACCAGGCCGGCAGCAAGATCATGCAGGTGGTGACGCCGATCGACGACGACGTGCCGTACGGCCCGTGGGGCGGCCTCGGGATCATGGCCCTGTGGGTGATCGCCGCGCTGGTCGGCGGCTACCTGGTGCTGAAGCGGCGGGACGCCTAGGAAGAACGCGGGAAGAGGGGGCAGGCCGACGCCCGCCGAAAGGGTTTCGAACGGCGTCGGATTTTGCCCCGCCTTGAACGGAACCGTCAGTGCCTCGCTATCCTCCTAACCCTTACGGGGGCGTGTGCCCTGCTGTCCTGAACCTTTCGATGGGTGCGGAGCATGATCGAGGCTGTCGGCCTGACCAAGCGCTACGGCGACAAGACCGCTGTGGACAACCTGTCCTTCCAGGTGCGGCCCGGAGCCGTCACCGGCTTCCTCGGTCCCAACGGATCGGGCAAGTCGACGACGATGCGCATGATCCTCGGCCTGGACAACCCCACGGCCGGGCACGTGACGATCGGGGGCCACCCCTACCGCAAGCTGCCCAACGCCCCCCGTCAGGTGGGTGCGCTCCTCGACGCCAAGGCGGTGCACGGCGGCCGCTCCGCCCGCAACCACCTGCTGAGCCTGGCCCAGCTCTCGGGCATCCCGGCCCGGCGCGTGGACGAGGTGCTCGGCGTGGTGGGGCTCCAGGACGTGGCCAAGCGGCGCTCCAAGGGCTTCTCCCTCGGCATGGGCCAGCGGCTGGGCATCGCCGCCGCCCTGCTCGGCGACCCGCAGGTGCTGCTGTTCGACGAGCCGGTCAACGGCCTCGACCCCGAGGGCATCCACTGGGTGCGCAACCTGATGAAGGCGCTCGCGGCGGAGGGCCGTACCGTCTTCGTCTCCTCGCACCTGATGAGCGAGATGGCGCTCACCGCCGACCACCTGATCGTCATCGGGCGCGGCCGGCTGCTCTCGGACATGAGCGTGAAGGACTTCATCTCGGCCAATTCCGCCGACTTCGCGCGCGTGCGCACCCCGGACACCGACCCGCAGCTGCGCGAGAAGCTGACCTCCGCGCTGACCGAGGCGGGCGGGCACGTGATGCCCGAGCAGGACGGCGGGCTGCGGGTGACCGGGCTGCCCCTCCCGCGGATCAGCGACATCGCGCACGACAGCGACGTACGGCTGTGGGAGCTGTCGCCGCACCAGGCCTCGCTGGAGGAGGCGTACATGCGGATGACGCAGGGCGCCGTCGACTACCGGTCGACCGCCGACCAGCGGGCCGGGCTCCAGCAGCCGCTGCCGCCCGGGGCGCAGCCGCCGGTGCCGATGCCGGTGCCCGGACAGGGCCAGCCCGGCTGGTACGCCCCGCCGCCGCCCCAGCAGGGGGCGCAGCCCTTCCCGCTGCCGCAGGGTGCGCCCGGCCAGGTCCCGGCGGGACCGTACGGGGCACCGGCCGCCCCCGGTACGGCGCCGGCCGACCGGGCCGCCAACCCCTACACGGCCCCGCAGGCGCCGCAGGTACAGCCGACCCCGCAGGCGCCCTCCCCCGCCTCCTCGACCGCCGCCGCGCCCGCACCCGCACCCGCACCCGCGCCCGTCACCGACCCGACCAAGCCCGAGGACGTCCGATGAGCACGCCCCAGCCCCCGATGCCGCAGGCCGCACCCGACTGGCAGGCGGCGGCGCCCGGCTCGCCGTACCCCGCCTACGCCTCGCCGATCCCGGTGGTGCGTACGCATCTGGCGCACGCGGTCGCCTGCGAGTGGACGAAGATGCGGTCGGTGCGCTCGACGCTGTGGACGCTGGGTGTGTTCGTCTTCCTGGTCGTCGGCATCGGTCTGCTGACCGGCTTCGTGGTCGCCGGTTCCTCTCCGGACCAGACCGGTGACAACGCGCTGAGCCTCGGCTTCTTCGGCCTGCTCCTGGGCAGCATGTGCATCATCACGCTCGGCGTGCTGACCACCGCGTCCGAGTACGGGACCGGCATGGTCCGCACCACGATGGTCGCCTGCCCCACCCGCGGCCGGGTGCTCGCCGCGAAGGCCATCGTCTTCTTCCTGGTGGCCTTCGCCGTGACGCTGGTCTCCGCCACGCTCGTGGCCCTCGTGCAGGTGGCGCTGCTGGAGGACAGCGGCGTCCGCGCGCCCGACGGCGGGGAGTGGCTGAAGGCCACCGTGGGCGTGGCGCTCTACATCGCGCTGCTCGGACTGCTCTCGCTCGCCATGGGCTCGGTCATCCGGCACTCGGCGGGCGCCATCACGATCATGATCGGGGCCGTGCTCGCCCCGCTGGTGGTCGCGCTCTTCATGTTCTCGTCGTCCCTGGAGAGCGTGCAGCAGGCGCTGTTCGAGTACTCGATCCCGAACCAGCTCAGCATCTTCTACGCCAACGCCCTCACCGACTCCGGCCCCTCCGGCTGGGACCCGCTGTGGATCATGCTCGGCGTGACAGCGGTCGCGTTCGCCGGCGCCTTCGCGCTGCTGGAGAAGCGGGACGTGTAAGGGCTCAGAACCTCGGCGCGTTCCGGGACCGCTGCACCCGCGTGGTGCGGCGGTCCTTCGCGTTCCAGCAGGACTTGTGCCAGTGCCGCCGCTCGTCGACGCCCGAGTGCGCCGGCCAGGCCACCACGTGCGGGACCCCGTCCGGGATCAGCTGGTCGCAGCCGGGGCACCGGTACGACTTCCCCTGCGCGCTCGCGCCCGCCACGTGCCGTACGCTCCAGTCCTCGCCGTGCCAGCTCTCGGCCGACTGCCAGCCGCCGTAACGGCCCGAGCCGTCGTCCTCGGCGCTCCGGCCGGACGAACCGGCTCCCTTGGCTCGGTTGCGACGCGGGGACACAGGACACCTCACGGAGCTATACAGGAAGTACGGACCGCTTCCAGCCTACGCGGCGCGAGCCGGGGTACGCGTACGGCACCAACCACCACAACTCCCCCGCGCAGACTTCTCCGAGGGCCGTCCCACCACCCCCTCCGCGACGGCCGATTCTGCAGACAATCCGCAAATCCCTTTGCCCGGCCGTGTCCTCGGCACGTGTCAGGCGGTTATGCCCTGTGGGGGAGCTCCGGGTCGGAGCCGAGGAAGCAGGAAGAGCGATGCGCGTAGGAAGTTTCGTGTTGGGCGCCCAGTTCCCGGGCCAGGGCCACGGGGAGGCGCTGCACCGCGCCGTCCGTTCGGCCGAGGTCGCCGAGGAGGCGGGGCTCGACGCGGTCTGGCTGGCCGAGCACCACTTCGTGCCGTACGGCACGTGCCCGTCCGCCGTCACGCTGGCCGCGCTGCTGCTGGGCCGCACCCGCCGCCTGCGGGTCGGCACCGCCGTCAGCGTACTGCCCACCGTCCACCCCGTCGCGCTCGGCGAGCAGGCCGCGCTGCTGCACATCACGAGCGGCGGCCGGTTCTCGCTGGGCGTGGGCCGGGGCGGCCCGTGGGTGGACCTGGAGGTGTTCGGCGCCGGCCTGGAGGCGTACGAGCAGGGCTTCCCGGACTCACTCGACCTGCTGCTGCGCTGGCTGCGCGAACCGGCCGTCGGCGCCTCGGGGGAACGCTTCCGGTTCCGTGAGGTGCCCGTCGTCCCCCGCCCCTCGGAGGCGCTGTCGGAGACCCCCGGCCCCGAGGTGGTCGTCGCCTGCACGTCACCGGCGAGCGTGCGCATGGCCGCCGAGCGGGGACTGCCGATGCTGCTCGGCATGCACGTCGGGGACGAGGAGAAGGCCGAGATGGTCGCCCTGTGGCGGCGGCACGCCCGCGCGGCCGGCCGGCCGTCGTCGGAGATCCACGGCGCGGCCCATGTCTCGGCCGGCGTCTGCCAGATCGCGGACCGGCGCACCGACGCGGCGGAGACCCTGCTCAAGGCCATGCCGGGCTGGCTCAGGCAGGGTCTGGACGCCCACATCACGGTGGACGGCCGCGAGCGGCGGATGCGCGACCCGCACGCGTACACCGAACTGCTCTGCGGGCTGCACCCGGTGGGCCCGCCCCGGCTGTGCGCCGACCGGCTCGCGGCGACCGGCGAGCGGACCGGCATCACCCGCTTCGCCCTGCTCGTCGAGGGCTCCGGCGACCTCGCGGCGACCGAGGAGAACGTACGCCGGCTCGGGACCGAGGTGCTCCCCCAGCTCCGCTGAGGGTGCGGCGGGCTTGCCACCCCGGTACGCAACGCACCTCCCTCGTACGGAGCGGCAAGCGGACGGCCGTCGCCTCAGCAGTCGCGGAACTCGGGCGACTGGTTCAACACCTGGCTGCGTACCGAGGTGAAGCGGGTCAGCGTCTCCTCGACGGAGGAGTCCAACGGGAACACCGCCACCCGGTGGCAGTTCTGGAAGGCCAGCCGCACCCCGAAGTGCCGCTGCAATGCACCGCGTATGGCGTCACTCGCGAGCGCGCGCAGCAGCTGACCACGCGCCTGTTCGTCCGGCGGGGGCGTCTGGTTGTCGGCGAACGCTCCGCCGTCGACCTTCAGCTGTGCCACCAGACTGCTGACCATCTCCCATGCGTAGGGCAGGGAAGTCCGGACGCAGTCGACGAAAGCTGCTTCGTCGACCTCGCCTCGCTCGGCCTGTTCGAGTAGGGCCGGTGAGACGTCGAGCGACATGGGTTCTCCTCTCGCACCCCCGACGGGCAGGGGTTGCCGGACAGTTAAGGGAGCGCGATATTGAACACGCTGCGTACACACTTCGCGACCTCCCGTTCAATACCGTAAGCAACCGATCCTGACGACACCAGGAGAATGCCTAGATGCACCCCATCCGTTGGGCGCACTATCGGCCAGTGCGCAAGAGGGGGTCAATGGGAGAAGTGGGACAGCGGCGCGGTCACCCCGGCACGGGCGAATCGCGTCGGGCCCGGCACGTCGAGTAGCGTTGCCGACCATGCGTCTCGTCATTGCCCGCTGCTCCGTCGACTACGCCGGGCGGCTCACCGCCCATCTCCCCTCGGCGCCCCGCCTGATCCTGGTCAAGGCGGACGGCAGCGTCTCGATCCACGCCGACGACCGGGCCTACAAGCCCCTGAACTGGATGTCGCCGCCCTGCACGCTGAAGGAGGGCACGGGCGAGGAGGAGGGCGTCTGGACCGTCGTCAACAAGGCGGGCGAGAAGCTCATCATCACGATGGAGGAGATCCTCCACGACTCCTCGCACGAGTTGGGCGTCGACCCCGGCCTGATCAAGGACGGCGTGGAAGCGCACCTCCAGGAGCTGCTCGCCGACCGCATCGAGACGCTGGGCGAGGGCTACACCCTCATCCGCCGCGAGTACATGACCGCCATCGGCCCGGTCGACATCCTCTGCCGGGACGCCGAGGGCCGGACCGTCGCGGTCGAGATCAAGCGCCGCGGTGAGATCGACGGCGTCGAGCAACTCACGCGCTACCTGGAGCTGTTGAACCGCGATCCGCACCTCGCCCCGGTGCGCGGTGTCTTCGCCGCGCAGGAGATCAAGCCGCAGGCCCGGGTTCTCGCCACGGACCGCGGGATCGGCTGCCAGGTGCTGGACTACAACGCCATGCGGGGCATCGAGGACGACAAGCTGCGGCTGTTCTGAGCGGGCGCCGCCCACGGCGAACGGACGGGAGGGCCGGGTCCTTAGGACGGCTCCGGCCCTCCTTGCCGTCCGCGGCGCGTCAGATGATCTGCTCCGTCGCCGGGTCCGTGCCGCTGCTCTGCGAGGCGGTCGTGGTGTCCGCCGGAGAGCTCGCAGCCGTGGGAGCGGTGGTGATGTCACTGGCGCTGTTGGAGGGCGCCTCCGATGTCGCCGGCGGCGGCGAGGACGACGACGGCGGCTCCGTCGGCTCGGACGTCGTGGGATCCGGTGACGTGGTCGTCGGAGGCTTCGTCGGCGTCGATTCCGACGGACTCGGCGACGTGGGCGGCTTCGAAGAAGTCGAGGGACGCCCGGAAGTGCTCGGCTCAGGCGAACCGCCGGGCTCACTCGGCTCTCCGGAGCTGCTCGCGCCCTCCGACGGCCGCGCCGACTCGCTCGGCGTCGGGTCGTCCGAGGTGCCGGGGGTGCCGTCCGGGCCCGGGTCCGTCGGCCGGCCGGTGTCGCCCGGGTTCGCCCCGTCGTCCGCCGGCCGGTCCGCGCCGAGGCTCCCGTCGTCGATGCCCTGGCTCGCCGACGGGTTGACGCCGACCTGGTCGGAGGGGTCGCCGGCGTCGTTCTCGGAGGTGGCGCCGAGGGTCACCACCGTGCCGAGCACGGCGACGAGCAGCGCGCCCGCTCCGGCGGCCGCGAGGTTGCGCCGCGCGAGGCCCTTGATGCCGCCGCCCGCCTTGCGGGACGGTCCCTTGGCGGCGTCCCGGCTGGTGACCAGGGTCGGGAACTGGGGAGGCGGCTGGAGCGGCGGGAAGGGCGCGGGTACGCCCGCGGGCGGCGACGCCGGCTCCTCGTGCCGGGCGTCGGGCACCTCCTCCCCCGCGGTCGGGCCGAGGCCCGGATCCGCGGCGCCCGCGGCGCCGAGTGCGGCAGCGGTCCCCGCGGCACCGAACACGCCCGCGCCGCCGCCCGTCCCCGGGGTGTCCCCGGTCCGGTCGGCGACCAGGGCCAGGGCCCTGCGGCCCGCGACGGCGCCGCGCTTGTCGGACAGCGCGCCGCGCAGCCCGATGGACGCCTCCAGTTCGGCGCGGGCCCGGTCCAGCTGGCCCCCGCACAGGGCGAGGACGCCGAGCTCGTGGTGGAAGTAGGCCTGTTCGGCGACGTCGCCGGCGAGCCGGGAGGCCTCGGTACCGGAGCGCAGCGCCCGCTCCCAGGCGCTCCAGTGCAGCCCGGCGGCGAACGCGGGCGCCGAGGTGCGGGCCAGCTGGACGGCGGGGCTCTCCTCGTCGTCCGCGGGCGGGGTGGTGGTCGGCAGCAGCACGGCGAGGGCGGCGAGGACCGCGTCCGCCTCGGCGCAGACCCGCTCCGGGGTGACCGAGGGGTGTCCGGCCCACCAGGCGTAGTGCTGGGCGGCGGACAGGGCCCGCTCCGGTGCGCAGTCGGCGTACCCGGCGCTCTCCAGCTGGGCGAGCACCCCGGCGGCGAGCCGGTAGCGGGCGCCGACCGGCGAGACCAGTCCGCAGTCGGCCAGCTCGCCGAGGGCGGCGTCCGCGTGGGTGTCGCCGACCAGTGCGGGCAGGTGGGCCTGGTGCGGCACCTCGCCGCCGAGCGCGACGGCGAACTCCAGGGTGGAGCGGGCGGAGGCGCTCAGCCGGGAGGCGAGCAGCGGTGCGGGCGCCGCGGCCTCGCCGAGGGACGGCAGGGGCACCTCGTCGCTCTCGGCGGCGTCGTAGGGCACGTCGTCGGCCGGGCGGGCGTCGGTGAAGACGCCGAACTCGTCGACGGCGTCGGCGCCGGCCCGCTGCCGGTCGCGACGGCGCAGCAGGGCACCGGCCTGGACGAAGCGCAGCGGCAGGCCCTCGGACTCGAACCAGAGGTCGCCGGCCCAGTTGGCCTCGTCCTCGGTCAGGTTCCGGCCGGCGGCGCGCTCCAGCAGCTCCACGCCGTCGGAGCGGTCCAGGCCGGTGAGGAAGACCTCCTCCACGGCCGAGTCGGCCGAGGGGGCGGGCACGTCCGGGGTCGCGCCGATGAGGAAGGCGCACTCCGGGGTGGCGTCCAGCAGCTCGTCGAGGGCGGTGCCGCCGAACTCGATGTCGTCCAGGACGACGACCGCGCCGACCTCGCCGAGGTGCCGGAGCAGTTCCTCCCGCCCCGGACGGTGCAGGGGCGCGCGGTGGACGGCGTGGAAGAGGTCGTGGAGCAGGTCGTCGGCGGTGCGGTGGAACCCGCTGAGCCGGACGACTCCGTCGGGTGCGAGGCCCGCGCAGTCCTCGGCGACGAGGTCCAGGAGGCTGGTGCGGCCGGAGCCGGCGGGGCCGGTGAGGCGGACGGAACGGCCGCGGGCGAGGAGCCGGACCAGGCGCTCGCGTTCGTCGTCGCGGGCCAGCAGGCCCAGTACGGTGCGGGTCGGCCCCGGCGGGACGGGCGGCCGGGTGGCGCGGCCCACCTCGGCGCGTTCGGCCGCGGTGCGCTTCTCGGGCCGGGCGGGTCGCTCTGCCCCACCGTCGAACTCACCGGAGCGGGCGACGCCACCGGGCGGGCGGACCTCGATCTCGCTGCCGTCGACCGGGTTGACGGTGAGCAGGAAGTCGCCGGAGACGAGCTGCACCGTGCGGGCGAGCGCGGGCGCGGGCTGTCCGAAGTCGGTGGTGAGGGGGTCCCTGGGCGGGCGCGGGCGCGGCGCCTGGTGGTCGCCGTCTTGGCCGTACTCCTCAGGTCCCCGGTTGTTCGGGTCCATAGGTCCAAGCCCCCCAAAAGCGTCGTGTGCCGGGCCCCGGTCGGGACCACCCCTCCCGGCCTTGCCGCACACCGCGCTGTCGCTTCTGGTCCGGGCCCGCCAGTGGGTTCGCAAGGTCGGCGGGCAGCCAGACCCTAAACCTTCGCCCAGTATCTCCGACAGGGCGGGGTGCCGCCCCGTCCGAGACGTCACAGTCTCGTGAGGATTGCGTGTGTCGGGCGATTCACCGAGCGGTGTCCGGGTCTTCGCCCACCCCCGCGCCCGCCGGACGCCGACGTCACACCCTGGGCAGGGTCTCCACGCCGATGCCGCCCTCGATGGCCAGGATCCGGTGCAGCCGGGTGGCCACCAGCAGGCGCTGCATCTGCGGTGGTACGCCGCGCAGCACCAGTCGCCGGCCGCAGCGGCCGGCCCGTCGGTGGGCTCCCATGATCACGCCGAGTCCGGTGGCGTCCCAGGAGTCCAGTTCGGACAGGTCCAGCACGAGGTCGCCGACTCCGTCGTCGACGGCCGAGTGCAGGACCGTACGGGCGTCCGCCGCGCTGCGGACGTCGAGGCGGCCCCCGACGACCAGCTCGACGTGGTCGCCCCTGATGTGCATATGCGCTCCCCGGGATGCGTCTTCGTCGTCTCTGCGTTTCTTCGATGCTCGGTGTGATCTCTCGCGGTATCAGGTGTTGCAACCTCTGACTGGCCGAAACGATCGGAGGTTGCCGCCTGTAAGCGAACCGATACCGAATTCACCCCGGCGTGTGACGTTTCCCGGGGCTGGTGCGACTCAGTGCTTGTAGAAGCCCTGCCCGCTCTTGCGGCCGATGTCACCGGCGTCCACCATCCGGCGCATCAGCTCCGGCGGGGCGAACTTCTCGTCCTGGGACTCGGTGTAGATGTTGCCGGTGGCGTGCAGCAGGATGTCGACGCCCGTCAGGTCGGCGGTGGCCAGCGGTCCCATGGCGTGGCCGAAGCCCAGCTTGCAGGCGAGGTCGATGTCCTCGGCGGTGGCGACGCCCGACTCGTACAGCTTCGCGGCCTCGACGACGAGGGCGGAGATGAGGCGGGTGGTCACGAAGCCGGCGACGTCGCGGTTGACGACGATGCAGGTCTTGCCGGTGGACTCGGCGAACTCCCGTGCGGTGGCGAGCGTTTCGTCACTGGTCTTGTAGCCGCGCACCAACTCGCACAGCTGCATCATCGGGACCGGTGAGAAGAAGTGGGTGCCGACGACGCGCTCGGGGCGCTCCGTCACGGCCGCGATCTTGGTGATCGGGATGGCGGAGGTGTTGGACGCGAGGATCGCCCCGTCCTTCACCAGCTTGTCGAGCGCGCGGAAGATCTCGTGCTTGACCTCGAGCTTCTCGAAGACTGCCTCGACGACGACGTCCGCGTCGGCGACCGCGTCCAGGTCGGTGGTGGCGGTGATGCGGGCGAGGGCGGCCTCGGCGTCGTCGGCGGAGAGCTTCCCCTTGGCGACGAACCTGTCGTACGAGGTCCTGATGCCGTCGGTGCCGCGCCGGAGCGCCTCGTCGGTGACGTCGCGCAGGACGACCTCCCAGCCCGCCTGGGCGGAGACCTGGGCGATGCCGGACCCCATGAGACCGGCTCCGATGACGGCGAGCTTCCGTGCCACTGTGCGACTCCCCTGATACGCGCTGTTTCTCTTCTCTCGGCCGGAGATTAGCGGCCGTGAGGGGCTGTGTGACCGGTTAGTAACGCGCGTCACGTCTCAGATGACGGACATCACACCGGGGTGTGTCATCCGGGTGTCAGGCCGCGCCCCGTACGGCGTAGTTGAGCACCTTCTCGCTCAACAGCTCCTCCATCTCGTCCAGCAGCAGGAGCACCTCGCGGGAGACCTGCGACGGCCGGCCGCCGGCGAGCATGCGCTGTCCGATGGTCGCGACGACCGTGCCGTGCAGCCAGTTGATCTGGCCGGCCATCAGGGCGGGCGTCACGTCGTCGTCCGTGCCGCCGGCCTCCTCGCGCAGGGTCCGCTCCAGGTCGAGGAGCACCTCCTGGCCGATCGCCCACATGCGGGAGCGCAGCGCGGGCGAGTCCTGGATGACCCGCATGAACGCCGCGTAGCCGTCCATCAGGCCGAGGCGCGGCGAGACCGACTCGACCTCCTCGCGCAGTTCGCGCAGCACGGCCCGCGCCGCCGACTCCCCGTCGCGCCGCCCGCGGACCCAGCGGGAGAGCCGGTCGACGACGCCCTTGGTGCGGTCGAGGAAGAGGTCCTCCTTGGCCGGGAAGTAGTTGTAGACGGTGTTGACGGAGACGTTCGCCGCGTCCGCGACCTCCGCCACGGTCACTGTCTCGAATCCGCGTTCCAGGAACAGGCCCGTGGCGACATCGGAGATGTACTGCCGGGTCTGCCGCTTCTTCCGTTCCCTGAGTCCCTCGGCCATCTCCGCATCCTAGCTTCGCTGGGCCCACTGAAAACTTGGAGTCGTTGCAAAATTTCAGTGACTCTGTTTTTCTGGGGCCATGGCAATCATCAGCACGGCCGGCCTCGCCCGCACGTTCGCGACGAAGCACGGGCCGGTCGAGGCGGTGCGGGGCATCGACCTGTCCGTCCGCGCGGGCGAGATCCTCGGCTTCCTGGGCCCCAACGGCGCCGGCAAGACCACCACCCTCCGGATGCTCACCACGCTGCTCGCCCCCACCGGCGGCGCGGCCACCGTCGCCGGCCACGACCTGGTGACCGACCCGGCGGCGGTCCGCCGGGTCTGCGGCTACGTGGCGCAGTCGGGCGGGGTGGACGCGCAGGTCACCGTGCGGGAGGAGCTGGTCACCCAGGGCCGCCTGTACCGGTTGTCCAAGGCGCGGGCCGTCGAGCGCGCCGGGGAACTCGCCCGCGACCTGGACCTCACCGAGTTCCTCGACCGCAGGTGCGGCACGCTCTCCGGCGGCCAGCGGCGCCGGCTGGACATCGCGATGGCGCTCACGCACCGTCCGGCGGTGCTCTTCCTGGACGAGCCGACGACCGGCCTCGACCCGGGCAGCCGCGCCGACCTCTGGGATCTGGTCCGACGGCTGCGCGACGAGCACGGCACCACCGTCTTCCTCACCACGCACTACCTCGACGAGGCCGACGCCCTCTCCGACCGCCTGGTGGTCGTGGACCGGGGCGTGGTGGCGGCCGAGGGCACCCCCGGCGCACTGAAGCTGGAGTACGGCGGCTCGCTCGACGCCTCGCTCCAGGACACCTTCCTCGCCGTCACCGGCCGCAGCGCCACCCCCGCCGACGCCGCCCCCGCCGCCGTATAGCCCCCGTACGCCTGCGCCCGTCCCGACGCCCCGCACGCCCCGCACGCCCCGAGGATCCCGATGCTGCTCCACGACACCGCTCTCATCTACGGCCGCTACCTGCGCCAGTCCCTGCGCTCCCGGCTCGCGCTGCTCTTCGGCGTGCTGATGCCGCTGCTGTACCTGCTCTTCTTCGGCCCTCTGCTGACCGACCTGCCGCTCGGCGGGCAGGGCAGTTCGTGGCAGGTGCTGGTCCCCGGACTGCTCCTCCAACTCGCCTTGTTCGGCGCCTCCTTCGCGGGCTTCTCGATCATCGTCGAGAACGGCCAGGGTGTGGTCGAGCGCATGCGGGTCACGCCGGTCAGCCGTCTGGCGCTGCTGCTGGGCAGGGTGCTGCGGGACGCCACGGTCTTCGTCTTCCAGGCGGTCCTGCTGGTGCTGGCCGCGCTGGTGATGGGCCTGCGCGCGCCCCTGCCCGGCGTGCTCGTCGGGTTCGTGTTCGTCGCCCTGCTCACCGTCTCGCTGGCGTCGCTGTCGTACGCGCTGGCGATGAGGGTCCGTACGCCGGGGCAGTTCGGGCCCACCGTCAACGCGCTGACCATGCCGTCGATGCTGCTGTCCGGGCTGATGCTCCCGATGACCCTGGGGCCGGCCTGGCTGGACGTGCTCTCGCACCTGATGCCGTTCCGCTACCTGGTCGACGCGATGCGGGACGCCTACGCCGGCAGCTATGCGACGGCGCACATGCTCTACGGCGTGCTGGTCGCCGTCCCCCTCGCCGCGGCGGCCGTGACGGTGGGCACACGCGTCTTCCGTACCGCCGGGGCGTAACTACGCTGGCCCCATGGTCAACCTGACGCGCATCTACACCCGGACCGGCGACCAGGGCACCACCGCCCTCGGTGACATGAGCCGGACCCCCAAGACCGACCTGAGGATCTCCGCGTACGCCGACGCCAACGAGGCGAACGCGGTGATCGGCACGGCGATCGCCCTCGGCGGCCTGCACGAGGAGGTCGTCAAGGTCCTCGTCCGCGTGCAGAACGACCTCTTCGACGTGGGCGCGGACCTGTCGACGCCGGTGGTGGAGAACCCCGAGTACCCGCCGCTGCGGGTCGAGCAGTTCTACGTCGACAAGCTGGAGGCGGACTGCGACCGCTTCCTGGCCGAGGTGGAGAAGCTCCGCTCCTTCATCCTGCCCGGCGGGACGCCCGGCGCGGCCCTGCTGCACCAGGCGTGCACGGTGGTCCGCCGGGCCGAGCGCTCCACCTGGGCGGCGCTGGAGGTGCACGGCGAGACGATGAACCCGCTCGCCGCGACCTACCTCAACCGGCTCTCCGACCTGCTCTTCATCCTGGCCCGGGTGGCCAACAAGGAGGTCGGGGACGTGCTGTGGGTGCCGGGCGGGGAGCGCTAGACGCTCCGCCCGGTGTGCCGGGGGCCGGCGCCGTCGTTCGTCAGCGGCTCCGCCGTGGCTGGTCGCGCCGTTCCCCGCGCCCCTTCGGGGCGCTCCTCGGCCGGTGCCTTCTTCGGCCAGATCGCGTACGTCAGCGCGATCAGGCCGTGGATGCCGGCGGCGCGCCAGGCGGTGTACTGCCAGCTCTCCAGGGAGCCGGTGCGGCTCGGGTCGTCGACGTACCACATGGCGAGCCGGAGCAGCCCGGTCGCCACCGCGGCGGCGAGCAGCGTGCCGAGCCACACCGTGCCCTCGTGCCGGGCGCGGGCCATGCCGTAGCGCGGCGGTCCGGCCGGCTTCGGGGCGCCGCCGAGGCGGTGGGCGGCGTGGCCGTCGAGCCACTTCACGGTGCGGTGGCCGTGGCCGACGGTGTACCCGATGTACAGGGCGGCCAGGCCGTGCTTCCAGCTCGGGTCGGCGCCGTTCTTGAGGTCCAGCGCGGTGACGACCAGCAGCACGACCTCCAGCAGCGGTTCGCACAGCAGCAGTGCCATGCCCGTGCGCGGCATCCGCAACAGGTAGCGGGTGGCCAGTCCGGCCGCCAGCAGGACCCAGAAGCCGATCTCGCAGACGATGATCAAAGTGACGATCACGGTTCGCTCCTCTCGATCGCCCTTCCAGGCTCCCGTGCGCGGCGGCCCGGATCGTCGTCGCCGGTGACGAATCCCGCCTACATCGAAAGATGCAGTACGGGACCCTCCCGCGGGATCAGGCGGGCGGGGCCCGGGCCGTGTTGGATGGTGGCATGGCCGTACGACTCCCCCGCCCGCACCGCTTCGACGTGTACGCCGCGTCGGCGGGCCTGCTGGGCGGGCTGCTGCTGTGGGGCATCGGCCTGGGTGTCCGCCCGGCCGACGAGCCGATCGTGCTGTTCGACGGCGGCTGGCCGCTGCTGGTCCCCCTCGCGGTCATGGCGGGCTGCGAGCTGCTGCGGCGCACCGCGCCCCGCACCGGCCTGCTGATCGGCACCGCCGCGCTGACCGCGGACACCGTCACCCAGGGCAGCCTGGTCACGGTGATCATGTACACCGACGTGATGTACGCCGCCGTCCTGTACGGCCCGCCCGCCTCGGCCCGCCGCATCCCGTGGATCACCGGGTTGCTCACCGTGGCCGCGACGCTGGTGCCGTTCGCCGTGTGGCGGGTGCCCGAGGCGCTGCTGATCGGGGTGGCCGTCGGCATCGTGTCCTTCGCGCCCGCATCCACCGGGCTGATCGTGCGCAGCCACCGCGAGGCCGCCGACGCCGCCCGGCTGCGGGCCGAGCAGACGGCGCTGCTGGCCGAGATGGACCGGGTGCAGGCGGTGACCGCGGAGCGCTCCCGGATGGCACGCGAGCTGCACGACATGGTCGCCAACCACCTCTCCGCGATCGCCATCCACTCCACCGCCGCGCTCTCCCTGGACGACCCGGCGACCACCCGGCAGGCGCTCGGCGTCATCCGCGAGAACAGCGTCGAGGGGCTGGCCGAGATGCGGCGGCTGATCGGCATCCTGCGGGACACCGGCGGGGACACCGAACCGGCCGCGGCCCCCACCCTGGACGGCCTCACCGCCCTGGTCGAGGGTGCCCGCGCCAACGGGCTCGACGTCGTCCTGGAGGCGGCGCCCGGCGAGGGACTGCCCGCGCCGGTCGAGCTGGCGGCGTACCGGATCGTGCAGGAGTCCCTCACCAACGCCCTCAAGCACGCCGCGCGGGGGACGGTACGGGTCGGGCTCACCCGGCACGACGGCGTCCTGCGGGTCCGGGTGACCAGCCCGTACGGCGACGGCGACACCCCGCGCGCCCCCGGGTCGGGTGCCGGCCTGGTCGGCATGCGGGAGCGGGCCGCGCTGCTGCACGGCACCTTCGAGGCCGGGCCGGTCGCGGACCCCGACTCGGCGGGCGGCAAGATCTGGGACGTGCGCGCCGCCCTGCCGCTGACCGAAGGAGACCCGACATGATCCGCGTCCTCGTCGCCGAGGACCAGTCCGCCGTCCGGGCCGGACTGGTGCTGATCCTGGGCAGCGCCCCGGACATCGAGGTGGTCGGGGAGGCCGCGGACGGCGAGCGGGCGGTGGCGCTGGCCCGGGAACTGCGGCCGGACCTGGTGCTGATGGACGTGCAGATGCCCCGCCTGGACGGGGTGTCGGCGACCCGGACGGTGGTCGGCGAGGGGCTGGCCGACGTCCTGGTGCTGACCACCTTCGACCTGGACGAGTACGTCTTCGGGGCGCTGCGGGCGGGAGCCGCCGGCTTCCTGCTCAAGAACACCGAGGCGAAGGACCTGCTCACGGCCGTGCGCACGGTGGCGAACGGTGAGGGGATCGTCGCCCCGGCCGTCACCCGGCGTCTGATCGCCGAGTTCGCCGCCAAGCCGGTGCGGGAGTCGAGCGCCGACCCGGCGGTCCTGGAGGAGCTGACCCGGCGCGAGCGGGAAGTGCTGTCGTGTCTCGGCGAGGGGCTGCCCAACGCCGAGATCGCGGCCCGTCTGAACATGGCCGAGGCCACGGTGAAGACGCACGTCAGCCGCCTGCTCGGCAAGCTGGGACTGCGCAGCCGGGTGCAAGCGGCGATGCTCGCGCAGGAGTTGGGGATCTAACGGGCCATCGGGACACTGGTCCAGACCTATTGACCTAAGGTCCAGACCTTTCTATTCTCGCGGCACTGCGGGCCGATGGCTCAGTCGGCCCGCGCCGACAACCCCACATAAGGAGGCGCAGCATGCGCTTCAGACACAGAGCCGCGGCACTGCTCGCGACCCTGTCGCTCCCGCTGGCCGGTCTGGTGGGCCTCGCGAGTCCGGCCCAGGCCGCGACGAGCGCGACGGCCACCTTCGCCAAGACCTCGGACTGGGGCACGGGCTTCGGCGGCAACTGGACGGTGAAGAACACCGGCACCACCACCCTCAACTCCTGGACCGTCGAGTGGGACTTCCCCTCCGGTACCAAGGTCACCTCCGCCTGGGACGCCACGGTCACCAACTCCGGTGACCACTGGACCGCCAAGAACGTCGGCTGGAACGGGACGCTCGCCCCCGGCGCCTCGGTCTCCTTCGGCTTCAACGGCAGCGGCCCGGGATCCCCCTCCAACTGCAAGCTCAACGGCGGCAGCTGTACCGGCGGTTCCACCCCCGGCGACGCCGCCCCCTCCGCCCCCGGCACGCCCACCGCCTCGGACGTCACCGACACCTCGGTGAAGCTGTCCTGGTCGGCGGCGACCGACGACAAGGGCGTCAAGAACTACGACGTCCTGCGCGACGGCGCCAAGGTCGCCACCGTCACCGGCACCACCTACACCAACACCGGGCTGACCAAGGGCACCGACTACTCGTACACCGTCCAGGCCCGCGACACCGCCGACCAGACCGGCCCGGCCAGCGGCGCCGTCAAGGTCCGCACCACCGGCGGCGGCGGAGGCGAGCCCGGCCCGGGCGGCAAGGTCAACCTCGGCTACTTCACCGAGTGGGGCGTCTACGGGCGCAACTACCACGTCAAGAACCTGGTGACCTCCGGCTCCGCCTCCAAGATCACCCACATCAACTACGCGTTCGGCAACGTCAAGAACGGTCAGTGCACCGTCGACGACACCTTCGCCGCGTACGAGAAGGCCTACACCGCCGACCAGTCCGTCAGCGGCACCGCCGACACCTGGGACCAGCCGCTGCGCGGCAACTTCAACCAGCTGCGCCAGCTGAAGGCCAAGTACCCGCACATCAAGGTGCTGTACTCCTTCGGCGGCTGGACCTACTCCGGCGGCTTCGGCCAGGCCGCGCAGAACGCGGCGGCGTTCGCCAAGTCCTGCAAGGCCGTGGTGGAGGACCCGCGCTGGGCCGACGTCTTCGACGGCATCGACATCGACTGGGAGTACCCGAACGCCTGCGGCCTGACCTGCGACACCTCCGGTCCCGCGGCCTTCCGGAACCTCTCCCAGGCGCTGCGCAACGAGTTCGGCTCCGACTACCTGGTCACCGCCGCCATCACGGCGGACGGCTCCGCCGGCGGCAAGATCGACGCGGCCGACTACGGCGGCGCGTCCCAGTACCTCGACTGGTACAACGTGATGACCTACGACTACTTCGGCGCCTGGGCCACCACCGGCCCGACCGCCCCGCACTCCCCGCTGACCTCGTACTCCGGCATCCCGACCGCGGGCTTCAACTCCGCGGACGCGATCGCCAAGCTCAAGGCCAAGGGCGTGCCGGCCGCCAAGCTCCTGCTCGGCATCGGCTTCTACGGCCGCGGCTGGACCGGCGTCACCCAGTCCGCCCCCGGCGGCACGGCGACCGGCGCGGCACCCGGCACCTACGAGGCCGGCATCGAGGACTACAAGGTCCTGAAGAACGCCTGCCCCGTCACCGGCACGGTCGCCGGCACGGCGTACGCCCACTGCGGCAACCAGTGGTGGTCCTACGACACCCCGTCGACCATCGCGGGCAAGATGACCTGGGCCAAGAACCAGGGCCTGGGCGGCGCCTTCTTCTGGGAGTTCAGCGGTGACACCGCGAACGGCGAGCTGGTGAGCGCCATCAACAGCGGTCTGAACTGACCCGTACGACCGAGCGACGTGCACCCTCCTCCGGACGTCCGGGGGAGGGTGCACGTCGCTACGCCACGTTCACCCGCTGCCCGGGCGGGGCCGCCTCCAGCCACGCGAGGAATCCGGTCAGCGCGTCCTCGCTCATCGCCAGTTCGAGCCGCGTCTCCCGGTGGACGCAGGCGAGCACGACCGCGTCCGAGAGCAGCGCCAGCTCCTCCTCGCCGTCCGGTACCCGGCGGCCGGCCACCTCGATCGCCGAGCGCTCCAGGACGCGGCGCGGGCGCGGGGAGTACGAGAAGACGCGGTACCACTCGATCCGGTCGCCGTTGTAGCGGGCCACGCCGTAGGACCAGCCCTTGCCGCCGGCGTCGCCCTCCTCGGGGGCGTCCCAGCGCAGGGAGCAGTCGAAGGTGCCGCCGGAGCGCTGGATCAGCCGCCGGCGCAGACCGAAGACGAAGAGTCCGATCACCACCACGGCGACGACAATTCCGCACACAGTCAGAGCGAGGACCATCGACACCGACCTCCTCGTCTCCTAGGTAACGGAACGGAAAAAACACCCGGATCTGCCTCAGCCGCGGCCGGGTCCGGATCGCTCCGGTCCCAGCCGCGGCTGAGTGACGTCATAGCACGACGCTATCGCACAGTGCTGTGGATCAGCGTCCCGCCGCCGCGCGCAGTCGGACGTCCGCGCGACGCTCGGCGTGGGCGTCGCCCTCCGCCTTCGCGCGCTCGAGCTCCCGCTCGGCGCGCTGAACGTCGATCTCGTCCGACAGCTCGGCGATCTCGGCCAGCAGCGACAGCTTGTCGTCCGCGAACGAGATGAAACCGCCGTGCACCGCGGCGACGACCGTCCCACCGTCACTCGTACGGATGGTCACCGGGCCCGACTCCAGCACACCGAGCAGCGGCTGGTGACCGGGCATGACGCCGATGTCGCCGGACGTGGTGCGCGCGACGACCAGGGTGGCCTCGCCGGACCAGACCTCTCGGTCGGCCGCGACCAGCGCGACGTGCAGCTCAGCAGCCAAGGTGGCTCCTCGGGTCACCACCCGGCGGGAGAGCCGGGTGTTGGTTACAAGTCTAAAGGGCGTGACGGAGGGGACGGGACGTGCCCGCCCCCTCCGGTGTGGGCCGTGAGGCCCACGTCGAGCACGAGGCTCAGGAGACGCCCAGCTCCTTCGCGTTCTTCTTCAGGTCCTCGATACCACCGCACATGAAGAACGCCTGCTCCGGGAAGTGGTCGTACTCACCGTCGCAGATCGAGTTGAACGCGGCGATCGACTCGTCCAGCGGCACGTCCGAACCGTCCACGCCGGTGAACTGCTTGGCGACGTGGGTGTTCTGGGACAGGAAGCGCTCCACGCGACGGGCACGGTGGACGACGAGCTTGTCCTCCTCGCCCAGCTCGTCGATACCGAGGATCGCGATGATGTCCTGCAGGTCCTTGTACTTCTGCAGGATGCTCTTCACGCGCATCGCGGCCTGGTAGTGGTCCGCCGCGATGTACCGCGGGTCGAGGATGCGGGACACGGAGTCCAGCGGGTCCACGGCCGGGTAGATGCCCTTCTCGGAGATCGGACGGGAAAGCACCGTCGTCGCGTCGAGGTGGGCGAACGTGGTGGCCGGGGCCGGGTCGGTCAGGTCGTCCGCGGGGACGTAGATCGCCTGCATCGAGGTGATCGAGTGACCGCGGGTCGAGGTGATGCGCTCCTGGAGGAGACCCATCTCGTCGGCCAGGTTCGGCTGGTAGCCCACCGCGGAGGGCATGCGGCCGAGCAGGGTCGAGACCTCGGAACCGGCCTGCGTGAAGCGGAAGATGTTGTCGATGAAGAACAGCACGTCCTGCTTCTGGACGTCACGGAAGTACTCGGCCATGGTCAGGCCGGCCAGCGCGACGCGCAGACGGGTGCCCGGCGGCTCGTCCATCTGACCGAAGACCAGCGCGGTCTTGTCGATGACGCCGGACTCGCTCATCTCGTCGATGAGGTCGTTGCCCTCACGGGTGCGCTCGCCGACACCGGCGAACACGGAGACACCGTCGTGGTTGTTGGCGACGCGGTAGATCATCTCCTGGATGAGCACCGTCTTGCCCACGCCGGCGCCGCCGAACAGACCGATCTTGCCGCCCTTGACGTACGGGGTCAGCAGGTCGATGACCTTGACGCCGGTCTCGAACATCTCGGTCTTCGACTCGAGCTCGTCGAAGCCCGGGGCCTTGCGGTGGATCGGCCAGCGCTCACCGGTGTAGGTCTCGTCGACGTTCAGCACCTCGCCGAGGGTGTTGAACACCTTGCCCTTGGTGAAGTCGCCGACGGGCACCGAGATGGCCGAGCCCGTGTCGGTCACCGGGGCCTGGCGGACCAGGCCGTCGGTGGGCTGCATGGAGATGGTGCGGACCAGGCCGTCACCCAGGTGCTGGGCGACCTCCAGGGTCAGCGTCTTCAGCTCGCCCGCCTTCGCCGGGTCGGCGACCTCGACGTGGAGGGCGTTGTAGATCTCCGGCATCGCGTCGACGGGGAACTCCACGTCGACGACCGGGCCGATGACCCGCGCGACGCGGCCGGTGGCCACGCCCGACGCAGCGGTCGGCTCAACAGTGGTGGTCATTAGTTGTCACTCCCCGCGGTCGCGTCGGCCAGTGCGCTCGCGCCACCGACGATCTCGCTGATTTCCTGGGTGATTTCGGCCTGGCGGGCCGCGTTGGCAAGACGGGAGAGCGTGTTGATCAGCTCGCCCGCGTTGTCGGTGGCCGACTTCATCGCGCGCCGCGTGGCGGCGTGCTTGGAAGCGGCCGACTGCAGCAGCGCGTTGTAGATACGGCTCTCGACGTAGCGCGGCAGCAGGGCGTCGAGGACGTCCTCCGCCGACGGCTCGAAGTCGAACAGCGGGAGGATCTCGTCCTTCGCCGTCGACTCCTGCGCCACCTCTTCGAGGCGCAGCGGAAGCAGCCGGGCGTCGATCGCCGTCTGCGTCATCATCGAGACGAACTCGGTGTAGACGATGTGGAGCTCGTCCACGCCGCCCTCCGCCGGGTCCTTCTCGATCGCCTCGATCAGCGGCGCCGCGATCTTCTTGGCGTCCGTGTACGAGGGCTCGTCGGTGAAGCCCGTGAACGACTCCGCGACCTTGCGCTCACGGAAGTTGTAGTGGGCCAGACCGCGACGGCCGACGATGAACGTCTCGACCTGCTTGCCCTCGCGCTCGAGGCGCTCGGTCAGCTGCTCCGCCGCCTTGATGGCGTTGGAGTTGAAGGCGCCGGCCAGGCCGCGGTCGCTCGTGAGGAGCAGAACCGCGGCACGGGTCGGGTTGTCCGCCTCCGTGGTCAGCGGGTGCTTCGTGTTCGACCCGGTACCGACCGCCGTGACCGCGCGGGTCAGTTCCTGCGCGTACGGCGTGGAGGCCGCCACCTTGCGCTGCGCCTTGACGACGCGCGAGGCGGCGATCATCTCCATCGCCTTGGTGATCTTCTTGGTCGCGGTGACGGATCGGATGCGACGCTTGTAGACCCGGAGCTGGGCTCCCATGAGTCAGGTCCCTTCCTTACGTCACTTGGCGGCGGACGGGGCGTCCTCGCCGAGCAGCTTGCCGTCCGATGTCTCGAACTGCTTCTTGAACGCCGCGATGGCCTCGGCGACGGCCTGCAGGGTGTCGTCGGACATCTTGCCGCCCTCGCGGATGGAGGTCATGAGGCCCTGCTCCTTGCGGTGCAGGTACTCCAGGAGCTCCTTCTCGAAGCGGCGGATGTCGGCGACCGGCACCTCGTCCATCTTGCCGGTGGTGCCGGCCCAGACGGAGACGACCTGGTCTTCGGTGGACATCGGCTGGTACTGGTCCTGCTTCAGCAGCTCGACCATGCGCTGACCGCGCTCCAGCTGCGCCTTCGACGCGGCGTCCAGGTCGGAACCGAAGGCGGCGAACGCCTCCAGCTCACGGAACTGGGCGAGGTCCACGCGCAGTCGGCCGGAGACCTGCTTCATGGCCTTGTGCTGGGCGGAGCCACCGACGCGGGAGACCGAGATACCGACGTTCAGGGCCGGACGCTGACCGGCGTTGAACAGGTCGGACTCCAGGAAGCACTGGCCGTCGGTGATGGAGATGACGTTGGTCGGGATGAACGCCGACACGTCGTTGGCCTTGGTCTCGACGATCGGCAGACCCGTCATCGAACCGGCGCCCTCGGCGTCGGAGAGCTTCGCGCAGCGCTCCAGCAGACGGGAGTGCAGGTAGAAGACGTCACCCGGGTAGGCCTCGCGGCCCGGCGGGCGGCGCAGCAGCAGCGACACGGCGCGGTAGGCGTCGGCCTGCTTCGACAGGTCGTCGAAGATGATCAGGACGTGCTTGCCCTCGTACATCCACTGCTGGCCGATGGCCGAGCCGGTGTACGGCGCCAGGTACTTGAAGCCGGCCGGGTCGGACGCGGGGGCGGCCACGATGGTCGTGTACTCCAGCGCGCCGTTCTCCTCCAGCGCGCGGCGGACCGACGCGATGGTGGAGCCCTTCTGGCCGATGGCGACGTAGATGCAGCGGACCTGCTTGTTCGGGTCGCCGGTGCGCCAGTTGTCGCGCTGGTTGATGATCGTGTCGACGGCCAGGGCGGTCTTGCCGGTCTGGCGGTCGCCGATGATCAGCTGGCGCTGACCACGGCCGATCGGGGTCATGGCGTCGACGGCCTTGTAGCCCGTCTCCATGGGCTCGTGCACCGACTTGCGCTGCATGACCGTGGGGGCCTGCAGTTCGAGGGCGCGGCGGCCCTGGGTCTCGATCTCACCGAGGCCGTCGATCGGGGTGCCGAGGGGGTCGACCACGCGGCCGAGGTAGCCCTCGCCCACGGCGACCGACAGAACCTCGCCGGTGCGGGTGACCGGCTGGCCCTCCTCGACACCGCTGAACTCACCGAGGATGACGCAACCGATCTCGCGCTCCTCGAGGTTGAGGGCGAGGCCGAGGGTGCCGTCCTCGAACTTCAGCAGTTCGTTGGCCATGGCCGAGGGAAGACCCTCGACCTTCGCGACGCCGTCGCCGGCGACGGTGACCGTACCGACCTCCTCGCGCGAGGCCGCGTCCGGCTTGTACGACTGGACGAAGTTCTCCAGTGCGTCCCGGATCTCCTCCGGCCGGATCGTGAGCTCCGCCATCTGAGTTCCCTGCTCTCCTTGTTGGGCCCGAAGTTTCACTTGGGGGTATTCCACGAGTCGGGACTCCCCCCAATGAGAGGTGAATCCTCTGCACGGCCCAACCAGGGCCGTCGTAAGTACGTACTGCTACTGCTTGTCGTGCTGTTGTCGCGCGGGGTCGTCAGCTCGCCATGCGGCGGCCGGCGTCCTCCAGACGGTCCGCGATGGAGCCGTTGATGACCTCGTCACCGACCTGCACCCGGATCCCGCCGAGGACCTCGGGGTCCACGTCCAGGTTGAGGTGCATCGGGCGGCCGTAGATCCTCGCGAGGGCCGCGCCGAGGCGCTGCTTCTGCGTGTCGCTCAGCGGCACCGCCGAGGTGACGACGGCGACCATCCGGTCCCGCCGGTCCGCGGCGAGCTTGGACAGGGACTCGAGTCCCGTCTCCAGGCTACGTCCCCGCGGCGCGGTGACAAGGCGCGTCACCAGACGCTCGGTCGTCGCCTCCGCCCGGCCGCCGAGCAGGCTGCGCAGCAGCTCGCCCTTGGCCGAGGTGGTGGCCGAGCGGTTGGTCAGCGCGGCGCGCAGCTCGGTGTTCGAGGAGACGATCCGGCCGAACCGGAACAGCTCGTCCTCGACGCTGTCGAGCCGGCCCCGCTTCTGGGCCGCGGTGAGGTCGGCGGTGCTCGCCAGCTCCTCCAGCGCGTCCACCAGGTCGCGGGACTGCGACCAGCGGGAACGCACCATTCCGGACACCAGGTCGACGGCGGGGCCGCTGACCTGGTTGCCGAGCAGTCGCTGGGCGAGCTCGGCCTTGGCCTCGCCGCCCTGCGCCGGGTCGGTGAGGACCCGACGCAGCGACACCTCGCGGTGGAGCAGCGCGGTGACGGCGGCCAGCTCGTCGGCGAGCGATCCGGCGTCCACGGACGTGGAGTCCGTCAGCGCGTCGAGACGCTCACGTGCGGCGGCAAGAGCCTCGCGGCTCGCTCCGTGCATCCCACTCATCGGGTTGCCTCGGCCGTCGTCGCCTTGTCGTCCAGCTCGTCCAGGAAGCGGTCGATGACACGGCTCTGCCGGGCGTGGTCCTCGAGGGACTCGCCGACGAGCTTGCCGGCCAGCTGAGTGGCCAGCTGTCCGACGTCCTGGCGCAGCGCGGACGCGGCGGCCTTGCGGTCGGCCTGGATCTGGGCGTGACCGGCGGCGATGATCTCCTCACGCTGCCGCTGGCCTTCCGCGCGCATCTCCGCGATGAGCGTGGCGCCCTGCTCCTGCGCCTCCTGGCGCAGGCGCGCGGCCTCGTGCCGGGCCTCGGCGAGCTGGGCCTTGTACTGCTCAAGGACGCTCTGGGCCTCGGTCTGCGCGGCCTCGGCCTTCTCGATACCGCCTTCGATGGCCTCGCGACGCTCTTCCAGAACCTTGTTGATGTTCGGGAGCAGCTTCTTGGCGAGGAAGCCGAAGACGATGACGAAAGCGATGAGGCCGATGACAACTTCCGGCCACGGCGGAATGAGGGGATTTTCCTTCTCCCCCTCAGCCGCCAGGAAAACCAGGGCGGATGTCACATCAGTGCCTTTCGTCGAAAGGGACGGTCGTCAGGTTCGTCTTAGTAGACGAACGGCATGACGAGACCGATCAGGGCGAGCGCCTCACAGAAGGCGAAGCCCAGGATCTGGTTGGCGCGGATGAGGCCGGCAGCCTCGGGCTGACGGGCGAGGGCCTGGGTGCCGTGACCGAAGATGATGCCAACGCCGACGCCCGGGCCGATGGCCGCGAGACCGTAACCGACGGAACCGAGGTCACCGGTGACAGCAGCAAGGTTGGACATGCTTGTTCTTCCTTCTCTTTACGGACCGGTGGGGGTTGGCCACCGGACGACTGGGGGTGTTCGAGGGGCGGGGATGCTCAGTGGTGCTCGGCGAGCGCGCCCTGGATGAAGGTGCAGGTCAGCAGGACGAACACGTAGGCCTGAACCGCCTGGATGAAGAGTTCGAAGGCCGTCATCACGATGACCATCACGAACGAGACACCGGCGTAGGCGATGCCGATGCCGTTGAGCATGTACCAGGTGGCGATCGTGAACAGCAGAAGCAGCGTGTGCCCCGCGAACATGTTCGCGAAGAGTCGGACGGCGTGCGTGAACGGGCGGACGATCAGGTTCGAGAAGAACTCGATCGTCATGGCCAGCGGGAGCACCGGGCCGAGCGACTTGTCGTAGCCCGTCACGTTCTTGAAGAAGCCGACGAAGCCGTGACGCTTGAAGGTGAGCGAGACCCACAGGATGTAGACGATCAGAGCCATACCGGCGGGGTAGGCGATGATCGACGTCACCGGGAACTGGGCGACCGGGATGATCGACCAGAGGTTCATCATCCAGATGAAGAAGAAGAGCGAGACGACCAGCGGGACGTACTTCTCGCCTTCCTTCTTGCCGATGGTCTCGTAGACGACGCCGCGGCGGATGAAGTCGTAGCCGGCTTCGGCGACCATCTGGAGCTTGCCCGGGACGACCTTCGGCTTGCTGAAGGCGGCCCAGAAGAAGCCCACGATGATGATGGAGCCGAGCAGGGCGAGCAGCATCGGCTTGTTGAAGTAAAGGCCGTTGCCGTCTGCGTTGCCCCAGAGCGGCTCGAAGAGGAACGAGTGCAGGCCGGGAGCCGGGAAGCCACACCCGTCGAACAGGTGGCAGTCGGTCTCGAAGGCGAGCACCTGCGTCGGGTCAGCACTCACCGCGGGCTCCTTCATCGTGGCGCATGGGTACGGCAACCTCGTTGTGTCGGCGCGGCGCGTGACCGCTGTTCGGCACGGGACTGGTGTTACGGGTGTGGGGGCGGCTGTGGGGCATCTCGCCTCGCGAATGAGCAGGCGTCAGCGTGGATGCCCGCGCCCGCGATGCCGCAGTTGGCACCGGACGATAGCAGGACTTCACATGCCTCTTTATCCCGGCCCTACCCCTCACGACGAGCGGCCCGTCTTTTCGGGCTTTTCGCTCGAAGACTCGGGCTCGACGTAGAGAATCTTGGCCTTCATGTGCGCCCGCGTCTGCGCGGCGATCCACGCGAGCGTGACGACGACCAGGGTGATCGCGAAGGACCGGGGGTGGAACAGCGTCGTGTTCTTGAACGCGGCCAGGAAGATGAACAGCAGCAGGATCTGTGCCGCGTAGAGCATCAGGCCCATCGCCTGGAAAAGGTGCGGAAGCGATTTGGCGGTGCGCTGCAGGACGTAGAGACCGATCCCCATGAACAGCATCGCCACCACGGTCGCGACGACGGCTCCGACCGCTCCCTTGCCGCCGGCGACCACGACGCTGACGACGGCGGCTACTGCGCCGACGGCAGCCGTGGGCACGGCAGCCTGAAGCAAGGTCCGGACGTCATTGGACGGCATGGCGGCAACTCCGCTTTTCACAGGGGGCAGGGTGTCGTCATGGACGAGCGTAGTCCCGGGCCGAACGAGGTCCTGACGGCCAAGAGACCGTCGCACTACGGTCCTTAGGCTCTACCCGGGGGTTCTCGTGAACCGTATCACAAACTATTTGATGAGGTCTTTACCTGTGGGTGTGCTTGCTGTCACACATGAGAGTGACAGTGCGCGTCTGTGCAGTCACTGCGCCCACTTGTCTGGTAATGGGGCACTTCGTTCCCCCACGCGTTGGCAATGCTCTCGTCAGATTCTTACCTTGCGCGCGAACGGGGGCCGACGGCGGTCGCCCCGTTGACGCCCGAGACCCCGGCGGCGACCGGCACGCGTTCGTCCTCGCCCCCGCCCTCGTCCGCGACCACGGCGGGCGCGGTCTCGGCGGCGACGGCCTTGCGGCGCCGGTAGCGCGGCGGCACGAAGTGCTCGGCCCAGCGCGGGGCGCGCGGCGTGAAGCGCGGCAGCAGGAGCAGGACCAGGCCGATCGCGCTCAGGAAGACGACGCCCAGCACGATCCACATGGAAGCCGCGTTCACCGAGAAGGCCAGGGCGCCGAAGGCGATGAGCGCCGAGAAGAAGTACATGATCAGCACCGCGCGGCTGTGCGAGTGCCCGATCTCCAGCAGCCGGTGGTGCAGGTGCCCCCGGTCCGCGGCGAACGGCGACTGCCCCCGCCAGGTGCGCCGCACGATCGCCAGGATCAGGTCGGCGGCCGGGATGGCGATGATGGTCAGCGGCATCAGCAGCGGGATGTAGACCGGCACCATCTGGTGCACGGTGTTGCGCTCGGAACCGGAGAACAGCCGCATGGCGTCCGGGTCGACCTGTCCCGTCACCGAGATCGCGCCCGCCGCCAGCACGAGGCCGATCAGCATCGAGCCGGAGTCGCCCATGAAGATCCGGGCGGGGTGCATGTTGTGCGGCAGGAAGCCCAGGCACATGCCCATGAGGATGGCCGCGAACAGCGTCGCCGGGGCGGCCGCCTCGATGCCGTACGAGTACCAGATCCGGTAGGCGTACATGAAGAACGCCGCCGCCGCGATGCACACCGTGCCCGCCGCCAGGCCGTCCAGGCCGTCCACGAAGTTGACCGCGTTGATGGTGATGACGACCAGCGCCACCGTCAGCAGGGTGCCCTGCCACTGGGTCAGTGCCACGTTGCCGACGCCGGGGACGGGGATCCACAGGATCGTCAGACCCTGCACCACCATCACGCCGGCGGCGATCATCTGCCCGCCCAGCTTGATCAGGGCGTCGATCTCGAACTTGTCGTCCAGGACGCCGATCAGCCAGATCAGCGCCGCGCCGGAGAGCAGGGCGCGCGGCTCGTTGGAGTTCTCGAAGACCTCGCTGAGGTTGGTGAGGTGGTCGGCGACCAGCAGGCCCGCGCACAACCCGAAGAACATCGCGATCCCGCCGAGGCGCGGAGTGGGCTCCCGGTGCACGTCACGTGCCCGGATCTCCGGCATCGCCCCCGCCACGATCGCGAACTTCCGTACCGGCCCTGTCAGCAGATACGTCACCGCGGCCGTGACGCAGAGCGTCAGCAGGTATTCACGCACGGGCTTCCCCACAGGTCTCGCTGGCCATTCCCAGCCCCACACCCTAGCGATGAGCGCATACGGTTGAGGACTTCCGGGTAGCGACGATGGTTGCACGTGTGGCGGTGCACACGCGTGCCCCTACCCTGCCTCACTCCGGGTACGGAGGGAATTCCGCGACCAGCTGCCGTACGTCGTCCCTGGCCGTGACCGCGTCCGTGCCGCCCCGCAGCACCTCGGCGAGCAGCGTGGCGACCGCCCGCATCTCCCGCTCCCCCATGCCCTGCGTGGTCAGGGCCGCCGTGCCCAGGCGCAGCCCGCGGGCGTCGCCGTGCGGCAGCGCGCAGCAGTCCAGGACGATGCCGGCGGCCGCGAGCCGTCCCCGCGCGGTCCTGCCGTCGACCCCGAGCGGCGCCGGGTCGACGGTCAGCAGGTGGGTGTCGGTGCCGCCGGTGGTGACGACCAGGCCCTCGACGGCCAGATGGGCCGCGAGGGAGCGGGCGTTGGCGATCACCTGATGGGCGTACGCGGCGAAGGCCGGGGTTGCCGCCTCGCCGAACGCGACGGCCTTGGCGGCGATGGTGTGCATCTGCGCGCCGCCCTGGGTGAACGGGAACACGGCCCGGTCGACCCGCTCGGCCAGGTCGCTCCCGCAGAGGATCATGCCGCCGCGCGGACCGCGCAGCACCTTGTGCGTGGTGGCGCACACGATGTCGGCGTACGGCACCGGACTGGGCGCCGCTCCCCCCGCGACCAGCCCGATGGGGTGGGCGGCGTCCGCGATGAGGTAGGCGCCCACCTCGTCGGCGACCTCGCGGAAGGCGGCGTAGTCGAGGTGGCGGGGGTAGGCGATGGAGCCGCACACGATCGCCTTGGGGCGGTGCGTGCGGGCCAGGGCGCGCACCTGGTCGTGGTCGATCAGCCCGGTCTCCGCGTCCACGCCGTAGCCGACGAAGTCGAACCAGCGGCCCGAGAAGTTGCCGGGCGAGCCGTGCGTGAGGTGCCCGCCGTACGGCAGGCCCAGGGCGAGGACCGTGTCGCCGGGGCGCAGCAGCGCGGCGTAGGCGGCCAGCACGGCGGAGGAGCCGGAGTGGGACTGCACGTTGGCGTGCTCGGCGCCGAAGAGGGACCGGGCGCGCTCCACGGCGAGCCGCTCGGCGGCGTCGGCGATCTCGCAGCCGCCGTGGTGCCGGGCGCCGGGGTAGCCCTCGGCGTACTTGTTGGCCAGCGGGGAGCCGAGGGCGGCCAGCACGGCGGGGGACGTGAAGTTCTCCGCGGCGATCAGCTGGAGGGTCGTCGACTGGCGGCGCCCTTCGGCGAGCAGGATCTCGGCCAGCTCGTGATCCTGGCGCAGCAGGACACCGAGCCCGCTGTCATCGGCCTCGAGGACGTCGTGGGTGACCGACATGGTGCGCTCCGGGCGTGCGTCGACGGTGACGTACGACCAATGTAGGCCCGGGGCGCCGAGGCCGCCCGAGGTGCCGCGCATCCAGGCGGTGCCCGCCGGGGCGGCCGTCCTCGGCGGCGCCCGTCACGTCCGCGCCGCGACCCCCGTCAGCGCCGTCACCACGGGATCGAGGGCCTGGTGTATCTCGTCGCCGATCGACCGGAAGAAGGGCAGCGGCGCCCCGTACGGGTCGTAGACCTCGTCGGCCTCCGCCGTCGGTGCCAGCAGCCAGCCGCGCAGCGCCGCCGCGGCCCGTACCAGGGCCCGCGCGCGCGTGACCACGCCCTCGTCCAGGGAGGGCAGGGTGGCCGGGTCGATGGCGTTCACCAGGCGGGTGAACTCCTTGAGGGTGAAGGTGCGCAGCCCCGCCGAGTGCCCCATGGAGATGACCTGGGCGCGGTGGTCCCGCGTCGCGGTCAGCACCAGGTCCGCGCGGATCACGTGCTCGTCGAGCAGCTCACGTCCGGTGAAGCCGGCCGCGTCCGCGCCGAAGTCCGCGAGGACGGTCTCCGCGTTCGCCTCCATGGGGGCGCCCTCGTGGCCCCAGGTGCCGGCGCTCTCCACGATCAGGCCGCCGCCGAGCACGCCGAGCCGCTCCGTCACGAAATGCCGGGTCAGCCGCTCGGTGATGGGTGAGCGGCAGACGTTTCCGGTGCTGACGTGGAGGATGCGGAAGCTGTCGCGCGGAAGCCCGACGAACGTCGTCGTGATCTCCGCGGCGCGTTCTGCGCTGCCTATGCCACGCCCCGTCCCAGGGGCCGTCAATTCGCCACCTCGAGGTCGGGTACCACCTTGCGCAGTTCCTCGGCCGACAAGGCGCCCGCGCGCAGCAGCACGGGCACCTCGCGGGTGACGTCGACGATGGACGACGGGACGTTGCCGGGGGTGGGGCCGCCGTCGAGGTAGACGGAGACGGAGTCGCCGAGCATCTGCTGGGCGGCGTCGCAGTCCTCGGGCGCCGGGTGGCCGGTGAGGTTGGCGGAGGAGACGGCCATCGGGCCGACCTCGGTGAGCAGCTCGATGGCGACGGGGTGCAGCGGCATGCGGACGGCGACCGTGCCGCGGGTGTCGCCGAGGTCCCACTGGAGGGACGGCTGGTGCTTGGCGACCAGGGTGAGCGCGCCCGGCCAGAAGGCGTCGACCAGCTCCCAGGCCAGCTCGGAGAAGTCGGTGACCAGGCCGTGCAGGGTGTTCGGCGAGCCGATGAGGACGGGCGTGGGCATGTTGCGGCCCCGGCCCTTGGCGTCCAGCAGGTCGGCGACGGCCTCCCCGGTGAAGGCGTCGGCGCCGATGCCGTACACGGTGTCCGTCGGCAGCACCACGAGCTCGCCCCGGCGCACGGCGGAGGCGGCCTCGCGCAGACCGGTCACACGGTCGGTCGCGTCGTTGGTGTCGTATCGCCGTGCCATTTAGCGGGCCTCCTCGTACACGTACTGCGGGGTCGAAGTCGGGGTGGTGCTCACGGGAGCGCCTTGCGGGCGGTCGCGAAGCGGGGGCGTTTGTTGAGGTCGGGGTGGTCGGCCGCGTCGGCCCAGCCCCGCTCCTCGGTGAAGATCCACGGCACCTGGCCGCCCTGGGTGTCGGCGTGCTCGACGACGACGACCCCGCCGGGGCGCAGCAGGCGGTGGGCGGTGCGCTCCAGGCCGCGGATCAGGTCGAGGCCGTCCTCGCCGGAGAACAGCGCCATCTGCGGATCGTGGTCGCGGGCCTCGGGGGCGACGTACTCCCATTCGGTGAGCGGGATGTACGGCGGGTTGGAGACGACCAGGTCGACCTGACCGTCGAGGTCCGGGAAGGCCGTCAGGGCGTCGCCCTGGCGCAGCTCGACCCTGGACCCCTCCATGTTCTTGCGCGTCCACTTGAGGGCGTCCTCGGACAGCTCCACGGCATGCACGCGCGAGCGCGGCACCTCCTGGGCGAGGGCGAGCGCGATGGCGCCCGAGCCGGTGCACAGGTCGACGATGCAGGGCTCGACGACGTCCATGGCGCGCACGGCGTCTATGGCCCACCCGACGACCGACTCGGTCTCGGGGCGGGGCACGAAGACACCGGGGCCGACCTGGAGCTCCAGGTAGCGGAAGTAGGCGCGGCCGGTGATGTGCTGGAGCGGCTCGCGCGCCTCGCGGCGGGCGACGACCTCCCAGTACCGGGCGTCGAAGTCCGCGTCCGGCACGGTGTGCAGCTCGCCCCGCTTGACGCCGTGCAGGTACGCGGCGAGCTCCTCCGCGTCGGTGCGCGGCGAGGGCACGCCGGCGTCGGCCAGCCGCTGGGTGGCCTGGGCCACCTCCATGAGCAGCAGGTTCACGCTGGTCCTCCGGGGCTGAGCTGGGGTCCGGTGCGGGTGGTGCGAGGGTGCCTAGGCGGCGGCGAGCTTGGCCGCCGAGTCCGCGTCGACGCAGGCCTGGATCACCGAGTCGAGGTCGCCGTCCAGGACCTGGTCCAGGTTGTACGCCTTGAAGCCGACGCGGTGGTCGGAGATGCGGTTCTCCGGGTAGTTGTAGGTGCGGATCTTCTCGGAGCGGTCGACGGTGCGGACCTGGCTGCGCCGGGCGTCCGCGGCCTCCTTCTCCGCCTCCTCCTGCGCCGCCGCGAGCAGCCTGGAGCGCAGGATACGCATCGCCTGCTCCTTGTTCTGCAGCTGGCTCTTCTCGTTCTGGCAGGAGGCGACGACTCCGGTCGGGATGTGCGTGATGCGCACGGCGGAGTCGGTGGTGTTGACGGACTGGCCGCCGGGGCCGGAGGACCGGTAGACGTCGATGCGCAGGTCGTTGGGGTTGATCTCGACGTCGATCTCCTCGGCCTCGGGCGTGACCAGCACGCCGGCCGCGGAGGTGTGGATACGGCCCTGGGACTCGGTGGCCGGCACGCGCTGCACGCGGTGCACGCCGCCCTCGTACTTCAGGCGGGCCCAGACGCCCTGGCCGGGCTCGGTGGCGCCCTGGCCGCCCTTGGTCTTCACGGCGACCTGGACGTCCTTGTAGCCGCCCAGCTCGGACTCGGTGGCGTCGATGATCTCGGTCTTCCAGCCGACCCGCTCGGCGTACCGCAGGTACATGCGCAGCAGGTCGCCGGCGAAGAGGGCCGACTCGTCGCCGCCCGCGCCCGCCTTGATCTCCAGGATGACGTCCTTGTCGTCGCTGGGGTCGCGCGGGACGAGCAGCAGGCGGAGCTTCTCGGTGAGCTGCTCGCGCTGCTTGTCCAGCTCCTTGACCTCGGCGGCGAAGTCGGGGTCGTCGGCGGCGAACTCGCGCGCGGTCTCCATGTCGTCGCCGGTCTGCTTCCAGGAGCGGAACGTGGCGACGATCGGGGTCAGCTCGGCGTACCGCTTGTTCAGCTTGCGCGCGTTGGCCTGGTCGGCGTGGACCGACGGGTCGGCGAGCTTCTTCTCCAGGTCGGCGTGCTCAACGACGAGTTCCTCGACGGCCTCGAACATCTGGGGCTCCTGCTACTGCTTGGGAAGGGGAAGGCGGGCGACCAAAAACGCCGGTCCCGGCGCTCCCCCGGCTGGGGGCGCGGCCGTGGACCGGCGATTGGGGGCTCGCTACTTCTTGGAGCCGGCGGCAGCCTTGCCGAAGCGGGCCTCGAAGCGGGCCACACGGCCACCGGTGTCGAGGATCTTCTGCTTGCCCGTGTAGAACGGGTGGCACTCGGAGCAGACCTCGGCGCGGATGGTGCCGGAGTCGATGGTGCTGCGGGTGGTGAACGACGCGCCACAGGTGCAGCTGACCTGCGTCTCGACGTACTCGGGGTGGATGTCGCGCTTCAAGGTGTCTCCTAGGTTCGGGAGGGCGCCGGGTCGCCGCCGCGGGATGCGGGAGCGTGAACCGGAGCCGACGTACCAGTCTGCCAGGACTGGGGCCATCCCCCAAAACCGGGGGCGGGGGCCGTCTATTCCCCCCGCTGTCAGGAGGTGGCCGGGAGGCGGTCAGGAGGCGGTCACGACATCCTTGGCCCCACCGGTCGCCGTCCCCTCGGTGGCGCTCCGCGGGATCGGCCGGTCGTTCTTCAGGGCGTCCCACACCTGGCGGGCCTGGTCCTCGGCGACCAGGACGCGGTTGGCGTCCGCGGGGTCGTACCGGACCGGCATCGTGACCATGTTCATGTTCGAGGCGTCGATGCCCTTCAGGCCGCTCGCGAAGGACATCAGGGAGTTCACCGAGCCCAGGTCGGAGTCGGTGGTGACGGTCTTGGTGGCGGTGTCGGCGACGTCGTACAGCTTCTTGGGGTTGCCGAGCAGGCCGACGTCCTTGACCTGGGCGACCAGGGCCTTGACGAAGGCCTGCTGGAGCTGGATGCGGCCGAGGTCGGAGCCGTCGCCGACGCCGTGCCGGGTGCGGACCAGGCCGAGGGCCTGCTCGCCGTCGAGGGTGTGGGTGCCGGCGGCCAGGTCGAGGTGGCTGTCGGGGTCCCGGATGGCCTCGGTGGTGGTGACGTCGACGCCGCCGAGGTCGTCGATGAGCTTCTGGAAGCCGCTGAAGTCGACCTCCAGGTAGTGGTCCATGCGCAGGCCGCTGACCGACTCGACGGTCTTCACGGCGCAGGGGGCGCCGCCGGTGGCGTAGGCGGAGTTGAACATCACCTCGTGGGCGGCGGGGTGCTCGGTGCCGTCGGCGCCGGTGCAGGCGGGGCGGTCGATGAGGGTGTCGCGCGGTACGGAGACCACGCTGGCCTTCTTGTGGCCCTTGTGGACGTGCACGATCATCGCCGTGTCGGAGCGGGCGGTGCCGTCGTCGGTGCCGCCGCCGAGTTCGCCGTTGCCGCCGGAGCGGGTGTCCGAGCCGAGGACCAGGATGTTCTCGGAGCCGTCGTCGGCCTTCTCGGGGCGGTCGGCGCCGAGGACCTGGTCGATGTCGACGCTCGTCAGGTTGCCGTTGAGCTTGAAGTACAGGACGCCCGCGCCGGTGCCGCCCAGGACCACGATGCCCGCGGCGCTCCAGGCCGCGACGAGCAGTGCCTTGCGCCGTCCGGCGCGCGGCCTGCGGCGGCGGCCCTTGCCCCGGCGGCGGGGTCCGGGACCGTCGGGGTCCCCGGGACCGGGTATCGGATGCTCGGGCGTGCTCTCGGCGGACATGGGCTCCTCGGGTGTTCGTCCGGTCGGTTACCCCCTGCGCTCAGGGTCGGGGCGGTCGGTTCCGGCGGGTTTGTGCCGGTACCTCACCATCGTCCCTCCGTTGTGGAGACGGCGGAACTCGGGACAGGGTTGCACAACGGTCTGTGGCGGTCGGGTGGGGAAGCGGTCACGCAGCGTACTCGGCGGACGGTGGTCCGCTCCGCTGACCTGGGAAGCCGCCGGAGCGCATCCGGGTACCCGGGGCCGGGCGCGGGAACCGGCCGTGTGGCGAAGATCGCAACGCGAAGGGCCGCCTCCGGAGGGATGGAGGCGGCCCCTGGTGGGCGGACGGGAGGTCCGGGCGGGATCAGCCGAAGAGGTTGAACGCTCCCCAGCCGCCGCCGACCTTGACGCGGGCCTTGAACGTCGCGGCGCCCGTGCCGCCGGTGCCCTTGTACAGCCACAGCACGCCGGAGGTGTCCCTGGCCAGCAGGTCGGGCCTGCCGTCGCCGGTGCTGTCGCCGGCGGTGGTGAGGGCGTTGTACGCGGACCAGCCGCCGCCGACCCGGACGCGGGTGCCGAGCGCCGGGGAGGCCTTGCCGGTGCCCGGGTACAGCCACAGGACGCCCGAGCCGTCCCGCGCCAGCAGGTCGGCCCTGCCGTCGCGGTTGTAGTCACCCGTGCCGGTGATCGTGTACGTGCCCCAGCCGCCGCCGATCCGCGCGCGGGTGCCGAACGTGCTGTCGCCCTTGCCGGGGTAGAGCCACAGGACGCCGTCCTTGTCCTTGGCGACCAGGTCGGGCAGCGCGTCGCCGGACAGGTCGCCCGGCACCCGCAGGTCCTTCATCGCGTTCCAGCCGCCGCCGACGCGGATCTCCTCGAAGCGGTCGGACCCGTTGAACGCGAAGTTGTACAGCACACCGTCCGTGGCGCGGTACAGGTAGTCCTGGTACGAGTCGCGGTTCAGGTCCGCCTGGCGCATCAGGTTCACCCCGCTCCAGTCGCCCAGCCCGACGCGGTCGCCCAGGTAGGGCGCCCGGTCGCCGAACGAGGAGTACTCGTAGGCCTCTCCGCCGGGCGTGCGCACGATAAGGTCCGCGAGACCGTCGAAGTCGAGGTCGCTGTCGTCGACGCGGGCGTTGATGTCGCCGACGTAGGTGCGGGTCTTGGCGTACACGCCGTAGGCGCCGGAGGCGACGCAGTTCTTGACGCCCCAGGACACGACGCCGGCGATCCGGCCGTTGACCACCAGCGGGCCGCCGGAGTCCCCGTTGCACGGGGAGACCGTGCCGGCGTCCTGGCCGGAGGCGGGGTTCCCGGCGCAGGCCATCTGACCGGCCACGAAGTCGGAGCCCCAGTACGAGGTGCAGGCCGCGTCCGACCGCATGGGCACGGTCGCCTTCCTCAGCGTCGGCGAGATGGCCTCACTGGTGGAGCTGGTGCGGCCCCAGCCGTAGACCGTCGCCGGGGTGCCGTTGGCGTAGGAGGCGGTGTCGCCGCTCGACGTTGTGCGGAGCGTCTTGTACGGCAGTGCCTCGTTCAGCGTCAGCACCGCGAGGTCGCCGCCGGACGTCGTGCTCGGGCGGTAGGTGGGGTTGACCCACTGGCGGTACACGCCGGCGACCCGGCCGCCGTGCAGGTCGCCCTCGTCGCTGGGCAGCTGGGCCGTGCCGGCGACGACCGCCCCGTTCTGGGCCCAGTCCAGGCCGTACACGCAGTGCGCGGCGGTCAGGACCTTCGCCGGGGCGATCAGGGTGCCGCCGCAGAAGTAGCCCTCGTCCGTGGTCGCGTCGTAGTAGTGCAGCTGCACCATCCACGGGGCCTCGGCGAGGGTCGCGTTCGTGCCGCCGATGATCTTCGGGTCGACGGTGCCGGACGGGGCCTCGCTGCCCTGGGCGGGCTTCGGCTGTCCGGGGGCGGCGGCGTCCGGGAGCGTTGCCCCGGAGCCCTGCACGCGCTCCAGCAGCTCCGCCTGGGAGGCGGGGGCCCGCTCGGTGACGGCCGGCTGGGGCGGGAAGGGCGTCGTACCGGACGCCTGGGCGGGGGCGGCCGCGAGGACCGCGCCCGACAGGGCGAGTGCGGCGGTGGCCGCGGGAAGAGCCAGGCGGGCTCTTCGAGAGGTCGAGGTCACTCAGGTCTCCTGTCGCGGTGAATGCTCGCAGGAGAGAAGGGCCCGGGGGCGCGGGCCGGTGAAGGCAGCACAGATCGCCCCGTGGGCGTATCCGAAAATACGTTCCCCCCCACTGCAGTGCGCTGATCTTACAAGCCAGAAGTCCCGCTCCGTCACCTGCGTGACGGAGCGGGACTTCGGACCGTGCCTGGAGACGTCCGGCGGTGAACCTAGTCGCCGTTGCCCGGGGCGGGCGTCGTCTTCTGGATCTGCATCAGGAACTCGGCGTTCGACTTGGTCTGCTTCATCTTGTCGAGGAGCAGCTCGATCGCCTGCTGCTGGTCGAGCGCGTGCAGCACGCGGCGCAGCTTCCAGGTGATGGCGAGCTCGTCGCTGCCGAGCAGGATCTCCTCCTTGCGGGTGCCGGACGCGTCGACGTCCACCGCGGGGAAGATGCGCTTGTCGGCGAGCTTCCGGTCGAGCTTGAGCTCGGCGTTGCCGGTGCCCTTGAACTCCTCGAAGATGACCTCGTCCATGCGGGACCCGGTGTCCACCAGGGCGGTGGCGAGGATGGTCAGCGAGCCGCCGTCCTCGATGTTGCGGGCCGCACCGAAGAAGCGCTTCGGCGGGTACAGGGCGGTCGAGTCGACACCACCGGACAGGATGCGGCCGGAGGCCGGGGCGGCGAGGTTGTACGCGCGGCCCAGACGGGTGATCGAGTCGAGCAGCACGACGACGTCGTGACCCAGCTCCACCAGGCGCTTGGCGCGCTCGATGGCCAGCTCGGCGACCGTGGTGTGGTCCTCGGCCGGGCGGTCGAAGGTCGAGGAGATGACCTCGCCCTTCACCGACCGCTGCATGTCGGTGACCTCTTCCGGACGCTCGTCGACCAGGACGACCATCAGGTGGCACTCGGGGTTGTTGTGCGTGATCGCGTTGGCGATCGCCTGCATGATCATGGTCTTGCCGGTCTTCGGCGGGGCCACGATCAGACCGCGCTGGCCCTTACCGATGGGCGCGACGAGGTCGATGATGCGGGTGGTGAGGACCCCGGGGTCCGTCTCCAGACGCAGGCGGTCCTGCGGGTACAGCGGGGTCAGCTTGTTGAACTCCGGCCGCCCGCGGCCGTGTTCGGGCGCCATGCCGTTGACGGAGTCCAGGCGCACCAGCGCGTTGAACTTCTCGCGGCGCTCGCCCTCCTTGGGCTGGCGCACGGCACCGGTGACGTGGTCGCCCTTGCGCAGGCCGTTCTTGCGGACCTGGGCGAGGGAGACGTACACGTCGTTGGGGCCGGGCAGGTAGCCGGAGGTCCGGATGAACGCGTAGTTGTCGAGGATGTCGAGGATGCCGGCGACCGGGATGAGGACGTCGTCCTCGTTGATCTGCGGCTCCTGCTGGATCTCGTCGCGCCCGCGGCGGCCACGGCGGTCGCGGTAGCGGCCGCGACGGCCACGGCGGCCGCCCTCGAAGTCGTCCCCGTCCTCGTCGGCCCGCTGCTGCTGACGGTCCTGACGGCCGCCGCCCTGCTGCTGGCGCTGACCGCCCTGGTTCTGCTGGTCGTCGCCCTTGCCCCGGCGGTCGCGGTCGCGTCCACGGTCGCCGCGGTCGCGGTCGCGGTCGCCGCCACGCTCGCGGTCCCCGCGGTCCCGGCGGTCGCGACGGCGGCCCTCGCCCTCGCTGTCGGAGCGGGCGTCGCCCTGGCCCTGCTGCTGGGCCGACGACTCGCCCTTGGGCTCGCTCCGGGTCTCGACGGCCACGGCGTCGGTGGCCGCGGACGGGCTGCCCGCGTCGGCGGTGGCCCGGCGACGACGGCGCTCGGAGGGGGCGTCGTCGGCGGGGGCGCCGGCCTGCTCGGCCGAGGCCGAGACCTTGGGCGACGGCTGGCCGGGGATGTCGATCTGCTGCTGGGCGGCCTTGTCGGCGGCCGTCCTGTCGGCCTTCTTCTCGGCCTTGCCGGCCTTCTCCGCCTTGTCGGCGGGGGCCTCGTCGCCCGTACGCGACCGGGAGGTGCTGCGGCGCTTCGGCTTGGTCTCGCCGGCGGCGTCCGCGGCGGCGGGCGCGGCCTTGGCGGGGGCTCCCCCGGCGGCCTGCGCCTCCTTGATGACCTCGATCAGCTGGCTCTTGCGCATCCGCGCGGTGCCCCTGATGCCGAGGCCGGATGCGACCTGCTGCAGCTCGGCCAGCACCATGCCCTCGAGGCCGGTACCACGGCGCCGCCGGGAGCCGGCACCGGTGGCAGGCGCGGAGGCGTCCGTGGCGGGCGCGGCAGCGGTCTCCTCGACACGTGCGCCCATCAGATCGGTGGTGTCGCTCACGAAGGGTCCTTCCCTGGAGCGGACGTCGGCCTGTCTGGCTCGGCGACCGGTTGTGCTGTCCGGCTTCGGTTCTTGCTGTGTGAACCGTGCCGGGGCGGTGGTCCGCCTGAACGGCGGAAGAGATATCTGGTGATGGCGCGCCCCCCGGCCGTGGCACCCAGTGTCTGTGTCACGCGGCGTGGTCGCACCGGTTCCGAAACGTGCCCGACGGGCCGCTCAGTGTCCGTGTCGGCCGTACTGATCACGTACGGCGTCCACCACACAATGCGGCTTGGGGGGCTCCCGGAAGAATGTCTGTCCCGGACGGGGACACGAGGCACCTCGCCATGGTGGGGTCGGGTGCAGACTTGAGATTAACACTACCGGATCCAACAAACATTCCCCCTCTCGAAATCCGGCAACCGCACGCTTTTTATGTGTCGCCGGAGGTCGCCAGCGGCAGGACGCAGGCGCCCTGCTGGTCCAGGCCGAGCCGGTTGGCCGCCCATTCCGTGCCGGCCAGCGCCTCGACCTTGTCGGCCGTGTCGGCGTCGGCCAGTGCCATCACCGTGGGGCCGGCGCCCGAGATCACCGCGGGTACGCCGTCGCCGCGCAGCCTCTCCACCAGTGCCGCGCTCTCCGGCATGGCCGGGGCGCGGTACTCCTGGTGCAGGCGGTCCTCGGTGGCCGGCAGCAGCAGCTCGGGGCGCCTGGTCAGGGCCTCGACGAGCAGCGCGGCACGGCCGGCGTTGGCGGCGGCGTCGACGTGCGGGACGGAGCGCGGGAGCAGTCCGCGCGCGGTCTCCGTCAGTACCGGCTTCCCGGGCACGAAAACCACCGGAACGATGGAATCGGCGGGGTCCATCCTGATCGCCCGGGCGGCGCCGGACTCCATCCAGGACAGGGTGAAACCGCCCAGCAGACAGGCCGCCACGTTGTCGGGGTGGCCCTCGATCTCGGTGGCGAGGTCGAGCAGCGCGGCGTCGTCGAGCCGGGCCTCGCCGCCTATGGTCACCGCGCGGGCGGCGACGATGCCGGCGCAGATGGCGGCGGAGGAGGAGCCGAGGCCGCGGCCGTGCGGGATGCGGTTGGCGCAGACGATCTCCAGGCCCCGCGGCTGCCCGCCCAGGAGGTCGAAGGCGGTGCGCAGGGACCGTACGAGCAGGTGTTTCTCGTCGCGCGGGAGGGTCTCGCCACCCTCACCCGCGATGTCGATGTGCAGCCCGGAGTCGGCGACCCGGACGACCACGTCGTCGTACAAGCCCAGCGCGAGGCCCAGGGCGTCGAAGCCCGGGCCGAGGTTGGCGCTGGTGGCGGGGACGCGCACCCTGACGGCGGCGGCGCGGAACGCTGGACCGGCCATCGCTCGATGACTCTCCTTGAGCTGCGTGATTGTCGAATGACATTCGATGACGTACGGAACCCGGGTCGCCGCTGCCTGTCGAACGGCCGATCCCTGCCGACCGCGGCCGGCCGCCTTGCGACCGCGGAGACAGCGCGGCGCCGCGGCATATGCGGCGGGCGGGTTCGGTACAGCCTATCGAAGGAAGGTTCTTCGGCGACATAGGGCGCACAGGAGGCGCACGATGCGTGTCGTAAGCCCCCTGTGCACCCCCTGTGCATGGCTTTCCCGCTCGGGCGGCGCTTACGCCCTCTTGCGCCGGCGGGACGGGCCCGGCCCTAGATCAGGCCGAGCCGCTCGGCCGCCGTCGCCGCGTCGACCGGCACGGTGACCGGCTGCGGAGCGCCGGCGACGGCCCAGTCCGGGTCCTTGAGCCCGTTGCCGGTCACGGTGCACACGATCCGCTGCCCCGGGTCGACCTTGCCCTGCTCGGCCGCCTTCAGCAGGCCGGCCACCGACGCGGCGGACGCGGGCTCGACGAAGACGCCCTCCTGGGAGGCCAACAGCCGGTAGGCGCGCAGGATCTCACGGTCCGTCACCTCGTCGATGGCACCGCCGGACTCGTCCCGCGCGGCGAGAGCGAAGTCCCACGAGGCGGGGTTGCCGATCCGGATCGCGGTCGCGATGGTCGAGGGGTCCTTGACGACCTCGCCGCGCACGATCGGGGCGCTGCCGGAGGCCTGGAAGCCCCACATGCGCGGCGCCTTCGTGCTGACCCTGTCGGCGGCGTACTCCTTGTAGCCCTTCCAGTACGCGGTGATGTTGCCCGCGTTGCCGACCGGCAGGACGTGGATGTCGGGGGCGTCGCCGAGCATGTCGACGATCTCGAAGGCGGCCGTCTTCTGCCCCTCGATACGCACCGGGTTGACCGAATTGACCAGTGCCACCGGGTAGTTGTCGCTCAGCGCGCGGGCAAGGGTCAGGCAGTCGTCGAAGTTTCCGTCGACCTGGAGGATCTTCGCGCCGTGCACGAGGGCCTGGCCCATCTTGCCGAGGGCGATCTTGCCCTGCGGCACGAGGACCGCCGAGACCATCCCGGCCCGCACGCCGTACGCGGCGGCGGAGGCGGAGGTGTTGCCGGTGGACGCGCAGATGACGGCCTGCGCGCCCTCCTCCTTGGCCTTGCTGATGGCCATGGTCATACCGCGGTCCTTGAAGGACCCGGTCGGGTTCGCCCCCTCGACCTTGAGGTGGACCTCGCAGCCCGTGCGCTCGGAGAGCACCTGCGCGGGCACGAGCGGCGTGCCGCCCTCGCGGAGCGTCACGACGGGCGTGCTGTCGGAGACGGGCAGCCTGTCCCGGTACTCCTCGATGATTCCGCGCCACTGGTGGGTCATTGCTGGTTACTCTCCTTCAACCCGCATGATGCTGGCGACACCCCGCACGGTGTCGAGCTTGCGCAGCGCCTCGACCGTACCGCCGAGGGCGGCGTCGGACGCGCGGTGGGTGACGACGACGAGGGATGCCTCGCCGTCCTTGCCGGACTGCCGCACGGTGTCGATGGAGACACCGTGCTCCGCGAACACGGTCGCGACCTGGGCGAGCACGCCCGGTTTGTCGGCCACGTCGAGGCTGATGTGGTAGCGCGTGACGACCTCGCCCATCGGCGAGACGGGCAGCGCGGCGTACGCGGACTCGCCGGGGCCGGTCGCGCCGCCGATCCGGTTGCGGCAGACGGCGACGAGGTCGCCGAGCACGGCGGAGGCCGTCGGCGAACCGCCGGCACCGGGTCCGTAGAACATGAGCTGACCGGCGGCGTCGGACTCCACGAAGACCGCGTTGTAGGCGCCGCGCACGTTGGCCAGCGGATGGCTGAGCGGGATCATCGCGGGGTGCACGCGCGCGGTGACGGAGCCGCCGTCGGCCGCCCGCTCGCAGATGGCGAGCAGCTTGATGGTGCAGCCCATCTCCTTGGCGGAGGCGAAGTCGCCGGCGGTGACCTCGGTCATGCCCTCGCGGTAGACGTCGTCGAGGCGCACCCGCGTGTGGAAGGCGATGCCGGCGAGGATGGCGGCCTTGGCGGCGGCGTCGAAGCCCTCCACGTCGGCGGTCGGGTCGGCCTCGGCGTACCCGAGGGCCGTGGCCTCGTCGAGCGCCTCCTGGTACCCGGCGCCGGTGGTGTCCATGGCGTCGAGGATGAAGTTGGTGGTCCCGTTGACGATGCCGAGCACCCGGTTGACCTTGTCGCCGGCGAGGGACTCGCGCAGCGGCCGGATCAGCGGGATGGCACCGGCGACGGCGGCCTCGTAGTAGAGGTCCTTGCCGTGCGCGCCCGCCGCGGCGTGCAGGGCGGCGCCGTCCTGGGCGAGGAGCGCCTTGTTGGCGGAGACGACGGAGGCGCCGTGCTCGAAGGCGGTGGTGATCAGCGTCCGGGCGGGCTCGATGCCGCCGATGACCTCGACGACCACGTCGATGTCCCCGCGCTTGACCAGGGCGGTGGCGTCGGTGGTGACGAGGGCGGGGTCGATGCCCTCCCGCACCCGGTCGGGTCGGCGCACGGCCACACCCGCGAGCTCCACGGGGGCCCCGATCCGGGCGGCGAGGTCGTCGGCGTGCGTCGTCATGATGCGCGCCACCTCTGAGCCGACCACTCCACAGCCCAGCAGCGCCACCTTCAGCGGACGCGTACGCATCATCCGACCTCGTTTCCTCATACCGTCTACGGTGGAACCAGTCTCACGCACCGGACGGGATTTTCTGCCTTTCGTCCGGATCGTGAGACGTTTATTTCATTTTCGCAGGGGCGGACGACGAAAGATCTTCCGCCTCGCCTCGCCCCCGCGCGTGACCTGCCGGGACTCAGCCGACGTCGAGACGCAGCAGGTCCTCCTCGGTCTCCCGGCGCACGATGACCCGCGCCTCACCGTCCCGCACGGCGACGACGGGCGGGCGCAGCACGTGGTTGTAGTTGCTGGCCATGGACCGGCAGTACGCGCCGGTCGCGGGTACGGCGATGAGGTCGCCGGGGGCCAGGTCGCCCGGCAGGAAGGCGTCCTTCACGACGATGTCCCCGCTCTCGCAGTGCTTCCCGACGACCCGGACGAGCATGGGCTGGGCGTCGGAGGTGCGGGAGACGAGGGCGACGCTGTACTCGGCGTCGTACAGCGCGGTGCGGATGTTGTCCGACATGCCGCCGTCGACGGAGACGTAGGTGCGCAGCCCGTCGAGCGGCTTGACGGTGCCGACCTCGTACAGCGTGAAGGCGGTGGGCCCGACGATGGCACGCCCCGGCTCGACGGAGATGCGGGGCGTACGCAGCCGCGCGCGCTCGCACTCGCGGGTGACGATCTCGGTCAGCGCCTTGGCGATCTCGTGCGGCTCGCGGGGGTCGTCGTCGCTCGTGTACGCGATCCCGAGCCCGCCGCCGAGGTCGATCTCGGGCAGTTCGACCCCGTGCTCGTCGCGGATGTCCTTGAGCAGCCCCACGACCCGGTGGGCGGCGACCTCGAAGCCCGACATGTCGAAGATCTGCGACCCGATGTGCGAGTGGATCCCGATGACCTCCAGCCCGTCGAGCTGGAGGGCCCGCCGCACGGCCTCCGCCGCCTGTCCGCCGGCCAGCGGGATGCCGAACTTCTGGTCCTCGTGGGCGGTGGCGATGAACTCGTGCGTGTGCGCCTCGACCCCGACGGTGACCCGGATCTGCACGCGCTGCCGCTTGCCCAGCGACTGGGCGATGTGGGCGACGCGCACGATCTCCTGGAAGGAGTCGAGCACGATCCGCCCCACGTCGGCGCGGACGGCCCGCTCGATCTCCTCCGGCGACTTGTTGTTGCCGTGGAAGGCGATGCGCTCGGCGGGCATCCCGGCGGAGTGCGCGGTGGCGAGTTCGCCGCCCGAGCACACGTCGAGGTTGAGCCCCTCCTCGTCCAGCCACCGCACGACGGCACGCGACAGGAACGCCTTGCCGGCGTAGAACACGTCGGCGTCGGCCCCGAAGGCGGTGCGCCAGGCCCGCGCCCGGGCCCGGAAGTCGGCCTCGTCGAGGACGTAGGCGGGGGTGCCGTACTCCTCGGCGAGCTGCGTGACCGCCAGCCCGCCGACGGTGACGACACCGTCGGCGTCGCGCTCGACGGTCTGGGCCCACACCTTGGGGTCGAGGGCGTTGAGGTCGGCGGGCGGGGCGGAGTAGTGCCCCTCGGTGAGGACGTCGGCGTGACGGGGCCCGGCGGGGTGTGCGGAACGGCTCATGGCGTCTTCTGTGCTCTCTCAGAGGTGGTCGGGTGCGTCGATGCCGAGGAGGGACAGGCCGCCGGCCAGCACCGCCCCGACGGCTTCGGCGAGGGCCAGCCGGGCGCGGTGGGCGGCCGAGGGTTTCTCCGCACCGCGGGGCAGCACGGTGGGCAGGAAGGGCAGCGCGGCATCGGCGACGGTGACGAGGTGCCGGGCGAGCCGGTCGGGGGCGCGGTGCGCGGCCGCGGCGGCGAGGACGCGGGGGTGGTCGGCGAGCAGGGCGGTGAGGTCCCGGGCGTCCGCGACCGTCCCTGCTTCGGCGGCGAACCCGAGGTCGGCGGCGTTGCGCGCTGCGGCGCGGGAGCGGGCGTGGGCGTACCGCACGCGGAAGAGGGGGTTCTCCTCGCGCTGGGCGAGGTGCTCGTCGCCGATCCGGGGCCGGTCGTGGGCGGCGGGGTGCAGCAGCGCCCAGCGGGCGGCGTCCCGGCCGAGGGGCAGCGGGTCCGCCGGGGCGGGGACGGGCCGCACGTTCACCGGCAGGTCGGCGGGTGCCGGGCCGACCGCGTCGACGCGCACCCCGAGGACGGCGGTCCACTCGGGCTCGACGGCCTCCGCGGTGACCCGCACGAGCGCACCCTGCGACCGCAGGACGCGCCCCGCGGCGTCGGCGACGACCACGGCCCGCAGGTCCCCGGGGCAGTGCAGCTGCGCGACGCTTCCGTCGGGCCCGTCGGCGTGTCCGTACCGGGCCCCGCGCCGCAGGATCTCCTCGACGAGACCGGCGGGCGCGGCGCCGTGCAGGCTGATGTTGAGGAACCCGGGCCCGCTGAGGACGACGTCGGTGATGCCGTCGACGTCGACGAGGTAGGGCCGCAGCACCTCGGCGACCCGGAGCGGCGGCTGCCCGGCGGGCCGGGCCAGCTGGAGCGCGATGTTGGTGGCGTAGTCGCCGCATCCGCCGGGCCCCGGCGGGGTGACCACGGCCCGTGCCGGAACGCTCACGTGCAGCTCACCCGCGTCGACGGCGCGACGCACCGCGTGCAGCACGGTACGGGAGAGCTCTACGGGGGTCACGGGTCAAGCGTAGGGGAGGAGGGGGGTGGGTGAGCGAGCCGGTTTGGGCCCGGTCCCGGGATGTGGACGCTCGGCAGGGACGCGCGGGGTCACCCGGCCGGCTTGGCCCGCGCGGGCGCTTCGCTCTCCCCGGCCACGCCGAGCACCGACCGCAACGCGGCCGCACTCCCCCGGGCCGTCCGCCGTTCCACCAACTGCCGTACGAGCGACACGAGCTCGGCGGGCTCGAAGGGCTTGGACAGGAAGGCGTCGACCCCGGCCTCGAACCCTGCGTCGACCTCGTACTGGCTGCTGGCGCTGACGATGGCGATCGGAAGGTCCCGCGTACGCGGATCGGCACGCAGCCGAGCGGCGGTTCTCACCCCGTCCAGGCGAGGCATGACCACGTCCAGCGTGACGGCGTCGGGCCGCACCTGATGGACGACATCAAGACACTCGGCACCATCGGCCGCGGTCACGACCTCGAACCCCTCGAGCTCGAGATTGACCCTGATCAGCTGCCGGATGACCTTGTTGTCGTCGACAACAAGAATCCGGCCGGACGCCCTAGGCACAACTCGAGAGTAGGTCCGGACCGGCCACCGCGTCCGGGTTTTCCCCACTTCCACCCCGCGCGGGGGACGACACCCTCGCACCCGACCCCCCGGGAGGCGGCGCGACCCGCGAAAACCCGTTCATGAACACCCCGGCGGAGCTGGTAGTGTTCTACCCGTCGCCGCGAGCAACACCCACCGCGACGGACACGCCCCCGTAGCTCAGGGGATAGAGCAACGGCCTCCGGAGCCGTGTGCGCAGGTTCGAATCCTGCCGGGGGCACCTTGCAGTAGGTGCCTAAAGACCCCGCCGTCAGCGGTAACGCTGAAGCCGGGGTCTTCGTGTGTGTGCAGACGGATGTCGCCGGGAGCAGCTGTTCGTTGGTTATTACGGCGTAATGGCTCGTTGGTGTCGAAGGCTTCGCAACGGCTCGCCGACCTAGCCGAGCCAGACCCTGCGGATGCGATCGGCCTGGTCCGTGCCCTGGCGTCGGCCTTCGCGGGCCGCGCCCGGGATGCGGGAGGCGTTCAGGGGGTTGTGGCCGAAGGCGCGGCGGGACGTGCGGTCGGGGGTGAGGAGGGTGGCTCGGGTGCCGTTCGCGGTGAGGGAGGCGACCTGGCTCGCCGCGCTCGGGGTCGCTCCGGCCGCCTTGGGGATGGGGGCGAGGACGACGACCCGGGCGCAGTCGTCGACCAGGTCGGCGTTGGTGGTGGAGCGGACGCCGCCGTCCATCCAGCGGCCCTCGCCGATCGTGATCGGCGGGAACAGGGGCGGCAGCGCGCAGGTGGCCGACATGGCGTGCAGCAGGTCGACGCCGGAGCCGGCGGTGAAGGCGGTGGGTGTGCCGGTGAGGGCGTCGACCGCGAAGAGCCGTACGGTGCGCTCCGGCCAGTCCTGGACGGGGAGGTGCGGGGCGATGGCTTCGAGGACCTCGGACTCCGGGACGTCGTGGACCGAGAGGGCGAGCCGGCCCAGGCGCCTGACCACCGTGCGGGGGTCGCGCGAGCCGAGGGCGGCCCACAGGTACCTGGCCGTCATGGTGAGTGTGAAGTCCACGTCCATCATGGGTCGTTGGCGCTCGACCTGCTCCCGGTAGAGGTCGGCCGGGGCCGATCCCCTGGCCAGGTCGAGGGCGAGCAGGGAGCCGGCCGACGTGCCGGCCAGGACGTCGGCGTCACCGAGGTCCAGCCCGGCCTCGGCCAGTCCCGCCAGTACGCCGACCTGCCACGCGTACGCCGTCAGGCCGCCTCCGCCCAGCACCAGCGCCGTGTCCGCCATGTCCGCCCCTCCGACTCGTTCCCGGGATTCGAGGATCGATCTCATAACGGGGACCACTCCCCGGTTCACCTGCCGGCGCGACGCTAGCAGGTAAGTGGGGAGTGGTCCACGTTTGGGGTGCGAGGTGGTCGCGTGTCAGGTCACGCGAGAGAGAGCATCGTCCTCACGACCTGGCGGAGCATCGACTCCGGGTCGGGGGCCGGGCCCGGGGAGCGCCACGCCACGAAGCCGTCGGGGCGGACCAGGACGGCGCCGCCGCGGGTGACTCCGTGGGCCCTCGCCCAGTCGGTGTCCTCGTCGTCGTCCGGGCTCAGGTCGGCCTCCCGGTTGCCGCCCACGCGGTACGACTTCAGCGGTACCCGCAGGTCGGACGCCAGGTGGGTCGCCGCCTCGTGCCAGCCGGCGGCCTGGGCCGCGTCGCTGAGCAGGACCAGGGAGTCCTCGTAGAGGTCCAGCGTGGATACGCGGGCGTCGTCGGCACGGCGGCGGAGCCAGAGGTGGGGGGCGCGGCTGCCGGGGGCGCCGGTGAGGTCGAGGCCCTCCGGCACCACCGGGGTCGCCGGGTCGGCGCCGACCACGGCGCCCTGAGGGTAGCGGTAGCCGAGGGCGACGTTGAGGATGCCGCGCTGCGGGCTGCCGCCGGGTCCACCCGGGCCGCCGACAGGACCACCGGGGCTGCCGGCCGGGCCACCAGGGCCACTCGCCGCGCCACCGGGGCCGCCGAATCCGCCACCCGGACCGCCCGGAGCCCCGCCCGGACCGCCCGGAGCCCCGCCCGGACCGTTCGGAGCGCCGGCAGGACCGCGCAGGCCCCCGCCAGGACCACCCGGGGCGCCGCCAGGACCGCCCGGAGCGCCGCCAGGATCGCCCGGAGCGCCGGCAGGACCGCCCGGAGCGCCGCCCGGAGCTCCCGGGCCGCCGGGGCCGCCCGGCCCGCCGCCCCCCATGCCCGGAGGTGGCGCGAAGCCCGGGTGGCTGTGTTCGACCGAGCGGCCGGCGGCGCGGGCGCTGGTGGCCTCCGCGACCGGGCGGCGCTCCGCGTCGTAGGTGTCCAGGAGGCCTTCTCCCGCCCAGCCCTCCAGGACCGCGGCGAGTTTCCAGGCGAGGTTGTGGGCGTCCTGGATACCGGTGTTGGAGCCGAAGGCGCCGGTGGGGGACATCTCGTGGGCGGAGTCGCCGGCGAGCAGGACGCGGCCCGAGCGGTAGCTGCGGGCGACGCGCTGGGCGGCGTGCCAGGGGGCCTTGCCGGTGATCTCGACATCGAGGTCCTCGGCGCCGATGGCGCGGCGGATGTGGGCGGCGCAGCGCTCGTCGGTGAAGTCCTCGACGGTTTCGCCCTGTTCGGGGTGCCAGGGAGCGTGGAAGACCCAGTTCTCCTTGTTGTCCACGGGCAGGAGGGCGCCGTCGGCGTCCTCGCTCGTCAGGTAGCAGACGATGAAGCGGCGGTCGCCCACGACGTCGGCGAGGCGGCGGGAGCGGAAGGTGATGCTGACGTTGTGGAAGAGGTCGCCGGGGCCGCTCTGGCCGATGCCGAGCTGCTCGCGGACGGGGCTGCGGGGGCCGTCGGCGGCCACCAGGTAGTCGGCGCGGATGGTGGTGTGCTCGCCGGTCTCCCGGCTCTTGACCACGGCGGTGACCCCGTCGGCGTCCGCGTCGAAGGACAGCAGCTCGGTGCCGAAGCGCAGGTCGCCGCCGAGGTTCGTGGCGTGGGTGAGGAGTTCGGGTTCGAGGTCGTTCTGGGAGCAGAGGCACCAGGAGCTGGGGCTGAAGCGGGCCAGGCCGCCTCCCGCGTCCATCTCCTTGAAGAGCCACTCTCCCGCGTCGCCGACGAGGGTCGGCGTCTGGAAGATGCCGTGGTTGTCGGCGAGGGTGGCGGCGGCCTTCCGGATGTCCGGCTCGGTGCCGGAGACGCGGAAGATCTCCATCGTGCGGACGTTGTTGCCGCGCCCGCGGGGGTGGATCGAGGTGCCGGCGTGACGTTCCACCAGGGTGTGCCGGATGCCCAGCCTCCCCAGGAAGACCGAGGTCGACAGGCCCACCAGGGACCCGCCGACGATCAGGACCGGGACCCGGTGGACCGCGGGGGCGGCTCCACCGGACCGGTCGGCTCTCTCGTTCATCTCGTTCGTCCTCCGTTGTGACGGACGCGCGCCCGCTGCGGTGACGGACGTCGCCCTTCTTCCTGACGGACGCGTCCCGTGCCGTGACGGACGTCGTCCCGCGTCGTGGCGGACGGGGTCCTCGGCCGTGCCGCGTGCCGTCCCGCCCGAGGCGTGGGTGGGGGACGTGCGCGCCGCTGCGTCGGACCGTCGTCGCGCGACTCGCCCGGCGACCGATCGCGCCGGGGACTTCCATGCATGCCCCCTGCGGCCCGGTGAGGCCCACGGCGACGCATGCTTCACCCGCTTAACCCTCCTGGTTCGCGGTCCCCGCGGGCACGGCTCACGATCGTGCTTACTGCGACCGCCGCACCACGCCGGAGCCATGGCGCACGCCGCGACGATCGCCCCCAGTCCACGAGGAAGTTCCCGGAGGAGAGGTGGGCCGGATGACGGTCTATCCCGTCGTAGCGACGGATACCGTGTCGGCAGATGCCCTGACCACAGACGCCGCGGCGGCCTCGCCCGCCGTGGCCGCGGACGCGGGCGGCGTGTCGGTATCCGCGTTCGACGGATCACGCGTGCGGGTCGTCCTGATGCTGGACATCCACGACGGCAAGCAACAGGAGTTCCTGAACGCCTACGACGGCATCCGGGACCGGGTCGCCGCCGTCCAGGGCCATGTCAGCGACCAGCTGTGCCAAGCCGTCGACAACCCGACGAAGTGGCTGCTCACCAGCGAGTGGGAGAGCGCGGAGCCGTTCCTGGCCTGGGTCAACAGCGAGGACCACCTGGACACCGTCGAGCCCCTCCAGGACTACGTCCGCGACACCCACTCCCTGCGCTACAGCGTGCTGCGGGAGACCTCGGGCGAGCGGTCCGCGCCCGTCGCGGCCGGTGAACCGCCGAACGCCGCCGTCCGGATCGGGAACAACGTCGTGCGGCACGCCCTGACCTTCACCGTGCGTTCCGGGAGCGAGGACGAGGTCACACGACTGCTGGCCGGTTACGCGGCTCCGGACGCCCGCGTCGACGAGTCCGGCCGACTGCTGCGCACCTCGGTCTTCCTGCACGGCAACCGGGTGGTGCGCGCGGTGGAGGTGCAGGGCGACCTGCAGCATGCGCTGCGCCACGTCGCCCGACAGCCCGCGGTGCGGGCCGTCGAGGAAGCCCTCAACCCGTACCTGGAGCAGGAGCGGGACCTGCGCGACCCCCGGGACGCCCGGCGGTTCTTCACGCGGGCCGCGATGCCGGCCGTCCACCACGCGTCGTCCGTCGACACGGACGGTGCCGGTTTCCGGCGGGTGGCGCTTCTGTACCCGGCCCGTCCCGGCGCCGGTCCCGAGCTGGCGCGGCTGCTGGCCCGCCAGGACGCGGCCGCCCTGCACACCCCGGGCAATCCGGTCCGCTCGGCCACCGTGTTCCACCGCGACGACCTCGTCGTGCGGCTCGTCGACGTGGAGGGCGACCCGGAGCGGGCGCCCGCCTTCGTCCTCGGCCTGCACGGCTCCCCGGACGCCGCCGGCGGCTCGCAGGCCGCCGGGGTCGCCGTGGCCGAGCGGCTGCTGGACACCGCCGCGGCCGGCGTGGACGGGCTCCTCACGGAGGAGCGCACCCTCGTCCAGCTGCTGGCGCGGGCCCGGATGACGCTCGTGACCGACCGGCGCTCACCCGCCCCCTGACCCCTCCCCGATCCACGCGCCCCGCGCACCGACCGCGCGGGTGGACCGGGCTCGACGGCGCGCCCGCCGGTCCGCGCGGATCCGACCGACCCACCCCCACTTCCCGTCTCCCCGGAGTGAACGACATGACAGACCAGCAGGTACGCATCGTCTCCCTCGGCGACATCGCCCCCAACCGCCGCCGCGGCGGAGACCTCCGCGCCCTTCTCACGCCCACCACCGCCGGGGCCACCAGCGGCTTCATGGGCGTGGCCATCGTGCAGCCGGGCGACCGCATCGCCGAGCACTACCACCCGTACTCCGAGGAGTTCGTGTACGTCACGGAGGGTGCGCTGGAGGTGGACCTGGACGGTGTGGCGCACACCCTGGCCACCGGACAGGGGGTGCTGATCCCGCAGGACGTGCGGCACCGCTTCCGCAACGTGGGGGCCACCGAGGCGCGCCTCGTCTTCCACCTGGGGCCGCTGGCCCCGCGGCCGGAGCTCGGCCACGTGGACACCGAGGACGCGGCGGGCAACCCGCTCCAGCACGAGGGCCACGCGGGGTGCGCCGGGAACGAGCGTCCCGCCACCGCCGCCGAGGCGGTGTCATGAACCGGCGTCGGGTCGCCGTCACGGGCATAGGCGTCGTCGCCCCGGGCGGGATCGGCGTGCCCCAGTTCTGGGGCACGCTCTCCGAAGGCCGTACGGCGACGCGCCGCATCTCCCTCTTCGACCCGGCCGGTCTGCGGTCGCAGATCGCCGCCGAGTGCGACTTCGAACCCTCCGAGCACGGGCTGGACATCGCCACCGTCCAGCGGAGCGACCGGTACGTGCAGTTCGCGCTCGTCGCCGCCGCCGAGGCGGTGCGGGACGCGCACCTCGACCTGGCACGTGAGGACCCCTGGCGGGCCGGTGCCACGCTGGGCACGGCGGTCGGCGGCACGACCCGGCTGGAGCACGACTACGTCCTGGTCAGCGAGCGCGGCTCCCGCTGGGACGTGGACGAGCGACAGGCCGGGCCGGCCCTGGAGCGGGCCTTCACCCCGGCGACGCTGTCGTCGGCCGTGGCCGAGGAGTTCGGCGTGCGCGGGCCGGTGCAGACCGTCTCCACGGGCTGCACGTCCGGCCTGGACGCGGTGGGGTACGCGTACCACGCCGTCGCCGAGGGACGGGTCGACGTGTGCCTGGCGGGCGCGGCGGACTCGCCGATATCGCCGATCACCATGGCCTGCTTCGACGCCATCAAGGCGACCTCGCCGAACAACGACGACCCCGCGCACGCCTCCCGGCCCTTCGACGCCGACCGCAACGGCTTCGTCATGGGCGAGGGCGCGGCCGTGCTCGTCCTGGAGGACCTGGAGCACGCCCGGGCCCGCGGGGCGCACGTGTACTGCGAGGTCTCGGGTTACGCGACCTTCGGCAACGCCTACCACATGACCGGGCTCACCAAGGAGGGCCTGGAGATGGCGCGGGCCATCGACACGGCGCTGGACATGGCCGAGCTGGACGGCTCCGCCATCGACTACGTCAACGCGCACGGCTCCGGTACCCAGCAGAACGACCGGCACGAGACCGCCGCCGTCAAGCGCTCGCTGGGTGAGCACGCCTACGCGACGCCGATGAGCTCGATCAAGTCCATGGTCGGTCACTCGCTCGGCGCGATCGGCTCGATCGAACTGGCCGCGTGCGTGCTGGCGATGCACCACCAGGTGGTGCCGCCCACGGCCAACTACACGACCCCCGACCCCGAGTGCGACCTGGACTACGTGCCGCGCGAGGCACGGGAGCGGACGCTGCGGCACGTGCTGTCGGTGGGTAGCGGCTTCGGTGGCTTCCAGTCCGCGGTCGTGCTCAGCGGCTGCGAAGGAGGGCTGCGATGAGCGGACCACGAGGGACCAGGCGCCGCGACGACGCGGACAGCAGGCGGGCCGTCGTCACCGGGCTGGGCGTGGTGTCCCCGCACGGTGTCGGGGTGGAGGCCTTCTGGAAGGCGACCGCGGACGGCGCCAGCAGCCTGGGGCCCGTCACCCGGGAGGGCTGCGACCACCTGCCGCTGCGGGTCGCGGGCGAGGTACGGGGCTTCGACGCGGCCGAGACGGTCGAGGAGCGCTATCTCGTCCAGACCGACCGCTTCACCCACTTCGCCCTCTCCGCCGCCCAACTGGCGCTGGACGACGCGCGGTTCGGGCGGGCCGACATCGAGTCGCCGTACTCGGTCGGGGTGGTCACCGCCGCGGGTTCGGGCGGCGGCGAGTTCGGGCAGCGGGAACTCCAGAACCTGTGGGGCCAGGGCTCGCGGTACGTCGGCCCGTACCAGTCGATCGCCTGGTTCTACGCGGCCAGCACCGGTCAGGTCTCCATCCGCAACGACTTCAAGGGGCCCTGCGGTGTGGTGGCCGCCGACGAGGCGGGCGGCCTGGACGCCCTGGCCCACGCGGCCCTGGCCGTGCGGGGCGGCACCGACACGGTGATCTGCGGCGCGACGGAGGCGCCGTTGGCTCCGTACTCGATCGTGTGCCAGCTGGGCTACCCCGAGCTGAGCCGGGCCACCGAACCGGACCGCGCCTACCGTCCGTTCACGAGCGCGGCCTGCGGGTTCGCGCCGGCGGAGGGCGGTGCCGTGCTCGTGGTGGAGGGGGCGGCGGCGGCCCACGAGCGCGGCGCGGAGGTACGGGCGACGGTGGCCGGACACGCGGCCACCTTCACCGGTGCCTCCCGTTGGGCCGAGTCACGGGAAGGGCTGGCGCGGGCGATCGAGGGGGCGCTGGCCGAGGCCGGTTGCCGGCCCGAGGAGGTCGACGTGGTGTTCGCGGACGCCCTCGGCGTCCCGGAGGCCGACCGGGCCGAGGCCCAGGCCCTGGCCGACGCGCTGGGTCCGCACGCCCGGCGCGTGCCGGTCACGGCGCCCAAGACCGGGACCGGGCGCGCGTACTGCGCGGCACCGGTGCTGGACGTGGCGACCGCGGTGCTCGCCATGGAACACGGGCTGATCCCGCCCACCCCGCACGTCCTCGACGTCTGTCACGACCTGGACGTGGTGGCCGGCCGGGCCCGCCCCGCCGAGCCTCGCACGGCCCTGATCCTCAGCCGCGGACTCATGGGATCGAACGCGGCGCTCGTCCTGCGGCAGGGCGACGTGCCGTCCACGGACCGGTGACCGACGGCCGGACGGTCGCGGGGCCCGGCGGCCGGTGCCGGACGCCCCTGTGAACGGTGACGGTGACCCTGACCGTGGCCGTGGCCCATGACCGGCGAGGACCGGCAAGACCAACGCGAACCCCGAGCGGGCGCCGCCTTCGGGCGAGCGCCGACCGAGTGAAGGAGCACCTCGCATGACCGACCAAGTGGACTACCAGGTGACCGTCGAAGAGCTGTCGGCGCTGATGAAGCGCACCGCCGGCGTGCACGTCGACCCCGTCACCCTCCAGCAGCAGGCCGACGCCGGTTTCGACACCTTCGGTCTGGACTCCCTCGGCCTGCTGGGCATCGTGGCCGACCTGGAGAAGCGGTACGGGCTGGGTCTGCCGGAGCAGGCCGAGCGCTGCAAGACGCCCGCGGATTTCCTCGCGCTGATCAACGGCGCCCTGAAGACGGGAGTGTGACATGGCAGGCCACACCGAGAACGACATCACCATCGCCGCGCCGATGGAGCTGGTCTGGAACATGACCAACGACATCGACAACTGGCCGCGGCTGTTCAGCGAGTACGCCTCCGTGGACGTGCTGGAGCGCGACGGCGACCGCGTCACGTTCCGGCTCACCATGCACCCGGACGCCGACGGCAAGGTGTGGAGCTGGGTCTCCGAGCGCGTCGCCGACCCCACGACCCGTACCGTCCGCGCCCACCGGGTCGAGACCGGTCCCTTCCAGTACATGGACATCGTCTGGGAGTACACGGAGACCGCCGAGGGCACCCGGATGCGCTGGGTCCAGGACTTCGCCATGAAGCCGGACGCGCCCGTGGACGACGCCTGGATGACGGACAACATCAACCGCAACTCCCGCACGCAGATGGCCCTGATCCGGGACCGGATCGAGCAGGCGGCGGGCGAGCGGCGGTCCGCCTCGGTGCTCGCCGACTGAGACCCGGCCGCGTAGACCGACCACACCGACGGAGGGCCCCTGCCCATGCACCACACCCTGATCGTCGCCCGGATGGCACCCGGCGCGGCACCGGACATCGCGAAGGTGTTCGCCGAGTCCGACAGCGGCGAGCTGCCCCACCTGGTGGGGGTCAACCGGCGCAGCCTCTTCGAGTTCGGTGACGGTGTGTACCTGCACCTCATCGAGAGCGACGAGGACCCGGCCCCGACCATCGGCCGACTGACCGGGCACCCCGAGTTCCGCCAGGTCAGCGAGCGGCTGGAGCCGTACGTCTCGGCGTACGACCCGGCGACCTGGCGCGGTCCGAAGGACGCGATGGCGCGCTGCTTCTACCGGTGGGAGCGGCCGGCCGTCGGCTGACGTTCCGTCACCTCCCGCATCCCGCCCCGGGGTCGTCCGGCTTCCGTCGGACGGCCCCGGGGCGCGGCCGTGTCCACGACGGGGTGCACCCTGGCGTGACACAGCCTGGTCCCGACGGGGGTGCGCCCCCAGGTGCCGAGCGGTGTCCGGCGCGGGGCCGGTTCGCGGGACAGCCGGCCCGGCGGCGGGTGATGATCGGCGCATGACCACCACACCGCGTTTCGACCCGCACGCCCTGCTCGCCGAGAGCCGGCTCGGCGTGCTCGCGACGATCAAGTCCGACGGCCGCCCGCAGCTCTCCCCCGTGATGCCCGCCTACGATCCGCGGGCCGGCGTCATCCGCGTCTCGACCCGCGAGGGGCTGGCCAAGACGGCGAACCTGCGCCGCGACCCGCGGGCCGCCCTGGAGGTGACCGCCCCGGACGGGCGGTCCTGGGCCACCGCCGAGGGCGTGGTGACCCTCACCGGGCCGGGCACCGACCCGCACGGGCCGGAGGTGGAGGCGCTGGTGGAGTACTACCGTGCCGCCGCCGGGGAGCACCCGGACTGGGACGAGTACCGGTCGACGATGGTGTCCGACCGCCGCGTGCTCCTCACCCTCGCGGTCGAGCGGGTGTACGGCGCCGACATCGGCTGAGCGGGCGCTTGAGATTTGTGCCCGGGCGGTGAAAGATCCGCCCGCCGTTTCCGTACCTCCTGGCGTACGAGTATCCGTGCGAGTCTCTCGCGTCGCCCCTGGAGGCATCATGCGCCTGTCCCGCGGCAGGATCGGAGTCGTCGTCCTGATCGGCGCGATGACCCTGACCCTCACCGCGCTGGCCTTCCCGGCCATGCTCGGTCTGGACAAGGCCGACGGAAATCAGGACCGGGTCATCGCCAGTACGAAGTTCGGGCCGCTCACGGAGGCCGACCGCGACTTCGTGGTCAAGGTCCGGGCCGCGGGGCTGTGGGAGTACCCGCTGGGCGAGATCGTGATGGAGCGCGGGACGACCGAGGCGATGAAGACGGCCGGCGAGCACCTGGTCGTCGGGCACGCCGGTCTGGACGCGATGTGCCGCGAGATCTCCCCCGAGCTGGGCATCACCCTGCCCAACCGGGCCTCCCCGCAGCAGGAGGGGTTCGTGTCGACGGTGGATGCCAAGAGCGGCGGGGAGTTCGACTCGGCGGCGGTCAACATCATGCGGGTGACGCACGGTCAGATCTTCCCGGCGATCGCCAAGATCCGGGCGACGACCAAGAACACGCTGGTGCGGCAACTGGCCGACCTGGCCAACGACACGGTGCTGGACCACATCACGGTGCTGGAGAGGACCGGGCTCGTCGAGTACGACGAGGTCACCTTCCAGCAGACCGGCCCGGCGAAGCTGCCGCGGGAGAGGGTCACCCCGCCCCCGCCGCAGCCGGGTGAGCGGGTGCTGGTGCTGAAGCCGCGGCCCGACCTGGACGTGGAGACGGCCGCCCCGACGCCCACGCCCTCTCCGGCGCCGTGACCGCCGGGGGCCGACGCGTCGGGCGGTGCGCGGGGCCCTCGTGACCGTCGGGCTCTGCGGGCCGTGCGCCGGCGCCCCTCGGCGGTGGCGCCGCCCCCTCGGCCGCGGTGCGGTGCACTCAGGTCCGGTCCCGGGGGAACGGCGGCCCCCGCCCGACCGTCTCCCCCTGTGCAAAAGTGGACCGGACGAGGAGAGGGGGACGGGACCATGACCGCTTACGGGTCCGACAGCGGCGCCGCACCGGACGGGCCGGACGGCGTGCCGCCCGTGCCCGAGGACGTGTGGCGCAGGTTCCTCCAGGACGACGAGCGTGCCATCCGGGCCTCGGCCCCGAGGGAGCCCTCCGCGCGGGAGCGGCTCCCGGACGGCGGCGGCCCGGACGCCGGACCGTGGGCCGGCCCCGCCTCCGCCGGGGTCGGCGAGCCGTGGCACCCGGAGGACCCGTGGGCCCGCCCGGCCTGGCGTGAGCTGGACACCCGTGCCCGACTCCGGCGGACCGGCCGGGTGATCGGCACGGCCGCCGCACTGGCCCTCGCCCTGACCGCGTGGTCGCAGCTCTCCGCCGGCGGCGGCACTCCGGGCGGTGGGCCCGCCGACACGATCGGGCGGCGCCCGGAGAGCCCGGTGCCGTCCACGGCCGCCACCCTCGCGCCGACGGCGACGGGACCGGCGAGCACCGCGGTCTTCGTGCCCGTCCCCTCCGCGCTCCCCCACGCGTCCACCACCCGCCTGACAGCCGACGGCTGACGGCGCACCGGGGAGCCGCCCGGCCGACGGGGGGTCAGGCGCTGCGCTTGCGGGACGCCGTCTTCTTGGCGGTGCCCTTGGAGGCCGTGCCCCGGGTCGTCGCGCCCTTGCCCGTCGCCTTCTTGGCGGTGCCCGGGTCCGCCGTCTTCTTGGCGGCCCGGCCCGACCTCGCGGCCGGCTTCCCGGTGGCGGAGGCCGTGGACTTCTTCGCCTCCGCCTTCTTCGCGGCCGGCTTCTTCGCCGCCGCCGACGTGGACTTCTTGCCGCCGGTCTCCTTGGGGGCCCGCCGGGAGGAGGCCGTCCGCCGCGGCAGGGACCTGACCTCGGCCTCCTCGGCCGCTCCGGCGCCCTCGCCGCCCCGGGACTCGCGCGCCGCCCGCACACTGCTCTCCAGCGCGGCCATGAGGTCCAGCACCTTGCCCGGCGCCGCGGGCTCGGGCGCCTCCCGCGGCGTCTCGCCGGCGGCCTTCGCGGCGATGACCTCCTCGAGCGCCTCGCGGTACTCGTCGTGCAGGTCGTCCAGGTCGATCTCGCCCAGCGTGTCCATCAGCGCGTCCGCGAGGTCCAGCTCCTGGTCGCGGACGGTGACGCCGGCGTCGGGGGCGACGCCCTCGGGGGCGCGTACCTCGTCCGGCCACAGGAGGCCGTGCATCGCGATGGCGTCGCCCACGACCCGGAGCATGCCGAGGCGCTCGCGGCCCCGCAGCGCGAACTTGGCGATGGCGACCCGGTTGCTGCGCTTGAGCGCCTCGCGCAGCAGCGTGTACGGCTTGGCGGCGGGCGCGCCGCTCGCCGCGAGGTAGTACGCCGAGCCCATCTGGAGCGGGTCGATGCGCTCCTCCGGCACGAAGGCCACGATCTCGATCGTCCGCGCGGTCGGGATCGGCAGCTGGGTCAGGTCGTCGTCGGTGATCGGGATCATCGAGCCGTCGGCGTCCTCGTAGGCCTTGCCGATCTCGTCCTGGGTGACCTCGCGGTCCTCCAGTTCGCACACCTTGCGGTAGCGGATCCGGCCGCCGTCCTCCGTGTGGATCTGGCGGAAGGAGACCGAGTGGCTCTCGGTCGCGTTCATCAGCTTGATCGGGATACTGACCAGGCCGAAGGAGATGGCGCCGTTCCAGATGGATCGCACGTGCCGCACCCTTCCTGTCGGGCGATTTGTCCATATTTCGTGAGATTCTCATGGTATGGCGCCTATCACTGAGGTGGAGGGGCGACGGCTCGCCCTCAGCAACCTGGACAAGGTGCTGTACCCGGCGGCCGGGCTCACCAAGGGCGAGCTGCTGCACTACTACGCGACGACCGCGGAGGTGCTGCTGCCACACCTGCGGGACCGCCCCGTCTCCTTCCTGCGCTACCCGGACGGTCCGGACGGCCAGGTGTTCTTCACCAAGAACGTGCCGCCGGGTACGCCCGACTGGGTCACCACGGCCGAGGTGCCCCGGTCGGAGGGACCGGCGCGGATGGTGCTGGTGCAGGACCTGCCGAGCCTGATGTGGGCGGCGAACCTGGTGACCGAGTTCCACACGCACCAGTGGACCGCGGACGACCCCGCCGAGGCCGACCGGCTGGTCTTCGACCTGGACCCGGGGGCGCCCGCGACCGTCGTGCACTGCTGCGAGGTCGCCCTGTGGCTCCGCGAGCGGCTGGCGGCGGACGGGATCGAGGCGTACGCCAAGACGTCCGGGGCCAAGGGGCTGCACCTGCTGGCGGGGGTGCGGGGGGCGTCGTCGGAGCGGGTGTCGGAGTACGCGAAGGCTCTGGCGGTGGAGGCGGAGCGGGCCCTTCCGCGGCTCGTGGTGCACCGGATGACGCGCAGCCTGCGGCCGGGCAAGGTGTTCGTGGACTGGAGCCAGAACGCCGCCCGCAAGACCACGGCCGCCCCCTACACCGTGCGGGCGCGCTCGGTGCCGGCGGTCTCCACTCCGGTGACATGGGACGAGGTGGCCGGGTGCGGGCGGGCGGAGCAGCTCGTCTTCCGCCCGGACGACGTAGGGCCGCGGGTGCGGGACTTCGGCGACCTGCTGGCGCCGCTGTTCGAGCGGCGGCGGGCGGCGGAACTGCCCTGACGCGCCAGCGCCAGGCGTCCGGGGCCGGCGCCCGCTGCCCTCCTCCCGACCGGCAGCTCCTCACCCGTGGGGACCCGGGCCCGGCCGAGTGGCCCGGCCCGCGCCCGCACCCGCAAGATGGACTCCCGCACGGAACAGGCCGGCGGAACACCGACGCCGGCCGCCTGACGACCGAACCCCAGGAGTGCAGTGCTCCCGAGCCGCCGTGAGCGCCCCGCCCGCGTCCCCGCCGCCCTGGCGCTGCTCCTGGTGACGGCCGCGGCCGGGACGCTGGGCGCCTGCGGCGACTCGGGCGGGCTGCGGAGCGCGGGCGCCACACCGGCCGCACGGAGCCCGGCCCTGCTCTGGCCGGACCTGACACCGGCGTCGAGCCCGGCCTACGACATCGGCGAGGTGGACAACGAGGTCGTCAAGGGCGTCGACGTGCCCGGCGGCGACATCCGCGAGGTGGACCCGGTGGCCGTCGTGCGGGCCGAGATCGCCGCGCACCCGGACGACTACGAGGACGCCGGGGCGCCGTACCGGGAGACGGCCCGCCGGATGGCGGACTGCGGTCCGGGCGGTGTCGCGCGGGTGCGCGGCCGGTGCCCGGTGCTCAGGCCGTACTACCGCGACCTGACCGGCGACGGGCGCCCCGAGATGGCACTGGGCTTCGCGCTGCTGCCCGAGAAGCTGACCGCGGTACGCGTCTACACCGTCGAGCGGGACCGCCTCGTGCGGGTCATGTCCTACGACGACGCCGTGAGCGCGGTCGAGCTGGCCGGCCGGGCGGTGATCGTCCGCTCGCCCTCGGAGGTCGCGGGCTACGAGTACCGGCTCCAGTGGACGTGGGACGCCGACCAGCGGGCCATGCTGCTCACGAGCGACGAGATGCTGCGCACGCGCGGGAGCGGGCAGCCCACCGGACGTCCGTCCGCGTCGCCGTCCGCGTCGCCGTCCGCGTCGCCGTCCGCCTCGCCGTCCCGGTCGGCCTCGCCCTCGGCGAGCACCCGGTGAGGCTCCGCCTCCCGCGGTGGGCCGGATCGCTCGCGGTGCGGGCCGCCGTCTTCATCACCGTGATGTGCTGTGCGCTCGCCGCGCTGCTGGGCGTGCTGGTGCACGTGTCGGTGACCGACCAGACCGTGGGCCAGGCCCGGGAGGCCGCCCTGTCCCGGCTGGCGGAGGCGACGCGGGCGTACGAGGCGGGAGACCCGCTGCGGCGGAGCGCCGGCGTCGATCCGCCGGGCCTGCCGCCGGGGCTGCGGGAGCTGGCCGTGTCGGGCCGGCGGGGCACGATGGCCGCCGAGCACGAGGGACGCCCCACGATGTGGGCGGCGGGCCCCGCGGCCGGTGGCCGGGCGCTCGCGGTGCGGGTCGACCACACCCAGGGCGAGCGCACCATCGACGGTCTGGACCGGGCGATCGTGGGGTCGTCGGCGCTCGCGATCGGGGCGACGCTGCTGGTGGGCGCGTTCGCGGTGACGCGGGTGACGCGCCGGCTGCACACGACGGCCCGGGTGGCGCGGCGGATCACCGCGGGCGACCTCGACGCACGGGTCGACGACCCCCGGGCCGGCGATCCGCGGCGCCCGCAGGACGAGGTGGCGTCGGTCGCCGCCGCGCTGGACTCCATGGCGTCGTCGCTCCAGGGCAAACTCCTCGCCGAGCAGCGCTTCACCGCGGACGTCGCGCACGAGCTGCGCACCCCGCTCACCGGCCTGCACGCGGCGGCCGAGCTGCTCCCGCCGGGCCGTCCGACCGAGCTGGTGCGGGACCGGGTGGACGCCCTGCGCACGCTCACCGAGGACCTGCTGGAGATCTCCCGGCTGGACAGCGGGCGGGAGCGGCCGGAGGCGGACCCGGAGGCGCTCGGCGCGCTGGCCGTGCGGGTGGTCCGCGGCGCGGGCACCGACACCCGCGTGGACGTCGTACGGGACGCGCGGGTGGAGACCGACCGGCGGCGGCTGGAGCGGGTGCTCGGCAACCTGGTCGTGAACGCGCACCGGCACGGACGGGCGCCGGTGACGCTGACCGTGGACGGGCCGGTGATCACCGTGCGGGACCACGGGGACGGCTTTCCGGAGTACCTGCTCGCCCACGGGCCGCAGCGCTTCCGCACCGAGGCCGGGGCGAGGGGGCACGGGCTCGGTCTGACGATCGCGCTGGGGCAGGCGGAGGTGCTCGGCGCCCGGCTGGAGTTCGCCAACCCGCCGGGCGGCGGGGCGCTGGCGACCCTGACACTTCCTCGGCACCGGTGACCGCGGCGGCCGCCCGGTGCGACACCGGTGTCCGGGCGATCCGGCCGGCCGTTCCCCGATGGCGCAGTGCGGCGAGCGGTGCGTACAGGGCGCTCCTAATGTGGCGGTTAGTCATCTGAAGACCCGTTCGCTCCGGAAGGTACTGCCATGCCCCTGCTTTCCGCGCCGTCCTCGCGCCCACCGGCCGCCCGGGGTGTCGCCGTCGCCGTCGCCTCCGGGGCGCTCGCCACCACCGTGGCCGTGACGCCGGCCGCCGCGCGGAACGACCGGGGCGGCTCCGGCACCGACGGCGCCTCCGCCGAGCCCTCCGGGGGCGACGGTGACGGGAACGGACACGGGAACGGAGACGGCGGCGACTGGGGCGGGGGCGGCGGCCGCCAGGAGCAGGGCCGCCACTGGGGCGTGGTCACCGCCGACCGGCTCCCCCTGCGTACCTCGCCGACCCGGGGCGGGCAGGTCACCCGGTACGCCCACCGGGGCGAGACGCTCCGCATCCGGTGCAAGACCCCCGGCGACACCATCGGACCCGCGCCGCGCTGGTGCTGACGCCGACCACCCCCACACCCCCTCATATGGGTAAGTTCCGGACATGACCAAGGCCGGAACCGGAACCGGAATCACCGTGGCCCAGGCGGACACGCCCGCGCCCGTCGCCCGTCTCCCCCGGCGCCGTGGCATCGAACTCGCCCTCATCGTCATGGCCGTGCTGCTCTCGGTGTTCGGCTACTGCAACGTCGGCCTCGCCCAGCACGGCACCCTCCCGCCCGGCGCCGCCGGCTACGGCGCGGGGCTCGGCGTACTGGCCCTCCTCGCCCACCTGGCGGTACGGCTGCGCGCCCCCTGGGCGGACCCGCTGCTGCTGCCCATCGGCGTGCTGCTCAACGGCCTCGGTCTGGTGCTGATCTACCGCCTCGACCTGGAGACGCCGGGCGACCGGGCGGCCCCGGCCCAGCTGGTGTGGTCGACGCTGGGCGTGGCCCTGTTCATCGTGGTGGTCCTGCTGCTGCGCGACCACCGCGTGCTCCAGCGCTACTCCTACGTCTGCGTCGCCGCCGCGCTCGTCCTGCTCACCGTGCCGATCTTCTTCCCGGCCGTGAACGGCGCCCGCATCTGGATCCGGATCGACAGCTTCTCCATCCAGCCCGGCGAGTTCGCCAAGGTGCTCCTCGCGGTGTTCTTCGCCTCCTACCTGGCCGCCAACCGCAGCGCGCTGGCGTACGCGGGACGCCGCGTGTGGCGGCTCCAGCTCCCCACCGGCCGGGTCCTCGGCCCGATCGTGGCGGTGTGGCTGGTCAGCGTCGGCGTGCTGGTCCTAGAGCGCGACCTCGGCACCTCGCTGCTGTTCTTCGGCCTCTTCGTCGTCCTGCTCTACGTCGCCACCGGCCGCACCGGCTGGATCGCCGTCGGTCTGCTGCTGGCCTCGCTGGGCGCGGTCGCCGTGGGCTGGCTGGAGCCGCACGTGCACAGCCGGGTGGAGGACTGGCTGCGCCCCTTCGCGTCCATCGAGGCGGGCGACGGGCCCAACCAACTGGCCCAGTCGCTGTTCGCCTTCGCGGCGGGCGGCGTGACCGGGACGGGCCTCGGACTCGGGCACTCCGTCCTGATCGGCTTCGCCGTCAAGTCGGACTTCATCCTCGCCACCGCCGGTGAGGAACTGGGCTTCCTCGGCCTGACCGCGATCTTCCTGCTGTACGCCCTGCTGGTGGAGCGCGGCTACCGGGCGGGGCTCGGCGCACGCGACCCCTTCGGCCGGCTGCTCGCGGTCGGCCTCTCCTCGATCGTGGCGCTCCAGGTCTTCGTCATCGCGGGCGGGGTGACCGGGCTGATCCCGCTGACCGGCATGGCGATGCCGTTCCTGGCCCAGGGCGGGTCGTCGGTCGTCACCAACTGGGCGATCGTGGCGCTGCTGATCCGGGTCAGCCACGCGGCCCGCAGCCAGGCCGACGGGCGGGTGGCGCCGTGAGAACGGAACGGCTCCGGTGACCCGGCACATCCGGCACGCCGCCGTCTTCTGCGCCCTGCTGCTGGTCGCGCTGGTGGTGAACGCCGCCCGGGTGCAGATCGTCCAGGCCCCGCAGTACGACGGCAACCCGGCCAACCGCCGCCCCGACATCGCCCGCTACCAGCAGCCGCGGGGCGACATCCTGGTCGGCGGCGAGCCGGTCACCGGCTCCCGGGACACCGGCGAGCACCTGCGTTTCGAGCGGACGTACGCGGACGGGCCGATGTACGCGCCGATCACCGGCTTCGCCTCGCAGGCCTACGGCACGACCCTGCTGGAGCACGCCGAGGACGGCCTGCTGTCCGGCGCCGACCCGCTGCTCGCGCCGCTCCCCCTCTGGAACGACGTCACGGGCACCCGCAACGCGGGCGGCGACGTCGTGACCACGATCGACGGGGCCGCACAGCGGGCGGCGTTCGAGGGGCTCGGCCGGCACAAGGGGGCGGTGGCCGCGATCGAGCCGTCGACCGGCCGCGTCCTGGCGCTGGTGTCCACACCGTCGTACGACCCGCAGTCGCTGTCCGGGAACGGCACGGCGGCCACCCGCACCTGGGACCGGCTGAACGGCGATCCGGACCGGCCGATGCTCAACCGGGCCGTGCGCCGCACCTATCCCCCGGGGTCGACCTTCAAGGTGGTCACCGCGGCGGCGGCGCTGGACGCGGGCGTGGTCCGGGACCTCGACGCGCCGACCCGCTCCCCGGACCCGTACACGCTCCCCGGGACGCGGACCAGGCTGACGAACGAGGCCGAAGGGTGCCGGGACGCCTCGCTGCGGGAGGCGTTCGAGTGGTCCTGCAACACGGTGTTCGCCAAGCTCGGCGTGGACGTGGGCGTGCGTCGCATGGCGGCCACGGCGGAGGCCTTCGGCTTCAACGACGCCGGGCTGCGCATCCCCTTCGCCGTCTCGCCGAGCACCTTCGACACCTCGGTGGACCGGGCTCAGCTCGGGCTGTCGTCGATCGGGCAGTACAACACCCGGGCGACGCCGCTCCAGATGGCGATGGTGGCGGCGGCCGTGGCGAACGGCGGGCAGGTGCGCTCGCCGTACCTGGTGGAGCGGACCCAGCGGGCGGGCGGCAGCCTGGTGGCGACGGCCGGGTCGCGGCCCATCCGGGAGGTCATGCGCCCCGCCACGGCGACGCGGCTGAAGGAGCTGATGACCGGCGTCGTCGAGAAGGGCACCGGCGCGAACGCCGCGATCCGCGGTGCCCTCGTCGGCGGCAAGACCGGCACCGCGCAGCACGGGGTCGGCAACTCGGGCACCCCGTACGCCTGGTTCGTCTCCTGGGCGCAGGGTGAGCGGGACCTGGAGCCGAAGGTGGCGGTCGCGGTGGTGGTCGAGGGCTCGGCCGCGGACCGGGACGGCATCAGCGGGGGCGGGCTGGCGGCGCCGATCGCGCGGGCGGTGATGGAGGCCGCGCTCGGGCGGGGGACGCACACCGGCTGAGACGCGGGGTACCGAGACGCGGGACACCGACCTGACGTTCGGTGGATGACGGACGCACGGCCGACGCCGTACGCGTTCTCCCTGCGGACCTCGTTGCCCCCGCACGTCCCTGCTCGCGGTCGACAACTTGCGCCCAGGGGATTGACGAGCTTACTGACAGGCAGTCTCATAAGACGAAGTCAGTCCGAGCGACCGCGGGTGACACGACGAGGTGGGACAGCGATGACGACCGTGACGGAAGCCGACGCGCTCGGGGGCCTGCGCGATGCGCTCGGCCTGCTCAAGGACCGGGAGCAGGTGGCCGAGCGGCTGCTCGACTCTTCCGCCAAGCACTCCTTCGACCCGGACAAGGAGCTGGACTGGGACGCTCCCTTCGAGGAGGGGAAGTGGTTCTGGCCGCCGGAGCTGGTGTCGCTGTACGACACCCCGCTGTGGAAGCGGATGAGCGAGGAACAGCGGATCCTGCTCTCCCAGCACGAGGCCGCGGCCCTCGCCTCGCTCGGCATCTGGTTCGAGCTGATCCTCATGCAGCTGCTGGTGCGGCACATCTACGACAAGGCCGCGACGAGCGCGCACGTGCGCTACGCGCTGACCGAGATCGAGGACGAGTGCCGCCACTCCAAGATGTTCGCCCGGCTGATATCGCGCGGCGAGACGCCGTGGTACCCGGTGAGCCCGCTCCACCAGCACCTGGGCCGCCTGTTCAAGACGATCTCCACCACGCCCGGCTCCTTCACCGCCACGCTGCTCGGCGAGGAGGTGCTGGACTGGATGCAGCGGCTGACCTTCCCCGACGAGCGGGTGCAGCCGCTGGTCCGGGGGGTCACGCGCATCCACGTCGTGGAGGAGGCCCGCCACGTGCGCTACGCCCGTGAGGAGCTGCGCCGCCAGATGGTGACGGCGCCGAAGTGGTCGCGGGAGTTCACCCGGGTCACCTCCGGCGAGTTCGCCCGCGTCTTCTCCATCGCCTTCATCAACCCCGAGGTGTACACGAACGTCGGGCTGGACCGGCGCGAGGCCCTGGCCCAGGTCAGGGCGAGCGGCCACCGCACGGAGATCATGCAGACCGGCGCGAAGCGGCTCACCGACTTCCTGGACGACATCGGGGTGCTGCGCGGGGTCGGCCGGCGGCTGTGGAGGTCGTCCGGGCTGCTGGCCTAGTCGGGCCGGTCGGTCCCGCTCGTCCGGGTGGCACCGGGGGTGTGCGGGTTACGCTGCGGTTCATGACCCCGCAGGCCCCCACCCCCGCCTACCGCCGGCTCACCGTCGAGGAGCGCCGCGGCCAGCTGCTCGACGCGGCGCTCGTCCTCTTCGCGCACCGGTCGCCGGAAGAGGTGTCCCTGGACGACGTGGCGGAGCAGGCCGGGGTCTCGCGGCCGCTGGTGTACCGGTACTTCCCGGGCGGCAAGCAGCAGCTGTACGAGGCCGCGCTGAGGTCGGCCGCCGACGAGCTGCGGCACTGCTTCGACGAACCCCGCGAGGGCCCGCTGCTGGCCCGGCTGTCCCGGGCCCTGGACCGCTACCTCACCTTCGTCGACGAGCACGACACCGGCTTCAGCGCCCTGCTGCGGGGCGGCGGCGTGGCCGAGACCTCCCGGACCTCCTCCATCGTGGACGGGGTGCGCCGGGCCGCCGCCGAGCACATCATGAGCCACCTGGACGCGGCCGACCCGGGTCCGCGGCTGCGGATGACCGTCCGGATGTGGATCACGGCGGTGGAGGCGGCCTCGCTGATCTGGCTGGACGAGGAGAAGCAGCCGCCCCGCGACGAGCTGCGGGACTGGCTCGTCGATCAGTTCCTGGCCGTCCTGACGGTCACCGCCCACCGCGACCCGCAGACCGCGGCGCTGGTCGAGGCGCTCGCGGCGGACCTCTGACACCGGTGCGCGGATCGCCGACACTGGTGCCGTGAAGAGCGAAGAGACCCCCTTCGAGGGCGGCCCCATGGACGGGCGGGTGCTGCCCGTCCTGACCGGCATGACCGGGCACCCCCCGAAGACGTACCGCATCCCCGTGCCCGACCCGCACGGCGGGCCGCCCACCGTCCTCGTGTACCGGAGGGTGCCCCGGAACGCCCGCGGCGGCCTGCGGTTCGCCCGCTGGAAGTACCAGTACGACCCCGAGGGCAGGGGCGGCTCCGGCCGGAAGTGGCCCTGGACCCGGCCGGGCGCCGGGGCGGGCGCCGATCCAGACGCCACGCCGGGCGGCAAGCCGGACGACGCCCACGGGTGACCCCGTTGCGCCGATCCGCGCACACTCGGCGCGCGGAGCACGGGAAGGCGCCACATGCTCGCCGTGCGGAGCGGACGGGCCGCCCCGCACCGGAGGTGATGGCGTGTCAGGAAGGCTTCTGCGTCTGGTGTGCACGGCGGCGGTGGCGACCGGGATCGTCCTCGCGCCCGTGCCGGCCGCGGCCGACCCCGGACCCGGCACCGGCGCCGACCGGTCCGTGGCCGAGTTGCTGACGGACCTTCAGCGGCTGTACCGGGAAGCGGAGAAGGCCACCGAGACCTACAACGGCACCGAGGAGCGCCTGACGGCGCAGCGTGCCGTGGTGAAGCGGCTGGACGCCGAGGCGGCGCGGGCGCGGCTGTCCCTGCGCGACAGCCGCGGCGAGGCCGGCCGGCTGGCCCGGCAGCAGTACCGCGGCAGCAGCGACCTCTCCCCCTACCTGCGGCTGCTGCTGGCCCGCGATCCGCGGCACGCGCTCGACCAGGGACACGTGATCGGGCGGCTGGCCCGGGAGCGGGCCGACACGGTGGGCCGTCTGACCGGGCGCGAGAAGAAGGCCGACGAGCTGGCCGACCGGGCCCGCGAGGCCCTGGACCGGCAGGTCGCCCTGGCGAAGCGGCAGGAGGAGGCGCGGGACGACGTGCGCGAGCGCCTGGGCGCCGTGGAGGAACTCCTCGCCTCGCTCACCCCCGGGGAACTGGCCGCGGTGGCACAGGCGGAGCGGAGCGGGACCGCCCGGGCGCAGGAGAGCTTCCTGGCATCCGGGGCGCTGGGGGACGACGCCAAGCCCCCCGCCAAGCCCTCCGCCGGGGGCGACCGGGCGGTGCGCTTCGCGGTGGAGCAGGTCGGCAAGCCCTACGAGTGGGGCGCGGAGGGCCCGGCGTCCTTCGACTGCTCGGGCCTGACCTCCGCGGCCTGGGAGCGGGCCGGGACGCCGATCCCCCGCACCAGCCAGGAGCAGTGGGCGCGGCTGGAGCGCGTGCCGCTGGACGAGCTGCGCCCCGGTGACCTGGTCGTGTACTTCCCCGAGGCCACCCACGTGGCGATGTACCTCGGCGACGGCAAGGTCGTCCAGGCACCGCGCCCCGGCGCCGAGGTCAAGGTGTCACCGATCGCCGCCAACCCGGTGCTGGGCGCCGTACGACCCGATCCCGGCGGGGAGCCGGTGCGGTGGTACGCGCCACCGCGGCTCCCCGAGGGGGCGACGGACGGATCGGACGAGGGGTACGCGAGCGGCTACGCGCCGGCCGCGCCGGAGACCTCCATGAGGTAGCCCTCGGTCTTCGCCGGGTCGTAGAAGAAGTTCTCGAAGTCGGCCGGGTCGTTGAAGCCGTTGGCGAAGCGGTCGGCGACGGGCTGGAGCTGTCCGGCCGCGCCGATCAGGTTCAGGATGTGCTCCGGCGGCGGGGCGAGCATGGCGTTCGTCCACTTGGTGACGTGCTGGGCCGTCTGCCAGTAGCGGTCGAAGGTCTGCCGCATCCACGCCTCGTCGAACTCCTTGTCGCCCTGTTCCAGGATGGAGGCGAGGTAGGAGGCGGCGCACTTGGAGGCGGAGTTGGAGCCCTGGCCCGTGATCGGGTCGTTGGCGACGACCACGTCGGCGACGCCGAGGACCAGGCCGCCGCCGGGGAGCCGGCCGATGGGGTTGCGGACGGTGGGGGCGTAGCGGCCCGCCAGGGTGCCGCCGGCGTCGGTCAGTTCGACCTTGGTGGCCCGCGCGTACTCCCAGGGGAGGAACTTCTCCATGAGTTCCAGGGTCAGGGAGAGGTGCTCCGCGGGGTCCTTGACGTCCTTGAAGGCGTCCAGCGGGCCGCCGGGTATGCCCTCCCAGAACAGGATGTCGGCGCGGCCCGAGGTGGTGAAGGTCGGCATGATGAACATCTCGCCGACGCCGGGGACCAGGTTGCAGCGGACCGCCTCGGTCTCCGGGTGCTCCGGGCGCGGGCCCAGGCCGTGGACGTAGGCGACGGCGAGGGCGCGCTGCGGCTCGCTGTACGGGGAGCGGGAGGCGTCGCGGCCGAACATCTGGACCAGCTCGCCCTTGCCGGCCGAGACGAGGACGAGGTCGTAGGCGCGGGAGAAGTAGTCCAGGTCGCCGACGGCGGCGCCGTGGATGACCAGCTGGCCGCCGCGCTGCGCGAAGGTCTCCATCCAGCCGGCCATCTTCACCCGCTGGTCCACCGACTGCGCGATGCCGTCGAGCCGGCCCAGCCAGTCGATCGCCCGCTGCGAGGGGCCGGGGTCGAAGGAGCCGGGGGCCGCCACCGAGACGCCGAGGCCCTCGATCCTCGGGGCCTGGGACTCCCAGAAGTTCAGCTGGAGATCACGCTCGTGCTGGAGTGCCGTGTGGAACATGCACTGCGTCGACATGACCCGGCCGGTGCGGATCTCGTCCGCGGTCCGGTTGGACATCAGGGTGACCTCGTAGCCGTGGGACTGGAGGCCGAGGGCGAGCTGGAGACCGGACTGGCCGGCTCCGACGACGAGTATCTTCCGCATGCGGGGGACGCTCCTAAGGGGACTGCTCGGTGGGACTACTCGGGGGTTTCGTCGAGCGCGTGGCCCACGAGGGACAAGAGGGTCTCGATGGCCGAGATCCGGCGGCGCGCATCCATGATCATTACAGGTATGTGCGCGGGGATCGTCAACGCCTCCCGCACGTCCTCGGCGTCGAACCGCTCGCTGCCGTCGAAGTGGTTGACCGCGACGACGTACGGCAGTCCGCAGCTCTCGAAGTAGTCCAGCGCCGGGAAGCAGTCCTTCAGGCGGCGCGTGTCGGCCAGCACGACGGCACCGATCGCACCGCGCACCAGGTCGTCCCACATGAACCAGAACCGCTGCTGGCCCGGCGTGCCGAACAGGTAGAGCACCAGGTCCTCGTCGAGCGTGATGCGCCCGAAGTCCATGGCCACGGTGGTGGTGAGCTTGCCCGGGGTGGCGGTGAGGTCGTCGGTCTCCTCGCTCGCCTCGGTCATCAGCGCCTCGGTCTGCAGGGGCGTGATCTCCGAGACGGCGGTGACCAGCGTGGTCTTGCCGACACCGAACCCACCCGCCACCACGATCTTGGTGGCGACGGGCGCACGGGTGCGGTCCGTCTGCCAGGGCTGCATGGGCTCGTCGGGGTCGACGAGGGGGGAGACGCCGGAGGCGGCGGCGTCAGAGACGACGGAGTCCACTGAGCACCCTTTCGAGCAGAGCGCGGTCCGGGCGGCCCGTGCCGTGGCCGGTTCCGGTGCCGTACACACGGATCTTTCCCTGGTCCGCCAGGTCGCTGAGGAGCACGCGGACCACGCCGAGCGGCATCTTCAGCAGCGCGGCGATCTCGGCCACCGTACGCATCCGGCGGCAGAGTTCGACGATGGCCCGCATCTCCGGCATCACGCGGGAGGTGAGGCTGCCGTTCGTCAGTTCCTTGCGCTCCTCGGCGGCCTCCAGCGCGGCCGTGCCGGCCGTGGCGCCGACGAACGTCTCGACGAGCAGGACGTGGCCGAAGCGGGTGCGGCCGCCGGTGAGCGAGTAGGGGCGTACGCGGGCGGGCTTGCGGTCGGCACCGCGTACGGGCAGGTGTTTCGGGGACTTCCTGGGGCTGGTGCTCATCGGGTACTCCCCGTCGAGGTCGACTCGGTCTCCAGGGATTTCCGCAGCTCGCTGCGGAGTTCGGGAGTCAGGACGTGGCCGGCGCGGCCCACGAAGAGCGCCATGTGGTACGCGATGACGCTCATGTCGCAGTCCGCGGAGCCGTGCACGCCGAGCAGCGAGCCGTCGCTGATGGACATCACGAACAGGCTGCCCTCGTCCATGGCGACCATCGTGTGCTTGACGCCCCCGAAGTCCATCAGCCGGGCGGCGCCGATGGTCAGGCTGCCGACACCGGACACGACGGTGGCCAGGTCGGCGGCGGAACCGCGCGGGCCGGTGCGGCGCACCGACTGCGCCTCGCGGGCCGCCTCGTTGCGGTCCTGGTCGGAGGAGAGCAGCAGCAGGCCGTCGGAGGAGACGACCGCGACCGAGAGGATGCCGGGCACCTCCTCCACGAGGTTGGTCAACAGCCAGTGGAGATTGCGGGCTTCACTGCTCAGTCCGAAGGTACTGGGCGCGGTCAACTGCTTGCCTCCTCGACAGTGCCCCCCGTGGCTTCTTCGGTTGTGTCTGCCGCCGCGTCCGGCGCCGGGTGCGTACCGGTCCGGTCGGCGATCTCCGCCTCGACGTCGCGGCGGCCGGCCTCTGCCCCCCGGCGGAACCCTCCCAGACGGCGGCGGAGCGCGTCGGCGTCCACGGAGCCCGCCGTGCGCGACCGTGGGGCCGCGGCGGGTGTGGTGAGCTTCGGGGTCCGCTTGGGCAGGCCCTTGTCGGTGACGGGCTCGGCGCTCCCGGCGCTCTCGTCCGCCCCCGCGGCCCCCTCGTCCGGAGTGCGTTCGTGGGCGTCGGGGCCGATGGCGTAGGCGTCGGCGGAACGGGGGCCGGGGATCTCCGGCGCGGTGCGGGCCGACGGGGCGGGGTCCGGCGTGGACATCTCCGGTGCGGGTGCCTCGCGCCGGGCCGGTTCCTGGTGCGGTTCCCGCGCCTGGGCGGGCGCCTGCTCCGGTGGCTGCGGCGGGAGCAGCAGGGCCATCGTGGCGTCGTCGGGGAGGTCGCGGCCCGCGGCCGGTCCGGTCGCGTCCGGCGCCGGAGCGGAGGCCGGGTCGGCGGCCGCCTCGGGGGCCTGAGCCGAGTCCCGCTCGGCGGCCTCGGGTGCCTCGGGTGCCTCGTCGGGTCCGGCGGCCTCGGGTGCCTCGCTCGGGGCGGCGGCCTCGGGCGCCTCGTCGGGTGCGGCGGCCTCGGCACGGCGTACGGCCTGTTCCGCCGAGGCCACCAGCGGGTCCACGCCGTGCCGGACGCTCTTCTCCGCCCGCCCGTGCAGGACGTTGGAGTTGGCCTCCGCGTCGGCACCCGGCAGGGAGAAGGAGCCCGTGCCGTCGGTCATCGGCACGGTCGGGGCGAGCGCGGCCGGCGGCGCCGGTGCGAGCAGCGGGCTCGGCAGGACCACGACGGCCGCGACACCGCCCTGCTTCTGCTCCCGCAGCCGCACCCGCGCCCCGTGCCGGTGGGCGAGGCGGGCCACCACGTACAGGCCGAGGCCGAGACCGTCCTCGCCCTCCTGGTCGTAGGGCGCCTCCGGGTCGAAGTCGGTGAGGCGGGCGTTGAGCCGCTGGAGGCGCTCGGTCGCCATGCCGATGCCCTCGTCCTGCACGGAGAGCATCACCTCGCCGTTCTCCAGCAGCCAGCCGGAGACCTCGACGGGCAGGTCGGGCGGCGAGAAGGAGGTGGCGTTCTCCATCAGCTCGGCCAGCAGGTGGGAGAGGTCGTCGGCGGCGAAGCCGGCCACGTGCGCGTGCGGCGGCAGCGCGGCGATACGGACCCGCTCGTACCGCTCGATCTCGCTGACCGCGGCCCGGACCACGTCGACCAGCGGCACCGGTCCGGCGCTGTGCTGGACGTGCTCGGTGCCGGCGAGGACGAGGAGGTTCTCGCTGTGCCGGCGCATGACCGTGGCGAAGTGGTCGAGCTTGAACAGGGTGGCGAGGCGGTCCGGGTCCTGCTCGCGCTCCTCCAGGCTCTCGATGACCGCGAGTTGCCGCTCGACCAGGCCGAGGGTGCGCAGCGCGAGGTTCACGAAGGTGGAGCCGATGCTCTTGCGGACCACCTCCAGCTGGGCGGTGGACTCGGCCAGCTGGGCGCGGAGTTCCTCGCGGGCGTCGGCCATCTTCTGGCGCTGGCCGACGAGGTGCTTGCGGTCGGACTCCAGCGTGTTGACGCGCTCGGCGAGCGTCGCGGCGTGCGCGTGCAGGGCGTTGACGGAGCGGACCACCTGGGCGAACTCGTCGTTGCGGCCGGTGAAGGCCACGGGCGTCTCGGCCGCCGGGTCCTCGGCGCCGGCCAGCCGGGCCGAACCGCGGCGCAGCACCGACAGGGGACGGGTGAGGCTGCGCGCCATGGCGGTGGCGATGCCGACGGCGAGCAGGATCAGGGCGCCGAGGGCGGCGACGCGGATCTCCAGCGCGGTGACATCGTCGTCGCGCAGCTTCTCCAGGGCCGTCGTGCGCTTCTCGTACAGGGCGGACTCGGCGCCGCGCATGGCGTCGACGCGGGCGGAGAGCGCGGCCTCCAGCCTCTTGGTGCTGGTGGCGAGGTCGTCGTCGGAGAGCGTCGGCTCGTCGGTGAGACCGGCGAGGTACTTCTCGGCGGAGTTGACCTCGGGGCCGGCGACCGTGGAGTCGAAGGCGGCGCGCGCCTCCTTCGGCGCGCCCTCGCGGAAGTCGGCGAGGGCCGCGTCGGAACGCACCCGGGCCTGCTGGGCGGCGGCGGCGAGCGCGTCGCGCTGCTCGGCGTCGGCGTCCGAGGACGTGGTCGTCTCGGTCGGCAGGCCCGTGATCGGGTCGATGACGGTCTCGGTGCTGCTCGGCACGTTCAGGGCGGCGAGCAGCAGGCCCCGGGTGGCGGCGGCCTGCTGGACGGCGGTGTCCAGTTCGGCCAGGGCGTACGCGCCGGCGCCCGCGCGGGGCGGCATCCGCTCGGCCAGCTCCTCGGCCAGGGCGTGGAGTTCGGTGATCGCCTCGGAGTACGCGTCGTGCGCCTGGAGCGCGGTGCTCTTGCCGGTGAGCGCCGCCCGGCGCAGCGCCCCGACGGCGTCGAGGTCCTCGCGCAGGGAGGCGGGCGCGTCGGTGTCGGCGCGCAGTTCCTCCACCTGCCGGTCGACGCGCGCGCCGCGCTGCTCGGAGGGCGCCTTCGACTTGGGGCGGCCGGCGGCGATGTAGGGGACCACCTCGTCGCGCTCGTCGGCGAGGGAGTGGGCGAGGGTCAGCGCCCCCTGGGTCCGCTCGGCGAGGGTCACCAGTTCCTGGGAGTCGTGCAGTTGCCCGGAGGCGGCGACGACCGACGGGGCACCGGCCGCGGCGATGGCCGCGGCCACGACCGCCACGGCGACGATGAGGCGGTTGCGCACATGGGTCGGGCGGCCCTTGCCGACGGGGGCCGCCGGTGGCGCCGGGGCGGAGGTGCCGGGGGTACGTTCCGCGCTCCCCGCAGGGGTCGGCTGCTTGTCTGTGCGACGAGGCCGCGTCTTCTGCACCGGTGCTCGCATTCCTGACTCGTGTACCCGTGGGTCCGGGTGGCGCTCCGTCAACTGGCCGGTCGGCGCGTGCGCCCGCCGCCGCGTTCTGGACTGTCTCCCAGCCGCCGACCGCGCGTCGGGCGGGCGGACCGCGTGTGCAGGACAAGCCTCCCACCGGATCCCGACCCTCCCAGTGCCGGTGGGCGGTGGGCGTGCATCATCCGACCCGCCACCCGAAGGAGTGAACCCCGGAGGGGAGTTGGTGAGCAAGTTCTCGCGGCCGGTGCGACACGCCCGCCTGGCGCGCCGGTTGGACGTCCGTGACGGGCGGTGGCACTATGTGCCGCCACGCGTTCCGGGAGTGCCGAATTCCACCCCAAAATGGGCGCCTGACCTGCGTCACCGCGTCGCAACGGGGCAACTTGCCGGTCTTTTGCGAACACTGTGAAGGGGTCGTGCAGACTGGCCGGATGCGCACGGAACTCGTCTCGGAACCCGGTCAGGCCGACCACCCCAACGAGGACTTCGCGAGCGTCGGGCTTCCGGCCTCGGGGCAGGGGGGTGTGATCGTCGTCCTCGACGGTGTGACACCGCCGTCGAGCGGGACGGGGTGTCTGCATTCCGTGCCCTGGTTCACCGCACGCCTCGGTGGCGCGCTGACCGAACTGACCGTTTCACTCCCGGATGTTCCTCTCACCGAAGCCCTGTCCCGCGCCATCGCGCATACCTCGGCCGCACACGCGGAAACCTGTGATCTTTCTCACCCGCGCACGCCCCAGGCAACCGTGGTCCTGGCCCGCTGGTCCCCGGCGGCGGTCGAGTACCTGGTCCTGTCGGACTCGGCCCTGCTGGTGGAGTCCCCCGACGGCACGGTCACGGGCGTCCTGGACGACCGGCTGGCCCGGCTGCCCCGCTCGGCCCTGGCCACCGACGCACTGGTGGACGCCCGCCTGCGGAACAAGGAGGGCGGCTTCTTCACGGCCGCGGCCGACCCGGCGGTGGCGCGGCGGGCGGTGACGGGCGTGCTGCCGCGCGGCGAGGTGCGGACCCTGGCGGCCCTGACGGACGGGGCCGCGCGCTGGGTGGAGACGTTCGGGGAGGGCGACTGGGCGCAGTGCCTGGCCCTGGTGCGCAAGCAGGGTGCGCGGACCCTGGTGGACCGGGTCCGCGAGCTGGAGCGCGCGGACGCGGCGGGGGCCCGGGCGTTCCTGGGGCGCGGCAAGACGCACGACGACGCGACGGTGGTCTACGCGGAGCTGTGACCCGCCGGATGGCGGGGCTACTTCGCCATGCCCCGGTTCAGTTCGTGCAGCAGCCTGGCCAGTTCCGTGACCTCGCGGGGGTCCCAGCCGGCGAGCCGGCGGGCGTAGCGGGCGCGGCGGGCCTCCCGGACCCGGCCGACGCGGGCCTGGCCCTCCGGCGTGAGGGTGATCAGCCAGGCGCGGCCGTCGGCGGGATCGGGCTCCCGGGCGACGAGGCCGAGGTCCTCCAGGGCGCGCAGCTGGCGGGACATCGTGGCCTTGCCGACGCCGATGTAGGCGGCCAGCTCCGTGGCCCGCTGGCCGCCGCACTCGCCGAGGCGCACGAGCAGGCCGTACGCGGACGATTCGAGGTCGGGGTGGACCTCGCGGGCCATCTCGCCCTGGTTGGCGCGGGCCCGCCGGAGCAGGACGGTCAACTCCCGCTCCAGGGCCAGGACCTCAGGCTGGTTCACACCACTGCCGTCCCCGGCGGGGCCGGCCCCGCGACCGCCGCCGTTCCCGTCTTCGTGCACGTCAGCCCCTGCCTAGAATTTCCCGTTGCTGAAAGTTTCCGCCACGGTGCGCCGTCTCCGCAGCTCGGCAAGTATTTCGCAGGCGTAGACCAACGGCGGCTTCCGGTCCCTCTTCCACCCGCCGTTCTACGTGCGTAGCGTCGTAGCCCGGGACCAGGGTGGCATGCTCACGCCACCCCCGTCCTCTCCTCCCCCCGCGCACCCCCACCGAGCACCACCGACCCAGCGGAGGCACGCCATGCCCGTGCACAGATCCGGATCGGCCCCCAGGCGGCGCCCAGCCGTCACCGGGATCCTGCTCGCCGCCCTCTCCCTGCTGTTCACCCTCCCGGCGCACTCCGCGTCGGCCGCCGACGTCCCGCCCCGCGGCTCCGCCCACATGGGCATGGGCGTCGTGGAGCACGACGGGCGGCACGGCACCCCCGTGCCCGGCGACGCCACCCAGACGGAGGGCGTCGACGTCTCCAGCCACCAGGGCAACGTCGCCTGGTCGACCCTGTGGAACAGCGGGGTCAGGTGGTCCTACGTCAAGGCCACCGAGGGGACGTACTACACCAACCCCTACTTCGCCCAGCAGTACAACGGCTCGTACAACGTCGGCATGATCCGCGGCGCGTACCACTTCGCGACCCCGGACACGACCAGCGGCGCCGCCCAGGCCAACTACTTCGTCGACCACGGCGGCGGCTGGTCCCGCGACGGCCGGACGCTGCCGGGCGCGCTGGACATCGAGTGGAACCCGTACGGGGCCGCCTGCTACGGCAGGACGCAGAGCCAGATGGTCACCTGGATCCGCGACTTCCTGAACACCTACAAGGCCCGCACCGGCCGCGACGCCGTGATCTACACGGCCACCAGCTGGTGGACCCAGTGCACCGGCAACTACGGCGGCTTCGCCGTGAACAACCCGCTGTGGATCGCCCGGTACGCCTCGACGGTGGGCACCCTGCCGGCCGGCTGGGGGTACTACACGATGTGGCAGTACACCTCGTCCGGGCCGACGGTCGGGGACCACAACCGGTTCAACGGCGCCCTGGACCGGGTCCAGGCGCTCGCCAACGGCTGACCGCGCGCGAGGGCGGGGCCCCGGACAGGGGTCCCGCCCTCGCGGCCGCGGTTCCGTCAGGCCGCGACCGGGACCTCGGACCGCGCGCCGTTCGTCGCCGGTGCGAGGGCCAGTTCCAGGACCTGGCGCACGTCGGTGACGGCGTGCACGTCGAGCTTGTCCAGCACCTCCGCCGGGACGTCGTCCAGGTCGGGCTCGTTGCGCTTGGGGATGATCACGGTGGTGACGCCCGCCCGGTGCGCCGCGAGCAGCTTCTGCTTGACCCCGCCGATCGGCAGCACGCGGCCGGTCAGCGACACCTCGCCGGTCATCGCCACGTCCGTGCGGACCAGCCGCCCGGAGAGCAGCGAGGCCAGCGCCGTGGTCATCGTGATGCCGGCGCTCGGGCCGTCCTTGGGGACCGCGCCCGCCGGGAAGTGGATGTGCACGCCCCGGTCCTTCAGGTCGGCCACCGGCAGCTCCAGCTCGGCGCCGTGGCTGCGCAGGAAGCTCAGCGCGATCTGCGCGCTCTCCTTCATCACGTCGCCCAGCTGACCGGTCAGGGTCAGCCCCGCCGCGCCCGTCTCCGGGTCGGCCAGCGACGCCTCCACGTACAGGACGTCGCCGCCCGCGCCGGTGACCGCGAGGCCGGTGGCCACGCCCGGCACCGAGGTGCGCCGCTCCGCCGGCTCCTGGGCGGACTCCGGCACGTGGTGCGGCCGGCCGATCAGGGCCCGCAGGTCGGCGTCGGTGACGGTGAACGGCAGCTCCCGCTCGCCCAGCTCGTGCTGGGCCGCCACCTTGCGCAGCAGCCGGGCGATCGACCGCTCCAGGGTGCGCACGCCCGCCTCGCGGGTGTACTCGCCGGCCAGCTTGCGCAGCGCGCCCTCGTCGACCGCGACCTCGTCCCCGTCGAGCCCGGCCCGCTCCAGCTGGCGCGGGAGCAGGTGGTCGCGGGCGATGACGACCTTCTCGTCCTCGGTGTAGCCGTCGAGGCGGACCAGCTCCATGCGGTCGAGCAGCGCCTCCGGGATGGCCTCCAGGACGTTGGCCGTCGCGAGGAACACGACGTCGGACAGGTCCAGCTCGACCTCCAGGTAGTGGTCCCGGAAGGTGTGGTTCTGCGCCGGGTCGAGGACCTCCAGGAGGGCGGCGGCCGGGTCGCCCCGGAAGTCCGAGCCCACCTTGTCGATCTCGTCGAGGAGCACGACCGGGTTCATCGACCCGGCCTCCTTGACCGCCCGCACGATCCGGCCGGGCAGCGCACCGACGTACGTGCGGCGGTGGCCGCGGATCTCGGCCTCGTCGCGGACGCCGCCGAGGGCGACGCGGACGAACTTGCGGCCCATCGCGTGCGCGACGGACTCGCCGAGGGACGTCTTGCCGACGCCGGGCGGGCCGACGAGGGCCAGGACGGCACCACCACGCCGGCCGCCCACGACGCCCAGGCCCCGGTCGCCGCGCCGCTTGCGCACCGCCAGGTACTCGGTGATGCGGTCCTTGACGTCGTCCAGCCCCGCGTGCTCGGCGTCCAGCACGCCGCGGGCGCCCTGGATGTCGTAGGCGTCCTCGGTGCGCTCGTTCCACGGCATCTCCAGGACCGTGTCGAGCCAGGTACGGATCCAGGAGCCCTCCGGGGACTGGTCGGAGGAGCGCTCCAGCTTGTCGACCTCCTTGAGGGCCGCCTCGCGGACCTTCTCGGGCAGGTCGGCGGCCTCGACCCGGGCGCGGTAGTCGTCGGACTCCTCGGCGGGGTCCTTGCCGTCGCCGTTCAGCTCCCGCAGCTCCTTGCGCACGGCCTCGAGCTGGCGGCGCAGCAGGAACTCCCGCTGCTGCTTGTCGACGCCCTCCTGGACGTCCTTGGCGATGGTCTCGGCGACGTCCTGCTCGGCGAGGTGGTCGCGCAGCTGCTGGGTGGCGAGCCTGAGGCGGGCGACCGGGTCGGTGGTCTCCAGCAGCTCGACCTTCTGCTCGGTGGTGAGGAAGGGCGAGTAGCCGGAGTTGTCGGCGAGCGCGGACACGTCGTCGATGGCCTGGACCCGGTCCACGACCTGCCAGGCGCCGCGCTTGCGCAGCCAGGCGGTGGCGAGGGCCTTGTACTCCTTCGCCAGTTCGGCGACCTGGCCCGGCAGCGGGTCGGGCACGGTCTCGTCGACGCGCGTCCCCTCCACCCACAGCGCGGCGCCGGGCCCGGTGGTGCCGGCGCCGATCCGCACCCGGCTCCGGCCGCGGACCAGCGCGCCCGGGTCGCCGTCGGCGAGCCGGCCGACCTGCTCGACCGTGCCGAGGACACCGGTCTTCGCGTAGGTGCCGTCGACGCGGGGGACGAGCAGGACACGGGGCTTGCCGGGTTCGGACCTGGCGGCGGCCTGGGCGGCCTCCACCGCGGCCCGCACCTCGGCGTCGCTCAGGTCCAGGGGGACGACCATGCCGGGCAGGACCACTTCGTCGTCGAGCGGCAGCACGGGCAGGGTGAGCGGTGTGAAGGCGGCGGACTCAGCAGCCATGATCTCCCCTTCGGCAGTCAAGTTGAGTTACATCGACTCAATGAAAGGGAGTCCCGCATTGTTCCCCGAGGCGTGTTCGCTCTGAGCGATCAAGCCGCGGAGCCGGTCGGGCGGCCGGGCGGAGCCGGTCGGTGCGTCCGGGGCGGGGACCGTCGGGCGTCCGGTCCGGGCCCGGCCGGACACGCGGCCCGCCCGAGTGAGAGCAAGGCGGGGACCCGCGGCATTCCTCCCTGCCAGGATGGGCCGATGCCCCTCACTTCCCACGATCCCCACGACCTCCCCGAAGTGCTGGACCGTCGCGAGGGCCCGCACGGCGAGGTGGTCCTGCGCCGGCACGGCACGCTGCTCCAGATCATCGCGAACGGCTGCTTCCTCATGGACACCTCCGACGGACGCTCCGAGCGGCGGCTGGTCGACGCGGCGGCCGACGCGCTCACCGCCTCCGGCGGGCGGTCCGCGCCGCACCTGCTCATCGGCGGCCTCGGCGTCGGCTTCTCGCTCGCACACGCGGCGGCCGACCCGCGCTGGGGCCGTATCGCGGTCGTCGAACGGGAGCGCGCCGTCATCGACTGGCACCGCGGCGGACCGCTGGCCGGGATGTCCGCCGAGGCGCTCGCCGACCCCCGCACGGAGATCGTCGAGGCGGATCTGATCGATCACGTCAATGAGACTTCCGCCACGTACGACGCGCTGTGCCTGGACATCGACAACGGCCCCGACTGGACCGTCACCGAGGGCAACGGCGGGCTCTACTCGGGGGCCGGACTGGCGGGATGCGCACGGGTGTTGAGACCCGGCGGGGTGCTTGCCGTGTGGTCCGCGCAGCCCTCTCCGGAATTCGAAGAAACCTTGCGTAATGCCGGGTTCCAGCAGGTGCGTACCGAAGAGATCCCCGTTGCCCGGGGCGTTCCGGACGTCGTCCACCTCGGCGTCGGGCCTGGATAGCAAAGGCGCGGTGACTCCCCGTACGCTGCTGACCTGACGCGGTCATTCAAGCGTCAATCGCAGTCATGCGCAGACGAGGGATCACCCCACTGATTCCGGTAAGCACACCTCAGGGGCGGGCGATGGAGCAGACACAGACCTCCCACAACGGCACGGCGACGGCCACCCAGGGCGCACAGCGCCGGGTGCTGGTGGTCGAGGACGACCAGACGATCGTGGACGCCATCGCGACCCGCCTGCGCGCCGAGGGCTTCCTGGTGCAGACGGCGGGCGACGGTCCGGCCGCCGTCGACACGGCCGAGGCGTGGCAGCCCGACCTGCTGATCCTCGACATCATGCTGCCCGGCTTCGACGGCCTGGAGGTCTGCCGTCGCGTGCAGGCCTCCCGCCCGGTGCCGGTGCTCATGCTCACCGCGCGCGACGACGAGACGGACATGCTGGTCGGGCTCGGCGTCGGCGCCGACGACTACATGACCAAGCCGTTCTCGATGCGCGAGCTGGCCGCGCGCGTGCACGTGCTGCTGCGCCGGGTGGAGCGGGCGGTCGTGGCCGCCTCCACGCCGCGCAGCGGCATCCTGCGCCTCGGCGAACTGGAGATCGACCACGCGCAGCGCCGGGTGCGGGTGCGCAGCGAGGACGTCCACCTCACCCCCACCGAGTTCGACCTGCTGGTGTGCCTCGCGAACACCCCGCGCGCGGTGCTCTCCCGCGAGCAGCTGCTGGCCGAGGTGTGGGACTGGGCGGACGCCTCCGGCACCCGGACCGTGGACAGCCACATCAAGGCCCTGCGCCGCAAGATCGGCGCCGAGCGCATCCGCACGGTGCACGGCGTGGGCTACGCGCTGGAGACGCCGACGCCATGAGCCGGGGACGGGAGGCCGCACGGAGGAGCCCCGGCCCCCGGACCACCGGGGATCCCTGGGGCGGTGTTCGCCCGTTCTCGATCAAGACCAAGCTGGGCGCGCTGGTCGTCACGTCGGTGCTGATCACCACGGGCCTTTCCGTGATCGCGGTGCACACCAAGACGGAGCTGCGCTTCATCACGGTCTTCTCGATGATCGCCACCCTGCTGATCACGCAGTTCGTGGCGCACTCGCTCACCGCCCCGCTGGACGAGATGAACGCCGTGGCCCGGTCGATCTCGCACGGCGACTACACGCGCCGGGTGCGCGAGAACCGCCGCGACGAGCTGGGCGACCTGGCCGTCACGATCAACCGCATGGCCGACGACCTGGAGGCCCAGGACCGGCAGCGCAAGGAGCTGGTGGCGAACGTCTCGCACGAGCTGCGCACTCCGATCGCGGGGCTGCGCGCGGTGCTGGAGAACATCGTCGACGGGGTGACCGAGGCCGACCCGGAGACCATGCGCACGGCCCTCGGGCAGACGGAGCGGCTCGGCCGGCTGGTGGAGACGCTGCTGGACCTCTCCCGCCTGGACAACGGCGTCATACCGCTGCGCCAGAGGCGTTTCGAGGTCTGGCCGTACCTCTCCGGCGTGCTCAAGGAGGCCAACATGGTCGCCTCGGCGCGCGCGGGCATCGCCTCGGGCTCGGGCAGCCACACCCGCACCGACGTCCACCTGGCGCTCGACGTCTTCCCGTCGGACCTGACCGCGCACGCCGACCCCGAGCGCATCCACCAGGTCGTCGCCAACCTCATCGACAACGCGGTCAAGCACAGCCCTCCGCACGGCCGGGTGACGGTCAAGGCGCGGCGCGGGGACCTGCCCGAATCGCTGGAGCTCGAGGTCCTCGACGAGGGCCCCGGCATTCCGCGCTCGGAGTGGCGCCGGGTCTTCGAGCGGTTCAACCGGGGTTCGGTCTCCCGGCCGCACGGTCCGGGCAGCGACGGCGGCACCGGGCTCGGCCTGGCGATCGCCCGCTGGGCGGTGGATCTGCACGGCGGCCGGATCGGTGTGGCCGAATCCGAGCGGGGATGCCGGATTCTCATCACTCTTCCGGGCCTGCCCTCGTTGCCGAGTTGACGTAGGGTTCGAAGCGGAGCGCCAAGATCCACGGGCATCCGCGCCGACGGACACGTGTGATCAGGCACAGGCCCGCGTCGTCCCGGCGCCGGGCCCGGGTCTCCCCTTCCCTCACGCATCAGAACCTCGCTTGTTTCCCGCCATTTCCAGCGCCGAAACGCGGTCTGCAATGTGACTTACGCGACGATGAACGGGCCCGGTCTGACCTTCCGGGTCAGGGAGGCGTAGCCTTGATTCCCGCTGTCCACCATCTTGTGAAGCGGAAGAGGGCGGTTCTCGCCGTGTCGCCACAGTCCCCCAGTAACTCGAGCATCTCGACCGACACCGACCAAGCCGGAAACGCGGGCAAGAACCCCGCTGCCGCGTTCGGTGCCAATGAGTGGCTCGTCGACGAGATTTATCAGCAGTACCTCCAGGACCCGAATTCCGTGGACCGAGCCTGGTGGGACTTCTTCGCCGACTACAAGCCCGGAGCCGCCGCGGCCCAGCCGGCCGCCGGCACCGCGAACGAGAGCGCGGGCGCGCCCCAGGCCGCCCCCGCGCCCCCCGCGCAGGCTCCCGCCCCGGCCAAGGCCCAGGCCCCCGCCCCGGCGGCTCAGCCGGCCCCCGCCGCGAAGCCGGCGGCGCAGCCCGCCGCCGCTCCGGCGGCCCCGGCCGCCAAGCCCGCGCAGGCCCAGCCCGCCGCCAAGCCCGCGGCGAAGGCGGCCGCCCCCACGAAGGACGCCGCAGCGAGCCCCGAGGGCCCCGAGACGGTGACGCTGCGCGGCCCGGCCGCCGCGGTCGCGAAGAACATGAACGCGTCGCTGGAGCTGCCCACGGCCACGTCCGTGCGCGCGGTCCCGGTGAAGCTGCTCTTCGACAACCGCATCGTCATCAACAACCACCTCAAGCGCGCCCGGGGCGGGAAGATCTCCTTCACGCACCTGATCGGCTACGCGATGGTGCAGGCCATCAAGGCCATGCCGGCGATGAACCACTCGTTCGGCGAGAAGGACGGCAAGCCGACCCTCGTCAAGCCGGCCCACGTCAACCTCGGTCTCGCCATCGACCTGGTCAAGCCCAACGGCGACCGCCAGCTCGTCGTCGCGGCGATCAAGAAGGCCGAGACGCTGAACTTCTTCGAGTTCTGGCAGGCCTACGAGGACATCGTCCGCCGCGCCCGCGACGGCAAGCTGACGATGGACGACTTCTCCGGCGTCACGGTCTCGCTGACCAACCCGGGCGGCCTCGGCACCGTCCACTCGGTGCCGCGCCTGATGCCCGGCCAGTCGGTCATCATGGGCGTCGGCTCCATGGACTACCCGGCGGAGTTCCAGGGCACCTCCCAGGACACCCTGAACAAGCTCGGCATCTCCAAGGTCATGACGCTCACGTCGACCTACGACCACCGGGTCATCCAGGGCGCCGCCTCCGGCGAGTTCCTGCGCCAGGTCGCCAACCTGCTCCTCGGCGAGAACGGCTTCTACGACGAGATCTTCGAGGCGCTGCGCATCCCCTACGAGCCGGTCCGCTGGCTCAAGGACATCGACGCCTCGCACGACGACGACGTCACCAAGGCCGCCCGCGTCTTCGAGCTGATCCACTCCTACCGGGTCCGCGGCCACGTCATGGCCGACACCGACCCGCTGGAGTACCAGCAGCGCAAGCACCCCGACCTGGACATCACCGAGCACGGGCTCACGCTGTGGGACCTGGAGCGCGAGTTCGCGGTCGGCGGCTTCGCCGGCAAGTCCCTGATGAAGCTGCGCGACATCCTCGGCGTGCTGCGCGACTCGTACTGCCGCACCACCGGCGTCGAGTTCATGCACATCCAGGACCCGAAGCAGCGCAAGTGGATCCAGGACCGCATCGAGCGCTCGCACACCAAGCCGGAGCGCGAGGAGCAGCTGCGCATCCTGCGCCGGCTGAACGCGGCGGAGGCCTTCGAGACCTTCCTGCAGACCAAGTACGTCGGCCAGAAGCGCTTCTCCCTGGAGGGCGGCGAGTCCGTCATCCCGCTGCTGGACGCGGTCATCGACTCGGCGGCCGAGTCCCGCCTGGACGAGGTCGTCATCGGCATGGCCCACCGCGGCCGGCTGAACGTGCTGGCCAACGTGGTCGGCAAGTCGTACGCGCAGATCTTCCGCGAGTTCGAGGGCAACCTCGACCCGAAGTCGATGCACGGCTCGGGCGACGTGAAGTACCACCTGGGCGCCGAGGGCACCTTCACCGGGCTGGACGGCGAGCAGATCAACGTCTCGCTGGTCGCGAACCCCTCGCACCTGGAGGCGGTGGACCCGGTCCTGGAGGGCGTCGCGCGCGCCAAGCAGGACATCATCAACAAGGGCGGCACGGACTTCACCGTCCTGCCGGTGGCGATCCACGGCGACGCGGCCTTCGCGGGCCAGGGCGTGGTGGCCGAGACCCTGAACATGTCGCAGCTGCGCGGCTACCGCACCGGCGGCACGGTCCACGTCGTCATCAACAACCAGGTCGGCTTCACCGCCGCCCCGGAGTCCTCGCGCTCCTCGATGTACGCCACCGACGTGGCCCGCATGATCGAGGCACCGATCTTCCACGTGAACGGCGACGACCCGGAGGCCGTGGTCCGCGTCGCGCGGCTGGCCTTCGAGTTCCGTCAGGCGTTCAACAAGGACGTGGTGATCGACCTCATCTGCTACCGCCGCCGCGGTCACAACGAGTCGGACAACCCGGCCTTCACCCAGCCGCTGATGTACGACCTGATCGACAAGAAGCGCTCGGTGCGCAAGCTGTACACCGAGTCCCTCATCGGTCGCGGCGACATCACCCTGGAAGAGGCCGAGCAGGCGCTCCAGGACTACCAGGGGCAGCTGGAGAAGGTCTTCACCGAGGTCCGCGAGGCCGTCTCGCAGCCCTCCTCCGTGGAGCCCTCGGACCCGCAGGCCGAGTTCCCGGTCGCCGTGAACACCGCGGTCAGCGCCGAGACGGTCAAGCGGATCGCCGAGTCCCAGGTCAACATCCCCGACCACGTCACCATCCACCCGCGCCTGCTGCCGCAGCTGCAGCGCCGCGCGGCCATGGTCGAGGACGGCACGATCGACTGGGGCATGGGCGAGACCCTCGCCGTCGGCTCCCTCCTCCTGGAGGGCGTGCCGGTCCGCCTCACCGGCCAGGACTCGCAGCGCGGCACCTTCGGCCAGCGCCACGCGGTCGTCATCGACCGGGAGACGGGCGACGAGTTCACGCCGCTGCTGTACCTCTCCGAGGACCAGGCCCGGTACAACGTCTACAACTCGCTGCTCTCCGAGTACGCGGTGATGGGCTTCGAGTACGGCTACTCGCTGGCCCGCCCCGACGCGCTGGTGATGTGGGAGGCGCAGTTCGGCGACTTCGTCAACGGCGCGCAGACGGTCGTGGACGAGTTCATCTCGTCGGCCGAGCAGAAGTGGAACCAGACGAGCGGCGTGACGCTCCTGCTCCCGCACGGCTACGAGGGCCAGGGCCCGGACCACTCCTCGGCCCGCCCGGAGCGCTTCCTGCAGCTCTGCGCGCAGAACAACATGACGGTCGCGATGCCGACCCTGCCGTCGAACTACTTCCACCTCCTGCGGTGGCAGGTGCACAACCCGCACCACAAGCCGCTGGTCGTCTTCACCCCGAAGTCGATGCTGCGCCTGAAGGCCGCGGCCTCGAAGGCGGAGGAGTTCACGACGGGCCAGTTCCGCCCGGTCATCGGCGACGACTCGGTCGAGGCGGCCGCGGTCAAGAAGGTCGTCTTCTGTGCGGGCAAGGTCTACTACGACCTGGAGGCCGAGCGGCAGAAGCGCGGTGTCACGGACACGGCCATCATCCGCATCGAGCGCCTGTACCCGCTGCCGGGTGCCGAGCTCCAGGCGGAGATCGCCAAGTACCCGAACGCCGAGAAGTACCTGTGGGTCCAGGAGGAGCCGGCGAACCAGGGTGCCTGGCCGTTCATCGCGCTCAACCTGATCGACCACCTGGACCTGGCGGTCGGCGCCGACGTCCCGCACGGCGAGCGCCTGCGCCGCATCTCGCGGCCGCACGGCTCGTCCCCGGCCGTGGGTTCCGCGAAGCGGCACCAGGCCGAGCAGGAGCAGCTGGTGCGCGAGGTGTTCGAGGCCTGATCCCCGAACGGGCCTGACGTGCCCTGACGGCGGTCCCCGAGGGCCCGGTCCGCGTTCCGAGGAACGCGGACCGGGCCCTTCGGCGTGCCGGGCACCGCCTATCCTGGGACCAGCGGTTCCGAGGGAGCCGCCCCTGTTCGACCCGGCCGGTCCGGCCGGCCCATCCGACGGAGAACACGTTGTACTTCACCGACCGCGGCATCGAGGAACTGGCGAAGCGGCGCGGCGAGGAGGAGGTCACCTTCGAGTGGCTCGCCGAGCAGCTGCGGACCTTCGTCGACCTGAACCCGGACTTCGAGGTGCCCGTGGAGCGGCTGGCGACGTGGCTGGCGCGGCTGGACGACGAGGACGACGAGGACGCGTAACCAGCCGGCTCCGCCCACCCCCGCCCCACGGCGCCCTGCCCGCCCCGGCGGACGGAACGGCTCACCCGCCGCGGTCCGTCAGGGGCGTCGTGAGAGGCCGTACGCCGTTCCCAGGGCGCCGTGGGCCATCAGCAGTGCCCCCGCCGCCGTCCAGCCGCCGCTGCGACGCCGGAGGCCCCAGGCGGCCAGCGGCAGGCCCGCCGCCATCTGCGTCAGGGCCAGGGCGCGCGCACCCGGGCCGCCCACCCAGGGCATCCACGGCGCGAGGGGGGTCTCGTCGGCGGTGGGGCGCCACCCGGGAGCCTCGGTGCGCCGGGCTCCGGGCAGGTCGCGGACGACCGCACCGAGGCGGTCCGCGCTCGCACCGGGGTCGAGGCCGGCGGGCAGGGCGAGCCCCGCGCGCGTGAGGACCGCGAGCAGTCCGTGCAGCCTGCTCCGGGCGTCGGCCCCGGAATCGGTCCGGGTCAGCCCTTCCAGCGACTCGAGGTCCAGGACCGGGTCCAGGCCGAGACGGGCCGCGAAGGTGCGCATCGCCTCGTCCTCGCCCACCGGGGTGCCGTCCGCGAGCCACTCGTAGCCGACGGGCCGACGAAATCCCGACGCGAGCGCGTAACCGGCCCGGTCGGCGTCCCACCACAGGGCGAGTACGGGCCACGGGGCGCCCACGGCGAGCGCGGTGGCCCAGCCGGTGAGCACGCGGTCGACGGGTTCGCCGCCGTGCCGCCATGGCCCGCCCTCCGGAACGAGCACGCTCCATTCCGCACCGGCGCGGGCCAGCGGCATGCGTTCGCCCAGCAGCGGGGCGACGGCGGCCACGGGGCCCGGCTCGGCGCGGCACAGCAACAGGGCACCGGCGGCGGCCGCGGCGGCCCCGGGCTCGTGCGTCGACATGGTCACAAGGTAGGGCAATGCCTCCCTCCCGGCCGTTCGGAGATCACCGGAACGGACGCCTTGACTTTGAGCGTCCGCGATATATCGTGATTGGCAGGACGCGATATGGCGCGTTCGGTCGAGGAGGTCTGCCGCATGTCCGAGTGGTCCGTCGCGGAGCCCAGGAAGCTCACCTTCGACGAGTCCGTGAGCGAGCTCCACGTACGCCTCGTCCACGGAACGGTCAACGTGGTGGGTACGGACGAGGGTTCCGCCCGCCTGGAGGTGTCCGAGATCGAGGGCCCGCCCCTGATCGTGACCCACCAGGACGGCGTGCTCACGGTGGCCTATGACGATCTGCCCTGGAAGGGCTTCCTCAAGTGGCTCGATAGCAAGGGCTGGCAGCGCAGCGCGGTGGTCTCCCTGGCGGTGCCGACCGGCACCCGCGTGGAGGTGGGCGTGGTCAGCGCGACGGCCGTCGTCTCGGGGCTCGACGGACGGGCCCGGGTGAAGGGCGTCTCCGGGGACACCACGCTGGTGGGCCTCGCCGGCCCGGTCCGCGCGGACACCGTCTCCGGGAGCGTGGAGGCGCAGGCCCTCACCGGCGACCTGTGCTTCCACTCGGTCTCCGGTGATCTGACGGTGGTCGAGGCCGGTTCCTCCGTCCGGGCCGACTCGGTCAGCGGCTCGATGATCGTCGACCTGGACACCACGGGCTCGCCCACCGCCATCGAGCTGACCAGCGTCTCGGGCGAGATCGCCATCCGGCTGCCGCAGCCGGCCGACGCGCGGGTCGAGGCGAACACGGCCAGCGGGACGGTCTCCAGCGCCTTCGAGGACCTGCGAGTGGGCGGGCAGTGGGGCACCAAGCGCATCACCGGGCGGCTCGGCGCGGGCAACGGCCGGCTGCAGGCCACCACCGTCTCCGGCGCGATCGCGCTGCTGCGCCGCCCGACACCGGAGGACACCCCGTGGGACGGGGGGCCTGAGGACACCGCCCCCGTGGGCGACCCTCAGGACGACCCGGGGGACAATTCCGCTTCCGGCCGGGACCACGGCGCCCCCGGCGCCCCGGCCGACGGCACGACCGACAAGAAGGTGCTCTGACATGCCCCCCGTCTTCGCCCACGGCCGCCTCCGCCTCTACCTCCTCAAGCTCCTGGACGAGGCCCCGCGCCACGGCTACGAGGTGATCCGCCTCCTCGAAGAGCGCTTCCAGGGCCTGTACGCGCCGTCGGCGGGCACGGTCTACCCGCGCCTGGCCAAGCTGGAGGCCGAGGGCCTGGTCACCCACACCACCGAGGGCGGCCGCAAGGTGTACGCCATCACGGACGCCGGCCGCGCCGAGCTGTCCGACCGCGCGGGGGAGCTGGCCGACCTGGAGCTGGAAATCCGCGAGTCGGTCGCCGAGCTGGCCGCCGAGATCCGCGCTGACGTCCGCGGAGCGGCGGGTGACCTGCGCCGGGAGATGCGGGCCGCGGCCGGCGCCGCCCGCCGGGGCGCCCGCTCGGCGACGTCCGACGGCGGCGAGGGCTCCGCCGCCGGTGCCGCGGACGCCGACGAGAACGAGGCCTGGCGCGCGGCCAAGGAGGAGATGCGGCGCGTCAAGCAGGAGTGGAAGGACCAGGCCCGCCGCGCCAAGGACGAGAGCCGCCGCGCCCGCGAGGAGGCCCAGCGGGCCCGGCACCAGGCCAAGGAGGCCCAGGAGCGGGCCCGGGCCCAGGCGCAGGAGGAGGTGCAGCGCATCGCCCAGCGGGTCCAGGAACAGGTGCAGGACCACTTCTCGCGCGGTGACTGGCCGACAGGCCTGCGCGAGGGACTGAGCGAACTGGCCAAGGAGGTCGGCGACTTCGGCAAGGACTTCGGGAAGGACCTCGGCCGGGAGTGGGGCTTCGGCCGCACCGACACCGGGACCACGGCTCACCGGTCCGAGCGCTCGACCCCTCCCGGACAGGCGTCCGCTCCCGAGTACTCCGCCACCCCCGAGGACTTCCCGGCCGACTACACCCCGGCCTGGGCCCACGAGAGCGCCTCGGAGTCCACCGGCGACCCGGCTCGCGACCTGGACCGGCTGCTCGACCGCTTCCGGGACGACATCCGCGACGCGGCCCGCGACCGCGGCGTCACGACCGACCAGCTCCGCGACACCCGCCGGCACCTGTCGACGGCCGCGGCCCACATCGGCGCGATACTGCGGGCACCGAAGCCCTGAGAGTCCGGTACCGGCAGAGGCCCTTCCCCGGGCACGACCGGCCGCCCGGGCACCCACCGCGGGTGCCCGGGCGGCCGCGCCGGACAGCACACCCGTACCTTCAGGCGCACGCCTCCCCGGCGCCAGGTCCCGATCCCAGCACCGCGCTCAGCGACTCGTGGGTCACCCCGTGGTCGGCGAGCACCTCGGCGGCCACACCGGGACGGACGGTGAGGGCGAGGAGGAGGTGCTCGTCGCCGATGTGCCGGTCGTGCCGGGCGAGGGCGACGCGCAGGGACTGTTCCAGCACCTCCTTGGCCCCCTTGCCGAAGGGGCGGTGCCCGGACCACCACCGCCTGCCCTTGCGGTGGCCGGACATCGCGCCGACACCGTGGGTCTCCTCGACCCGGGCGACGATCTCGGAGACGTCGATCCCCAGCCCGGCGAGCGCCTCGGTCTCCGCCCGCGTCAGCCCGGCACGACGCCGCGCCTCGGCCAGGTCCTCCCGTACCGCCTCCCGGCGCTCACCGGCGCCGAGGGCCGCCAGCGCGAAGGAGGCGCGGCTGCCCTCACGATCCAGCAGGGCGAGCAGCAGGTGCTCGGCCTCGACGGTCTGCGCCCGCGTCTCCTCGGCATGCTCGGCCGCCCCCTGCACCACGGCCCGCGCGTCCTTGGTGAACCGCTCGAACATCAATGCCTCCCGTACTTCTTGTGCACGGCCTGCCTGCTGACCCCGAGTTCCGAGGCGATCTCCTGCCACGACCAGCCCTGCTGGCGAGCGGCGCGCACCTGCACCGCCTCCAGTTGCTCCAGGAGCCTGCGCAGGGCCGCGACGGCCCGCAGCCCGACCCGGGGGTCGCGATCACCCGCACGTGCGGCGAGATCCGTAGCTTCACTCATGCTGTCAACGTAGATTGACAACCGGGAACTGTCAACCCACATTGACGAAGGGGAACGGCGGGCCCGGAGAACCGGACCCGCCGTGACACAGAGGTGGCAGGAGGAAAGAGCCGCGGGCTCAGGAGGCCTGGAGCACGAGCTTGCCGAACAGCTCGCCGGACGCCATCCGCTCGAAGCCCTCGCGGGCCCGGTCCATCGGGAGCACGTCGTCGATGACGGGACGTACACCGGTGGCCGCGCAGAAGGAGAGCAGATCCTCCAGCTCGTCCTTGGTGCCCATCGTCGAGCCGACGATCCTGAGCTCGAGGAAGAAGACCCGGGTCAGCTCGGCGTGCGAGGGCCGGTCGCCGCTGGTCGCGCCGGAGATGACCAGCGTGCCGCCCGGCCGCAGCGACTTGACCGAGTGGGACCAGGTGGCGGCGCCCACCGTCTCGATGACGGCGTCGACCCGCTGCGGCAGCCGCGCGCCCGGCTCGACGGCCTCCACGGCGCCCAGCTCCAGGGCCCGCTTGCGCTTGGCCTCGTCCCGGCTGGTGGCGAAGACCCGCAGCCCCGCCGCCTTGCCGAGCACGATCGCGGCCGTGGCGACCCCGCCGCCGGCACCCTGCACCAGCACGGAGTCACCGGGACGCACCCCGGCGTTGGTGAACAGCATCCGGTACGCCGTCAGCCAGGCGGTCGGCAGACAGGCCGCCTCCTCGAAGGAAAGCTCCTTCGGCTTGGGCAGGATGTTCCAGGTGGGCACGGCGACCCGCTCGGCGAACGTCCCCGGGTAGCGCTCGGTGAGGATCGAGCGGGGCTCCCGCGGGCCGACGCCGTGGCCGGTCTGCCCGATCACGGAGTGCAGGACGACCTCGTTGCCGTCCTCGTCGACACCGGCGGCGTCGCAGCCGAGGATCATCGGCAGCCGGTCCTCGGGGAGGCCGACACCGCGCAGGGACCACAGGTCGTGGTGGTTGAGGGAAGCGGCCCTGACATCGACGACGCTCCAGCCGGGGCGGGCCTCGGGGGCCGGGCGCTCCCCCAACTCCAGGCCGGTCAGCGGCTGGTCGCGGTCGATTCGGGCGGCGTAGACAGCGAACATGACCTTGACGATAGGTTCCGCACCGGCCATCCGGAACCGTGGCGCCCTGTGACACACGCCCTCTTGTCAGAGGTGACGGAGAACGGCCGACGGCCCCGCCCGTCGGGGCGGGGCCGTCGGCCCGGGGTGCGTCACGGCGTCACCGGCGCGCGACACCCTCCGCGCGGGCGGCCGCCGCCACCGCCGCCGTGACGGCCGGGGCGACCCGCTCGTCGAACGGGGAGGGGATGACGTAGTCCGCGGCGAGGTCGTCGCCCACCACGGAGGCCAGCGCCTCGGCGGCCGCGAGCTTCATGCCCTCGGTGATCCGCGAGGCCCGCACCTGGAGCGCGCCCGCGAAGATGCCCGGGAACGCCAGCACGTTGTTGATCTGGTTCGGGAAGTCCGAGCGCCCCGTCGCGACGACCGCCGCGTACTTGTGGGCGACCTCCGGGTGCACCTCGGGGTTCGGGTTGGCCATCGCGAAGACGAAGGCGCCCTTCGCCATCGAGGCCACCGCCGGCTCCGGCACCGTACCGCCGGAGACGCCGATGAAGACGTCGGCGCCCGACAGGGCCGCGTCCAGCGTGCCGGACAGCCCGGCCTTGTTGGTGAAGGAGGCCAGCTCCCGCTTGACCGGGGTGAGGTCGTCCCGGTCGGCGGAGACGACGCCCTTGCGGTCGGCGACCGCGACGTCCCCGATACCGGCCTCGACCAGCATCTTGGCGATGGCGACACCGGCCGCGCCGGCGCCCGAGATCACCGCCCGCAGCTCGCCCAGCGTCCGCCCGCTCAGGCGCGCCGCGTTGCGCAGCGCCGCCAGCGTCACGACCGCCGTGCCGTGCTGGTCGTCGTGGAAGATCGGGATGTCGAGGCGCTCCTGGAGCTTGCGCTCGATCTCGAAGCACCGCGGCGCCGAGATGTCCTCCAGGTTCACCCCGCCGAAGGAGGGAGCGAGCCGCACCACCGTCTCGACGATCTCGTCGGCGTCCGTGCAGTCCAGCGCGATCGGGACCGCGTCCACACCGCCGAACTGCTTGAAGAGGATCGCCTTCCCCTCCATCACCGGAAGGGAGGCCTCGGGTCCGATGTCCCCGAGTCCCAGGACGGCCGTACCGTCCGTCACGACCGCCACGACCGACGACTTCCAGGTGTAGTCGTGCACCAGGTCGGGCTGCTCGGCGATCGCGCTGCACACTTTCGCGACGCCGGGCGTGTACGCCAGGGACAGGTCGTCCTTGTCACGGATCGGCACGGTGGCCTGCACGGCCATCTTGCCGCCGCGATGCAGAGCGAACGCCGGGTCGAAGGAGTCGAGGGGCTCCCCCGTCTCCTGTTCCGTACCGGCTTCGCTGTCGCTGCGAGGATTGACGATCTCCGCTGCCACTTTGTCTTACCCCTTAAGAGTTCATGGTTTGAGGGTTTGTCCACTCCTGGTGAGGAATGGGCGGGCACCGCACAGGAAGGTGGCTGTCCGCGCCACATGGGCCCTGCGCGACGGGCGCGCCGCACACGCGCCCTGAGCCCCTGATGAGGGGTGTAAAGAACCTTCTTACCCGACGGACGGCCCCCTCGACGAGTCCGATAAGGGCAAGCTCACATGTCGGACCTCGAACGCCGCATGCCGGTGACATGGCTCATAGCCGGGGATCAGGACAATGTCCCTCGAGCCCTTGACAGGCCTGCACAACCGGCCTTCAACAGCCGCGCACACTGCCGAACCGTGCCCGCATTCAGTGGAATGCCGAAGATTTTCCGGCCGGAAGGCCCGATTCCCGTAAAGGTTCGGACGGGATGTACCGACCTGGTGCGGTTCGGGGGGTGACCCGTTATCCGATTTTGACATGCCGTCCCCCCTGAATGGCCGAGTCCGAATGGCAAGATGCCGTAATCACACAGGGTCGCGACACTCGAAGACGCGTTCACTCGTCGACCCACGGCGCCGGCCGGCCCCCGGGCGGCGCCCAGCCCCACCGGAACTCCACCGTCCCCATCGGCATCTCCTTTTATCCGCCGGAGGAACCACCATGACCGCACGCTCCACCCGTCGTACGACCGCCGCGCAGTCCCGGCTAGCAGCGGTCGGTGCGATCGCGGTCGCAGGCGCCCTGCTCCTCACCGGATGCGGCGACCAGACCGAGAAGAGCGACTCCGGCAGCGACAACCAGTCCGCCGCGGGCGCCCCGCTGGCGGACAAGCTGCCCCAGTCCATCCGTGACAAGGGCGTCGTCAAGGTCGGCTCCGACATCGCCTACGCCCCGGTCGAGTTCAAGGACGACTCCGGCAAGACGGTCGGCATCGACCCCGATCTCGCGGACGCGATGGGCAAGCAGCTCGGGGTGAGGTTCGAGTTCGAGAACGGCACCTTCGACACCCTGATCACCGGTCTGCGCTCCAAGCGCTACGACATCGCCATGTCCGCGATGACCGACACCAAGGACCGGCAGGAGGGCATCGACTCCGACACCGGCAAGAAGGTCGGCCAGGGCGTCGACTTCGTGGACTACTTCACCGCCGGTGTCTCGATCTACACCAAGAAGGGCGACGACCAGGGCATCAAGACCTGGTCCGACCTGTGCGGCAAGAAGCTCGTGGTCCAGCGCGGCACGGTCTCCGAGGACCTCGCCAAGGCGGAGAACGAGAAGTGCCCGGCCGGCAAGAAGATCGCCATGGAGGCCTTCGACAACGACCAGCAGGCCCAGACCCGCCTGCGCGCGGGCGGCGCCGCCGCCGGCTCGTCCGACTTCCCGGTCGCGGCGTACGCGGTGAAGACCTCCGGTGGCGGCAACGACTTCCAGCTCGTCGGCGAGCAGGTCGAGGCGGCCCCGTACGGCATCGCGGTCGCGAAGGACAACGCGCAGCTGCGGGACGCCCTGAAGGCGGCGCTGGACGCGGTCATCGCCAACGGCGAGTACAAGAAGATCATGGACAAGTGGGGCGTGGCGGAAGGCGCCGTCACGGAAGCCACCATCAACGGCGGCAAGTGACCGCGCGGCGGGCACTGAAAGGCAACATCCGTGACTGTTGACATCGACAAGACGGCGGGCGGCCCGGCCGACACCCCGCCGGCCGGACCGGAAGCCATCAAGGCCATCCCGGTCCGGCACTACGGGCGGTACGTCTCCGCGGTCGTGGCGATCGCGCTGCTGGTCGCCGTGGTGTACGCGTTCTCCCAGGGCAAGATCAACTGGGGCGCGATCCCGGACTACTTCTTCGACGACCGCGTCCTGACCGGCATGGGCAAGACGCTGCTGATCACCGTCCTGGCGATGCTGATCGGCGTCGTCGGCGGCATCCTGCTGGCCGTGATGCGGCTGTCGAAGAACCCGGTGACCTCGTCCATCGCGTGGTTCTACATCTGGTTCTTCCGCGGCACGCCGGTACTGGTGCAGCTGGTCGTCTGGTTCAACCTGGGCCTGGTCTTCGAGTACATCAACCTCGGCCCGTTCTACCGCGACGAGTGGTCGGACTTCATGACGCCGTTCCTGACGGCGCTGCTCGGCCTCGGTCTGAACGAGGCCGCGTACATGGCGGAGATCTGCCGCGCGGGTCTGCTCGCGGTCGACGAGGGCCAGACCGAGGCGGCGCACGCGCTCGGCATGAGCCACACCAAGACGCTGCGCCGGATCGTGGTGCCGCAGGCGATGCGCGTGATCGTGCCGCCGACCGGCAACGAGGTCATCAACATGCTGAAGACGACCTCACTGGTGTCGGTCGTCCAGTACGCCGAGTTGTTCCGGGTCGCCCAGGACATCGGCCAGACCTCCGGCGCCCCGGCCGAGATGCTGTTCCTGGCCGCGGCCTGGTACCTGCTGCTGACCTCGGTCTTCAGCGTCGGCCAGTACTACCTGGAGCGGTACTACGCCCGCGGTTCCAGCCGCAGCCTGCCGGCCACCCCGATGCAGAAGATCAGGGCGAACCTGCTGTCCCTGTCGAACCGCTCCAAGACGACGGGAGGCGCGGCATGACCGCCATGGTGAAGGCCGAGGGCGTCCACAAGTCCTTCGGCGCGGTCGAGGTCCTCAAGGGCATCGACCTGGAGGTGGAGCAGGGCGAGGTGTTCTGCCTCATCGGCCCCTCGGGCTCGGGCAAGTCCACCTTCCTGCGCTGCATCAACCACCTGGAGAAGATCAACTCCGGGCGGCTGTACGTCGACGGCGAGCTGGTCGGCTACCGCCAGAAGGGCGACAAGCTCTACGAGCTGAAGGACAGCGAGGTCGCCGTCAAGCGCCGGGACATCGGCATGGTCTTCCAGCGCTTCAACCTGTTCCCGCACATGACGGCCGTCGAGAACGTCATGGAGGCACCGGTCCAGGTCAAGGGCGTCAGCCGGGCCCAGGCCCGGGACCGCGCGCGCCAGCTCCTGGAGCGGGTGGGCCTCGGTGACAAGGCCGGCAACTACCCCTCGCAGCTCTCCGGCGGCCAGCAGCAGCGCGTGGCCATCGCGCGGGCCCTGGCGATGGACCCGAAGCTGATGCTGTTCGACGAGCCCACCTCGGCCCTCGACCCGGAGCTGGTCGGTGACGTCCTCGACGTCATGCGCGACCTCGCCGAGTCCGGCATGACGATGGTCGTCGTCACCCACGAGATGGGCTTCGCCCGCGAGGTCGGCGACAGCCTGGTCTTCATGGACGACGGCGTGGTGGTCGAGTCGGGCAACCCGCGCGACGTCCTGACGGACCCGCAGCACGAACGGACGAAGGCGTTCCTGTCCAAGGTGCTCTGAGCGCACCGGACGACCGGAAGGGGGCGGTACGGATCTCCGTACCGCCCCCTCCGTCTGTCACGTCACCGGGTCACTTCAGCGCGAGCAGCAGCGTGTCCGACGGCGAGCACCACACCGGCCGCGCCTCGCCGAAGCCCTTCTCGCGCAGTACGCGCGCGTGCCATGCCGCCGAGGGCATGTCGCCGTCGGCGTGCTCGCCGTAGATCTCGAAACGGCGGGCGGTGGGTCCGGCGAGGACCGGGTCGTCGGCGGCGAGCTGCCACCACTCGGCCCAGTCGAGCGCGCCCCTGGCCTTGGCGGCGTCCATCTGCGCGTGCCGGTGGGCGCGCTCGGCCGCGTTGATCCGGGGCGTCGTGTCGTCGATCATGTGGTCCGCGTTCATGAAGACACCACCGTCGCGGACCAGCTCCGCGATCCGGCCGTAGAGGGCCGCGAGGGGTTCGGCGTGCAGCCAGTGCAGGGCCGTGGCGGTCAGTACGGCGTCGTAGGAGTCGTACGGCAGCTTCGCCGTCCAGTCGGGGTCCTTGAGGTCGGCGGTGACGAGGGAGACCCGGTCGTCGCCCGCGAAGGTGCCCTCGGCGATGGCGAGGAGGGCCGGGTCGAGGTCCACGCCGGTGCTGGTGGCCTCCGGGAAGCGGGCGAGCAGCCGGGCCGTGATGGTCCCGGTGCCGCAGGCGAGGTCGAGGACGCGCGGCGCGGGGCCGACCAGGGCCTCGACCATGTCCAGCATGACCCGGAAGCGGTCCTCCCGGTCGGGCATGTACCACTCCTGCTGCCGGTCCCAGCTCTGCTGCCAGGCCTGCCAGTCGGCTGCGGGCGTGATCGTGGTGGCGATGTCCGCGTCCGTCATCGAGCCCCTCCCTCGCGTGTGTCACGTAATACCCTGGATGCACGATCAGCTCTTACCTGACCGCAGGCACGACCCTAGAGCCCCTCCGTAAGGACTACAAGTGGAACTGGCCTATTACTCGGACTACGCCGTCCGTCTCGTCAACACCGAGGAGCCGGCCCGGGGACAGGACTCCCTCACCTCGGTCGAGGCCGTCCGGGAGCTCTTCGGCACCAACCAGTCGGCGGCCCGGCGTGCCACGGACAGCGACGTGACCCGGTTCCGCTCGGTGCGGGGGCGGCTGCGCGCGGTCTTCGAGGCGGCCGACGGCGGCGACGAGACCCTCGCCGTGGACCTCCTGAACTCGCTGCTCCTGGAGTTCCCGGTGAGCCCGCAGATCTCCGGCCACGACCACCGCGACGACGACGGCAGCCCGCTGTGGCACATGCACCTGGCGGACCACCCCTCCAACGCGACCGCCGGTTTCGCCGCCATCGCGGCGATGGGCCTCGCCTTCCACCTCACCGAGTACGGCGTGGACCGCCTGGGCCTGTGCGAGGCGGCCCCCTGCCGCAACGCCTACCTGGACACCTCCACCAACCGCTCCCGGCGGTACTGCTCCGACCGCTGCGCCACCCGCGCCAACGTCGCGGCCTACCGGGCTCGCAAACGCCTGGAGGCGGACCGGTCGCCGAGCACCGGCCTGAGCGCGGTCAGCGCCCAGCGGGCCACGGCGAAGGGCGAACGCTGACCGGCCTTGAGCCGCCGGTAGCGCCACCGCACCCTGCCGAGCACGAGTTCCCCGGGGACCACCCCGTAGTCGGTGCTGTCCCCGCCCGCGAAGGCGTTGTCCCCGAGCACCCACCAGCCGGCCCCGCGCCGCTCGACGGCCCGCTTGACCACGAGCAGGTCCTGCTGGAAGGGGTGACGCAGCACGATCACGTCACCCGGCCGGACGCGCGCCCCCCAGTGCACGAGCAGCACGTCCCCGTGGTGCAGCGTGGGCACCATCGACGGCCCGGTCACCTCGGCCGGGCCGAACGGCAACGTCCCTCTCGGACGCTCGTGCTCCTGCGACGACTCCGGCATCACCCGGCACCTCCCCGGTCTTTCCTCCACCAGTCTCCGTCTCACCCCGGACTTTTGTCCTAAGCCCACGGGGGCACCCGCGAAAACGGGTCTCGCAGGGAGTAATGTCCCCCCTGAGAAGACGATCACGAGGAAGGAACGCTTCATGCTTTCCCGCCTGTTTGCCCCCAAGGTCACGGTCAGCGCCCACTGCGACCTGCCCTGCGGCGTGTACGACCCTGCCCAGGCCCGCATCGAGGCGGAGTCGGTGAAGGCCGTGCAGGAGAAGATGGCCGGTAACGACGACCCGCACTTCCAGACGCGTGCCACGGTCATCAAGGAGCAGCGCGCCGAGCTGGCGAAGCACCACGTCTCCGTGCTGTGGAGCGACTACTTCAAGCCCCCGCACTTCGAGAAGTACCCGGAGCTGCACCAGCTGGTCAACGACACCCTGAAGGCCCTGTCGGCCGCCAAGGCTTCGAAGGACCCGGCGACCGGGCAGAAGGCCCTGGACTACATCGCCCAGATCGACAAGATCTTCTGGGAGACCAAGAAGGCCTGATCCCGGATCAAGCCCTTCGACCCGCGATCGTTTCGGTCGTGGCGTCTGCCTTTCCGCACCCGGTCCGCAGACCGCCGAGCACGGCGGCCACGGTGGACCGGGTGCGGTTTCGTCTGCCCGGCCGCCCGTAAGCCGGAGGCCGCCCGTAAGCCGGGGGCCGCCTGGACGGCGGGTGCGGTGCGGTGCGGTCCGCCCGGCCGACCGCGCGCCGGGTGCCGCCTCGACGGCGGGTGCGGTCTTGGCCGCTCGTGCGCCGGGGTCGCCTGGGCGCGGGGTGGCCGCGGGGGCGCGATACGGCCCCGGGGGCGTTGCGTGGCCGCACGGGATGGGCACGCCCAGACGCAGCACGCGGCCATGCCGACCGCCGGCGCCGCCGCACCGGGCACGGACGGCACGGCGTTCGTCGCGGCGACGCCGGTCACCACCGCGATGAGCAGGAGGGTGTCCGCCGGGCCCCGGCCGGGCGGCAGCAACCACCGGGCCGCGACCACGATCCGCCCGGCGGTCAGGTCTCCGCAGGCGTCCTCGGCTCCCGCCACATCGGCCACATCCGGGGACCGTCCGGCAGCTCCAGCGCGCGTCCGGTGAACTCGAAGCCGAGACGTTCGTACAGGCCCCTGCCCCGGGCGCTGCTCGCCTCCAGGTAGGCGGGCAGCCCTTCACGGTCGCAGCGGTCCAGGACCGACTCGATGAGCGCGGTGCCCAGGCCCTCGCCCTGCCGGTGCGGGACCACACCGATCATCCACAGGTACTCGTGGGCCCGGTCCGACGGATGGATGCCCTCGGTCAGCCGGGCTATCAGTTCGACGCGTTCGTTCCCCGGGTCGACGGCCTCGCGTACCTGGGCGGGGCCGTCACCGTCACCGGCTGCGCCACCGGAGTGCTCGCTCGCGGGCACCGGCAGCCACAGGGCGCAGGCCGCACCGTCATCGGTGAGGTCGATACGCCCCTCGGCGAGCACGGCATCGGTGAAGGCGGCCATGAGCCGGTGGTGGGTCCGGCGACGATGTGCCGCGTCGGGAAAGACCCAGCTGCTCACGGGATCGTCCTGGAATGCCTCGTCCAGCAGCCGGACGATCCGCTCCCGGTCGCCCTTCCCCGCCGTCCGGATCGCCACGCCCATGTCCCGCCGCCCTCTCGTCCCAACCTCGCTCGTGTGTACGGCGGTTGAGCCTATCGGGCGGGGCCGGCGGCGGACCGTCGGCCTGGAGCGGGCCGGCCGCTCGACGAAGGTGGCGGGCCCCGCACACCGTGGGGAAGTGCGGGACCCGCCGGACCGGAGCCCTCGGCGGTGCGGCCGTACGTCGGTCAGGTGCCGTACGGCCCTGGACGGGCTCCGGGGTCTTGCGTGGTCACCGGGCTGCTCGACGGCCCGCCCGGGCCGACCGAGGTGGCGCGGCGACGGTCAGGTGCTGCGCCGGGTCACGAACTCGGCCAGCGCGAGCAGTCCGCCCGCCGCCTGCGGGTCGGGCACGGCGCGGGCCAGTTCCTGCATCGCCCTCGCCATGTGGTCGGCCGCCTGGGCCTGCGCCCAGTCCCGGCCGCCCGCCCGCTCCACGGCCAGTGCGGTGCGCTCCAGATCCTCCTTGTCCTCCTCGTACGGCTTCGCGTAGAGCTCGGCGAGTGCGGCGGCCGCCGGGGTGCCCGAGGTGAGGGCGGCGACGACGGGCAACGACTTCTTGCGGGAGGCGAGGTCCGCCCCGGCCGGCTTGCCGGTGTGCTGCGGGTCGCCCCATATGCCGATGACGTCGTCGATGAGCTGGAAGGCCAGCCCGGCCTCCCGGCCGAAGCGGTCCAAAGCCTCGACGTCCTCGTCCGCGGCGCCGGCGTACAGCGCGCCGAGGGCGCAGGCACAGCCCAGCAGGGCGCCCGTCTTGGCCTCGGCCATGGCGAGCGTCTCCTCCAGGGAGACCTCGCCCGGCGCGCGCCGTTCCATGGCCGTGTCCGTGTGCTGGCCCTCGCACAACTCCATGACGCAGTCGCCGAGCCGGGCGGCCGCCGCGGCGGAGGCCGGGTGCGGATCCGCCGCGAGCATCCGCAGGGCCAGTGCGTGCAGGGCGTCCCCCGCGAGGATCGCGTCGGCGTCGCCGTACACGGTCCACGCGGTCGGCCGGTGGCGCCGGGTGACGTCCCGGTCCATCACGTCGTCGTGGAGCAGGGTGAAGTTGTGGGCCAGTTCGACCGCGGCCGCGGCCCGCACCGCCGCCGCCCGGGCCTCGGGTCCGCCGAGGGCGGCGGCCGAGGTGAGGACGAGCGCGGGCCGGATCGCCTTGCCCGCGTTACCGGCCGCGGGGCTGCCGTCCGCGTGCTGCCATCCGAAGTGGTAGAGCGCGGTGCGGCGCATCGCGGCGGGCAAGGACGCGAGGGCGGACCGCAGTTCGGGGTCGACCGACGCCCGCGAATCCCGCAGGAGCGCCGCCGCCTCGTGCCCCTCGTGCGACGCCTCCTCCCCCCGCCCGTCGGAGGGCGTCTCCGGTGCCTTCTCCCGTTGTGCGCCGATGACCCCGTGCCTTTCCAGCGTGCCGGTGGGCCGAAGCGGGTCGGTGACGCCGAGCGGAGCCTCCGTCATGGACTCACCTCCCCCATCCGTCCACCTGCGTACCCCCGGGGTGTACCCGCCCGGGAGGGCGGGGACACAGCGTTCGGGAGACTGGCGTCACTGCCAGCGGCCGATCTCGACGTTCTCCAGGACTCCGAGCGCGTCCGGGACGAGGACCGCGGCCGAGTAGTAGGCCGTGACCAGGTACTTGATGATGGCCTGTTCGTTGATGCCCATGAAACGCACCGACAGACTCGGCTCGATCTCGTCCGGGATCCCGGTGGCCCGCAGACCGATGACGCCCTGGTCCTGCTCCCCGGTACGCATCGCGATGATCGACGTCGTACGGGCCTCGGTGACCGGGATCTTGTTGCACGGGTAGATCGGCACCCCGCGCCAGGTCGGGATGCGGTTGCCCGCGATGTCGATCGTCTCGGGGACGAGTCCGCGCCTGTTGAGCTCACGGCCGATCGCGGCGATGGCGCGCGGGTGGGCGAGGAGCAGCTTCGTACCGCGCCGGCGGCTCAGCAGCTCGTCCAGGTCGTCCGGGCCGGGCACCCCGTCGTGCGGCTGGATCCGCTGGTCGTACTCGCAGTTGTGCAGCAGTCCGAACTCGCGGTTGTTGACCAGCTCGTGCTCCTGACGCTCCTTCAGCGCCTCGACGGTCAGGCGGATCTGCTGTTCCGTCTGGTTCATCGGCTGGTTGTAGAGGTCGGCGACGCGCGAGTGGATGCGCAGCACGGTCTGGGCGACACTCAGTTCGTACTCACGGGGACGGGCCTCGTAGTCGACGAAGGTGTGCGGGATGTCGGGCTCGCCGCTGTGGCCGGCGGAGAGGTCGATCGCCTTCTCGCCGTGCCGGTTGGTGGGCTGGTCGGGGATCGACCGCCGCTCCTCCAGGTGCGTCCGCAGGGAGTCGGAACGCTCCGATACCTGGTCCACCTCCTGACGGGGCAGCACGAGCACCGTGCAGGCGGTGACCGTCCGGGCGGTGTACTCCCAGATGGCGTCCGCGTCGAGCAGTGCCTCGTCGCCGAAGTAGGCGCCGTCGGCGAGGACGCCGAGCACCGCGTCGTCGCCGTAGGGGCCGCTGCCGAGCTTCTCCACCTTGCCGTGCGCCAGCAGGTAGACCTCGTCGGCCCGGCCGCCGAAGGAGGCGATCACCTCACCGGGGCCGAACTCCCTCTGCTCACAGCGCTGCGCCAGCTCCGAGAGGACCTCCTCGTCCTCGTACGAGCGCAGGGCCGGCAACTCGCCCAGCTCCGCCGGGATGACCTCGACGCGGTCGCCGGTCTTCACGAACGTCACCCTGCCGTCGCCGACGGCGAAGGTCATACGCCGGTTCACCCGGTACGTACCGCCCTGGATGTCCACCCAGGGGAGGGTCCGCAGCAGCCAGCGCGAGCTGATCTCCTGCATCTGAGGAACGGACTTGGTCGTGGTGGCCAGGTTCCGCGCGGCCGCCGTGCCGAGGCTCTGCTGCGGCCTGGTCTGCTCGGTGCGGACCTCTTCGCCTACCGACATAAGGAATTGCCCTCCCGGTCATGCCGGACGGCTGCGCCCGGCATCGATGTGCGGGTACCAGCCTTGCTCACGGAGCGTGCTGATGCTATTACCCGAAAGAGCGGGAATGGATCACCGGAGACCAGGGCAGATAGGGGCGCTTGTTCGGCCTCTCGGTCTCTTGTCCGGCCCTGCCCAAGGCCGTTCACCGGAACGAGATTGTCCGAATCTCGCCGCTCGTGGACCGAACAAGTACTAGGGAGCGCTCCGTTTCGGTACAAGCACCGTAGGAGGCGAGCGCGCCGGGCGGTCGTCGCGCAGAGTGAAGGAGCCGAGCGTGGCCTCACCCATGTCCGCGAGCAGTTTCGTCAAGGCGCTCAAGGCGGAGGGACTCACCGTCGTCGAGGTCGGCGACTGGCGGGACCACAACCGCAACCACAAGGGGCCCTGGGGGCCCGTGCACGGCGTGATGATCCACCACACGGTCACCAGGGGCAGCGCGCGGACGGTGGACATCTGCCGCAAGGGCTACGCGGGCCTGCCGGGGCCGCTGTGCCACGGGGTGATCACCAAGGACGGCAGGGTCCACCTGGTCGGGTACGGCAGGGCCAACCACGCGGGGCTCGGCGACGACGACGTCCTGCGCGCGGTGATCGCGGAGCGGGGACTGCCGGGCGACAACGAGGCGAACACCGACGGCAACCGGCACTTCTACGGGTTCGAGTGCGAGAACATGGGCGACGGCGAGGACCCCTGGCCCGCGGCGCAGCTGGAGGCGATCGAGCGGGCCGCCGCCGCGGTCTGCCGCCACCACGGGTGGAACGAGCGATCCGTCATCGGCCACCTCGAATGGCAGCCGGGCAAGGTGGACCCGAGGGGCTTCACCATGGCGTCGATGCGCAACCGGATCGGCGACCGGCTGAGGTGACGTGCCCGCCGTCGCGCGGCGGCGCGACAATGACGGGGTGACCGGCACCGACACCAGCGACCTCGCCGCCCTGCGGCCCCGTCTGCCCTCCCCTCTCCAGGAGGTCGTCGACGGGCGGTTCGAGCGGCTCGGTGTCCGGCTGCTCCTCAAGCGGGACGACCTGATCCACCCCGAGCTGGTTGGCAACAAATGGCGCAAACTGGCACCGAATCTCGCCATGGCGGCGGATCGCACGGTCGTCACGTTCGGCGGCGCCTACTCGAACCACCTGCGGGCGACGGCCGCCGCCGGCCGGCTGCTCGGGCTGTCCACGGTGGGCGTGGTACGCGGCCAGGAACTGGCCGACCGGCCGCTCAACCCCTCGCTGGCCCGGTGCGCGGCCGACGGCATGCGGCTGCACTTCGTCGACCGTACGACCTACCGCCGCGCATCGGAGCCGGAGACCCTGGACGCCCTGCTGCGCGCGGTGGGCGCCGAGGACGCGGTCGTCGTGCCCGAGGGCGGCAGCAACGCGGAGGCGGTCCGCGGCTGCCGGGCCCTCGGCGAGGAACTGGGCGAGCACGCCGACGTGGCCGCCCTCGCCTGCGGCACCGGCGGCACGCTCGCCGGGCTGGCGGCCGGCCTGCCCCCGGGGAGACGGGCGCTCGGGATATCCGTCCTGAAGGGCGGCTTCCTCACCGACGACGTAAGGCGCCTCCAGACGCGCGCCTTCGGCGGGGTCCGGGGCGCATGGAGCGTCGACGACCGCTTCCACTGCGGCGGCTACGCCCGCACCACCCCCGGGCTCGACTCCTTCGCCGAGGACTTCGAGCACCGTCACGGCCTCCCCGTGGAGCGCGTCTACGTGGCCAAGATGCTGCATGCCCTGCTCGCCCTCACCGAGGAGGGGGCCTTCGCCCGCGGGACCACCCTGGCGGCGGTCGTCACCGGCCGCCCCTTCCCCTGAGCCGGCCGGCGTGAGGCACCGGCGGCGCCCACCGCCCGCGGACCGTCCCGGCCGAACGGCCCGCGCCGTGCCGGTCCGTGCTACGTCGCCTCCCGGTACGCCGCCGCCTCCTCCAGGTCCAGTCGACGCAGCAGGGTCCGGAGCATCTCGTCGTCGATGTAGCGGCCGTCGCGCAGCCGGACGAACACCTCGCGTTCGGCGCCGATCATCTCCCGGGACAGGCGCCGGTAGGTGTCGTCCACGCTCTCCCCGGTGACCGGGTTGGCCTGCCCGAGCCGCTCCCAGACGGCGTTGCGGCGGCGCTCCAGGACCGTGCGCAGACGGTCCGCGAGGGGGGCCGGCAGGGCGTTGCGCTCGTCCGCGAGCAGTTCCTCCAGGCGCTGCTGGGCGGCACGGGAGGCCTGGGCCTGGGCGTTCGCCTCGGCCAGCGTCTCGGCCTGTACGTCCTGCGCGGGGAATTTCAGCAGGCGGATCAGCGGCGGCAGGCTGACGCCCTGGACGACCAGGGTGCCGATGACCGTGGTGAAGGTGAGGAACAGGATCAGGTTGCGCTCGGGGAACGGCTCGCCGCCGTGCACGGTGAGCGGGATGGAGAAGGCGATCGCCAGGGAGACGACCCCGCGCATCCCCGCCCAGCTGATCACGAACGGGCCCTTCCACGACAGGTCCCCCTCGCGCGCGCGGACGCGTGCCGACAGCCTCGGCAGGAAGGTCGCGGGGTAGACCCAGACGAAGCGGGCGGCGGCGACCACCAGGAAGACGGCGACCGCGTACCAGGCGGCGTCGACACCCTCGTACTCCCCGAGTCCCTTGAGCACTACGGGGAGCTGGAGCCCGATCAGGGCGAACACGGCCGACTCCAGGACGAAGGCCACCATCTTCCACACCGCCTCCTCCTGGAGACGGGTGGCGAAATCGACCTCCCACGCGCGGTGCCCGAGGAAGAGCGCGACGACCACCACCGCGAGCACCCCGGACGCGTGCACCTGCTCCGCCACCGCGTAGGCGAAGAACGGGACGAGCAGGGAGAGCGTGTTCTGCAGGAGCGCCTCCTTCAGATGCGTGCGCAGCCAGTGGATCGGCACCATCAGCACCAGGCCCACGCCCACACCGCCCACCGCCGCGATCAGGAACTCCCCGATCCCGCCGGCCCAGGTCGCCCCCTCGCCCACGGCCGCCGCGAGCGCCACCTTGAAGGCGGTGATCGCGGTGGCGTCGTTCACCAGGGACTCGCCCTGGAGGATCGTCGTGATCCGGGACGGCAGACCCACCCGGCGGGCGACCGCCGTGGCGGCGACGGCGTCCGGCGGCGCCACCACCGCGCCGAGGACCAGGGCTGCGGTCAGCGGCAGGCCCGGCACGATCAGGTACGCGGCGCAGCCGACGACGAAGGTCGCGAAGAGCACGTAGCCGACGGAGAGCAGCGCCACGGGCCGCACCTGGGCCCGCAGGTCCAGATAGGAGCTGTCGGTGGCCGCCGTGTGGAGCAGCGGCGGCAGCAGCAGGGGCAGGACGATGTGCGGGTCGAGGGTGTAGTCGGGCACCCCGGGGACGTAGCTCACCGCCAGGCCCGCCGCGACCAGCAGCAGGGGCGCGGGCACCGGCACCCGTCGCCCCGCCGCCGCGATCGCGGCACTGCCCGCGACCAGCAACAGCAGCGGCATCACGTCCATCGTCCTCGCCCGCCCTCTTCTTCCGCGCGGTCATCCGCACACCCGTCGTAACCTGGCAATCATGAAACAGTGCACGCACGCCGACGCGCTGCCGCACCCGGAACCGGAGCCGCGCAGCCAGACCTGTCCGGAGTGCCTGGCGGAGGGCACGGACCCGGTGCAGCTCCGCCTGTGCCTCGACTGCGGGCACGTCGGCTGCTGCGACTCCTCGCCGAGGCAGCACGCCACGGCGCATCACCGCGAGACCGGTCACCCGGTCATGCGCACCTTCGAACCGGGCGAGAACTGGCGTTGGTGCTTCGTAGATCACGTCCTCGTGTGACCTCGGCCGGGGACGGTTCGACCGTCTGAGGCCTGGGTACGTCAACCCGGCGCGCGCTCTTCCGATTTGAGCCCCCCGAACCTCTAGCCACTGTGCGTGTTCATGTGTTTACTATGAGTGACAGTGCGGGGTTGGGGTCTCGGGGACAGGAAAGTTCGGAGCGCGATAACGTCACCGCTGAACCACGCATCGCGTTGCCCCGGGGTCGATCCTCGGCCCTGTAACGCTTGTACCACCTTGGAGGTGAGGGTGTCCCAGATCGCAGGCGAGCCCGCGACCCAGGACTTCGTCGAAGTCCGGCTGCCGGCCGCGGGTGCCTACCTGTCGGTGCTGCGTACGGCGACGGCCGGCCTCGCAGCCCGTTTGGACTTCACCCTCGACGAGATCGAGGACCTGCGCATCGCAGTCGACGAGGCCTGCGCGATCCTGCTTCAGCAGGCCGTGCCCGGCTCGGTGCTCAGCTGTGTCTTCCGCCTGGTCGACGACTCGCTCGAGGTCACCGTCTCGGCACCGACCACGGACGGCCACGCACCCTCGCGGGACACCTTCGCGTGGACCGTGCTGTCCGCCCTGGCGGGCAAGGTCTCCTCCGCCGTGGACGAGGACAGAACCGTTTCGATCAGCCTCTACAAACAGCGCGGCGCGGGACCCGGGCCGACGTGAGGGACGGGGACGGGCCGGTGCGGGACGAGAACGGCACACGGGAGCTGCCGGCCGAGGGCGCTCGTTCTGAGAACGAGAACCGACGCATGGCGGACGGCATCGACGGCATCGACGGCATCCCCGAGCAGGCCCGGCCGCATCCGGAGGACGAGGCCTCCCCGGGGGTCGTCGTCCCGGGCGACGGGCCGCGGACCGGGGAGACCCCCGTCCGGCCCGTCCGAGCGGAGGCGAGGGCTCGGGAAAGGGCAACGGGCGGGACGATGAGCGAGCACGAGCGACACACCGAGGACGACGCGCCCGGTGCACGGGGCACGCAGGGCACGCGGCACGACCCGCAGGACCGCAGCGGGGCGCGCCTCCTGTTCGCCGAGCTGCGCACCCTGGAGAAGGACAGCCCCGCCTACGCGGAGCTGCGCAACCGGCTGGTCCGCATGCACCTGCCGCTCGTGGAGCACCTCGCGCGCCGCTTCCGCAACCGCGGCGAGCCGCTGGACGACCTCACCCAGGTCGCGACCATCGGACTGATCAAGTCGGTCGACCGCTTCGACCCGGACCGCGGTGTGGAGTTCTCCACGTACGCGACCCCGACGGTCGTCGGCGAGATCAAGCGGCACTTCCGGGACAAGGGCTGGGCGGTGCGGGTCCCGCGCCGGCTCCAGGAGCTGCGGCTGGCCCTGACCACGGCCACGGCGGAGCTCTCGCAACTGCACGGACGCTCCCCCACGGTCCACGAACTCGCCGAGAAGCTGTCGATCTCGGAGGAGGAGGTCCTGGAAGGCCTGGAGTCGGCCAACGCGTACTCCACGCTGTCCCTGGACGTCCCGGACACCGACGACGAGTCCCCGGCGGTCGCGGACACCCTGGGCGCGGAGGACGAGGCCCTGGAGGGCGTCGAGTACCGGGAGTCGCTCAAACCGCTGCTGGAGGACCTGCCGCCGCGGGAGAAACGCATCCTGCTGCTGCGCTTCTTCGGCAACATGACCCAGTCGCAGATCGCGCAGGAGGTCGGCATCTCGCAGATGCACGTCTCGCGGCTGCTGGCCCGCACGCTGGCGCAGCTGCGGGAGAAGCTGCTGGTCGAGGAGTAGCCGGCCGCGAGGACGGACCACCGGGCGCCGGACGCGCCCGGACACCGCCGGGCGGGACGGCCTACTTCTCCGCGCCGCCGGGCCCCCGGATCCCGAGGGCCTGGGTGGTCGTGGGGTTCACGAGCAGCACCAGCGCCGTGACGGCGACGACACCGAGCACGATGCCCGCCGGGATGGCCACGCTGTCGGCCTGCAGCAGGTTGTAGGCCACGGGCAGCGCCATGATCTGCGTGATGACGGCGGGCCCCCGGCTCCAGCCCCGCCGGGCGATCAGCCCGCGGGCGGCGAGCAGCGGCAGCAGGGCGAGGACGATCAGGGTGACGCCGCCGGTGAGGGCCGACGTCCGGTCGTCGGGGTGGCCCGTGAGACCGCCCACCAGCATCCAGGCACCACCGACGACGAGTGCCAGACCCTCGAGTGCGGCGAGCGCCGCCGCGGCGGTCAGCCGACCGGGTCGGGGACCGGGCTCTTCGGCGGCTTGAGGGACGGTGGGGTTCTGCTCACTGCTCACCCTTGCAGGGTAGCCCCCGGCGCGCACGAACCCGCGGGCGCGTCCGGTGCGCCGCCCACGCCCGTGCGCCCCCCGATCCCCACCTCGGTTCTCCACCTCGGTCTGGGCCGGGTACCACCCAGTAGGTACCCTGCAAACCATGCGTGCACTTCTCGTGGTCAATCCGGCGGCAACCACCACGAGTGCGCGCACGCGCGACGTGCTCATCCACGCGCTCGCGAGCGAGATGAAGCTGGAGGCGGTCACCACCGAGTACCGCGGTCATGCGCGCGACCTCGGCCGGCAGGCGGCACAGAGCGACGACATCGAGCTGGTGGTCGCCCTCGGCGGCGACGGCACGGTGAACGAGGTCGTCAACGGCCTGCTGCACGCCGGCCCCGCCCCTCAGGACCTGCCCCGTCTCGCGGTGGTCCCCGGCGGCTCCACCAACGTCTTCGCCCGCGCCCTCGGCCTGCCCAACCACGCCGTGGAGGCCACCGGCGCCCTGCTGGACGCCCTGCGCGAGGGCAGCGAACGGACCGTCGGGCTGGGGCTCGCCTCGGGCACCCCGGGCTCGGAGGACGAGTCGGTACCGGCCCGCTGGTTCACCTTCAACGCCGGGCTGGGCTTCGACGCCGGCGTGGTCGGCCGGGTGGAGCAGCAGCGTGAGCGCGGCAGGAGATCGACCCACGCCCTCTATCTCCGCCAGGTGATGCGCGCGCTCATGGGGGAACCGCACCGCCGCAGCGGGACGATCACCCTGGAGCGGGCGGGCGAGGAGCCGATCAACGATCTCGTGGTCTCCATAGTCTCGAACACGTGCCCCTGGACGTTTCTCGGCAATCGCCCGATCTACGCGTCACCTAAGGCCTCGTTCGATACCGCGCTCGACGTCTTCGGACTCAGCCGCCTGTCCACGGGCGCGGTTGCCCGGTATGGGACCCAGTTGCTCACTTCGTCCCCCGAGCGGGGACCCCAGGGCCGGCACGCCGTCTCCCTGCACGATCTGACCGGGTTCACCTTGCATTCGAAGGTCCCGCTCCCCCTCCAGATGGACGGTGACCACCTGGGACTGCGGACCAGCGTGACGTTCACAGGCGTACGCCGTGCACTGCGTGTGATTGTGTGAGCAGAAGGGGCGAAAGTCCTTTCACTCGAACGTTTAGACCAGGGTCCACCCCATGGAAGTACGGCTGTGACCTAGTCGACACCGAAGAATCAAAAAAAACTTTCCGGAAGGGGTTGTATCCGCCGCTGAGGTTTGCGAGTCTCTTCTTGGCGATCGGGACGGCCCGCAACACCAGCCTCCACAGATCACCAGAACCCCTCTTCAGATCACAGGACCACGCAGGGCAACCTGACGGTAGGCCCTTCCCTTGTTGAGGGATTCGTGAAAGCGTTCACATTCACAAGCAACCTGCATGTAATACCAAGGAGAGGTAGCAGCCATGGACTGGCGTCACCGCGCCGTTTGCCGCGAGGAAGACCCCGAGCTCTTCTTCCCCATCGGCAACACCGGTCCCGCGCTGCTGCAGATCGAGGAAGCCAAGGCCGTCTGCCGTCGCTGCCCTGTCATGGAGCAGTGCCTGCAGTGGGCGCTCGAGTCCGGTCAGGACTCCGGCGTCTGGGGTGGTCTCAGCGAGGACGAGCGCCGCGCAATGAAGCGCCGTGCCGCCCGCAACCGGGCTCGTCAGGCCTCCGCCTGACCATCCACCCCTGCTGACAGCCTGAGCTTGGCGGCGCGTACAGCGAGTACGCAACCCCCGCTCCCGAGCCGCAGCGCGCAGTACCCCCGATGCGCATCGGACGATGCAACGCACGAGCACTGGCCTCGGACCTTCACCGGTCCGGGGCTTTTTGCTGTCCGGGCTGTGCCGTCAGGGGCCCGGTCCACCGGGCGCGGCGCCGCTACTTCGCTGCGGGCACCGGGATGTCGAGGATCACCCGGGTGCCGCGGTTCGGGGCCGGGACCATGTCGAAGGAGCCGCCCAGCTCACCCTCCACCAGGGTGCGGACGATCTGCAGGCCGAGGTTGCCGGAGCGGTGCGGGTCGAAGTGCTCGGGCAGGCCGACCCCGTCGTCCTGGACGGTGACCAGCAGCCGGGCCTCCTTCGTCGTACCGCCACGGACCGCGGAGACCTCGACCGTGCCGGTGTCGCCCTCGCGGAAGCCGTGCTCCAGGGCGTTCTGCAGCACCTCGGTGAGGACCATCGACAGCGGGGTCGCCACCTCGGCGTCCAGGATGCCGAAGCGTCCGGTGCGCCGGCCGGTGACCTTGCCCGGCGAGATCTCCGCCACCATCGCCAGCACACGGTCGGCGATCTCGTCGAACTCCACGCGCTCGTCCAGGTTCTGGGAGAGCGTCTCATGCACGATCGCGATCGATCCGACGCGGCGTACGGCCTCTTCGAGTGCCTCGCGTCCCCGGTCGGACTCGATACGCCGGGCCTGGAGGCGCAGCAGGGCCGCCACCGTCTGGAGGTTGTTCTTCACCCGGTGGTGGATCTCCCGGATGGTGGCGTCCTTGGTGATCAACTCGCGCTCGCGACGGCGCAGTTCCGTGACGTCGCGGAGGAGCACCAGCGAACCGATGCGCGTGCCCTTGGGCTTGAGGGGGATGGCACGGAACTGGATCACCCCGTCATGGGCCTCGATCTCGAACTCGCGGGGCGCCCAGCCGCTGGCCACCTTGGCGAGTGCCTCGTCCACGGGGCCGCGGGAGGGGGCCAGTTCGGCGGTGGTGCGGCCGAGGTGATGGCCGACCATGTCGGCGGCGAGGCCCATGCGGTGGTACGCCGACAGCGCGTTCGGCGAGGCGTACTGGACGATGCCGTCCCCGTCGACCCTGATCAGACCGTCGCCCACGCGAGGTGAGGCGTCCATGTCGACCTGCTGGTTCTCGAACGGGAAGGCACCGGCCGCGATCATCTGGGCGAGGTCGGAGGCGCTCTGGAGGTAGGTGAGCTCCAGACGGCTCGGCGTGCGCACGGTGAGCAGGTTGGTGTTGCGGGCGATGACGCCCAGGACGCGCCCCTGGCGCCGCACGGGGATGGACTCGACGCGGACCGGGACCTCCTCGCGCCACTCCGGGTCGCCCTCGCGCACGATCCGGCCCTCGTCCAGGGCGGCGTCCAGCATGGGGCGCCGGCCGCGCGGGACGAGGTGGCCGACCATGTCGTCCTGGTAGGAGGTCGGGCCGGTGTTCGGACGCATCTGGGCGACCGAGACGTAGCGCGTGCCGTCGCGGGTGGGCACCCACAGGACGAGGTCGGCGAAGGAGAGGTCGGAGAGGAGCTGCCACTCCGAGACCAGCAGGTGGAGCCACTCGAGGTCGGAGTCGTCGAGCGCGGTGTGCTGGCGTACGAGTTCGTTCATGGAGGGCACGTGGCTGAGCGTACCTGGCGGTACGGACAGCGCCCGAAACCAGACGGTTCGCACCGGCGGAGGGGCGGGATCGGACCCCGGAGACACCCGCGGGCCGCGGCGCCTGGGAGGGACCCTCAACCCTCCCGGCACCGCAGCCCGGAGCAACATCGGCCGCGGGGTGTGCGGTCCCGGTCGGCCGAAGGATGAGGAGCCGGGGCAGTCAGGGCAGAGAGCTCCGGTTCCTCGGTCCGCCCTCCTGTGCGGGGAAGGCGGAAGTCTGGCGATCACCTTGCGTGAGCGTCACGGCAAGTGCCACCTGTGGCCATTGTGGACTAGACCACTCACCGTGTCCATGCGATGAACGTCGTTTGTCGTTGTCGTGCTCCGCCGGGCGCGCGGTCACCCGAGTGCCCGGCAGAAGCCTAACCCTGTTGGCTCACACGCGGGGCCAGGCGGCCAGGGCAATTTCCACGAGTGCCTCCAGTTCCGCCCGGCTCGCGCCGTCGCGCGCCTGCTGGGACATGCCCTGGATCATCGCGCCGGTATAGCGGGCCAGGGTCGCGGCGTCGGTGGTCGATGGGAGCACACCCGCGTCCACGTCGGCGGCTATCCGGCTCTCGATGGCGGCGATGTTGGCGTTGCGCCGCTGCCGGAGGGACTCCTCGACCTCGGGCGTCGAGCAGTTGGCGGCCGCGTGGATGACGAGGCAGCCGTGCGGCCGGCCCGGCGCCGTGTACTCGACGGCGGCCTCGCGCAGCATCCGCTCCGTCCCCGCCCGCGCGGTCGGCTCCTCGTCGAGGGCGCGGGCGCCGAAGGAGCCGTAGCGCACGCCGTACTCCTGGACGACCTCCTCGAAGAGCGAGCGCTTGTCGCCGAAGGCGGCGTAGAGGCTCGGGGCGCCGATGTCCATGACCCGGGTGAGGTCGGAGACGGACGTGGCCTCGTAACCGTGTTCCCAGAAGGCCATCAGCGCCTTCTCCAGAGCCGTCGCCCGGTCGAAGGAACGGGGTCGGCCCCGGGTCCTGGCCCCGCCCCTCCCGGCCGACGCCCCCGCTTGTCCGCTCTTCTCGTCGCTCACCATGGAGTTCATTTTATAGCGAGCACTAGAAAATTGTCGCCGCGGTGTTGTACGGTCTTTTCTGTAGCGACCGCTAGGGAAATGCGAAGGGGGCGTCGTCATGGGCGTGCTTACCGGCAGGACGGCACTTGTCACGGGGGCGAGCAGGGGCATCGGGCGCGGCATCGCCGAGCGGCTGGGGCGGGACGGCGCCCGGGTCGCGGTGCACTACGGGAGGGACGAGACTGCGGCGAAGGGGACGGTCGCGGAGATCGAGGCGGCGGGCGGCTCGGCGTTCGCGATCCGGGCCGACTTGAGCGCCCCCGGGGCGGCCGAGGCCCTGTGGGAGGAGTTCGACCGGCACGCCGACGGGCTGGACGTCCTGGTGAACAACGCCGGCATCGGCAACACGCGCCCCATAGGGGAGATAGGGGAAGCGGAGTACGACGCGGTCTTCGCGGTCAACGTGAGGGCGCCGTTCTTCCTCCTCAAGCACGGCATGGGGCGGATTCGCGACGGCGGCCGGGTCATCAACATCTCCTCGGGGCTGGCCCGCACCGCCGTGATGCCGGACAACATGGCGTACGCGATGACGAAGGGAGCGCTGGACGTCTTCTCGCGCGACCTCTCCAAGGTGCTGGGCGCCCGCGGCATCACGGTGAACTCGGTGGCGCCCGGCATCATCGAGACCGACAACACGGCCGACCTGCTGCACGGGAGCGCGGACGGCTGGAAGCGGGCGGCGGCACTCTCCGCGCTGGGCGGGGTCGGCACGCCGGCCGAGGTGGCCGACGTGGTGGCGTTCCTCGCCTCGCATGAAGGACGGTGGGTCACGGGGAGCTGGGTGGACGCCACGGGGGGTTCGCTGACGTGAGGTCCGGGGCCGCCGTTTCACCGGCCGTTCGACGCGCTCGCGGGGTCCCGCTCTGTTAGATTGGTCTAAACCACATAGGGCCCCACACAGCCAGTCCCGGACCCCGGGTGAGTCCACTCTTCGAAACGGCAGGCAAGCGTGGAAGTTGTCATCGTTCCCGACGCCAGGGCAGGCGGCGAACTGATAGCCGAAGCCATGGCGCAGCTGCTCCGACGCAAGCCCGACGCCCTGCTCGGGGTGGCCACCGGATCGACGCCGCTGCCCGTCTACGAGGCGCTGGCGGCCAAGGTGCGCTCGGGCGCCGTGGACACCGCGCGGGCCCGGATCGCCCAGCTGGACGAGTACGTGGGGCTGCCCGCGGATCACCCCGAGTCGTACCGCTCGGTGCTGCGGCGCGAGGTGCTCGAACCGCTGGGGATCGGCATGGACGCGTTCATGGGACCGGACGGCACGGCGGACGACGTGCAGAGGGCATGCGAGGCGTACGACGAGGCGCTGGGCGGGGCCGGCGGGGTCGACCTCCAGCTGCTGGGGATCGGGACCGACGGGCACATCGGCTTCAACGAGCCGTGCTCCTCGCTGGCCTCGCGGACCCGGATCAAGACGCTCACCGAGCAGACCCGCGTCGACAACGCGCGCTTCTTCGACGGTGACATCGAACAGGTCCCGCACCACGTGATCACGCAGGGCATCGGCACCATCCTGGAGGCCCGGCACGTGGTGCTGCTCGCCACCGGCGAGGGCAAGGCGGACGCGGTAGCCGCGAGTGTCGAGGGTCCGGTGGCGGCGGTGTGCCCGGCCTCCGCGCTCCAGTTCCACCCGCATGCCACCGTCGTCGTCGACGAGGCCGCCGCCTCCAAGCTGAAGCTGGCCGACTACTTCCGGCACACCTTCGCGCACAAGCCCGCCTGGCAGGGCATCTGAGTCCGCGGGCACGTGCAGGGAGGGCGCTGGTCCCCGGTCACCGGGGGCGGCGCCCTTCGCCGTGTCCCACCTGCGCGGGAGCCGCGCCTGACCGGACACCCCACGGACCGGGACACCCGCACGGAGACGCCCTGAGCGGCTCCGGGGGACGCGCCCGGCGAGCGACCGTGCAGGCCGGCTGCCCGCCCGTGCGCCCGTCTGGATCTCGGGCGGCCGCACCGCACGCCTGCGCCCGCCTCACGCCCGTACACCCGGGCCCCCGGCCCCCGGCCGCCGCCGCACCGCACGCCCGCCCCGCCTCACGCCCGTACACCCGGGCCCCCGGCCGCCGCCGCACCGCGCGCCCGCCCCTCTCACGCCCGTACCCGCGCCCGGGCCGCCGCCGCACCGCGCGCCTGTGCCGGCCGCAGACTCCTGAGCGCCACACCCCACGCGTGTGCCGCCGCAGACTCCTGAGCGCCACACTCCACGCGTGTGCCGGCCTCACACCCGTCCCCCCTCCCCCCGTCCCCCTCCCCCGTACACCCGGGCCCGCCGTACGGCGAAGTCGCCGACCCCCTCGCAGGAGGGGGTCGGCGTCTTCGTGCATGTCGGGCGGTGTGTGTCACGCCCCCGTGAGAGCCTCCGCGGCTGCGCGGCCGCAGACGCGGGCTGCGCCGTGGGTGGCCACGTGGAGGGCGCCGCGTGGCGCCGCGCGGGGCACGCCCATCTCGACGACGATCGTGTCGGGGCGCTCCGCCAGCAGCGTGTCGAGGGCGGCCGCCATCCAGGGGTGCCGGTGTTCGTCGCGGACGACGGCCACGATGCGGCGCGGACCTGCCGCGCCCAGCACGTCCTTCCCGGCGTCCGGCCCGGTGAAGCTGCCGGTCTCCGTGCCGGGGAGCAGACGGAACAGCTCGGCGGCGACGCCCCAGGGGGTCTCGTCGCCGACCGCGATGTTCGCCACGGGGGTGAGCGCGGCGACGTAGGGCGCGTCGGTGAGGGCGGTGAAGCCGTCGGAGCCGGTGATCCGCAGGGCCCGGCGGGCGGCACTCAGGCCCACGTCCCCGTCGGTGCCGCTCGCGGACCGGGCGGCGGCGTCGGTGCGGTGCGCGGAGGTCCAGCGGGCCAGGGCGCGGACCCGTTCCGCCGCGTCGGCCAGCCGGTCCTCGGCCAGCTCGCCCGAGCGGACGGCCTCGACCAGGGCGTCGCGCAGCCGCAGCACGGTCCCCTCGTCGGCCAGGCCGCCGCCCACGCAGATCGCGTCGGCGCCCGCCCCGATGGCCAGGACGCTGCCGCGTTCGATGCCGTAGGTGCCCGAGATGGCCCGCATCTCCATGCCGTCGGTGACGATCAGGCCCTGGTGGCCCAGTTCGCCGCGGAGCAGGTCGGTCAGGATGCGGCGGGACAGCGTGGCCGGCCGGTCCGGGTCCAGGGCCGGGACCAGGATGTGGGCGCTCATCACCGCGCGGCTGCCGGCGGCGATGGCCGCGCGGAAGGGGGCGAGGTCGCGCTCGGCGAGCACCTCGGCGCCCACGTCGATGCGCGGCATCGCGTGGTGGGAGTCGACGGCGGTGTCGCCGTGACCGGGGAAGTGCTTGGTGCAGGCGGCCACGCCCACCGACTGGAGGCCGGTGACGTAGGCGGCGGTGTGCCGGGAGACCAGGTCGGTGCCGGCGCCGAAGGAGCGCACGCCGATGACCGGGTTGTCCGGGTTGGAGTTGACGTCGGCGGACGGCGCCCAGTTGAGGTTCACCCCGCAGGCCGCGAGCCGGCGGCCCAGTTCCGCGGCCACCTCCCGGGTCAGCTCCACGTCGTCCACCGCGCCGAGGGCGAGGTTGCCGGGGAAGGAGGAGCCGGTGCGGACCTCCAGGCGGGTGACGTCGCCGCCCTCCTCGTCGATGGCGACCAGCACGTCGTCGCGTTCGGCGCGCAGCTGGGCGGTCAGGGCGGCCAGTTGCCCGGCCGAGGCGATGTTGCGCCCGAACAGGCCGACGGAGGCCAGCCCCTCGCCGAGGCTGCGCAGCAACCAGTCGGGGGCGGTGGTCCCGGTGAAGCCGGGCTGGAGGACGGTCAGCGCGTCGCGCGTGAGCGTGTCGGTGCCGCTGGCGATTGTCGTCATCGGGTGGCGTTATCCCTTCACGGCGCCGGCGGTCAGGCCGCTGACGGCCTTGCGCTGCAGGAAGACGAAGAGGATCAGGATCGGGATGGCGAAGAGCGACGAGGCGGCCATGGTCGCACCCCAGTTGTCGCCGAAGACGGTCTGGAAGCTGGTGAGCCACAGCGGCAGGGTCTGCGCCTCGGCCTCCTTGTTGACGACCAGCACGAGGGGCAGTTCGTTCCACGCGGTGATGAAGCCGAACATCGAGGTGGACATCAGCCCCGGGGCGAGCAGCGGCAGGATGACCCGGCGGAACGCCTGGGCCCGGGTGCAGCCGTCGACCAGCGCGGACTCCTCCAGTTCCCTCGGCACGGCGGCGACGAAGCCGCGCAGCGTCAGGATGGTGAAGGGCAGGATCATCATCATGTAGAAGAGGGTCAGCGGCACGAGGCTGTTCAGCATCGAGGCGTCGCGCACGATCATGTAGATCGCGATGACCATGACTTCCCAGGGCGCCATCTGGGCGAGCATGAAGCCGACGATGAAGCCGCGCCGCCCCTTGAACCGCATCCGCGCCAGGGCGAACGCCCCGGCCAGCGCGATGACCAGCGAGAAGACGACCGCGCAGACGGTGACGATGAGCGAGTTGCCGACGTAGGTCCAGAAGTGGTCGGCCTCGACCGCGGTCTTGAAGTGGTCGAGCGTGACGTCGGTCGGGAACCAGACCGGGTCCTCCGAGATGATGTCGCCGGTCGGCTTGAAGGCCGTGGCGAACATCCAGTAGACGGGGAAGACGAGGCCGATGAACAGGACGACGGCCGTGACGTTGGGCCACAGGCGGCCGAAGAGCGAGCGCTTCACAGCTCGTCCTCCTCTTGCTTGAGCACGATCCTGAGGTAGTAGGCGGTCAGGCCGAGCAGGATCAGGATGGTCAGGACGGCGATCGCCGCGCCCATGCCGTAGTGCTGGTTGCCGACGCCCTCGATGTAGGCGTACACGGGCAGGATCTCGGTCAGCCGGTCCGGGCCGCCGCCGTTGAACGTGTACACCTGGACGAACGCCTTGAAGATCCAGATGACCTCCAGGAAGGTCGTCGCGTAGAGGAACGGCCGCAGGACCGGCAGGGTGACCGTGGTGAAGCTGCGCCAGGCGCCGGCCCCGTCCAGGGCGGCGGCCTCGTACAACTCGACGGAGATGGTGGTGGTCGCCGCGTACAGGTTGATGGCGACGAACGGGACCGACATCCAGACGATGAGCACGGTGACCACGAAGAAGGTCGACATCTGGCTGCCGGTCCAGCTGTAGTCGGCCATGGAGTGCCAGCCGAGCTTGTCCAGGACCCAGTTGACGACGCCGAAGCGCTGGGCGAAGAGCCACTGGTAGACGGTGGTCGCGGCGACCACCGGCATGGCCCACGCCAGCACCAGGCCGATCATCAGCACGAGACGCATCACCCTGCCGAGGCGGGCGAGCAGCAGGCCGATCAGGCCGCCGACCACCATGGTGAGGGCGACGTTGACCGCGGTGAAGATGATCGAGCGGACGGTGACCCGCCAGAAGTCCTCGCCGGTGAGGACCGCCTTGTAGTTGTCGAAGCCGGTCCATTCGGTGACGTGCTGGATCAGCTGCGCCATGTTGAGGTTCTGGAAGGACAGCAGGCCGTCCTTGACCAGCGGCCAGCCCAGCAGGAGCACGGTGGCCGCGCAGGCGGGCAGCAGCAACAGGTACGGGACGAGTGCGCCGGCGCGCGACGCGGCTCTCGGTTTCGGCCTGCCGGTGCCCTCGCCGTCCGTCTTGCGGACGTCCGACGGGCCGGAGGGCGGCCGTTCGGTCTGCACGGTCATGCTCGCGGTCTCTCTCTTCTCGACCTGTTCAACTCGACGCCGGGGCGGGGGCCGTCGCGTGCCGGCCCCCGCCCCGGCTCAGCCGGTCCTACTGCTGCTGCGCCAGGCGCTTGTTGAACTCGCCCTCGACCTGCTCGGCGGCCTCGGCCGGGGACTTCCCCTTCATCACGGCCGTCAGGTAGGTCTTGATCGGGTTGGGGTCGTTCTCGACCGCGGCCCACTCCGGGATCAGCGGCGTGGTGTCACCGCCCGCGGAGGCCGGCGCGGCGGCCTCGGCGGCGGCGTTGCCCTTGAGGTTGCTCTGCAGCGCGTCCTTGTTCGGGATGACGCCGTTGGCCTTGGACAGCGCGCCCTCGTACTTGTCGGACAGCGCGATCTTCAGGAACTCCTTGGCCAGCTCCTGCTTCTTGCTGCCCGCGGCGACGGCCAGGTTGGAGCCGCCGAGGAAGACGCCCTCGGGCTTGTCGGCCGTGGGACCCGGGATGGTGAAGTAGCCGAGGTCCTTCTCGATCGCCGGGTTGGTGGCGATCGCCGTGGCGCCCTCCCAGCCCATGCCGATGAAGGCGCCGGTCTTGCCCTTGGCGAAGATCTCACCCTGCTGCGGGGTGGCCTCGTCCTTGTCCTTGGGCGCCTTGGAGAGAGCCTGGAACTTCTTGTAGGTCTCGGTGGCGGCGGCGATCTTCGGGTCGGCCAGGTTGGAGACGTACTTGTCGCCGTCCTTCTTGACCAGCTCGGCGCCCTCGCCGATGGCCAGGCCCACGAAGTGGTACCAGTTCTGGCCGGGCAGGTAGATCGGCTCGGCGTCGGTCTTGTCGCCGATCGTCTTGAGGGCGTCGTAGAACTCGTCGCGGGTCTTGGGCGTGCCCTTGATGCCCGCGTCCGCCCAGATCTTCTTGTTGTAGACGACCACGCGGTTCACCACGAACCACGGGGCCGCGTACTGCTTGTCCTCGAAGACGGCGGACTTGTTGAGGGACTCGGACCAGTCGGTGCCGATCTCGCTCTTGAGGTCGCTCAGGTCGGCGAGGCCGCCGGTCTTGGCGTAGGCCGGCGTCTGGGTGTTGCCGATCTCGAAGACGTCGGGCGGGTTCTCCTCGGAGAGGGCGGTGGTCAGCTTCTGCTGGATACCGTTCCACTTCTGGATCTCGAACTTGACCTTGGCCTTGGTCTTCGCCTCGAACTCCTTGGCGAGGTCGGCCTGCCAGTCGTCCGGCGAGGATCCGTCCATGACCCACACGGTGAGCGTCTCACCGGCGTAGCCGTCCGCCCCGGCCTTCTTGCCGTCGTCGCCGTCGTCGCCCCCGCACGCCGCGATCGAGACCATCATGCCCGCGATACCGATCGCGGCTATCAGCTTGCGCTTCACGCCACCCTCCTCAGGGATGCCACAAAACCCCCCTGCCTCCCCGCGGTTGCTCGTCGACGCGGACCGCCCATGGGGCCGGGACCTGGACCAATGGTGTAGACCAGTACGGGGAGCTTGGCCCAGACCAATAGGGCTGTCAAGGGTGCGCAAGCACGGTCCATGCGTCCGTGATGCGACCGAGATATGCAGGGACCTTTCATTGCGCAAGCGGCAGATCGGGCGGACCGGGAGGGGGTGTACCACCGCCCGCCGAAGGGCGTGCCGACACGGTCCCGAACGCGCGTACCAGCGGTGTCCGACGGCGCTGTGGACTAGACCAACGGGGGGCGCGGAGGTATACAGAAGGGATCACGGAGCGTGCGGGGCCATCCTGCCCGGAGCCGTGCCACGATGTGGGCCGTGGCCGACAGGGATATCGGTCGCTTCGGCACCCGGAGCCGGGAAGGCAGAGCATGAGCACCGACGTCAGCAGTGCGGAGAACGAGGGTGGGGCGACCGTCCGTACCGCGCGCGTGCCCAAGTACTACCGACTGAAGAAGCACCTGCTGGACATGACCCGGACCCAGGCGCCGGGCACGCCGGTCCCTCCCGAGCGCACCCTGGCCGCCGAGTTCGACACCTCGCGCACGACGGTGCGCCAGGCCCTCCAGGAACTGGTCGTCGAGGGCCGCCTGGAGCGCATCCAGGGCAAGGGCACCTTCGTCGCCAAGCCCAAGGTCTCGCAGGCCCTGCAACTCACCTCGTACACCGAGGACATGCGGGCCCAGGGTCTCGAACCCACCTCGCAGCTGCTGGACATCGGCTACATCACCGCCGACGACCGGCTCGCCGGGCTGCTGGACATCACGGCCGGCGGTCGGGTGCTGCGCATCGAGCGGCTGCGCATGGCCAACGGCGAGCCCATGGCCATCGAGACCACCCACCTCAGCGCCAAGCGCTTCCCGGCGCTGCGCCGTTCCCTGGTGAAGTACACGTCCCTCTACACGGCGCTCGCCGAGGTCTACGACGTCCACCTCGCCGAGGCCGAGGAGACCATCGAGACCTCGCTGGCCACCCCGCGCGAGGCCGGGCTGCTCGGCACCGACGTCGGCCTGCCCATGCTGATGCTCTCCCGGCACTCGCAGGACCGCACCGGTCAGCCCGTGGAGTGGGTGCGCTCGGTGTACCGGGGCGACCGCTACAAGTTCGTGGCCCGGCTGAAGCGGCCCCAGGACTAGGGCCCGTCCGGCCCGGCGCGCCGGTCGCGCGGCTCGCGTGTCCGACATATTCCGCCACCCCGGACCGTGAAGTTGCAGTTCAGGACCGATATGCGGACGAGGGGTTCCGCTCTCTCGACGCCGTCACCTACATTTCGTGCGCACTGCACGAGGTGATCAGCGAGGGGACGGAGCCGCCGTATGTCACAAGCCCCAGAAGTGAGCAGAGGGCCGGTGGTGACGCCGGTGCGCGTCGTCATCGGCCTCTGCCTTGTCGCACCGTTCGTCGCCATGCTCTGGGTCGGTTCGTACGCGAAGACGGACCCGGCCTTCATCGGCATCCCGTTCTTCTACTGGTACCAGATGGCGTGGGTGGTCCTCTCCACCGCGCTGACGATGATCGCCTACAAGCTGTGGCAGCGTGACCAGCGCGCCCGCCGGGAAGGCGGTTCGAAGTGAACGACGGCGTGAACGGCGTCGCACTCGCCGTCTTCATCTTCTTCTTCCTGCTCGTCACCGCCATGGGCTTCCTCGCCGCCCGCTGGCGCAGGGCCGAGAACGAGCACAGCCTCGACGAGTGGGGCCTGGGCGGCCGCTCGTTCGGCACCTGGGTCACCTGGTTCCTGCTGGGCGGCGACCTGTACACGGCGTACACCTTCGTGGCCGTGCCGGCGGCGATCTACGCGGCCGGCGCCTCGGGCTTCTTCGCGGTGCCGTACACGATCCTGGTCTACCCGCTGATCTTCACCTTCCTGCCCCGGCTGTGGTCGGTCTCCCACAAGCACGGCTACGTGACGACCTCGGACTTCGTGCGCGGCCGGTTCGGCTCGAAGGGGCTGTCGCTGGCGGTGGCCGTGACCGGCATCCTCGCCACCATGCCGTACATCGCGCTCCAGCTCGTCGGCATCCAGGCCGTGCTGGACGTGATGGGCCTCGGCGGCGGCGAGGACACCAACTGGTTCATCAAGGACCTGCCCCTGCTGATCGCCTTCGGCGTGCTGGCGGCCTACACCTACTCGTCGGGGCTGCGCGCGCCCGCGCTGATCGCCTTCGTGAAGGACACGCTGATCTACATCGTCATCGCGGTGGCGATCATCTACATCCCGATCAAGCTGGGCGGCTTCGACGACATCTTCGCGGCGGCGGGCGACAAGTTCACCGAGTCGGGCAAGGGCTCGCTGACGCCGGACCACGGCGGCCAGTGGACCTACGCCACGCTGGCGCTGGGCTCCGCGCTCGCGCTCTTCATGTACCCGCACTCGATCACCGCGACGCTGTCCTCGCGCAGCCGTGAGGTGATCCGCCGCAACACCACGATCCTGCCGCTGTACTCGCTGATGCTGGGCCTGCTCGCGCTGCTGGGCTTCATGGCGATCGCGGCCGGGGTGAAGGTGGAGAACGGGCAGCTGGCGATCCCCCAGCTCTTCGAGAACATGTTCCCGGACTGGTTCGCCGGCGTGGCCTTCGCGGCGATCGGCATCGGCGCCCTGGTCCCGGCGGCGATCATGTCGATCGCGGCCGCCAACCTCTTCACCCGCAACATCTACAAGGACTTCATCAAGCCGGACGCCACCCCGGCCCAGGAGACCAAGGTCTCCAAGCTGGTGTCCCTGCTGGTGAAGGTGGGCGCGCTGGTGTTCGTGCTCGGCATGGACAAGACCGTCGCGATCAACTTCCAGCTGCTCGGCGGCATCTGGATCCTGCAGACCTTCCCGGCCCTGGTGGGCGGCCTGTTCACCCGCTGGTTCCACCGCTGGGCCCTGCTCGGCGGCTGGGCGGTCGGCATGGTCTACGGCACGGTCGCCGCGTACGGGGTGGCCTCGCCGACGCAGAAGCACTTCGGCGGTTCCTCCGACGAGATCCCGGGCATCGGTGAGATCGGCTACATCGGCCTCACCGCCTTCGTGCTGAACGTGGTGGTCACCGTGGTCCTGACCTTCGTCATGCGGGCGCTCAAGGCTCCCGACGGCGTCGACGAGACCAAGCCCGGTGACTACACGGCGGACGCGGGCGACCCCGGCGTCGAGGTGGAGCTGCCGCCGGCCACGGCGGGCACCTCGCACTGATCCCCTCCCCCATGCGGGCCGTCGGAGAAATCCGGCGGCCCGCTGTCGTACCCGTCGGGCACACTCGGGTTCATGGACTTCGTGATCCGGCGTGCCACGGCCGAGGAGTACGCCCCCCTCGGTGAGATCACCGCGCGCGCCTACCTGGGCGACGGCCTCCTCGACTTCGGGGAGGACGACGCCTACCTCCACGAGCTGCGCGCCGTGGCCCGGCGGGCGGCCGCCGCCGAGGTGCTGGTCGCCGCATCGGACGGCGGTGTGCTCGGTGGCGTCACCTTCGTGCCCCGCGGTGGCCCGATGGCCGACATCGCCCGTCCCGGCGAGGCCGAGATACGCATGCTCGCCGTCGCCCGCGAGGCGCGCGGACGCGGCGCCGGCGAGGCGCTGGTGCGGGCCTGCGTCGACCGCGCCCGGTCCGTGCCGGGCTGCGCGCGGGTCGTGCTGTCCACCCAGCGGACCATGCACGGCGCCCACCGCCTCTACGCGCGCCTGGGTTTCACCCGCACCCCGGAGCGCGACTGGAACCCCCTGCCGAAGCTGGACGACTTTACCCTGCTCACCTACGAACTGACGCTCTGACACCCTCCCGGCACGCTCACGGACACAACATCTGGGGGTGCTGGCGGCGCCCGGCACAAGATGTATGCTCGTGCTCGCTGTCGCCGCAGGGGAATCCGGTGCGAATCCGGAACTGTCCCGCAACGGTGTACTTGTGCGTGTCCGCGTCCCCACGTGTCCGCGCACGGGCTTGAGTCCGAGGACCTGCCGACAGTGCGCCCGGCCGCCTTGGCCCGGGTGCCATGACGTCCGGGCCTCGTGGAGTGGGCCGGTGGACGCGACGCCGTGCGCGCTCGTGAGCTGCCTCCTGCCCTCCGCCAGGCCCCGTGCCGAGCGAGGGAGTGCTCCACGTGACCATCGCGCCAGCCGATCCGGCTTCAGCGACCCCGGTGGCGGCGACCGCGGAACCGGACGGTCCCGGTACCGCGCTGCTGCGGACCCTGACCGAGCTGACCGCCGACCTCCCGGGCGCCGACCCCGGCCGGGTCGCCGCCGCCGCGCTGCGCGGCCGGTCCACCCGTGCGGACGAGGCCGAGCTGCGCGAGCTGGCCACCGAGGCCGCCGCCGGACTGATCTCGGAGGACCCGGTCTACTCCCGGCTCGCCGCCCGCCTGCTGACCCTCACCATCCGGGCCGAGGCCGCCTCCCAGGGCGTCACCTCCTTCACCGGGTCGGTCGCCACCGGTCACCGCGAGGGCCTGATCGCCGACCGCACCGCCGCGTTCGTACGGCTGCACGCGGAGCGGCTGGACGCGCTGATCGACCCGGCCGCCGACGACCGCTTCGGCTACTTCGGTCTGCGTACCCTGCACAGCCGGTACCTGCTCCGGCACCCGATCACCCGCAAGGTGGTCGAGACGCCCCAGCACTTCATGCTGCGCGTGGCCGCCGGGCTCGCCGAGGACGACACCGCCCGCTCGGCCGACGAGGTGGCCGCCCTCTACGGGCTGATGAGCCGCCTCGACTACCTGCCCTCCTCCCCCACCCTCTTCAACTCCGGCACCCGGCACGCCCAGATGTCGTCCTGCTACCTCCTCGACTCCCCCAAGGACGAGCTGGACTCCCTCTACGACCGCCTCCACCAGGTGGCCCGCCTCTCCAAGCACGCCGGCGGCATCGGCATCGCCTACTCCCGCATCCGCTCCCGCGGCTCGCTCATCCGCGGCACCAACGGGCACTCCAACGGCATCGTCCCGTTCCTGAAGACGCTCGACGCCTCGGTCGCCGCCGTGAACCAGGGCGGCCGGCGCAAGGGCGCCGCGGCGGTCTACCTGGAGACCTGGCACGCCGACATCGAGGAGTTCCTGGAGCTGCGGGACAACACCGGCGAGGACGCCCGCCGCACCCACAACCTCAACCTCGCCCACTGGGTGCCGGACGAGTTCATGCGCCGGGTGGACGCCGACGGGCAGTGGTCCCTGTTCTCGCCCGCCGACGTGCCCGAGCTGGTCGACCTCTGGGGCGCGGAGTTCGACGTGGCGTACCGTGCGGCGGAGGCGGCGGGGCTGGCCCGCAGGACGCTGCCCGCCCGTGAGCTGTACGGGCGCATGATGCGTACCCTCGCGCAGACCGGCAACGGCTGGATGACCTTCAAGGACACCGCCAACCGCACCGCCAACCAGACCGCCGAGCCGGGCCACGTCGTCCACTCCTCCAACCTCTGCACGGAGATCCTGGAGGTCACCGACGACGGGGAGACGGCGGTCTGCAACCTGGGCTCGGTCAACCTCGGCGCGTTCGTCGACGTGGCCGCGGGCGACCTCGACTGGGAGCGGCTGGACGCCACCGTCCGCACCGCCGTCACCTTCCTGGACCGGGTCGTCGACATCAACTTCTACCCGACCGAGCAGGCGGGCCGCTCCAACGCCCGCTGGCGCCCGGTGGGCCTCGGCGCGATGGGCCTGCAGGACGTCTTCTTCCGGCTGCGCCTGCCCTTCGACTCCCCCGAGGCGAAGGCCCTCTCCACCCGCATCGCCGAGCGCATCATGCTCGCGGCCTACGAGACCTCCACCGACCTCGCCGAGCGCAACGGCCCGCTGCCTGCCTGGGAGAAGACCCGTACGGCCCGGGGCGTGCTGCACCCCGACCACTACGGCGTCGAGGCGGCCTGGCCCGAGCGCTGGGCCGCGCTGCGCGCGCGCATGGCCACCACCGGCCTGCGCAACTCCCTGCTCCTGGCGATCGCCCCGACCGCCACCATCGCCTCGATCGTGGGCGCCTACGAGTGCATCGAGCCGCAGGTGTCCAACCTGTTCAAGCGCGAGACGCTCTCCGGCGAGTTCCTCCAGGTCAACTCGTACCTGGTGGACGACCTCAAGCGGCTCGGCGTGTGGGACGCCCGCACCCGCGAGGCGCTGCGCGAGGCCAACGGCTCGGTGCAGGGGTTCTCCTGGATCCCCGAGGACGTCCGCGCCCTGTACCGCACCGCCTGGGAGATCCCGCAGCGCGGCCTGATCGACATGGCCGCCGCCCGCACCCCGTACCTCGACCAGGCCCAGTCGCTGAACCTGTTCCTGGAGACGCCGACCATCGGGAAGCTCTCCTCGATGTACGCGTACGCCTGGAAGCAGGGCCTGAAGACCACGTACTACCTGCGTTCCCGCCCGGCGACCCGCATCGCCCGCGCCGCCGCCCGGGCCACCGTCCCCGCACAGCAGACCCCCGATCCCGAAGCGGTCGCCTGCTCCCTGGAAAACCCCGAGTCCTGCGAGGCCTGCCAGTAATGACCACCGAGATCCCCGCGACCCCCGCGACCCCCGCCACCAAGAACCTGCTCGACCCGGGCTTCGAACTGACCCTGCGCCCCATGCGCTACCCGGACTTCTACGAGCGCTACCGGGACGCCATCAAGAACACCTGGCACGTCGAGGAGGTCGACCTCCACTCGGACGTCGCCGACCTGGCGAAGCTCAGCCCCATGGAGCAGCACCTGATCGGCCGGCTGGTGGCCTTCTTCGCCACCGGCGACTCGATCGTCGCGAACAACCTGGTGCTCACCCTCTACAAGCACATCAACTCCCCCGAGGCGCGGCTGTACCTGTCCCGCCAGCTCTTCGAGGAGGCCGTGCACGTCCAGTTCTATCTGACGCTGCTGGACACCTACCTGCCCGACCCGGAGGACCGCGCCGCCGCCTTCGCGGCCGTGGAGAACATCCCCTCCATCCGCGAGAAGGCCGAATTCTGCTTCAGGTGGATGGACTCGGTCGAGTCGATCGACCGGCTGGAGAGCCGGGCCGACCGCCGCCGCTTCCTGCTCAACCTCATCTGCTTCGCCGCGTGCATCGAGGGCCTGTTCTTCTACGGCGCCTTCGCCTACGTGTACTGGTTCCGCAGCCGGGGCCTGCTGCACGGCCTGGCCACCGGCACCAACTGGGTGTTCCGGGACGAGACCATGCACATGTCCTTCGCCTTCGACGTGGTGGACACCGTGCGCAAGGAGGAGCCGGAGCTGTTCGACGAAGGGCTCCGGCAGCAGGTCACCGACATGCTGCGGGAGGCCGTCGAGGCCGAGCTGCAGTTCGCGCGCGACCTGTGCGGTGACGGCCTCCCCGGCATGAACACCGACTCGATGCGGGAGTACCTGGAGTGCGTCGCCGACCAGCGTCTGACGCGGCTCGGCTTCGCCCCGGTGTACGGCTCCGAGAACCCCTTCTCCTTCATGGAGCTGCAGGGCGTTCAGGAGCTGACCAACTTCTTCGAGCGCCGCCCCTCGGCGTACCAGGTCGCGGTGGAGGGCACCGTCGACCTGTCCGAGGACTTCTGAGTCCGCCGGGGCTCCTCGCTCTCCCGCCGGTTCTCCTGGGCCTCCCTGAGCTGACGGTCGATGCGCTTCTCGCGCACGATGCCGATCACCGAGGGGAGGACCATGAGGACCAGGAGTCCGAAGGTCGCGAGCATTCCGATCAGGGCTTCCATCTGGTTGCTGTTCATGACACCACTGTCGCGCCCCGGACTCCTTACCGGCAGTGGCAGGACTGCCGCAGGGCCTCGATTTCCTGCCACTTCCGAGGCACACTGTCGGCATGTTGCGGAACGTGGCGGCCGTCCTGCTCGACGGCGCGCATCCTTTCGAACTGGGCGTCGTCTGCGAGGTCTTCGGCATCGACCGGAGCGACGAGGGCCTGCCGCGGTACGACTTCGCGGTGGTCTCCGCGGAGGGCCCCGAGCTGACCACCCACGTCGGCGGGCTCACCGTCTCCACGCCCTACGGGCTGGAGCGGCTGGAGGAGGCCGACCTGATCACCGTGCCGGCGGGGAGCGACTTCGCCCGCCGGGAGTACCCGCCGGAGCTGCTGGAGGCGCTGCGGCGCGCCGTGGACCGGGGTGCGCGGGTGCTGAGCGTGTGCTCCGGGGTGTTCGTGCTGGGCGCCGCCGGTCTGCTGGACGGCCGGCGGTGCGCGGTGCACTGGCACCACGCCGCCGAGCTGACCCGGCAGTACCCGCGGGCGTCCGTGGCCCCCGACGTGCTCTACGTGGACGAGGACCCGGTGATCACCAGCGCCGGCACCGCCGCCGGCATCGACGCCTGTCTGCACATCGTCCGCAAGGAGCAGGGGCCGGAGGTCGCCAACAAGATCGCCCGGCGCATGGTCGTGCCGCCGCACCGGGACGGCGGCCAGGCCCAGTACATCGAACGGCCGCTGCCGCGCTCCTCCTGCGACACCGTCGGCGAGGTGCTGTCCTGGATGGAACAGCACCTCGACGAGGAGGTCACCGTCGACCAGCTCGCGGCGCGGGCGCACATGTCGCCGCGCACCTTCGCCCGCCGCTTCCAGCAGGAGACGGGTACGACCCCCTACCGCTGGATACTGCGCCAGCGCGTGCTGCTGGCCCAGCGGCTGCTGGAGGCGACGGACGAGACGATGGACGCGATCGCGTGGCGCACCGGATTCGGTACGGCGGCGGCCCTCAGGCACCAGTTCGTCAGGGCCCTGGACACCACACCGCACGCCTACCGGCGCGCCTTCCGCGGCCCGCAGGCGGCGGCCTGAGCGTCACCGGGCCACGGGCCTGACCAGCAGGTCGTGCGGACGGAGGGTGATGCCCACCCGGACCGCGTCGTTGGAGCCGGCCACCTGCTCGAAGCGGTACTTCGCGGCCAGGGCCGCCGTGATCAGCGTCAGCTGCGCCATCGAGAAGTGGTCGCTCGGGCACTTCCGATTGCCGACGCTGAACGGCTTCATGGCGTATTTCGGTACCTCCCCCGCACGCTCCGGAAGCCATCGGTCCGGGTCGAACTCCAGGTTGTCGGCGTACGACTTCGCATCGCGCTGGATTGCGAACGGACTGTAGATGATGTCCGACCCGGCCGGAATGCGATAGCCACCGAGTTCGGTCTCGACGACCGCGCGGCGCGTCAATACCCACACGGCGGGACGCAAACGCATGGCTTCCACGATGACATTGTTCGTGTGGGTGAGCCTGCGGACGTCCTCGAATGCGACGGGGCGCCCTCCGGTGACCTCCCGGACTTCGTCGCGTATGCGGTCCGCGTGTTCCGGGTGGTCGGCAAGTGCCTGCAGCAACCACATGATCGTGGAGGCGATGGTCTCACTTCCGGGGGTGAGTATCGCGACCACCTGGTCGTGGATCTCCTGTTCCCCGATCGGGTCGCCATTGTCGTCCTTCGCCTCCAGCAACGCCGTCAGCAAATCGTCCGGCTTTTGACCGGATGCGCGGCGCTCGGCGATGATCTCGTCGACCAGCAGGTGCAAATCGGCCAGCGCGTTGTTGAATTCGCGATTGGCCGGAAGCGGCAGCCGGTAGAGCGGCCCCAGCGGGACGACCATGCGCCGGTACATGCCCCGGAAGACGGTGGCGAGCGCGACGCACAGCCGCTCCGCCCGCTCGTCCATGTACTGGCCGCGCAGCAGGCAGCGGGCCGCGACGCGCACGGCGACGCGGAAGGACTCGGAGGTGGCGTCGACCGTCCGCCCGGGCTGCCAGCGTTCGGCGAGCGCGTGGGCCTCCTCCTCCATGATCGGCCCGTAGGCGGGGATGGCGTCGAGCCGGAACGCCGGCTGGATGGTGCGCCGCTGCCGGCGGTGGAGCGGGCCGTTGGCCGTCGCCACGCCCTCCTTGCCGAGCAGGCCCTCCAGGGACTCCCAGAGCGGACCGGCTATGTGGTAGTCGGGGCTCAGGGCCAGGGCGCCCGTGAGCTCGGGCGCGGTGACCGCGTAGACGGTCTTGGGGCCCAGCTTGATGCGAACGATGTCGCCGTGGTCGCGCAGCTGGGACATGAAGGCCAGCGGGTCGCGGGCCAGTCGCCAGCCGTGGCCGAGGAGCGGGACGCCGCCGCCCGCCACGGGCGGCTCGGGTGTCGCCTCGTCCCGGCCCGCGGGGGGCGCGGGCGCGTCCTGTCCGGCGGTCGCCGGGGACTCGGGGAAGGACTGGACGGTCATTTCTCACCTGCCGGTTCGTTGTTGACGTACGGGGGTGTGGACCGGTCGTCCCAGTTGTCGACCATGTACCGGCCGGACTCGTGGTGGAACCAGTAGACGGAGCTGAACCAGTTCCGCATATTGCCGACGTTGGCCCGCACGGCGCCGCTCAGTTCTTTTCCGCGCACGGTGCCGTCGTCGATCCGGTCGGCGAGCCTCAACGCTTCCTGTTCCACGTCGAGGAATTCGGTGATGCATTCCTCCACGCGCCGCCGGACTTCCCCGATGGATTCCTCCAGGGTTAATCCGTGATGAGTGATGAGACTGATACCGAGATTGTGGACCTCGTCGCCCGCTATTTCCTTGGGCAGGGAGCAGAGGTCGTTGTACCAGGCGGCGAATTCCTGGCTCAGCAAGGCGGCCCGACGGTACGCCGGATGTTTCCGCACGGTGTCCGGGAGTTCGCAGCCCGCGCTCGGCTCCAGCAGATCGGTCCAGATCCAGTGCGCGAACGTGAGCCGGCGCAGTTCGAGGTACTCCTCCACGCCGGGCACGATTCCGTGGGTCCGGTTGTGGAATTCCCGGTCGTACGCCTCGATCACCGCGTGGAAGTGCCGGGCGAACCGGGCATTCCACCTCGCCGGCGGCGGCAGGAAGGCGTACAACCGCCGCACACTGTCGGCGAACCCGGCGACCAGGGTGTCCTCGTGGTGCAGGTGGTCCTCGGGAGAGTCGAGGGCCGCGTGCAGCTGGTTCCGCAGCCGCCGCCAGGCGCCGGGGCGGTCGTGGACGATGTCGCGGTCGTGCCGGTCGTCCCAGACGAAGAACCAGGCGCTGTAGTCCGCGATCGCCTGCAGGACCTCGTCGGGGGCGCCCAGGTAGTACCCCGCCATGAGGTCTGTGTAGCACAGGCCGTCGGCATATTCCGCGACCTTGTCCGCCGGCATGAGCCGTTTCTCGAGCAGCCAGGTACGGGTCTTCTCCTGGAGCCTCGGCCAATACGGGTGCAGTCGGCGGGGAAATGCCGCCTCGATCACCGGAAGGCGGAGCGATGGCGGTACTGCGATCGCGGTCGGTGTCGCTGTGGTGCCGTGTGAGAAAGCATGCACGAACAAACCCCTCTCAGCCGCCGGTGGCGCACCCCTCGCGCTGAGCGGGGCGTGCGCCGTTGCGTATCCCCGCGCTTCCTATTCAGCACCACAACTGACCGCTATGGGAACGGATTTGCTCCATTCACTACCCCCGGTGCCGGAATTCTCCTGTTGTGTGGCAGGTTCCGACAGACGGACGGCGCCTGCCCGGGGGAGTCCCGAACAGGCGCCGTGCGTACGGAAGATGTGTGACCGGTGGGGCGGTGTCAGTCGTTCGCGACCACGGGGTAGCGCGGCTCGTTCTCGGCCATCTGCCGCAGCGCTTCCTTGCGTTCACGCTTGGAGAGCCGGTCGATGTACAGGTACCCGTACAGGTGGTCCGTCTCGTGCTGCAAACACCGTGCGAAGTAGCCGGTGCCGCGCACCTTGACCGGGTTGCCCTTCTCGTCCTGCCCGGTCACCTCGGCGTAGTCGGGGCGGGCGAGCGGCGCGTAGGCGGTGGGCACGGACAGGCAGCCCTCGTTGCTGTCGTCCAGCCGGCGCCGGTCGGCGGGCAGTTCGACGAGCCGCGGGTTGCAGACCACGCCCACGTGGCGGACGCCCTCGTCGTCGGGGCAGTCGTAGACGAAGACCTTCTTGGCGACGCCGATCTGGTTGGCGGCGAGGCCGACGCCCTCGGCGGTGCGCTGGCTGGCGAACATGTCCGCGACCAGCTGCTGGAACTCCTCGCCGAAGTCGGTGACGTCCTCGCACTCCTTGTGCAGCACCGGGTTGCCGACCACCGTGATCGGACGCGAGGTGCCGCGCTCCCGCCAGGCCGTCTCGCGCTCCTCGCACTCCTCGGTGTCGACGACGAACCCGTCCTCGTCCACGGGGAGCACGCCCGCGTGCTGCTGATCGGTGTCCTGCTGGGCCATGACCGACGTATGCCTTCCTCGAACAACTTAGGGTGATGCCGCCGGCGACCGCTGCCGCCCAGGCGCTGGTAAAGACTACGGGGCCGCTCAGCAGACCTCTTCCAGATCCCGCCAGTCACGCGAGTCCGGGCTGTCCGCGACCCACCCGTCCAGCAGCCCCCTCACCAGCGCGGCCGGCGCCGCCACCCCGCACTCCCGCTCCGGCACCCACAGCTGCCCGTCGGTGCGGTGGCCGAGCGGCCCGGGATGCCCCGGCTCGCTGTGGTCGTGCGGGTCGAGGTGCTCGCCCTCGCCCTCGTCGGACGGCATCCGTGACTCCGAGCACATCCGGCACAGCAGCCGGACCGACGACGACCAGTCCTCGGCGGCGAACCCGGCGTCGGCGGCGAGCTGCTCCAGCGCGTCCCGGTCGGCCTCGGTGGCGGCCTCCAGGAGGACCACCCAGGTCGGCACGGGCGACGGCGCCCACAGCTCGATCTCGTCGAAGACCGGGTAGGCGTGTCCGGCGGTGGTGGTCCGCTCCCCGTGCGGCACCCCGTCGTGCAGGACGACCTCGCCCCAGCGCCGGCCGGAGGAGGGCAGCGGGATGGACAGCACCTCGACGCGGGCGGGGTCCAGCCGCCGCCCCCAGACGACCTCGGCCTCCCCCTCCGGGGACAGCCGTACGGCGGCGCTGCCCAGCTCCATGCCGAGCGGCTCGCCGGCGTCCGTCGCGTTCCCCGGGGTGCGCAGTCCGTAGGCCTGCCAGGCCCGGCGGGCCAGCGGCCAGTCCTGCAGGGCGGTCGCCGCGATGCCGACGTTCCACCAGTCGGGCGCACCGACGTCCCGGTCGAGCAGCGCCACGGCCCGCAGGCCGGCCGCCCTGGCCTGCTCCCAGTCGTGCCGGAACTTGTGCAGCAGGGCGAGGTTGAACCAGGACTCCGACAGCCACGGTTCCAGGTCGGCGGCGCGCGTGAGCAGCGCGCCGGCATCCTCGTACCGACCGTCGCCGATCAGTGTGAACGCCCGGTCGGTGGCCTGCCGCCAGGAGGCGGAGGGCCGGTGCCGTCCCTTGCCGAAGATCCTCACGATTCCCGCCTGCCAGTTCCGTTCTGTGGGCTGGCTGTGCCTTCCCGCGCCCCCGGACACCTTCTCCTTCGCATCCAACCACGTACGGCCACGAGGTCGCTCATTACCCATGGGTTACCCAGTAGCGGGGCCGGTAAGACAGCCCGCCCCGTCCCGCCCCTGCCCTCAACCGAGCCGCTCATGCCTGGCCCCTCCCTGCCGGGAGAGCACCCGGGCCAGCGCCTCCACGACGTCGAGAGCGTAGGCGTCCGCGGTGGCCAGGCGCAGCTCCTCCAGCGCCGTGAGGCCGCCGCCGGGGCCGGCGTCCCGCGCCTTCTCCTCGTAGGCGTTGACGGCCCGCACGATCCGCGCGGCGAGCGGCTGCTCCCGGCAGGGGTCGGCCTGGCGCTCCACCACCACCGCGACCGCCGCGTCGACCCCGGTCTGGCGCACGACGGCCCCGCCGAGCAGGGCGATGCGCCGCTGCTCCGCGGCGGGCAGGCAGGCGGTGGCTCCGGCCGGTACCGGGTCGACGAGGCTCAGCTGGCCGATGTCGTGCATGAGGGCCGCGTACTCCAGCACGGTCAGGTCGGTGCCGGACAGCCCCAGCTCGCGCCCGACGGCGCCGCTGAGCCCGGCGACGCGGCGGGCGTGACCGGCCGGGGTGTATCCGGCGATCTCGGTGGCCCGGGCCAGGGAGGCGATGGTCTGCCGGTAGGTGGCCCGCACGGCCGCGTACCGCCGGTAGGACAGCTGGGTGAGGAGCAGCGGTACGCACAGGACGGGGAGCGCCCACAGCCCCGCGACGGCCACCGCGAGCGCCATCACCGCCCCGGTCGCGCAGACCGCGGACGTGATCCCGACCATGCCGCGCAGCTCCTCGCGCAGCAGCGGGCCGAAGGGCCACCCGGTGCGGGCGTGCGCCGGGGCCGCGGCGAGCAGGGCGTCGCACAGCGCGGTCAGGGCCAGCAGGGCGAGGAGCAGCAGCACCTGGGCGGGACCGCTCCAGTCGTGGAAGACCCCTTGGGTGTACAGCGGCCGGAAGCACACGGCGGCGAAGGCGACGGTGAGCACGCGCCGCGCCAGGTGGTCCAGCACGGGCCCGCCGCCTCGCGCGATGCGGGGCACGCTGCCGAGCAGGGAGGCGGCGAGCACGACGGTGACGGTCTGGCCGACGCCGTGCTGGGTGGGCCGCCCGGCGACGTCCCCGAGCAAGGCGTACGCCGGCGCTCCGGCGGCCGCGAGCGGCGCGGCCTCCCGGGCCCCGGGCCCCGTCCACCGGGTCAGCTCGCCGAGGGCGACGAGAAGGCCGAAGGCGAGCGCGGCGGACCGGTCCGCCGGTCCCGACCACAGGACGGACACGAGGGAGGCGAGCGCGAGCAGCCCGGCACACGCCGGGAGCAGCGTGTGGGCCGCCGACGCCCGGGGCCGGTACGCGGACAGGGGCCCGTACGGTGACGCCGTCACGTCCCGCCCCCGCAGGGGGTGCCGGTGCCCCGCCCCGACTGTTCCGTCATCGCGCGCCTCTCCCGGCGCTGTTCCGCGCCCCTCCGCCGACGCTGTCCTCCGGCTCCCCGCCGCGCTGGCCCGGGACCGCGTCCGGGGGCCCGGCGGGCGCGGCGTCCGCCGTCACGGCCGGGCGCCAGCCGTGGCGGTCCAGGGCGCGGACCAGCGCCCCGACCATCCGCGGGTCGAACTGGGCCCCGGCGCACCGCCGGAGTTCCTCCACGGCCGCCGGGACGGGCCGGGCCCGGCGGTAGGAGCGCGTGGACGTCATGGCGTCGAAGGCGTCGGCGACGGCCACCACCCGGGCCGACTCCGGGATCCGGTCGCCGGTCAGGCCGTACGGGTAGCCGCTGCCGTCCAGTCGTTCGTGGTGGTGGAGGACGGCGGCCCGGGCCTCGCCCAGGAAGCGGATGCCGCGCACCATCTCGTGCCCGTACTCGGGGTGCAGCTCGATCACCCGGCGCTCCTCGGGCGTCAGCGGCCCGTCCTTGCGCAGCAGCCGGGTGGGCACACCGAGCTTGCCGACGTCGTGCAGGATCCCGGCGAAGCGGAGCGTCTCGACGCGTTCGTCGTCCATGCCCAGTTCCCGGGCGATCATCATGGAGGCCTGTCCGACGCGCTCGCTGTGCCCGCGCGTGTAGCCGTCCTTGATGTCGACGGCCTGCACCAGGGCGCGGATGGTCGCCTGGTGGGCGGCCCGCTCCCGGTGGTACTGGGCGAAGGCCCACCACGCCACGCACATCGGCGGCAGCACGAGCAGCGCGGCGACGGCCCCGTACGGGCTGCGCCACAGGACGGCCATCATCAGCCCGGCGAGACCGTGCACGGCGATCGGCGCCGCCGACCGGGAGAACAGCCCGCGCCAGGCCCGGCGTGCGGGCACCCGGTCGGCGAGCACCGAGATGCCGCCGTCCAGCAGGGTCAGCACCAGGCAGAAGGCCAGCACCGCGGCCCCCGCCGGCCCGAGCGCGTACGGGAAGTCGGCCGCGCCGACCGCCGCCGGGCCGTCGAGGCCCTCGTGCACCCGTGCCGCCGCCCACACGGCGAGCGCCAGCTGAGCGGCCCGCCAGACGCGCCGCAGCGCGGCGGGGCGGCGCGCCACCGGGGACAGCAGGGCCCCGGGCAGCGCCACGAGCGCGGCGGCGGGCGGTGGCAGCAGGAAGGCCCCGGCGAGCAGGACGGGGTAGCAGGTGCCGAAGGAACAGGTGCGGGCGGAACGGGCGGCCAGCTCCGAGGCCGCGCACAGCCCGGCGAACAGCGCCACGGTCCACCAGGGCGTGTCCGCCTCCGGCAGCGGGCGCAGACAGACCAGGGCGGCGAGGACCGCGCCGGCGACGTACGCCCGCGCGCGTGCCGGTACGGCGTCCATGAGCCCCTCCCCCGGCCATGTCTGTCAGGCTCCGGAGCCTAGGGCGGGGGCGGGGACGTGCGGACGGACAACCCGCGGATTAGCACGTACGAGTGACGTGGCACCTGACGTGCCACGTCACATAAGGGGACCGGACCGGACCGGTACGGAACCGGACCGGTACGGAACCGGTCCGGGACCGCCTCAGGACTCCTGCGGAGTCGGCGGCGCGGCCGTGACGTCGTGTTCGGGCACGGACTGCCCGGAGCGGATCAGGTCGATCCGGCCCATCACCTTGGACCTCAGGTCACCCGGTACGTCGTCCTGCCCGCAGCAGCGCTTGACCAGCTTCTTCACGGCCTGCTCCAGCCCGTACTTCTCCAGGCAGGGCGAGCACTCCTCGAAGTGGTGCTCGAACTTCACGCAGTCCGAGTCCGGCATCTCCTTGTCGAGGAACTCGTAGAGATGATCGAGGATTTCGCTGCACTCCGTCTCGTGCGGCTCTCCGCAGCTCATGACCCCGAGCCTTTCGCTTCGTTCGACTCTCCGGCGCCGGCCGGGACCAGGCCGCGATCGCGGGCGTAGTCCTCCAGCATGCCGCGCAGCTGCCGCCGTCCACGGTGCAGCCGGGACATCACCGTACCGATGGGTGTCCCCATGATGTCGGCGATCTCCTTGTAGGCAAAGCCCTCGACGTCCGCCAGGTACACGGCGATACGGAACTCCTCGGGGATCGCCTGGAGCGCCTGCTTCACGTCCGAGTCGGGCAGGTGGTCGAGCGCCTGCGACTCGGCGGAGCGCAGACCGGTCGACATGTGCGACTCGGCGCGCGCGAGCTGCCAGTCCTCGATCTCCTCGGCCGCGCTGCGCTGGGGTTCGCGCTGCTTCTTGCGGTACGAGTTGATGAAGGTGTTGGTGAGGATGCGGTACAGCCACGCCTTGAGGTTGGTGCCCTCGCGGAACTGGTGGAAGGACGCGTACGCCTTGGCGTAGGTCTCCTGCACCAGGTCCTCGGCATCGGCCGGGTTGCGCGTCATGCGCAGCGCGGCCGAGTACATCTGGTCGAGGAACTCCAGCGCGTCCCGCTCGAAGCGCGCGCTGCGCTCCGCGGACGACTCCGTGCCCCCGCCCCGGCCCTCGGGCTGCTCCGCCTGGCCGTTTTCGGTCCCTGCGTCGGTCCCAGTGACCGGACCCACCTCCTCCAGTGACGTCACGGAACCGAATGCGGCCCCGCTCGAATCGGAGGATAGACGACCTGCGGTCAAGGCCGCTTGTCCAAGGGTCGAGGGCACTCGTCCCGCGGCCGGGGACGCCGGCCGATCCGGTCCGCCCGACGTCCGGACGGGGGCGGTCCTCGCCGCGTGCAGCACTGTCCAGTCCAGGTCGGCGCGGCTGCTGCGACTCGGGCAGAAGGCTGATGCCATGCGGCGGGCTCCCTCTCGTACGACGTCGGTGCTGGTGTTGGTCCTCAGCACGGTATGTCCGCCACAACAGCGGCCGTCGGCCGGTCATTCCCGGGCCGTCACCCGAGTGAGCGGACCCACTCCAGGACCCCGTCGGTGATCGTTTCCAGGGCCTGTTCCTGGGTGGTCGGCGCCCGCTTGGGCACGGCGAAACCGTGGTCGCCGTACGCCACCTCGATCAGGTCGTAGGTGCCCGCCGGGGTCTTCGGGAACTCCTCCGGGCGGCCGAACGGGTCGTTGCCGCCCTGGACGACGAGGGTCGGCACGCCGGCCCCCAGCAGTTCCTCCGCGCGGGACTTCTCCGGCTTGCCCGGCGGGTGCAGTGGGAAGCTCAGGGCGAGGACGGCGTGGGCGCCCAGTTCGGCGGCGGTGCGGCAGGCGACGCGGGCGCCGGCGCTGCGGCCGCCCGAGATCACCGGCAGCCCGGGCGCGGCCAGCGCGGGCCAGATGCCCCGCCAGCCGGCGTCCAGGGTCTTCGGCGCGGGCGCGAGCTTCCTGCCGGCCACCCGCCAGGGCTGCTCGACGAGGGCGACGGTCACGCCGTGCGCGGGCAGGACGGCCGCCAGTGCCCTCAGGTCGCGCGCCTCGATACCGCCGCCCGCGCCGTGGCTCACGCCCAGTACGAGGCGGGGCGTCTTCGCCGGGTGCCAGGTGACGCGGGCGGGGCCGGTGTCCGTGGGGACGGTCTCGGTCTGCGTGTTCTCGCTGCTCACGTCAGAAGAGTGTGCCCTCTTCCGGTCCCTCCAGCTCCTTCAGCAGCTCGGGACCGTTGTTGCGCACGTTGCTCACGGCCGTGGTGACGGGGAACGCCCGCATCAGCCCGGCGGGCGGCGGCGCCAGCAGCGAGGTCAGCTCGTCGGGGTCCGTGCGCGTCGGGTCGAGCCAGTGGTCCCACCGGTCCGGCGTCAGCATGAGCGGCATCCTGGGGTGGATGTCCGCGAGGGCGTGCGGTCCGTCGGCCGGGGCGACCGCCAGGGGGGTGGTCTCGGCCTCCGTGGTGATCACCGAGCACGTGACCCACCAGGCGCGCGGGTGGTCGTCCGGCAGCGTCTTGTCCCGCCAGAACTCGTACAGGCCCGCCATGGCGAAGACGGACCCGTCGGCCGGGGTCACGAAGTACGGCTGCTTGCCGGGCCGCTTCTTGCGCCCCTCGACCTCCAGGTCGCGCTCCTGCTTGCCGGTGACCCATTCGAAGTAGCCGTCGGCGGGCAGGATGCAGCGCCGGGTGGCGAAGGCACGGCGGTAGGACGGCTTCTCGTGGACGGTCTCCGCGCGCGCGTTGATCATCCGGGCGCCGCCCTCGGGCGTCTTGGACCAGGAGGGGACCAGGCCCCACTTCAGCTTGCGCAGCTGGCGAACCGGTTTCGGGTCCTCGACGTCCTTCAGGGGGCGGTCGAGGACGGCGTAGACCTCCTTGGTCGGGGCCACGTTGTAGTCGGGCTCCAAGGTCTCCTCGGGCTCCCACTTCTCGATCTCGAAGATTCCCGCGAGATCCTCGGGTCGACGACTCGCCGCATACCGTCCGCACATACGTGCCACACTGCCAGGCCCGCCCGTCTTCCGGCCACCACCCGTCGACGAGGCGCGCGCCACCCGCTCGACCGATCGCACGAGGAGCCCCCACCGGACATGGACCACCTCGCATCGGCCTCGCTCGCCTCCCTCTGGGACGAGGTCTCCGGCACCCAACCCGATCCCGACCTGTGGGTGGTGATCGCGACCCTGGTCGCCGCGCTCGCGGTCGTCGTGCCGCACGGGCTGTGGCGGATAGCCCGCAACGCCGTCACCATCGCCCACGAGGGCGGCCACGGGCTGGTGGCGCTGCTGACCGGGCGGACGCTGACCGGCATCACCCTGCACTCGGACACCAGCGGCCTGACCGTCAGCCGGGGCAAGCCGCACGGGCTCGGGATGATCCTCACCGCGGTCGCCGGCTACACCGCTCCCCCGCTGCTCGGCCTCGGCGGCGCCGCGCTGCTGGCCTCGGGACGCATCACCCTGCTGCTGTGGCTGGCGACGGCGCTGCTCGCCGCCCTGCTGGTGATGGTCCGCAACGCCTACGGGGTGCTGACGGTGGTGCTCACCGGCGCCACCTTCGTCCTGGTGTCCTGGCTGGCCGGCCCGCAGGTGCAGGCGGCGTTCGCGTACGCGGTGGTGTGGTTCCTGCTCCTCGGCGGGGTGCGGCCGGCCTTCGAGCTGCAGGCGAAGCGGGCGCGCGGCGGCGCCGGCGACTCGGACGCGGACCAGCTGGCCCGGCTGACGCACGCGCCGGCGGGGGTGTGGTTCTTCCTGTTCCACGCGGTGTCGCTGTGCTCACTGGTGGGCGGGGGCCGCTGGCTGCTGGAGCTGTGAACGCGACGCACGGGTCCCCCGCGTCCGCCGCGCGGTCCGCGCTCGCCGGGCTGCTCTCGCATATATGCACGGCACATGCCCTCCCAGCACTTTCGGTCAGGTTTCGCCGCTTTTGATCAAGATCTGCGCTCGTCCCCAGCCATTAAAGTGGGGCCCATGACCGTGAACCCCGCGCACACCGCCCTCTGGCCCGCCCCGCACGCGAGCGGGGCCGTCGACGCGACCGTCCATGTGCCCGGGTCCAAATCGGTCACCAACCGCGCGCTGGTGCTGGCCGCCCTCGCGTCCGAGCCCGGCTGGCTGCGCCGTCCGCTGCGCTCCCGGGACACCCTGCTGATGGCCGGGGCCCTGCGCGCCATGGGCGTCGAGATCGAGGAGGGCGTCGGTCCGGACGGCACCGGCGAGTTCTGGCGGGTCATCCCGGCGGGCCTGCGCGGACCGGCCACGGTCGACGTCGGCAACGCCGGCACGGTCATGCGCTTCCTGCCGCCGGTCGCCACGCTCGCCGACGGCCCCGTCCGCTTCGACGGCGACCCGCGGTCGTACGAGCGTCCCCTGCACGGCGTGATCGACGCGCTGCGCGCCCTCGGCGCCCGGATCGACGACGACGCGCGGGGTGCGCTGCCGTTGACCGTGCACGGCGGCGGGGCGCTGGAGGGCGGCCCGGTCGCGATCGACGCCTCCTCGTCCTCGCAGTTCGTGAGCGCCCTGCTGCTGTCCGGACCGCGCTTCAACCAGGGCGTCGAGGTCCGCCACACCGGCTCCGCGCTGCCGTCCATGCCGCACATCCGCATGACCGTCGACATGCTGCGCGCGGTCGGCGCCCAGGTCGACACCCCGGAGTCCGGCGGCGAACCGAACGTCTGGCGGGTCACGCCGGGCGCGCTGCTCGGCCGGGACCTGACCATCGAGCCGGACCTCTCCAACGCCCAGCCCTTCCTGGCGGCGGCGCTGGTGACCGGCGGCAAGGTGGTCGTCCCGGACTGGCCGTCCCGCACCACTCAGCCGGGTGACCGGCTCCGCGAGATCTTCACCGAGATGGGCGGCGCCTGCGAACTGACGGACTACGGGCTGGTCTTCACCGGTTCGGGTGCCGTGCACGGCATCGACGTCGACCTCGGCGAGGTCGGCGAGCTGACCCCGGGCATCGCGGCCGTCGCCGCCCTCGCGGACTCCCCCTCGACCCTGCGCGGGGTGGCGCACCTGCGCCTGCACGAGACGGACCGCCTGGCCGCGCTCACCAAGGAGATCAACGAACTCGGCGGTGACGTCACCGAGACCGCCGACGGCCTGCACATCCGCCCGCGCCGGCTGCACGGCGGCGTCTTCCACACCTACGAGGACCACCGCATGGCCACGGCCGGCGCGATCATCGGCCTCGGCGTCGAGGGCGTGGAGATCGAGAACGTGGCGACGACGGCCAAGACCTTGCCCGAGTTCCCCGACCTGTGGACCGGGATGCTCGGGGCGTAGGGACGGATCGCCATGCGCCGCTACGGCAAGCACACCGACGAGGACGACATCCGGTCCCGCCCCAACCGCAAGGGGAACCGGCCGCGCACCCACACCCGGCCCAAGCACGAGGACGCAGCCGAGGGCCTGGTCCTCACCGTGGACCGCGGCCGCCTGACCTGCCTCGTCGAGGACCGGGTGGTCATGGCGATGAAGGCCAGGGAACTCGGCCGCAAGGCCGCGATCGTCGGTGACCGGGTGGCCCTGGTCGGCGACCTCACCGGCAAGAAGGACACCCTCGCGCGCATCGTCCGCATCGAGGAGCGCAGCTCCGTCCTGCGCCGCACGGCGGACGACGACGACCCCTACGAGCGCGTCGTCGTCGCCAACGCCGACCAGCTCGCCATCGTCACCGCCCTCGCGGACCCCGAGCCGCGCCCCCGCCTGATCGACCGGTGCCTGGTCGCGGCGTTCGACGGCGGCCTCACCCCGCTGCTGGTGATGACCAAGTCGGACCTCGCCCCGCCGGACGAACTCCTGGAGCTGTACGGCGCGTTGGACATCCCCTACGTCGTCACCAGCCGCGAGGAGCTGGAGAACGGCGCCGCGGCCGACCTCGTCCGGGAGCACCTGGACGGCAAGATCACGGCCTTCGTCGGCCACTCCGGCGTCGGCAAGACGACCCTCGTCAACACCCTGGTGCCGGAGGACCGCCGTCGCGTGACGGGCCACGTCAACGCGGTGACGGGACGCGGCCGGCACACGACGACCTCGGCTCTCGCCCTGCCGCTGTCCTCCGCGAACGGCGGCTGGGTGGTCGACACCCCGGGCGTACGGTCGTTCGGGCTGGCGCACATCGACCCGTCCCGGGTGATCAACGCCTTCCCCGACCTCGTGCCGGGCACCGAAGGCTGCCCCCGCGCGTGCAGCCACGACGAGCCCGACTGCGCGCTGGACACCTGGGTCGCCGACGGACACGCCGACCCGGCCCGGCTGTACTCGCTGCGCCGGCTGCTGTCGACGCGGGAGCGGAAGGAAGGCGACTGACAGGAAGGCGGCCGACCTCCGCGTTGTTTGCCGTGCCGTGCCACCGGTAAGTGCATAATCGCACCAAGCCGGATCCAAGCCTGAGCAAAGCCGGACGTAGCGACCAAGTGAAGACGAGCAGGCGACGCAGCGGTCACGGTACGGGACTACGGGAGGACACGACATGGCGTGGCTGCTGGTCATAGTGGCCGGGGTGCTCGAAACCGGCTTCGCCGTCTGCCTGAAGCTGTCGCACGGCTTCACCCGGCTCTGGCCCACCATCGCCTTCTGCGTCTTCGCGCTGGGCAGCTTCGGTCTGCTGACCATGTCCCTGAAGAAGCTCGACGTCGGTCCCGCGTACGCGGTGTGGACCGGCATCGGCGCGGCCGGCACCGCCATCTACGGCATGATCTTCCTCGGCGACCTGGTCTCGACCCTGAAGATCGTGTCGATCAGCTTCGTCATCATCGGCGTGATCGGACTGCAGTTGTCGGGCTCGGCGCACTGACGCGCCCCCCGTCACGCCGTCAGTTCGCGCGGCAGCACGGAGCGCACGAGCTCCCCGGCCCCTCCCTCGCCGGGCGGCGCCGCGACGCAGGACAGCGCGAGCCGTACGGCCAGTTCGCAGGAGCGGGCCAGTTCGGTGGTGCTCGGCGGCGTGGGCGGACCCGCGCCGTTCAGGGCGGCGACGGCACGGTCGCGGACGAGGGCGACGAGATCACCGGGTGAGGGCAGCGGGCCGTCGGCGCGGCGCTGCGCCGGTACGGCGGAGGTGGACGGCACCGCCGTCAGGGCCGGGGCGGGCAGCCGTTCGCTCCAGCAGCCGGTGAGCATGGCCCGTACCAGGACGTTCTCGCGGGCGGCGGACGTGGTCCACTCGGCGGTGGCGGCGAGCCGTTCGCGGGGGTCGCCCGGGCCGCCGGACAGCGCGCGGTCCACCCCGGCGAGGTACCCGTCCGCCTCCCTGCGGACGAGTGCCCTGGCGAGTCCGTCCTTGCTGCCGAACTCGTTGTACAGCGTCTGCCGGGACACCCCGGCCGCCGCCGCCACGTCCACCATCCGCACAGCGGCCCACGGTCGACGCGCCAACGCCGTGTAGGCGGCATCGAGCAGGGACTCCCGGGCTGCAGGCACCATCGCCTCCCTCGGGCCGAGCGACCTGGTGCCCAGATTTGACGGGTATGGGGGCACTGTCAAGGGTCCTCGCGCGGGAGAGGAGGCCCGCCACGCCGGGCCGGGAGGTCCCTCCGCCGCGGCCCCCGGCCGCCCGTGTCCCGCCAACGCCCGGGCGCCGCCCCGCCCGAGGCGCCCCTGCGTCGGCTCGGCCCCGCTCGTCCCGCGAAACCCCTGGTGGCCCCGGTCCGCTTCCGGCAGATACCGTGACCGCATGGCCGACTACCTCGACGACCTCCGCCTCGCCCACGTCCTCGCGGACGCCGCCGACGCCGCGACGATGGACCGCTTCAAGGCCCTCGACCTGAAGGTCGAGACGAAGCCGGACATGACCCCGGTGAGCGAAGCGGACAAGGCCGCCGAGGAACTCATCCGCGGCCACCTCGCCCGCGCCCGCCCCCGCGACTCGGTGCACGGGGAGGAGTTCGGCGTGGCGGGCAGCGGCTCCCGCCGCTGGATCATCGACCCGATCGACGGCACCAAGAACTACGTCCGCGGCGTCCCCGTCTGGGCCACCCTCATCGCGCTCACGGAAGCCTCCGAGGGCGGTTACCAGCCCGTCGTCGGCCTCGTCTCCGCACCGGCCCTGGGCCGTCGCTGGTGGGCGGTGAAGGACCACGGCGCCTTCACCGGACGCAGCCTTACCTCGGCCTCCCGGCTCCGGGTCTCCCAGGTCTCCGCGCTCTCCGACGCCTCCTTCGCGTACTCCTCGCTCAGCGGCTGGGAGGAGCAGGGCCGGCTGGACGGCTTCCTGGACCTGACCCGCGAGGTCTGGCGCACGCGCGCGTACGGCGACTTCTGGCCGTACATGATGGTCGCCGAGGGCTCGGTCGACCTCTGCGCCGAACCCGAGCTCTCCCTCTGGGACATGGCCGCGAACGCGATCATCGTCACGGAGGCTGGCGGCACCTTCACCGGCCTCGACGGCCGCCCCGGCCCGCACAGCGGCAACGCGGCGGCGTCCAACGGCCGACTCCACGACGAGCTGCTCGGCTACCTCAACCAGCGCTACTGAGGGCGCCTCGGGCGCGCCTCGAGCGCCCCGCTCCGCACGCTCCGCGCCCTCTTGTTGACCTGTGCTTTACCTGCCACTCTGAGAGTCCCCCACTTGTGAAGTTGTGAATCCATGAACCAACTCATGGATCACCGGCAGGAGGTGGCTCCACCCATGCTCGTCCGCCAAGCCATGAGCACGGTCGTCCTCACCATCGGCCCCGCCCACACCCTCCGCCAGGCCGCCGCACTGATGTCCGCCCGCCGCGTCGGCGCGGCCGTGGTGCACGACCCCGACGCCGGCGGCATCGGCATCCTGACCGAACGCGACGTCCTCGTCTCCGTGGGCCTGGGCCAGGACCCGGACACCGAACGGGCGCACGCCCACACCACCACCGACGTCGTGTTCGCCACGCCGTCCTGGACGCTGGAGGAGGCGGCCCGGGCGATGGTGCACGGCGGCTTCCGCCACCTCATCGTCCTCGACCGCGGCGAGCCCGCGGGCATCGTCTCGGTCCGCGACATCATCCGCTGCTGGGCGCCGGCCCGACCGCGGCACGAGGAACCGGCGGTGACGGCCTGAGCGGACCGCGCGACGACGAACGGGCCGGACCCCCGTTCCCGGGGATCCGGCCCGCCGCTACGACAAGCGGTCCAGTGCTGGACGTCAGCCGCGCAGGGCCTGGACCGCGGCCTCCAGCCGCTTGCCGAAGTCTCCGTCGGCCTGACGGAAGTTGTTGATCGCGCGCTCGACGATGTCCTCGCGCGAGACCTGGGAGATGCCGCCCGCCAGGTTGGCGACCAGGCGCTCCCGCTCCTCCTCCGTCATCAGGCGGTAGAGGTTGCCCGCCTGGACGAAGTCGTTGTCCTCGGCGTGCACGGGAGCCTCGGTGTTGCCCGTGACACCGGTGAGGGCCACCGGCTGCCACAGCGCCCGGTCCGTCTGGAACGGGCCGCCGAAGCTGTTCGGCTCGTAGTTCTTCGCGCCGCCGTGCCGACCGTCGTACAGGAAACCGTCACGCGCGTGGGTGCGGGCCTCGGTGGCGTGCGGGCGGTTCACCGGCAGGTGGTCGGCGTTGATGCCGACGCGGTAGCGGTGGGCGTCGCCGTACGCGAAGAGGCGGCCCTGGAGCATCTTGTCCGGGGACGGGCCGATGCCGGGCACGAAGTGCGCCGGGGAGAAGATCGACTGCTCGACCTCGGCGAAGATGTTCTGCGGGTTGCGGTTGAGCTCCAGCTTGCCGAACCAGACGATCGGGTAGTCCGCGTGCGGCCACACCTTGGTCAGGTCGAACGGGTTGAAGCGGTAGGTCGCCGCCTCGGCCACCGGCATGATCTGCACGCCGACCGTCCAGGACGGGAAGTCGCCGCGCTCGATGGCCTCGCGCAGGTCGCGCTGGTGGGAGTCGGGGTCCTCACCGGCGAGCTTGGCGGCCTCCTCGGCGGTCAGGTTCTTGATGCCCTGGTCCGTCTTGAAGTGGTACTTCACCCAGAAGGCCTCGCCGGCCTCGTTGTTCCACTGGTAGGTGTGCGAACCGAAGCCGTCCATGTGCCGGTACGAGGCGGGGATGCCGCGGTCGCCGTGCAGCCAGGTCACCTGGTGCGTCGACTCGGGCGACAGGCTCCAGAAGTCCCAGACGTTGTCCGCCTCCTGGCTGCCCGTGTACGGGTCGCGCTTCTGGGTGTGGATGAAGTCGGGGAACTTGATGGCGTCCTTGATGAAGAACACCGGGGTGTTGTTGCCGACGAGGTCGTAGTTGCCCTCTTCGGTGTAGAACTTCAGCGCGAAGCCACGCGGGTCGCGGACGGCGTCCGCCGCACCCAGGTTGCCGGCCACGGTCGAGAAGCGGAGGAAGGTCTCCGTCTCCTTGCCGACCTCGGAGAGGAACGCGGCACGCGTGTACCGGGTGACATCGGCGGTGACCGTGAAGGTGCCGTAGGCGCCGGCGCCGCGGGCGTGCACGACACGCTCCGGGATGCGCTCACGGTTGAAGTGGGCCAGCTTCTCGAGAAGGAGCTGGTCCTGGACGAGCACGGGGCCACCGGCACCCGCGGTCTCGCTGTTCTGGTTGTCGGCTACCGGAGCACCGGCCTCCGTAGTGAGCGGTCCCTGAGTCACGTACGCCTCCTGCGCCAATCCTGCAAAACCTGTCCCTTGGCTAATGCCGGTCTCGATCCTACAATGGACATTGTCTAAGTCAAGTAAGGCTCCAAAGTCACACACGTTCGGGACCTGGTCCCCCTAGCTGTTAGGCTGGCCTCCATGAGTGACCTACTGGAACGACTGCGCGGGCGCGGATGGCGCATGACCGCGCAGCGGCGTGTGGTGGCCGAGGTCCTCGAGGGCGAACACGTCCATCTGACGGCCGACGAGGTGCACGCCCGAGCCGTGGACAAGCTCCCCGAGATCTCCCGGGCGACCGTCTACAACACCCTGGGTGAACTGGTCTCGCTCGGCGAGGTGCTCGAGGTCGCGACGGACAAGCGCGCGAAGCGGTACGACCCCAACGCGCACCGGCCGCACCACCACCTGGTCTGCGCCCAGTGCGGGGCGATCCGCGACGTCCACCCGACCGGCAACCCGATGGCCGACCTCCCCGACTCGGAGCGCTTCGGCTTCACCGTCTCGGACGTCGAGGTGACCTACCGCGGCACCTGTCCGAACTGCGCGGCGGCCTAGACCCCTTCCCCGTACGAGTGAGCCCCGGCAGCCTCTGGTTGCCGGGGCTCACTCGCGTCGCGACCGCTGCCTACGGCGCTCACTGCCGCCCAACACACCGAGGGCCGGAACCCTTTCGGATTCCGGCCCTCGGCCTTCAGTAGCGGGGACAGGATTTGAACCTGCGACCTCTGGGTTATGAGCCCAGCGAGCTACCGAGCTGCTCCACCCCGCGTCGATGAAGTGAACACTACGTCAACCCCTCGACCGGAAGCAAATCGCTTCCGCCCCGGCCGCGCCCCGCCCCGCCGGGCTGCGCGGAGGCGCCCGGCGTCAGGCCGACAGCTCCTGCCGCAGCGCGTCCCGCAGCCGGGCCGCCCGTTCCGCCACCTCCCGAGGTCCCAGCGAGACGGCCCGGTCGGCCCACCGCTGCCCCTCGGCCAGCTCGCCCCGCCGCGCGCAGACCAGCGCCAGCCGCAGCGCCGCCCGCCCGTGCCCCGCGTCGGCCGCGCGGCGCCACCACACGACGGCCTCGGGCTCGCTCCCCTCCCGCGCCAGCAGCAGCCCGAGGTTGAACGCGCCGTTGCGGGACCCGGCCTCGGCCGCCTCCCGGTACCACCGTGCCGCCTCCACCACGTCGCCCCGGGCCGCGGCCAGCATGCCGACCCGCACCTGGGCGCGGCGGTGCCCCTGGGAGGCCGCCCGCTCGTACCACTCCTCGCACTCGGACTTCTCGTGCGCCGGCTCGCCCAGCTCGTGGGCGGGCGCGGGCGGCCGGCGGGCGTCGAGCACCGTCGCCAGGCGGTAGGCGGCCTCCGCGCTGCCGCCCCCGGCCGCGCACCGCAGGAACCGCTCGGCGTCGCGTTCGTCCCCGGCACGCAGGCGCGCCATCCCGACCTGCAGGGCCGCCTCCGTGTGCCCGGCGGCCGCGGCCCGCTCGTACCAGCTCAGCGCCGCCCGCTCCTCGTCCCGTCCCGCGTGCAGGATGCCGAGGTTGAATGCGGCGTCCACACTGCCCGCCTCGGCGGCCTTGGAGAACCACGGCTCGGCGCCGGTCTCGTCCCCGCCGCGCAGCAGCAGGATCGCCAGCGCGTTGGAGGCCTCCCGGTGTCCGGCATAGGCCGCCCGGCGGTACCACTGCTCGGCCTGCGTGGTGCGCCCCTGTTCGGCGCAGAGCAACCCGAGGTTGTACGCCCCGTTGTCGTCCCCGGCGTCCATCGCCGCGCGGTACCAGCGCTCGGCGGTCTGTGTCTCGCCGCGCTCGGCGTGCAGCGCGCCCAGGGCGTTGGCGGCGTTGCCGTCGCCGTCCTGGGCGGCCCGCAGCCACCACACGGCGGCGCTCTCGACGTCCCCGGCGTCCCGGAGCAGGAAGCCGAGCGCGCAGGCCGCGCGGGCCTCGCCGTCCTTGGCGGACGTCAGGTACCAGCGCCCGGCCTCCTTCAGCTCGCCGCGCTTCTCCAGGATCGTCCCGAGGTGCAGGGCGGCTCGCCGGTGACCGCGTGCGGCGGCCTGCCGGTACCACTGCTCGGCCTCCTCGGACGCCGGGACCGCCGGCCCGTCCTCGGGGTCCCGGTCCGGCCGGGCGGCACGGTCCAGCGACCGGGCCAGCCGGTAGGCGGCCTCCCGGTGCCCGCGTTCGGCCGCGGCCCGCATCCACCGCTCGGAACCGGCCTCGTCGCCGCGGTGCTCCAACAGGTCCGCGAGCGCGTAGGCGCCCAGCACGTGTCCCTGTTCGGCGGACTGGCACAGCCAGTACTCGGCGGCGGGCTCGTCCCCGCGCTCGCGGAAGTGCCGCCCCAGGGCGTGCGCGGCCGCGGCGGACCCGGCGACGGCGGCGATCCGCCACCAGCCGGCGGCCTCGTCCGCGTATCCGCGCTGGTGCAGCAGGACGCCCAGGTTGTTGGCGGCGGCTCGGTCGCCGGCCGCGGTGGCGGCGCGCAGGTGGGTCTCGGCGCCGTCGAAGTCGCCGCGGCGCAGCAGCATCGCGCCGAGGACACTCATCGCCTCGACGTCACCGGCATCGGCGGCGATCCGCCGGCGCACTTCCTCGGCGGCCTCGTCGGCGACTTCCTGAGCCTCGTCCGCGGTCTCCTCCTGACCTGACGGCTGGGCAAAACGCCCTGTGCCGAACAGATTTGCCATGTCCCCCATAACGTCCATCGTCGCACCACCTGCAACCTGGGTACATCCGGTATACCGCAGCCAGTGAGGTCACTTCAGCGTTTTGTCGACATGCCCACAGGGAGACAAGTCAAACACAGATGGGCCCAACTCCCCTTGGCGGCGCGGCCGTCGCCCCCGTCGGCACATGCGTTCGCACATCACGAAGGCCCGGATTCCTTGTGGAATCCGGGCCTTCGTGGTCGCTCGCACGTAGCGCTCGACTTCAGTAGCGGGGACAGGATTTGAACCTGCGACCTCTGGGTTATGAGCCCAGCGAGCTACCGAGCTGCTCCACCCCGCGCCGTTGTGTTCACCACCGTATCACGGCGCGGGGTGGGCTCTGACCAGGTCGAACGACCGGCCCGTGCGGGGCACGGAGTCGACTCGGGGCAGCGCCGTCAGCCGCTGTCCGAGCCCCCGCCGGCGTCACCGCTCGGTGAGGAGCTGGGACTGGCCTTGCCGCCCTCGCCCTTGTCCCCGTTCTTGCCGCCGCCGCTCTCGTCGGCCTTGGCCTGTGCGTCCTCGGCCCGCCGCAGCGCCTCCTCCAGGTCCTTCTGCGCCTCGGCGTACGCGGCGAGGTCCTTCTGCTCCAGGGCCGTCTGCCCGGCGTCGAAGGCCTCCTGCGCGTCGCTCAGCGCTTCCCGGACCGTCGGGTTGGTGGACGTCGGTGGTGGCTCGGTCGTGTCCTCGCCCTCGTCCGCCGGTGGATCGGTCTCGGCGGCCTGCGCTCCGAAGACCTTGTTGAGGGCCTCGTCGAGGGTGTTCTCGAAGGCGGTGTTGCCCCCGTAGCTCACCAGCACCTTGCGCAGCAGCGGGTACTTGAGGTCGCCACCGCGGACGTAGACCGGTTCCACGTAGAGCAGTCCGCCGTCGAGCGGCACCGTCAGCAGGTTGCCGTACTCGACCTCCGAGTCGCCGCCTCTCAGCAGCCTGATGGACTCGGCGATGTCCTGTTCGGAGTTGAACTGGCTCTGGACCTGTTTGGGTCCGTCGACGGTCGTGCTGGTCGGCAGTTTCAGGATTCTGATCTTGCCGTAGCCCTCCGTCCCCGCTTCGGCGTCGACCGCCATGAACGCGCTGAGGTTGTCACGTCCGTTGGGTGTGAAGGTCGTCGTGAGCGAGAACGCCTGCTGCTGCTGGTCGGGCATCTTCATGCTCAGGTAGTACGGCGGTACCGCGTCGCCCGACTTGTTGGTCGGGTCGTCCGGCACCTGCCACACCTCGCTGCCGCTGAGGAACGTGTTGGCGTCCTTCACGTGGTAGCGCGTGAGCAGCTCGCGCTGGACCTTGAACAGGTCCTGCGGATAGCGCAGGTGCGCCATCAGCGCGCCCGAGATCTCGCTCTTGTCCTTCACCGTGTCCGGGAACGCCTTCATCCAGGTCTTGAGAACCGGGTCCTTGGTGTCCCACTGGTAGAGCTTGACGTCGCCGCTGTACGCGTCGACGGTCGCCTTCACGGAGTTGCGGATGTAGTTGACCTGGTTCTGCTGGGCCACCACCGCACGCGAGTTGTTGTTCGCGGTCAGCGAGTCCGCCGTGGTGTCGCCCAGCGTCGTACGGGACGCGTACGGATAGCCGTTCGTCGTCGTGTAGGCATCGACGATCCACTGGATACGGCCGTCCACCACCGCCGGGTAGGCGTCGCCGTCGATGGTCAGCCACGGGGCGACCGCCTCGACGCGCTCCTTGGGCGTGCGGTTGTAGAGGATCTTCGAGCCCTCGCCGATCGCGCCGGAGTACAGGATCTGCGGCTCGCTGAACGCGGCCGCGTACGCCGCCCGGTTGATCGGGTTGGAGAGGTCGACGCCGCCGTCGCCCTTGTAGCTGAACGTCTTCTCGCCGGTGTCGTCGGAGTAGTCGATCTCCTTCTGGGGACCGCCGACGATCGAGTACGTGGTGGTCTTCTCGCCGTAGTACACCCGCTGCTCGTAGGTGCCGAGGTCGCCCTCGGACGGCAGGTCGGACTCGGTGAACACCGGACGGCCCTCGGGGTCGACCTCGGTGCCCTTGGCCGCGACGACGCCGTAGCCGTGGGTGTAGCGGAAGTGGTTGTTGATCCAGTTCTTCTTCGGGATTCCGGCGAGGTTCAGCTCGCGCAGACCGATGACCGTGTCCTGGTCCTTGCCGTCCTTGGCGTAGCGGTCGACGTCCAGGTTGGTCGGGAACGCGTAGTAGTTACGCATCTGCTGGAGCTGCTGGAACGTGGGCGAGACGATGTTCGGGTCCATGATCCGCACGGAGGCCGCGGCGTCCGCGTCGTCCCGGAGCTTGGTCTTGTCCTTGGTCTCGCTCCTGCCCGGGTACTCGGCGACCTGGGTGCCCTCGATGCCGTAGGCGTCGCGTGTCGCCGTCAGGTTCTTCTCGACGTACGGCGCTTCCTTGGCCTGCTCGTTCGGCTGGACCTGGAACTTCTGGACGAGCGCCGGGTACAGACCGCCGATGAGGATCGCGGAGAGCACCATGAGGCCGAAGCCGATCACCGGCAGCTGCCAGGTGCGCCGCCAGATGGTGGCGAAGAACAGCAGCGCGCAGATGACCGCGATGCAGAACAGGATCGTCTTGGCCGGCAGGTAGGCGTTGGCGTCGACGTACCGCAGGCCGGTCCAGTTGTCGGTCGCCTTGAAGTCGCTGGACTTCACCGCCAGCCCGTACCGGTCGAGCCAGTAGGCGACGGCCTTGAGGGCGACGAAGATGCCGAGGAGCACCGAGAGGTGCCCGGTGGCCGCGGCCGTGGCGCGCGCGCCGGGGCTGGTGACGCGCAGCCCGCCGTACAGGTAGTGGGTGAGCGCGGCCGCGATCACGGAGATGATCACGGCGGCGAAGCCGAAGCCGAGCAGGAACCGGTACCAGGGCAGGTCGAAGGCGTAGAAGGCGACGTCCAGCTTGAACTGGGGGTCCTTCTGCCCGAAGGACACGCCGTTGACCCACATCAGCCAGGTCCGCCACTGACCGGACGCCGAGGCGCCGGCGATCAGGCCGACCAGGGCGGTGATGCCGAAGAGCAGCCACTTCTTGTACGGGGCGATGCCCATCCGATACCGGTCGAGGTTCTGCTGCTCCATCGACATGGCGCTCAGCGGCGGCCGCAGCCGGTGGGCCAGCCAGATGTTGAACCCGACGGCCAGTGCCATCAGCAGGCCGAACACGAAGAACAGCCCGATCTTGGTCCACAGGGTCGTCGTGAACACCGACGAGTAGTGGACCGACCGGTACCAGAGCCAGTCCGTCCAGAAGCCCGCGAACATGATGAAGGCCATGCCGAGCACGGCCAGGACACCGAGTGTCATCAGCAGGGTTCGGACACGCCGGGACGGGCGGCCCACTCTGATCCGCGGCCCCGTCGGGGGGCCTCCGCCGCGGTCCGGCATCTGGAAAGCCAAGGTGCGCACCTCGAAGTTCGCTGTTGATCCGTCAGGCCCTCGGGTTCGCGGGCCCCCCGTGCGCCCCCGTGATCGTGGGCCCACACATATGCAACTTACTCATCGTTTACTCGGTTCCCGATTCGGGCCAGTAACGAGGCAGGATTGTGACCATGTCCAACACCCCCATGGCAGCGAGCCCCCTCACCCGGGCCGTACTCGAGATCGACGAGTACGTCTCCGGCCTCGGCTGGGACCAGCCCGCACGCCTCTTTGCACTTGTCGACACCGCCCGCCTGACGGCGGACCAGCCCTCGCTCGCGGACCGACTCGGTCTGCAGGCCGAGCCGGAGAGCTCCGGCCTGACCCCGATCGAGCAGGACGAGATTCCAACGGACCAGCCGCTCGACGAGTTCCTGGGCACCATCGCCTGGCCCGACGCCGTGGTCGGCTGCGCCCTCGCCGTGGAGCGCCTGATGCTGCCGCCCTCCGCCGAGGCCCAGGTCCCCCAGGGGCTGAACGAGACGAAGCTGGCGCAGTGGGTGGCGGAGCACCCGGACCGCCAGGAGGTCCGCATGACGGTCGCGGTCCTGCGCGACGGCAGCCGCGACTCGGCCCTGCGGCTGCGGGAGAAGGACACGGCCACGGAGGTCCTCACGGGCTCCGACCTGGTGCCGGGTCTGGCCCAGGCTCTGACGGCGACCTTCGAGGAGTAGCGGGGGCCGGCCCCGACGGGACCGGCGACCAGTCGGGGCCCGTCAGCCCTCCGCGCACTTCGGCAGGTCGGCCGTCTTCCCCGAGCGGATGTCCCCGAGCGCGCCGAGGGCGTCGTCGATGGTGTCCACCTTCACGAGGGTGAGCCCGTCGGGGATGTCCTCGGCGGCGGCCGCGCAGTTGTCGGCGGGCGTCAGGAAGTACTTGGCCCCCTTGGCGCGCGCGCCGATGGTCTTCATCCCGATGCCGCCGATCGGGCCGACCTTGCCGTTGTCGTCGATCGTGCCGGTGCCGGCGACGAACGTGCCGCCGGTGAGGTCGCCCGGCGTGAGCTTGTCGTAGATGCCGAGGGCGAACATCAGGCCGGCGCTCGGGCCGCCGACGTCGGCCAGCTTGATGTCGATGGAGAACGGGAACGTGTGGTCGGTTCCCGCGGAGATGCCGACGACGGCGCGCTTCTCGCCCGCGTCGTCGGAGGTCTCGGTGGTGACCGTGACCTTCTCGGTCTTCGTGGGTGCCCGCTTCTCCTTCTCCGCGGCCGCCTGCTCCGCGGCGGGCACGATGGTGAAGACGACGTCCTGTCCGGGCTTGTGCTCGGTCACCAGGTCGGCGACGTCGCCGGGCTTCCCGACGGTCTTCCCGTCCACGGCCTTGATCACGTCGCCGGCGTGCAGCCTGCCCTCGGCCGGGGAGTCCTTGACCACCGTGGAGACGACCACCCAGGACTTCACCGGGATGTCGAGCGCCTTCAGGGCGGCGACCTTGGCGCTCTCCTGGGACTGGCTGAACTCCTCGGCGTTCTCCTGGGTGGCCTCTTCCTCCGTCTTGCCCTCCGGGTAGAGGGTGTCGTGCGGCACCACGCGGTTGTCGTGCGCCAGCCAGCCGTAGACCGCTTCCACGAGGTTCATCTTGTACTCGGCGCTGGTGACCCGGACGGTGGTCATGTTCAGGTGGCCGTCGGCCTCGTAGGTCTTGTGTCCGGAGATCTGCAGCACCGGCTCGCCGTCGTGATCGCCCAGGGTGTTCACCGTCGGCCCCGGGGACATCTCCGAGTACGGCACGGGGATGAACACACCCGCGCACAGGAGCGCGATCAGCATCAGGGTGGAGGCGAGCATCGTCGCGGTGCGGCGTGGCATGGCACGACAGTACGGGACGCGGCTGTCGGAACACCGTCAGGGCGGTGCCAGGTCAGGCGCCCGTACGGGCCCGCTCCATGGCCTCGCGGAACCGGGCGTACCCGTCCAGTTCGGGACCGTCGCCCCGTGCCTTGCGGGTCCGGTTGGCCCAGCTGCCCCACAGACCCGCGCCGACGGCGGCGAACAGCGGAATCAGCAACCAGGCGAGCGCTGCCATGCCGACCTCCCAACCCCATGAGCTCCGCGACTGACTGATCAGCAGATTAACCATCCGCAGTGACAACGCTCACGCCGGGGGTGCGGTTACGCAACCGGAGGTACGCAGGTGACGGTGGTGCCGTCAGCAGGCGCCCACCCACTCCTCGGTCCCGTCGGAGAACGTCTGGTGCTTCCAGATGGGCACCTCGTGCTTCAGGTCGTCGATCAGCTGCCGGCATGCGTCGAAGGCCTCCCCCCGGTGCGGGCAGGACACGGCGACGACGACGGCGAGGTCGCCCACCTCCAGGTCCCCCACCCGGTGGACGGCGGCGAGCGCCCGTACGGGGTGCTTCGCGACGACCTTCTCGGCGATCCGCCGCATCTCGGCCTCGGCGCTGGGGTGGCAGGAGTACCCGAGGCGGTCGACGTCGGTGCCCCCGTCGTGGTTGCGCACCGTCCCCACGAACAGGGCGGTGCCGCCGGCCGCGTCGTCACCGACGGCCCGGAAGACCTCGTCCACGGAGAGGGGGGTCTCCCGGATGCCGATCAGCTTGACGGGGTCCGGGGCGGCCAGCTCGCCCGGGTGGTCGCTCGTGGTTGCCATGCGTCCATCGTGCCCCACGGCGCGGACGGCGCGGAATAGCGTCATCACCCGGCACGCGCGCGTACCGCTTTGGAGCCTTCTACAGGGGACCGGTCCCTGGCGGGCCGGGCGGTACCCGCTCAGATGCGGCGTCGCGCCTTCCGCGCCCGTCGTACCACCGCCGCCGCACCCAGCAGCGCCACCGTGGCTCCCGCGGCGCCCGCCGCCGTCGCGTCCTTGCGGCCGAGGCGCCGCCCGGCGACGGTGTGCCGCCCGGAGACCTCCTCGAGCAGCTCGGCGAGGACCTCCTCGTTGGTGTACTTCGGCCGCCATCCGGCGTCGTGCAGCCGGCTGCCGCTCACCACCCAGGGGTACATCGTGTACGCCAGGTCACCGGCCGGTGAGGGTGTCAGCCCGATCCGGTGCAGCCGGGCCGCCGCGCCGAGCGCGACCGCCGAGGGCAGCTCCATCCGCCGGACCCCGCTGAGCTCCTCGACCTCCTCCTGCTCCAGCCATCCGTCGCACCCGACGGCCAGTTCCCCCTCGGCCTTCTCCAGGACGGCGTACTCCAGGGCGCTGCACAGATCGTCCACGTGGCAGAACTGCCAGGCCGGCCGCGACCCGGCCACGACCAGCAGCCGAGGCGACTCGAAGTACCTGGTCAGCGCGGTGTCTACGCCTCCGACCAGGACCGCCGGGCGGACGACGGTCACGTTCAGCCCGGGGTGCGCCCGCGGGGCGCGCCGCGCGAGACGCTCGATCTCCAGCAGGTCCCCGACACCCGTCGCCTCGGCCGTGGCGCGCAGTTCGGCGTCCTCGGACAGCGGCAGCTCGTTGTCCGGGAGGGCTCCGTAGACCATCGCGGAGGTGCACAGCACGACCCGATGCACGCCGGCCGCCGCGGCCGCGGTCAGCACCGTCTGTGTCCCCCGGACGTTGTAGGCCGTCCGGGCGGCCGCGTCCGTCTCCAGATCGAGGTCGAGCGCCAGGTGCACCACCACGTCCGCGCCGCGCAGCTTCTCGGCGATGGCGGGGTCCCGCACGTCCAGGATCTGCCACTGCGCCGCCGCGCACTCCCCCCGCCGTTCGTCGATGGCCACGACCTGTCTGACCTCGTCGGACGCGGCGAGCCGCTCGGTGAGCAGCGCCCCGACCCCGGAGGCGGCACCGGTGACCGCGACCACGGGTCCCCGCGCGCCGGGGCGGGTGGAACTGGTTGACTGGTTTCGCGCTGCGCGAACCTGCGGATCTGGGGAACTCACCGGGCGTCTCCAGCGGTTGTCTTCAGTACGGGCGCGCTCGACGCGTACGTACCAGGTGGCATCCATCCTGCCGCAGGCCGCCAGTCGGCGAAGCACCGAGGCCCGAACCGCCCCAGGTGTCTACGCTGGGTGTGAAAGTCGGGCAGCCGTGCCGCCGGAAAGAACCGGCGGCCCTACCAGCCGAGGAACCCCGTGAGTGACACCCCATTCGGATTCGGCCTTCCGCCGGAGGAGCCGGACGACGGCGACGAGGGCAAGAAGAAGGACCAGCAGGGCGGCGGTGGTCAGGGACCGGCCAACCCGTTCGGATTCGGGATGCCCGGAGCCGGAGGCTTTGGCGGCCCCGGTGCGGACAACCCGTTCGCTGCCATGTTCGGTTCCATGAACCCCACCGATCTGGGCGCCGCGTTCCAGCAGCTCGGCCAGATGCTCTCCTACGAGGGCGGCCCGGTGAACTGGGACATGGCCAAGCAGATCGCCCGCCAGACGGTCTCCCAGGGCACGCCGGACGGCACCAAGGACGCCAGCGTGGGCCCCGCCGAGCGCAATGCCGTCCAGGAGGCCGTGCGCCTGGCCGACCTGTGGCTGGACGACGCGACGGCGCTGCCGTCGGGTGCGGGCACCGCGGTGGCCTGGAGCCGCGCGGAGTGGGTCGAGGCGACCCTGCCCGCCTGGCGGGAGCTGGTCGATCCGGTCGCCGAGCGCGTCGGCACCGCCATGGGCGATGTGCTGCCGGAGGAGATGCAGGCCATGGCCGGCCCGCTGATCGGCATGATGCGGTCCATGGGCGGCGCCATGTTCGGCACCCAGATCGGTCAGGCCGTCGGCGTTCTGGCCGGCGAGGTCGTCGGCTCGACCGACGTGGGCCTGCCGCTCGGCCCGGCCGGGAAGGCCGCCCTGCTGCCGGTGAACATCGAGGCGTTCGGCAAGGACCTCGGCGTGCCGCAGGAGGAGGTGCGGCTGTATCTCGCCCTGCGCGAGGCCGCCCACCAGCGCCTCTTCGCCCATGTGCCGTGGCTGCGCTCGCACCTGTTCGGCGCGGTCGACGGCTATGCCCGTGGGATCAAGGTGGACACGGCCAAGCTGGAGGACGTGGTCGGCCAGTTCGACCCGCAGAACCCCGAGCAGCTGCAGGAAGCACTTCAGCAGGGCATGTTCCAGCCGGAGGACACGCCGGAGCAGAAGGCGGCGCTGGCCCGGCTGGAGACGGCGCTCGCCCTGGTCGAGGGCTGGGTGGACGCCGTGGTGCACGCCGCCGCCAAGCCGCGCCTGTCCTCCGCCGACGCGCTGCGCGAGACGCTGCGCCGCCGTCGCGCCTCGGGCGGTCCGGCGGAGCAGACGTTCGCCACGCTGATCGGTCTGGAGCTGCGCCCGCGCCGGCTGCGGGACGCCTCCCGTCTGTGGGCGTCGCTGACGGACGCGCGCGGTGTCGACGGCCGGGACGGCCTGTGGGCCCACCCGGACATGCTGCCGACCGCGACCGACCTGGACGACCCGGACGGCTTCGTCCACCGTGAGCAGCTCGACTTCTCCGAGCTGGACAAGATGCTCGGCGAGGCGGCCGGCAAGCCCGACCTGAAGAAGAAGGACGGGAACGGGCAGGACGGGAACGGGCAGGACGACAAGGATCACGGCGGGACCGGGGCCGACGGCCGGAGCGACGACGCCGAGTGAGCCTTCACGACGACGCGGTCCTGGTCCTCAAGGGGTACGAGGGCCAGGACGCACTGCGGCAGGTCTACCTGGACCACCTCGCCACGCACCCCGACGGTCTGTGGAAGGCCTGCGGGGACGGGCACATCACGGCGAGCGCCCTGGTGATCGACCCGTCGCGCGGACGGGTGCTGCTGACCCTGCACAAGAAGTTGCGCATGTGGCTGCAGATGGGCGGTCACTGCGAGCCCGTCGACCGGACCCTGGCGCAGGCGGCCCTGCGTGAGGGCACCGAGGAGTCCGGCATCGCCGGGCTGACCCTGCTCCCCGGAGGTCCGGTCCGGCTCGACCGGCACCACACACCCTGCGCCTGGCATCTGGACGTCCAGTATGCGGCGGTGGCCGCGGACGGGGCCGTGGAGGCGATCAGTGACGAGTCCCTCGATCTGCGCTGGTTCCCGTACGCCGAGGTCGCGGACGTGGCCGACGAGTCGGTCGTACGCCTGCTGGAGGCGACCCGGGCGCGGCTCTGACGTGTGAGGGGTGACCGCGTGTGCGATCACCCCTCACCGGGCCGTCGGCCGGCTGTGCGCTCAGCTCCAGACGTTGCCCTGGTTCTGACCGCGGGCACCCTGCTGGCCCATGCCGTACTGCGCGGACAGGCCCGAGCCGAGCTGCGCGTTCTGCGGCGGCAGCAGCTCGCTGGGCTGGACGAGCGCGAAGCCGCTGCCCATGAAGCTCAGCTCCCAGCCCTCGCCGGTGTTGCCCCGGCGCCGCCACACCCCGGACGAGTGTGTCTGGGCCTGCATCTGCACACGCAGGCCGGTGGACCAGGCGACGATCGCGTCGGCGTCGCAGTTGACGAACTTGTCGGGCGTCACCTGCATGAGCAGCGGGGCACCCGAGGTCATCAGGGCGACCCTGCCCCGGCCGGTGATGTTGAGCTGGTACTTCCCCGAGCCGGAGATGCCGTACAGGCTGTCGACCGCGATCACCTCGTGGTGCAGGGACGAGTCCATGGCCAGTACGTAGCTGCTGTCGACGGTGAGACCGTCCTGGTCGACGTCCATCACGTGGATGTGCTGGGCGAGGTTGGCGAAGAAGACCGTGCCCTGCCCGTGGCAGCGCATCAGGTCCAGGCCCTCCCCCGTGTGCGCACGCGCGCGTGACTGGTTGCCGCTCTGGTACTCGGCGTCGAACTCGACGAGGCCCTGGTAGGCGACCATCGTGCCCTTGCGGGCGAGTACGTCGTCGTGGCCCTGGAGGGCGACGCGGAGCATGTGCTTGTTCTGCAGGCTCCAGGCTTCCTGGGTCTGCTGGTCGTTGTAGGCGAAAAGCGGGCTCTGCATGGTGTTCTCGCTCCCCCTCAGCCCCGTGCCCGGAGGCGGTCGGTGCTGTCCTCGCTGGGCTGGACGACGACGATCCCCTGACCGGAGAAGGCCATCTGGTAGGCCTCGCCACTGCCGCGGCCGATCAGCGACTGCGCCTTGAAACTGCGCTTGCCCTTCACCTTGAGGTTCGGGGACCAGGCGACGAGCGCGTCCGGGTCGACGTACGTCTCGTCCTCGCCACCACCGCAGTCGACGACGATCGGCTTGCCCCGGGAGGTGAGCGCCACCCAGCCCTGGCCCGAGATCTTGGTGTTCCACAGGCCCTGGCCGGCGAACTTCGCCAGCCCCTTGACCCGCTCGACGCCCCACGTCAGGTGCGCGTCGAAGGCGAGCAGGTTGGTGGCGTTGACGGAGATCCCGTCGCCGTTGAGGTTGATGACGACGACGTTCGCGCCGTAGTCGGCGAGGTAGAGCAGGCCGTCGCCGGAGCACTTCATCAGGGGCGCGCCCTCACCGGTGGCCCAGTCGCGGGCGATCTGGCGGACGGCGGGCGGGTTGGGCTCGTACTGGACGAAGCCCTCGTAGGCGACCATCGAGCCCACGCGCGCGAGGAGGTCGTGTCCGGTCTGCATGGCGACCTTCAGCATGTGGTTGCCGTGGTTCTCCATGCGGGCGGTGACCGGTGCGGGAGCGTAGCCCGCGAGCGGCTGGTTCATGTCGGGCTCTCCCTCAGATCTCGTACGGCTGGACGACGACGAAGTTGCCGGGCGCCGCCCGGAACTGCAGGTTGACGCTCTCGCCCGTGTCGCCCGCGTAGGAGTTGCGGCGCATCCGCACCTGGCTGGAGACGACCACCTGGGCTGCGGCGGACCAGGCGACGACCGCGTTGCAGTCGGCGAAGGTGGTGGGCGTGACCGGCAGCACCACGGGCACGCCGTGCGTCTTGACGACGATGGTGCCGGTCCCCTGGAACTGCATCGTGAAGAGCGCGCCTCCGGGGATGCCGTGCCCCTCGATGCGGCGGACCTCGTACTGGAGGCTCTCGTCGAAGGCGAGGACGTTCTCCGCGGAGACGCAGATGGCGTCGCCCTGGAGCTCGAGGGGGTGCAGCATCGCGGAGTTGTCGGCGAGGAAGACCTGTCCCTTGCCGGTGCAGCGCATCAGCTGCATCTCCTGGCCGGTGGCGTTGCCCACGACCCGGCCGGCGAATCCGGCGCCCTTGTAGCTGAAGTCGACCTTCCCCTGGTAGAGCACCATGCTGCCCTGCCGGGCCAGCACGGGCTGGCCTTCGGCGCCGAGGTCGACGCGGACGAGCTTCTTGTTCTGCTGGGTCCAGCGCTGCCCGGTCGCCGTCTCACGGAACTGCTGCAGCGCGGCCGTCACACCGGCGCCGTGCGGTGCGCCCTGCGGGATTCCCTGCGGGGCACCTTGTGGCGCGCCGTGGGGGGTTCCGTAGGGGGCCTGCTGGGCGTAGCCGGGAGGTGGGGTCGGCTGGCCGGGCTGGCCGTACCCGGGCGGCGGGGGCGGGGCCTGCGGGGTGTGCGGCTGGCCGTACCCGGGGGGCGGCGGGGCGGTCTGGCCGGGGACCTGACCGTACGGCTGCTGCTGACCGGGCGGACCCGGCTGGCCGTAACCCGGCGGCGGGGGCGGGGGCGGCACCGGGGAGCCGCCCGGCGGGGTGTTCATGGGGGCGACGATGGTCTGCGCGGCGTGCACGCCCGGGCCGGGCGCGGGGGCCGGGGGCGGAGTGGCGCCCGGCGGTGGGGCGAAGCCCTGCGGGGCGGGCTGCGGTGCGGGAGGAGGCGGGGCCGCCGCGGGGGCGGGTGCGGCGGGAGCACCGAAGGCCGGGGGCGCCGCGGCCTGGGCGGGCGGGGCGAACCCCGGCACCGCGCCGGCCTGCGGCTGCTGCGGCGCGGGTGCCTCCTCCTCGGCCACCTCGCCGCCGAAGTTCCTCAGCAGCGCGTCGAGCCCGCCGTCGAAACCCTGTCCGACGGCGGCGAAGCGCCAGACGTCCTTCATGTAGAAGTCGCCCAGCATCACGGCACGCTCGGTGGAGAACTCCGAGCCGCTGAACGGGTACCGGGCCACCTCCTCACCGCCCGCGACGATCCGGATGTATCCGGAGGACACCTGGGACATCTGCCCGGCGCCGTCGATCGTCGCCGTGAAGGAGAGCTTCCGGATCTGCGGCGGGATCCGGTCGAGGGTGACCCGGAACGACTCCGTGTCGCCCGCTTGGGCGCCCAGGAGCTGGATGGATTCCTCGGGGGTCTTCGGCTGGTTGAAGAACACGAAGAACCGGTCGTCCGACAGCCGCTCCTCGGCGTCCAGACCGAAGCAGCTGATGTCGAAGCTCAGCCCGGGGCCGGAGATCTGCACGCCTACGTACAGATCCGTGCCCGCGGTGAGGTCACTGATCCTGGCCTTGTGGCCGCGTTGGAATTCCCTGGCCATGCGTTACGACCGTCCCCCATCCGAAAGTAAGTGCGTCGCGCCAGGCTAACGGCTGTCCCGGACACCGGAAGGTGTCGGTACAGACCCGGTACAGAACCCGTGCCGGGCCGTGTCGGACACCTGACGGGGCGCCTCTGGAGGTGCGCTATTCGTTGCGGGCGCCGGGCACGTGCGGCAGACGGTCGGCGGCGACCACACCCTCGAGATAGCCCCGGGCCCTTTCGGTCCGCGGATACGCCTCCAGCAGCCGCCAGAAACGGGGCCCGTGCCCGGGGACGAGCAGATGCGCCAGCTCGTGGAGGAGGACGTAGTCGACCACGTACTCGGGCATGCCCTGCAGGCGGTGCGACAGCCGGATGCTTCCCTCGGACGGCGTGCACGAGCCCCAGCGCGTGTTCTGGTTGGTCACCCACCGTACCGAGGCGGGCCGGGCCCGCCCCTCGAAGTACTGGCCCGACAGTCGCTCCGCGCGCTCGGCCAGCTCGGCGTCGCCGAGGACGCGTTTGCTCTCCTGGGCGGCCAGCTTGTCCAGCATGACGCTCACCCAGCGCCGCTCCTCCGCCTCGGACATGCGGGCGGGGATCAGCACGACGGTGCGGTCGCCCTCGCGGTACGCGGAGACCGTCCGGCGTCGCCGGGTGCTCCTGCGGACTTCGATCGCGCTCGTCCCCGAGCCGTTCGGCGGCGGATTCGTCGGTGTGCGCTGGGACGCCCCGGCGCGGTGCAGTGGGTCGGCGGACACGCCACGACGTTACCCGCTGCACACGGGGAAGTCCCGGCTCCGGGAGGGTTCGGCGCCGATCCGCTGCCTCTCCTGTGAGGTGGACGACTGATTCGTACGACGAATACCCACCGCCTGTGGACAACTTTCGACGGCCGATCACGGATCCGGGCATGCTGGCACTCGCCGACAGATTCACGACTGATCCGACAAACCGGTACGCGTCCGACCGCGGCCGGGCCGACGGTGTCGCTCGACCACCTGCGAAGACCTACGGGGGACCAGGCATGCATCCGATGGTGAAGCCCGCGCTCAGGCGCGGCTGGCGCGACCTGAACACCGTGCAGTTCGGGATGGCGCCGGCGCACGCGCTGACGCTCGGCCCCGTGGACACCGCGACGGGCAGCTTCCTCGAACTGCTCAACGGCACCCGCGGGCCGAAGCTCCTGCGCGAGGAGGGGCGCCGCATGGACCTGCCGGACGGGCACGTCGACCGGGTGCTGGACCGGCTGGCCGAGGCCGGGCTGCTCGACGACTCCCGGGGCGGCGGACCGGACGCCGACGCCCTGCGGGAGCAGAAGGAGGTCCTCGACCGGCTCCGTCCCGATCTGGCCTCCCTGTCCCTGACCACCTCCGAACCGGGTGACGCGATCAGGCACCTCGCGGCCCGGCGGTCCCACCGGGTGCGGGTCATGGGCGCGGGGCGGGTGGGCGCGGTGCTGTCCGCCCTGTTGTCGGGTGCCGGTGTCGGCGGGGTCGAGGTACTCGACGGCGGATGTGTCGAGCCGGAAGACGTCGCCCCCGGCGGGCTCCCCGCCGAGTCCGTCGGCGACCGCCGGGACGAGACCGCCCGCCGTGTCGTCCGCCGCGCCGCCCCCGGCCGACCACCGCGCAGCGGTTCCACGCCCCCGGCCGGGGAGGCCGCTTCGGGATTCTCCCTGGTGGTCGTCGCCCCGCGCGACGATGTCGCGGTGCACGCCCCCGACCCCGCCGCCGCGGAGTCCCTGATGGCCTCGGGTACGCCCCATCTGTACGCCGGGGTCGTGGAGGGGACCGGCGTCGTCGGCCCCCTCGTCCTGCCGGGCGAGACCGGTTGTGCGGGCTGCCTGCACGCGGAGCGCGCCGACCGGGACCCGGTCTGGCCCCGCCTGGTCGCCCAGTGGCGCTCCGGCACCCGGCCGCGGGTGCGTGCCTGCGACCTCACCCTCGCCACGACGGTCGCCGGGCTGGCCGCGGCCCACGCGCTCGCCTTCCTGGACGGCCGGACCCCCTCGAGCGCCGGCGCGCGATGGGAGGTCTCGCTGCCCGGCCTGCGGTGGCACACGCACCCGGTCCGGGCTCACCCCGCGTGTCCGTGCGGTGCCGCCGGAAAAGGTGGGCAGGAACACACCTCCGACTACGGGGAGCGGCGCGCGACAATGGCTGGGCAAGGGCCGTCAGCGGGAGTACGCCGTAAGGCAGTACCGGCGCGGCCGGCTGTGACTTGGAGGGCGCATGTCTGATCTTCCGCGCAAGGCGGTCACCCGGACCGCCAAGCTCGCCGCGCTCCCGCTCGGCTTCGCCGGGCGGGCCACCTGGGGGCTCGGCAAGCGCATCGTGGGCGAGTCCGCGGAGATCGTCGGCCAGCAGTTGCAGCAACGCACCGCGGAGCAGCTGTTCAAGGTGCTGGGCGAGCTGAAGGGCGGGGCGATGAAGTTCGGGCAGGCCCTGTCCGTCTTCGAGTCGGCACTGCCCGAGGAGGTCGCCGGCCCCTACCGGGCGGCGCTGACCAAGCTGCAGGAAGCGGCACCGCCGATGCCGACGCGCACGGTGCACGGCGTGCTGGCGGAGCGGCTCGGCGAGGACTGGCCCGACCTGTTCCTGGAGTTCGAGGACAAGCCGGCCGCGGCCGCCTCGATCGGTCAGGTGCACCGGGCGGTGTGGCACGACGGCCGCGAGGTGGCGGTCAAGGTGCAGTACCCGGGCGCCGGCGAGGCTCTGCTCTCCGATCTGAACCAGCTCAGCCGTTTCGCCCGCCTGCTGGGCCCGTTGGTCCCCGGCATGGACATCAAGCCGCTCATCACGGAGCTCAAGGACCGGGTCTCGGAAGAACTGGACTACGACCTGGAGGCGCAGGCCCAACGGACGCACGCCGAGGAGTTCGCGGACGACCCGGACATCGTGGTCCCGGACGTCGTCCACCAGTGCGAGCAGATACTGGTCACCGAGTGGATGGACGGCATCCCGCTGTCCGAGATCATCGCGGGCGGTACGCCGGAGCAGCGCGACCGGGCCGGTCAGCTCCTGGCCCACTTCCTCTTCTCGGGGCCGGCCCGCACCGGGCTGCTGCACGCCGACCCGCACCCCGGAAACTTCCGGCTGCTGCCCGGCGGACCGGACGGCGAGGACGACTGGCACCTCGGCGTCCTGGACTTCGGCACGGTCGACCGCCTCCCGGGCGGTCTGCCCGAACCCATCGGCTCGGCCCTGCGCATGACCTTGGACGGAGAGGCCGACGCGGTCTACGAGATGCTCTGCGCGGAGGGCTTCGTCAAAGAGTCCATAGAGCTGGAGCCCGACGCCGTCCTCGACTACCTTCTGCCGATCATCGAACCGGCACGCGTCGACGAGTTCACGTTCACCCGTGGCTGGATGCGGAGCCAGGCGGCCCGGATCGGCGACCCTCGCTCCCCGGCGTACCAGTTGGCCAAGCAGCTCAATCTGCCGCCCGCCTACCTCCTGATCCACCGGGTGACCTTGAGCACCATCGGGGTGCTGTGCCAGCTGGGGGCGACGGTGCGGCTGCGCGACGAGCTGGAGGAGTGGCTCGTCGGGTTCCTACCCGAGGACGAGGACGAGGCAGCGGGGGATGCGTACGAGGTGGACGGGACGGCGGCGGAGGCGTGAGCCTCCACCGCTGAACGCCCCGTGGGGCCGGTCCGTTCGGACGGACCGGCCCCACGGGGAAGAGCTCGCCTCCCGGGCCGGGAGGCCACCGCTTCGGGTGTTCGGCTACTGCATGACCGCCATGGCGAGGGCGCGCCGGGCGCGCATCGAGGCGCGCTCGGCCCGGCGCTGCATCCGGCGAGCGGTCGCCAGGCGCAGCGCCCGGCGTTCCTGCTCGGCCTGCTGCAGGCGGTCGTGCATATGCGCACGAGCCAGGGCTTCTGGGATGAGTTGCATCTCTCGGGTCCTGTTCTGACGCGAGTCCTTCGCGTCGGTGGTGGTGAAGTCTTCAGGCGTGGTGCCTGCGATGTCGTGGGTGGACGGCTTCATCGGGGCCTGCTTCTTGGGGTCGTGCGTGAGGGGACGGTCGATCGTTCCTGCGGTGTTCATGCCGTGACCGGGTTCTTGCGCGGGCGGCCACGGGGCCGCTTCCGGGCTACGACGACACCCTGGACGAACAGCTCGCCACCCCAGACGCCCCACGGCTCACGCCGCTCCTTGGCACCGGCGAGGCAGGCCTCGACCAGCGGGCAGGTGCGGCAGAGGGACTTGGCGTACTCCACGTCGGCCGGCGACTCGGCGAAGAAGACCTCCGGGTCGTAGGAGCGGCACGGGACGGGTACGCCCAGGTTCTCGATGGCGTCGTCGAGCGCGGTGAGCGCGGTGAGCGGGGTCAAGGTGGGGTCCTCCGTGGGGACGGGCTTGGGGATCGTGTCGGAAGGCGGTACGGACGGGGCGTGCGCTTCGAGTTGCACGGGTGGTCTTCCTCGTCTGGTCGTTCCGGCCGGTCGGCCGGTTGGCGGCTTGGTACCGGGTTCTTTTCTTGTCCCGAGGCTCCTTCGTGCTGTCGCCCCCGTTCGGGGACAAACAGAAGGGCCGCGGATCCCGGGTGGGGTTCCGCGGCCCTGAAGGCGCCGGCCTGATCGAGATCAGGCTGGATCACTCCAGGGTTCTGGCCCACGGAAGGCCCACATCAGGTGGTGCTGCGTCGTCTGCTTCCGGAATCCGGCACCGGTCGCGGTAAAGGCATAGGCAGGCGCCTGTGCCGCTACTGCTGCTTCCAGTGCCTTGGTCGGTCGCTCATTGCGCTCACGGACGGGAAGGTCCGCGGCGACAACGGAGGTGGAGGCCGGACGCACGGCGCGCACGCCGGACAGACCGGTGCCCGGGTTCGAGGCGCCGAGCGTGCACAGGGAGACGGCCGAGCGATCGGTCAGTTTGGCGGTGGAGCTGACGACGGAGCTGATGTTGATGCTGATCACTGGACTCGCCTCCTCTCGGCGTCTCGGGGGGACTGGGGTGAACCAGTCCGCGGATATGCAAGTACAACACGGTTTCAGGGCCTCCGGGAAGGCCGCTGCTCCCGTGACCAAGAACCTATGGGGATTCCCGGGGCATGCGCAAACTATTTTTTCGACGAGTTCGCATCAGTCGTCGTCTTCCCGGCCCACCCCGTCCTGGCCTGCGCAGATGGCCAGGACATCGGCTCCGTAGCGGTTGAGCTTGCGCGCCCCGACTCCCGGGATCCGGGCCAGCTCCCGCTCGTCCTCGGGGACGGACTCGGCGATCGCCATCAGCGTCTTGTCGGTGAAGACGCAGAACGCGGGCTGCCCGGTGCGTCCCGCCTGGACCGCGCGCCACTCGCGCAGCCGCTCGTAGACGCCCTCGTCCATGTCGGACGGACAGTCCTCGCAGCGCATCAGCTTCATCTCGCCCGCGTCGGTGAGGGTGCGCCCGCAGACCCGGCAGCGGGCCGGGGTCCGCTGGGTCCGTCTCGGGACGGCCGCGGCCACGGCACCGCTCCTTCCGACACCGCGTTCCACGCCTCCGGAGCCGCCCGCGGCCGTGCGCCCGGCCGCCGCACCCGAACCGGGGCGCAGCCCTTTCAGGAAACGGCTGGGCCGGCGGCTCGCCCGGCCACCGGGCGAGCGCGCCAGTGCCCAGGAGAGGTGCAGCCGTTCACGCGCGCGGGTGACGCCGACATAGAGGAGGCGGCGCTCCTCCTCGATCTGCTCGTCGGTCTTTGCGTAGGCGATCGGCATCATGCCCTCGGTGACGCCCACCAGGAAGACGACGTCCCATTCGAGCCCCTTGGCCGAGTGCAGGGAGGCCAGCGTGACGCCCTGCACCGTGGGAGCGTGCTGGGCCCCGGCCCGCTCGTCGAGTTCCCTGACGAGGTCGCTCAGCGTGGCACCCGCTCGGGCGGCGGCGAAGTCCTGGGCGAGACCCACGAGGGCGGCCAGCGACTCCCACCGCTCCCGGACCGCGCCCGACCCGGCCGGGGGCTGGGTGGTCCACCCCTCACCGGACAGCACCGCACGCACCTGCGAGGGCAGGTCCACGACGTCGTCGAGGAGCGAGTCGTTGCCGCCGAAGCGCGCGGCGGCCCGCAGGGAACTGTGGGCCTTGCGCACCTCCGGACGGTCGAAGAAGCGCTCGGCGCCCCGCAGCTGGTACGGGACTCCGGCGTCGGCGAGAGCCTGTTCATAGGTCTCGGACTGGCTGTTGGTGCGGAACAGCACCGCGATCTCGGCAGCCGGAACACCCGCGTCGACAAGCTCCCGGATACGGCGGGCCGCACCCTCGGCCTCGGCCGGCTCGTCGGCGTACTCGGTGTAGACCGGCTCGGGACCCGCGGGCCGCTGGGAGACCAGTTCCAGCCGGTGGTCGGCGGCTCGGCCGCTGGCCTGGGCGAGCAGGCCGTTGGCGAGGTGGACGACCTGCGGGGTGGAGCGGTAGTCGCGGACCAGCTTGACGACGGTGGCGCCGGGGTGACGGCTCCGGAAGTCGAGCAGATGGTCGGGGGTTGCTCCTGTGAACGAGTAGATCGTCTGACTGGCGTCACCGACCACGCACAGGTCGTCACGGTCCCCGAGCCACAACTCCAGCAGTCGCTGCTGGAGGGGACTGACGTCCTGGTACTCGTCGACCACGAAGTGCTGGTACTGGGCGCGGACCTGCTCGGCGACGTCCCGTCGGTCCTGGAGGACGGCCACCGTGAGCAGCAGCACGTCCTCGAAGTCGATGACGGACCGCGCGCGCTTGAGGTCCTCGTAGGCGGCGTAGAGCTGGGCGATCTCGGCGGGGTCGCGGGGTGCCTCGCGGCCGGCCTTGGCCGCCGCGAGGGCGTAGTCGGCGGGGACGGTCTGGGTCACCTTGGACCACTCGATCTCGGCGGTGACGTCGCGCAGCTCGCTCCGTTCGAGACGGATGCGGCAGGCGGCGGCCGCGTCGGCGACGAGCTGGATCTTGCGGTCGACGAGCCTGGGCAGTGAGCCGCCGATCGCTTTCGGCCAGAAGTACTGGAGCTGGCGCAGCGCCGCCGAGTGGAAGGTGCGGGCCTGCACTCCCGCGGCACCGAGCTGGCGCAGTCGGCCGCGCATCTCCCCGGCGGCGCGGTTGGTGAAGGTGACGGCGAGCACGCTGGACGGCTGGAGGATCCCGGCGCGCACTCCGTAGGCGATGCGGTGGGTGATCGCCCGGGTCTTGCCGGTCCCGGCGCCCGCCAGCACGCACACCGGACCGCGCAGGGCGGTCGCCACCTCGCGCTGCTCGGGGTCGAGCCCTTCGAGCACCGCGTCGGCCGAGTCCGGTACCTGCGGGAAAAGGGTGGAGTGCGTTGCTGCTGTCACACCGCCATGCTGCCAGGTCGCGGGAGACAGGTGAGCCGGTTGTCCACAGGCACGCACCGATTGTCGTACCGGTGCGACGGGCGTCACGTGCCGGGAATGGTGGCGCCGCCGCGGACGTTCCCTCCGTGCGACCTCATTTCCGAGCCGCCGAAGGAGCGCGAAACACATGCCGGGCACTGTGACGATGTACAGCACCACGTGGTGCGGCTACTGCCGTCGGCTGAAGAGTCAGATGGACCGCGAGGGCATCGCGTACGAGGAGATCAACATCGAGCAGGATCCGGATTCGGCCGCTTTCGTGGAGAAGGCGAACGGCGGGAACCAGACGGTGCCCACCGTGCTCTTCCCGGACGGCTCGACGCTCACGAATCCGTCGCTGGCGCAGGTGAAGCAGAAGATCGGCGCGTGAGCGCTTCGCCGGCAGCGGCGTGACGTCGTAGAGGGGCCCTCCCCGGTCGGGGAGGGCCCCTCTACGACGTTCTGCGTCAGAAAGCGCCGCGCGTGGGCAGCGGCTTGCCGTACCAGAGTTCGATCAGGCGGGCCGCGATCGAGATGCCGTAGGGCGGGAGCACCTCGCCGGTCTCGAAGGCGGCGCCCAGCTCGTCGCGGGAGAACCAGCGGGCCTCGTGGATCTCGTCGCCGTCGACGTTGATCTCGGTCGAGGTGGCGTGGGCCATGAAGCCGAGCATCAGGCTGGACGGGAAGGGCCAGGGCTGGCTGGCGACGTACTCGACGGGGCCGACGGCGACGCCGACCTCCTCGTACACCTCGCGGCGCACCGACTGCTCGATGGACTCGCCCGGCTCCACGAAACCGGCGAGCGTCGAGAAGCGGCCCTCGGGCCAGTGCACCTGGCGGCCCAGCAGGATGCGGTCCTCGCCGTCCGTGACCGCCATGATCACGGCGGGGTCGGTACGCGGGTAGTGCTCGGCGCCGCAGGCGGGGCAGCGCCGGATGTGGCCGGCGGCGGCGATGACGGTCCGTTCCCCGCAGCGGGAACAGAACCGGTGCAGGCGCTGCCAGTTCTCCAGGGCCACCGCGTGGACCATGAGACCGGCGTCCCGGGGCGACAGGAGCAGCCCGGCCTCGCGCAGGCCCGCCGCGCGGGCGGACTGGTCCATGCGGCCGGGCAGGGAGTCCTTCTGCAGGGCGAAGTAGCTGACACCCTCCTCGTCGGTGCCCAGGAAGTACCGGTGCGCCTCGGTGAGCGGGGCTTCGAAGGAGGGGGTCATGACGAGTTCGGTCCGCCCGTCGGGCGTCTCGTCGATGAGGGCCTGACCGCCGGAGACCACGAAGCAGCGCGTCGAAGGATGGCTCCACGCCGCCGCGAGCCAGGCCTCGTCGAGGCGGTGGTGGGCGGCGCGGTCGACGCCGCTCGGGGCGGTGAGCGAGATGGGACGGTCGGCTGTGTGGTCGGTCCAGGTGGTCACGGGTGCTTCCAACTCCCCCGGTGAGCGGTTCGGTTCGGCAGGCGGTTCAGCGGTTCGTACGAGGGGCGGCGACCGGGTCCGGGAGGGCTCGGTGGTGCGGGCGGCCTTATCAGTGTGCCGCGCCCGCGACACCGGTCCGGACGCGGACCGGGCGGGGTGCTCAGGGCGCGTGGCGCCAGTGCTCCGCCAGGTCGCCCCACAGGTGGGCGGAGGCCTCGACGCCCTTGAGGAGCAGGTCGAGCTCGACCTTCTCGTTCGGGGCGTGCCAGCCGTCGGACGGCACGGAGATGCCCAGGAAGAGCACGGGTGCGCCGAGGACGTCCTGGAGGTCGGCGGCCGGTCCGGAGCCGCCCTCGCGGGTGAAGCGGACCGGCTTCCCGAAGGCCCGGCCCATGGCGCGGACCACGGACCGCAGCGCCGGGTGGTCCAGCGGGGTCAGGCACGGGCGGGTGGCCGATCCGAAGTCGATCTCGCAGCGGACGCCGGGCGGCACCTGCTCGGCGATCCAGGCGCGGACGGCCTTCTCCACCTGGTCGGGGTCCTGACCCGCGACCAGCCGGAAGGAGAGCTTCACCATGGCGGACGACGGGATGATCGTTTTGCTGCCCGGGCCCTGGTAGCCGCCGCCGATGCCGTTGACCTCGGCGGTGGGGCGGGCCCAGATGCGCTCCAGGGTGGTGTGCCCGGCCTCGCCGTGGGCGGCGTACGACTTGGCCGTGTGGAGCCACTGCCGCTCGTCGAAGGGCAGCTCGGCGAAGAGGGCGCGTTCGCGTTCGGTGAGGGCGACGACGCCGTCGTAGAAGCCCGGGACGGCCACGCGCCCGTGCTCGTCGTGCAGGGCTGCGACGAGGCGGGCGACGGCGGTGGCCGGGTTGGGGACGGCGCCGCCGAAGGAGCCGGAGTGGACGTCCTGGTCGGGGCCGTGCAGCCGGATCTCGCACTCGGCGAGGCCGCGCATGCCGGTGCAGACGGTGGGGGTGTCCTCGGACCACATGCCGGTGTCCGAGACGATCACCGCGTCGGCGGTGAGCCGCTCGGCGCGCTCCTCGACCAGGGCGCGGAAGTGCGGGGATCCGGACTCCTCCTCGCCCTCGATCAGCAGCTTCAGGTTCACCGCCGGGGCGGTGCGGCCGGTCGCGGCGAGGTGTGCGCGGACGCCCAGTGTGTGGAAGAACACCTGGCCCTTGTCGTCCGACGCCCCGCGCGCGTAGAGGCGGCCGTCCCTGACGAGGGGTTCGAAGGGCTCGCTGTGCCAGCCGTCCTCGCGGGCGGCGGGCTGCACGTCGTGGTGGCCGTAGACGAGGATCGTCGGTGCCTGCGGGTCACCGGAGGGCCACTCGGCGAACACGGCGGGGGCGCCCGGGGTCGGCCACACCTCGGCGGTCGGGAAGCCTGTCTCCTTGAGCTTGGCGGCGAGCCAGTCGGCGCTGCGGTGTACATCGGGCGTGTGCGCGGGCTGTGCCGACACGGACGGGATGCGCAGCCACTCGACGAGGTCGTCGAGGAAGGCGACGCGGTGGTGCTCGATGTACGTACGGACAGCGCTGTCCGGGGTCTCGCTCATGCTCACGAGCCTATCGGCCCGCACGGACACCCTGACCGTGCGGTTCGTCACCGACCGGGTCGGCCAGCAGCAGGTTCTCCAGCGCGGCGCGGTCCGGGAGGCCGGCGGGCCGGACGACCTCGCCCGTGCGTACGAACAGGAAGGCGGCCGTCACCGAATCCAGCGGTACGCGCTGCTGCTCGGCCCAGGCGAGGCGGTACAGCGCGAGCTGGAGCGGGTCCGCGGTACCGGCACGGCTGGTCTTCCAGTCGACGATCTCGTACGTCGCCGTCGCCCCGTCGCCCTCCTTGTAGACGGCGTCCATGCGGCCTCGGACGACACGGCCGGCGAGGGTGAGCTGGAACGGGGCCTCGACGCGGTAGGGGGTCCGGCGGGCGTACTCGGTGCGTTCGAAGGCGTCCTTGAGGAACTCCAGGTCGTGCTCGTCGGCGACTTCGGCCTCGCTGCCGGGCAGTTCCCCGGGCTCCAGGAAGGGCAGCGTCAGCGGTTCGAAGCGGGCCTCGACCCAGGCGTGGAAGCGGGTGCCGCGGCGGGCGGCCGGCTGGGGCGGGCGCGGCATCGGGCGGGCCAGCTCCTGCGCGAAGCCGTCCGGGTCGGCGGCCAGGTCCATCAGCTGGGTGGCGGTCAGGGACGCCGGGAGGCGCACCTCGGTGACGCTCTCGCGGGCGCGCAGGAGCTCACCGGTGAGCGCGTCGAGGTCGCGGTCCCAGGAGGCGACGGTCCGGGCCTCCTCCGGCGTGAGGCGGGAGGGGGCGGAGGGCTCCGGCTCCCGGGGGTGGCCGCGGAGCCGGCCGGTGCGGGCTGCCTCCTCGCCCGGAGGGGGCGCCTGGTGGGGGACGGTGGGGCGGGCGGGCGGCGGTGGGGTGTGGCCGTCCGGCGCGGTGACGGGGCCGGCCGGGGGCGTAGCGGGGTCTTCCGGCGGCGTGGCTGGGCCGCCAGGGGGCGTGGCAGGGCCCCCGGGCGCTGTGGCGGGGCCGTCCAGTGGGGTGGCAGGGGCGGCCGGTGGGGTGGCAGGGCGGTCCCTGGTCCAGGAGTCCCAGTCCGTGGGGTCTTCGACCCCGAACGGTTCCTCTTCCTCCGCCTGCTGGAGTGCTTCGTCGTCGGCGGGGGGTGGCGGCCAGTCCGGGTCGTCGTAGGCGTCGGGGTCGTGCGTGACCGCGGGGGCGCCGTCCTGGGAGGTGAGGGCGTCCAGGTGGGCGAGGACCGTTTCGGCGGCGGCCCGGCGGCGGGCGAGGGCAGCGTCGTCCAGGGGCAGCGGCCAGGCCTGGTCGGCGGTCGCCCGGTGCAGTGCCGGGTTCTCCTCGTCCTCGGCCGGTTCGTCGGCCCAGGCCTCGATCTCACCGTGTCCGGCGGCGCAGTGTTCGTACAGGGCCATGAGGAAGTCGGAGGGTCCCCGGGGCTTCTTCTGGCTGGGTCCCCACCAGTGGCCGGAACCCAGCAGCAGGGACCGGGGGCGGGTGAAGGTGACGTAACCGAGTCGGAGCTCCTCGGTGTGCTGGTGCTCCTTCATGGCCTCGTGGAAGGCCTTCAGGCCGCGCGAGTCCCAGGAGGGCACGTCGGGCAGCGTGTCGGCGTCGCCTCGCAGACCGTGCGGCAGCACCTTGCCCTGGGCGGTCCACTTCTCACGGCCCTGGCCACTGGGGAAGGTGCCGGTGACCAGACCGGGCACGGCGACGACGTCCCACTCCAGGCCCTTCGACTTGTGCGCGGTGAGCACCTTGACGGTGTTCTCGCCACCCGGCAGGGCGTTGTCGAGGCCCTTCTCGTACTGGGCGGCGGTACGCAGGAAGCCGAGGAAGGCGAGCAGGGAGGCCTCGCCGTCGCTCGCGGCGAAGGAGGCGGCGACGTCCAGGAAGTTCGACAGGGTCTCGCGGCGGCGGGCGGCCAGGGCGTGCGGGGACGCCGACAGCTCGACCTCCAGGCCGGTGACGGCGAGGACGCGGTGCAGCACGTCCATGAGGGGGTCGGACAGCGCCCGGCGCAGGTCGCGCAGCTCGGTGGCCAGCCGCGCGAACCGCACCCGCGCGTCGGACGAGAAGGGCAGCCCGTCGTCGTCCCCGGTGCCGTCCAGGGGCGTCTCCAGGAAGGTGTCCAGGGCGTCCGCGAGCGATACCACCTCGGACGGGTCGACCCCCTCGACGGCCGCGGCGAGCCGCCGGTCGGGGTCGTCGCCGTCCTCCACGTGCGCGTGCGCGACGAGTAGCCGGGCCCGTCGTCCGAGGAGGGCGAGGTCCCGGGGGCCGATCCGCCAGCGGGGCCCGGTGAGCAGGCGGACCAGGGAGGCGTTGGCGCCGGGGTCCTGGAGCACTTCGCAGACGGCGACCAGGTCGGCCACCTCGGGCAGGTGCAGCAGGCCGGAGAGGCCCACGACCTCCACGGGGACGTCGCGGGCGACCAGCGCCCCCTGGATCGCGGCGAAGTCGGTCGCCGTACGGCACAGGACGGCGATCTCGGCGGGCGCCTTGCCGGTGCGCACGAGGTGGGCGACGGAGTCGGCGATCCAGTCGATCTCCTCGGCGTGGGTGCGCAGCAGGGCGCAGCGGACCGTCCCGTCACGCTCGACGCCGGGGGCGGGGCGCAGGGCCTCGACGCCCGCGTGCATGGCGCGCAGGGGCTCGGCGAGGTCGTTGGCGAGATCGAGGAGACGGCCGCCGCTGCGGCGGTTCTGGCTGAGCGCCTGGCGGGTCGCGGGGCGGCCGTCGTCGTGGGCGAAGTGCTCGGGGAAGTCGTCGAGGTTGGCGACGGAGGCGCCGCGCCAGCCGTAGATCGCCTGGCAGGGGTCGCCCACGGCGGTGACGGGGTGGCCGGTGCCGGCGCCGAACAGGCCCGCCAGGAGGACGCGCTGGGCCACCGAGGTGTCCTGGTACTCGTCGAGCAGGACGACACGGAACTCGTCGCGCAGGACGCGGCCCACTTCCGGGAGCCCGGCGAGCTGAGCGGACAGGGCGATCTGGTCGCCGAAGTCGAGCAGGTCCCGTTCGCGTTTTGCGGCCCGGTAGCGGATCACCAGCTCGGCCAGCTCCCGGCGGGCGGCGGCGGCCTCGGGAACCTTGCGCAGGTCGGCGTTGCTGAGCTTGACGCTCCGCAGGGACTCCAGGAGGCCGGCGTCCCAGGTGCGCAGTTCCTCCGGGCGTACGAGGTGCTCGGCGAGTTCCGCGTCGAGGGCGAGGAGGTCGCTGACCAGGTCGGCGAAGGAGCGGGTGAGGGACGGATAGGGACCGGGGGCCTCGCGCAGCACCCGCGCGGCGAGCTGGTAGCGCGTGGCGTCGGCGAGCAGCCGGGAGGTCGGTTCCAGCCCTAGGCGCAGACCGTGGTCGGCCAGGAGACGGCCCGCGAAGGCGTGGTACGTGGAGATCACCGGTTCGCCCGGCGGGTTGTCCGGGTCGATCACGTCCGGGTCGGTGACGCCGGCCTTGATCAGCGCCTTGCGCACGCGTTCGGCGAGTTCACCGGCGGCCTTGTTGGTGAAGGTGAGGCCGAGGACCTGTTCCGGGGCGACCTGACCGGTGCCGACCAGCCACACCACGCGCGCCGCCATCACCGTCGTCTTCCCGGACCCGGCGCCGGCCACGATCACCTGCGGGGCGGGCGGCGCGATGATGCAGGCCGTCTGCTCCGGGGTGAAGGGGATGCCGAGGAGCTCCTTGAGCTGTTCGGGATCCGTGAGATGGGCGGACACGTCAGAGAGGCTAGCGGCGGCCACTGACAGCGGGTGCCGGATCGCCGCGCGGGAGGCGAGATGCGCAGGTCAGCACCTGTGGTGCCGCTCATCACACCGGTCCGCTCAGGCTTGGCCCGTCCTGCCGTCCTGCCGTCCCGTTGCCCGGGAGCTGGCACGCGGAGTTCGTACGCGGAGTTCGTACCCGGGCTCGCGCGGAATGCGCACGCAGGGCTCGCGCGGGGATGCTCAAGACGCGCAGGAACCTGCGCACAGGGCCGCCACCCCGCCGGCTCACTCCACGACGTGCCGTCCCTCGGGCCGTGCGCTGCAGGACGCGCGGAAGGCGCAGTGGGTGCAGTGCTGGCCCGCGGTGGGGGTGAACCGTTCGTCGAGGACCTTGCCGGCGGCGGTGGCCAGGAGGTCCCCCACCCACTCACCCGCCGGCCCCTCCAGCGATTCCTGCGCCTGCACCTTGGGGAGGGCCTCGCCACCGTCCCGTACGGGCGCGCCCTGGCGGAGCTGGACCAGTTCGGCGCCGCCCGGTGCCGGGCGGGTGCCGTCGAACACCTCGTCGACGGCCCCCTCACGAACGGCCAGCTGGTAGACGGCCAGCTGGGGGTGGCGGGCCACCTCCGCGGAGGTCGGCGCCTGCTTCCCGGTCTTGAAGTCGACGACGTAGGCGCGGCCGTCCCCGTCGGCCTCGACCCGGTCCATCTGGCCGCGGATGCGCACCTCGTAGTCGCCCGCCTCCAGGGTCACGTCGAAGTCGTGCTCGCTGGCCACCGGCGTGCGTCCGGAGCGGTCCATGACGTGCCACTTCAGGAAGCGTTCGAGCGCCACGCGCGCGTTGGCCTTCTCCTGCGCCGACTTCCACGGCGCGTCGAAGGCGAGCGCGTTCCACACGGAGTCCAGACGTTCCATGAGGACGGCGAGGTCGGCCGGAGTCTGCCCCGAGGCCACCTCGTCGGCGAGGACGTGCACCACGTTGCCGAAGCCCTGGGCGGCGGTCGCCGGCGCGTCCGCCTTGACCTCGCGGCCGAGGAACCACTGCAGGGCGCAGGTGTTGGCCAGCTGGTCGAGGGCGCTGCCGGAGAGCGTGACGGGCTGGTCGCGGTCGCGCAGCGGCACCTTGCTCTCGGTCGGGTCCCACATGCCCCACCAGCGGTAGGGGTGGGCGGACGGCACCAAGGGGCGGCCGTCCTCGTCGGTGAGGGCGGCCAGCCGGGCCAGCCGGCGGGCGGCGGCCTCCCTCAGCGGTGCGGAGACGCGGGGGTCCACGGTGGTGGCGCGCAGCTCGGCGACGAGTGCCGCGACCGCGAGGGGCCGGCGGGGGCGGCCCGTCACGTCGGCGGGTTGGACGCCGAGTTCGGTCAGGAACCGGGACGGCTGGTCGCCGTCGTCGGCCGGTGCCTTCACGGCGGTCACCACGAGCCGTTCGCGCGCGCGGGTGGCTGCCACGTAGAACAGGCGGCGTTCCTCGGCGAGCAGCGCGCCGGGCGTGAGCGGTTCGGCGAGTCCGTCGCGGCCGATGCGGTCGGCCTCGAGGAGGGAGCCTCGGCGGCGCAGGTCCGGCCACAGGCCCTCCTGGACGCCCGCGACGACCACCAGCCGCCACTCCAGCCCCTTCGAGCGGTGCGCGGTCATCAGGCGGACGGCGTCGGGGCGTACGGCACGCCGCGTGAGGGTGTCCGCGGCGATGTCCTCGGCGTCGATCTCCTCCAGGAAGTTCAGGGCACCCCGGCCGCCGATGCGCTCTTCCGCGCGGGCAGCCGTCGCGAAGAGCGCGCAGACGGCGTCGAGGTCGCGGTCGGCGTTCCGGCCGGCCGCGCCGCCGCGCCGGGCGGAGCGTTCCAGGCGGGTGGGCCACGGGGTGCCGTCCCACAGGTCCCACAGCGCCTCTTCGGCGCTGCCGCCGCCCGCCAGACGCTCGCGGGCCTTGCGGAGCAGGCCGCCCAGGCGCTGGGCGCCGCGCGCGTACGCGGGGTCGTGCACGGCCAGTCGTTCGGGTTCGGCCAGTGCCTGCGCGAGCAGCCGGTCGGAGGGTGGCGGCAACGGGTTGCCGGCGGCACGCTCCTCCTCGCGCAGGGCGCGGCCGAGGCGGCGCAGGTCGGCGGCGTCCATGCCGGCGAGGGGGGAGGTGAGCAGGGTGAGGGCGGTCTCGGTGGCAAGCCAGCACGGCTCCTCCGGGCGGGGGGCACCCTCGGCCTCCGCGTCCGTGGCCTCCGCGCGCGTGCCCTCCGCGTCCATGGCCTCCGCACGCGTGCTCTCCGCGTTCGTGACCTCCGCGCCCCTGCCCTCCGCGCCCGTGGCCGATGCGTCGACGCCCGCCTCGGATGCGGTCTCCTTCCGGGGGTCCGCGCCCTCACGAGCGGTCCCGGCCTCCGTCGCAGGCCCCTCCTCGGCCGCGGGTTCCCCGGCCCCGGCCGCGTCACCGGCTCCCGCCCCGGAGTGCTCCCCCGCCTCCGCCTGAGCCACGGCCCGCAGAGCCGTCAGCAAGGGCGCCACCGCCGGCTCGTGGCGCAGGGGGAGGTCGTCGCCGTCGATGTCCAGGGGGACGCCGGCCGCGGTGAGGGCCCGGCGGACGGCCGGTATCGTGCGCGAACCGGCGCGCACGAGGACGGCCATCTCGCCCCACGGCACGCCGTCCTCCAGGTGGGCCCGGCGCAGGATGTCGGCGATGTTGTCCAGTTCGGTGCCGGCCGTCGGGTAGGTGTACGCCTCGACGCGGCCCCCGTCCCGCACCGGAGCCAGGTCGCGGTGGGCGCGCACCTTGTCGGCGGGGAGGCGGGTCAGTGGCATGCGCTGGGTCAGCAGCCGGGTGGCGGCCAGCAGGGCGCCACCGGACCGGCGCGAGGTCCGCAGCACCTCGACCGGCGCCGGCCGGCCGTCCGCCCGCGGGAAGGCGCTCGGGAACTCCAGGATGCCGTTCACGTCCGCGCCCCGGAAGGCGTAGATCGACTGGTCCGGGTCGCCGAAGGCGACGAGGGTGCGCCCGTCGCCCGCCAGCGCGTGCAGGAGCCTGACCTGGGCGGGGTCGGTGTCCTGGTACTCGTCGACGTACACCGCGTCGTACTGGGCGGCCAGGTGCGCGGCGACCTCGGGGCGCCGGGCGAGGAGCACCGCGCGGTGGACGAGTTCCGCGTAGTCGAGCACGCCCTGCAGATCGAGCACGTCCAGGTACTCGGCGAGGAAGACGGCGGCGGCCCGCCAGTCCGGGCGGCCGATGCGCCGGGCGAAGGCCGCGAGCGCGTCCGGGCCGAGCCCCAGTTCGCGGCTGCGCGCGAGGACCGCCCGGACCTCGTCGGCGAAGCCACGGGTGGTCAGGCAGGCGCGCAGTTCGTCCGGCCAGCGCACATGGGCCAGGCCGAGCCGCTCCAGGTCGGCCTGGCCGGCGAGCAGCTCCCGTACCGTCACGTCCTGCTCGGGGCCGGAGAGCAGCCGCAGCGGCTCCACGAACAGCTCGCTGTCCTGGTGGGCGCGGACCAGGGCGTAGCCGAAGGAGTGGAAGGTCGTCGCCCGCGGGGCACGCGCCGCGCCCATGCGGAGCGCCATCCGGTCCCGCAGCTCGACGGCCGCCTTGCGGCTGAAGGTCAGGACCAGGATCCGCTCGGGGTCGCCGCCGCGGGCGATCCGCTCCGCCACGGACTCGACCAGCGTGGTGGTCTTGCCGGTGCCCGGGCCGGCGAGGACGAGCAGTGGTCCGCGCGTGTGGTCAACCACGGCGCGCTGTGCGGCGTCCAGACGAGGGGGGTCCGTGCGCGCCGGCGGGGTACGCACCAGTCGGTAAGCGCCACGGCTCCCCCGTCGCACCTGGGGGTGCGACGGGTGTCCGGTGGAGGAAGAGGAGCTCACGTGGTTCGCCGGTCCTGGTGGGTGTGCTGGTGGGCCGTCCGCGCCGCGGGTGCGGCGGTGGCCCCGGGATGAGGGGGACGCGTGCGGCTGACGCTACGCCGACGGCCGAGACGGAAGGAGAGCTTCCTCTTCTTCCCTCGGGTCACTCACGGCGCCTGCGTCCCCCGCCCCACGAACGTACGTCATGCACCGCGTGTGCCCGAAGGGCCCCATTTCCCTCACATGGATCACCGGTCACACATCCGTCCGCCCGATGGCGGAAGCTGTCAGGTGTGACCCTGCGCGCGTTCGCCGCCGTCCCACCGCGCCCGCTTCAGGTCGAGGCGCGGCAGGTGACCCTCCGCGGCTCTGCTCGCCCCCTTCAGGGGAGTGCCCTCCTCCCGGTAGCGGGCGAGCGCCTCCAGTTCGTGGCCCGCGAGCAGGACCCCGTCCGCGCGGACGACACGCCACCACGGCACCCCTCCCCCGTACAGGGACATCACCCGCCCGACCTGTCGCGGTCCCCCGTCCTCCAGGTACTCGGCGACGTCTCCGTACGTCAGGACGCGGCCCGGCGGGATCAGTTCGGTCACCTCGAGGACACGCTCGGCGTACTCGGGCAGCGTGTCCGCGTACTCCGGGACGACATCGTCCGAAAGGTTCTGCTCACTCATCCGTCCCATCCTGCCCCACCCCACCGACAACGCCGCGTGCCCGCGACGGTGCGCGTCCCTCGCCCGGAAGCGGCGCGTCGGGCAGACTGTGCGGCCCGCACAGGCACCCTGATGCCTGCCGAGACCGACGCGACATGCCACCATCGTGCGGGCGGTGACCAGTGATACGGGAGCATGAAGAGGCGATGAAGCAGCAGGGTGTGCAGCCCGAGGACGCCGAGGGCACCTCTGACTCTTCGTCGCGCCCGGACACCGGGGACCGAAGCGGCGAGAAGTCGGGCCGCAGATCGGCCACGGGCGGCACGGCGACGGCCGCCGACCCCGACGACGTGGCGCACATCGACGAGGTGGAGGGCGACGAACCGCTGCTCCCCGCGCGCGTGCACCGCCCGTCCGACCTGATGCGGCTCCTGGTGGGCGTGCTCGCCGTCGCCGTACTGCTGGCCGTCGCCGCCTTCGCGCACGGCACCACGTCGGGCCTCGAACAGGACATCAACAAGGGCACGGGGCAGGCACCCGATCTGCTGATCAAGATCGCCGGACTGGCCTCCAGCATCGCGATCCTCCTGGTGCCGGTCGCCTTCGCGATCGAGCGGCTCATCAAACGGGACGGGCTGCGGATCGCCGACGGCGTCCTCGCGGCCGTCCTCGCGCACGGAGTGACGCTCGCCACCGACCTCTGGGTCGCCAAGGCCGCCCCGGGCTCCATCCAGGAGGCGCTCACCCAGCCGTCGCCCGGCGACATCCACGCGCTGACGGACCCGGTGCACGGCTATCTGGCGCCGGTCATCGCGTACATGACGGCCGTCGGCATGTCCCGCAGACCCCGCTGGCGCGCGGTGCTGTGGATCGTGCTGCTCCTCGACGCGTTCTCCATGCTCGTCACCGGCTACACGACTCCGTTCTCGATCATCCTGACGGTCCTCATCGGCTGGACCGTGGCCTACGGAACGCTGTACGCCGTCGGCTCCCCCAACGTCCGCCCGACCGGGCGCACGCTGATGGCGGGCCTGCGGCACGTCGGCTTCCGCCCGGTGACCGCCGCGCGCGAGGAGGCGCCGTCGGACACCGCGGAGACCGGGGACCGCGGCCGCCGCTACTTCGTCACCCTGGAGGACGGCCGACCGCTGGACGTCACGGTGGTCGACCGGGAGCAGCAGGCGCAGGGCTTCTTCTACCGCGCGTGGCGGAACCTCACGCTCCGCGGCTTCGCGACCCGCAGCAGCCTGCCGTCGCTGCGCCAGGCCCTGGAGCAGGAGGCGCTGCTCGCCTACGCGGCGATCGCGGCCGGCGCCCACGCACCCAAGCTGATCGCGACGTCCGAGCTGGGACCCGACGCCGTGATGCTCGTGTACGAGCACACCGGGGGGCGCAGCCTCGACTCCCTGGCGGACGAGGAGATCACCGACGACCTGCTGCGCGGCACCTGGGAACAGGTGCGGGCCCTTCAGTCCCGGCGCATCGCGCACCGCAGGCTGGTGGGTGACGCCATCCTGGTGGATCGTTCCGGCACGGTGATCCTCACCGACCTGCGCATCGGCGAGATCGCCGCCGGGGACCTGCTGCTGCGCATGGACGTCTCCCAGCTCCTCGTCACGCTCGGCCTGCGGGTGGGCGCCGAACGCGCGGTCGCCTCCGCGGTGGCGGTGCTCGGTCCCGACGCCGTGGCCGACTGCCTGCCGATGCTCCAGCCCATCGCCCTCAGCCGCTCCACGCGCGCGACTTTGCGCCGACTGGCCCGGGAGCGGGCCCAGCGCGAGCGGGAGGCGGTCCTGGAATCGTCCCGGCAGGCCAAGCTGGCCCGCGCGGAGGCCGCCGCAGGCGACGACACGGCGCCCGCGCCGGTCCACCTCGACAAGGCCGGGGGGACGGACAAGGCGGAGAAGAGCGAGAAGAAGGCCGCTCGCGCCGAGCAGCGTGCGGAGAAGCGGGCCGTGGACGAGGCGCTGGAGGAGGCGCGCGAGGAGGACCTGCTCACCCTGATCCGGCACGCGGTGCTGCGGATCAGGCCGCAGGCCCCCGTCGAGCCGGCCCGTCTGGAACGGGTGCGTCCACGCACCCTGATCAGCTTCATCGCCGGGGCCATCGGCGCCTACTTCCTGCTGACGCAGCTCACCCACATCGAGTTCGGTCCGCTGATCTCGAACGCCGAGTGGGGGTGGGTCGCCGCGGCCGTACTGTTCTCGGCGGCGAGCTACGTGGCGGCGGCCATGGCACTGCTGGGCTTCGTACCGGAGCGGGTCCCGTTCATGCGGACGGTCGCCGCCCAGGTCGCCGGGTCGTTCGTGAAGATCGTCGCCCCGGCCGCGGTCGGCGGCGTCGCCCTGAACACCCGTTTCCTCCAGCGCGCCGGTGTCCGTCCGGGGCTCGCCGTGGCGAGTGTCGGCGCGTCCCAGCTGTTCGGGCTCGGCTGTCACATCCTGATGCTGCTGGCCTTCGGCTATCTGACCGGCACCGAGAAGACGCCGTCGCTGTCGCCGTCCCGGACGGTGATCGCGGGTCTGCTGACCGTCGCGGTGCTCGTGCTCGTGGTGACCTCGGTGCCGTTCCTGCGGAAATTCGTCGTCACGCGCGTACGGTCGCTCTTCGCCGGCGTCGTGCCGCGCATGCTGGACGTGCTGCAGCGCCCGCAGAAGCTGATCACCGGAATCGGCGGCATGCTGCTGCTCACCGCCTGCTTCGTGATGTGCCTGGACGCCTCGATCCGGGCCTTCGGGGACGAAACGACGTCGATCAGCCTGGCGAGCGTCGCGGTCGTCTTCCTCGCCGGCAACGCGCTGGGGTCGGCGGCGCCGACGCCCGGCGGCGTGGGGGCGGTGGAGGCGACCCTGACGGTCGGTCTGATCGCCGTCGGTCTGCCCAAGGAGGTCGCCGCACCCGCGGTGCTCCTCTACCGGCTGCTCACGCTGTGGCTGCCGGTCCTGCCCGGCTGGCTGGTCTTCAACCACCTGACGCGGAAAGAGGCGCTGTAACGCCCTGGTGGCGGACGCCGTCCGAGCGGCCCGGGTACCTCGTACGGCTCCTGCCCCGAGCACGCGGGCGCACCCGACCGCACGATGGAGGCATGCCGAACGCCTCCCGGTCGCGCGCCGCCGGTCTGACCGCCACCGCCGTAGTGCTGTCCGCCCTGCTGACGGGCTGCAGCGACGCCTCCGGGGGCGATGCGAGCGGCGACGAGGACCTGACCGCGCAGAAGCTCGACTGGAAGGACTGCCCGGCGCCGTCCGAGGCCGAGGGCGGCGGCACCGCCCCCTCCCCCCTGCCGGACGGCGACGCGTGGCAGTGCGCCACCATGAAGGCGCCGCTCGACTGGGACGACCCCGAGGGGGACACCATCGGCCTGGCGCTGATCCGCGCCCGGACCAGCGGTGCGGCGGACCGGCGGATCGGCTCGCTCGTCTTCAACTTCGGCGGCCCGGGCGGATCGGGTGTCACCACCCTGCCCGCCTTCGGCCAGGACTACGCGACGCTGCGCACCCGGTACGACCTGGTCAGCTTCGACCCTCGCGGGGTCGGACGCAGCGACCCCGTGGAGTGCCTGGACGACAAGCAGCTCGACGCGTACTTCCAGCAGGACGCGACACCCGACGACGCGGCCGAGCGCACCGCGTTGCTGGACAACACGGAGAAGTTCAACGCGGCCTGCGAGAAGCACTCCAAGAGCATCCTTCCGCACGTGGCCACCACCGACGCCGCCCGCGACATGGACCTGATGCGCCAGGTTCTCGGCGACGACGAGCTGTACTACTTCGGTATCTCCTACGGCACCGAACTCGGTGGCGTCTACGCCCACCTGTTCCCCGGGAAGGTGGGGCGTGCCGTCTTCGACGCGGTCGTCGACCCGGTGCAGTCCCCGGAACAGGGCTCGCTGGCACAGGCCGAGGGCTTCCAGCTGGCGCTGGAGAACTTCGCCGAGGACTGCACGTCGCAGGTCGAGGAATGCCCCGTCGGGTCCGACGCCCAGGACGTCCAGGACCGCATCGCCCGGCTGCTGAAGGATCTCGACCGGAAGCCGATCCCGGGCATCTTCCCCCGCGAACTCACGCAGACCGCCGCCACCAGCGGCATCGCGCAGGCGCTGTACTCCAAGGACTTCTGGGAGTACCTCACGGACGGCCTGCAACAGGCCTACGACGGTGACGGCCGCGTCCTCATGGTGCTGTCCGACGCGTTGAACGGCCGCAACGAGAACGGCCGGTACAGCAACATCACCGCGGCCAACGTCGCCATCAACTGCGCCGACGACAAGCCCCGGTACGACCCGGCGTACGTGGAGCGCAAGCTGCCCCAGTTCCGCACGGCCTCCCCGCTGTTCGGCGACTACCTCGCCTGGTCCATGCTCAGCTGCACCGACTGGGCGGTGGCCGGCGCCGCCGAGCACCCGGACGTCAGCGCCCCCGGAGCCGCACCGATCCTGGTGATCGGGAACACCGGCGACCCGGCCACGCCCTACGAGGGAGCGGGGAAGATGGTGGACGCGCTGGGGAAGGGCGTGGGCGTGAAGCTGACCTACAAGGGCCAGGGCCACGGGGCCTACGACAGCAAGGACAAGTGCGTGCAGAACGCCGTGCACGGCTATCTGCTGGACGGCAGGGCGCCGGCGGCCGACACCGTCTGCCCCTGACCCCGCACCCCACCCACACCCTCACGAATTTGCAGGTCAGAGCGTTATCCACAGGCTCCGACAGGTGCGGCGCGGTCCACCTACCATGGCATGACAGCCATCCGCCGCACGGCGCGGACGGCCTGCGAGGGGGGAGAGCACATGGCACGTCTCGTTCGGTGGACGGCCGCGGCGGCCGCCGCCGCACTGCTGACGGCGGGCTGCGGCAGCGGCTCGTCCGACAAGGACAAGGACGAGGAGAGCACGAGCGGCGGACGGCGCCCGGCCGCGGCTCCGTCCGGCGTGCCCGATGCGCTGGCCTCGCAGAACCTCGACTGGGACCGCTGCAAGGACGGCGCGGACGCACCGGCGCCCGAGGGCGACTGGCAGTGCGCCACGCTCAAGGCGCCGCTGGACTGGGCCGATCCGGACGGCGACACGATCGACCTCGCGCTGATCCGTGCCGAGGCCACCGGCGACGAGCGCATCGGCTCGCTGCTCTTCAACTTCGGCGGCCCCGGCGCCTCGGGCGTCTCCACGATGCCGTCCTACGGGGACACCGTCTCCTCCCTGCACGAGCGCTACGACCTGGTGAGCTGGGATCCACGCGGGGTGGCCGCCAGCGAGGGCATCCGCTGCCGCTCCGACGAGGCGATCGAGGACGCCGAGTCGGTCGACTCCACGCCGGACACCGCCGCCGAGGAACAGGCGTACCTGAAGGATGCCGCCGACTTCGGCAAGGGCTGCGAGAAGGCCGCCGGCAAGCTGATGGCCCACGTCTCGACCACCGACACCGCTCGCGACATGGACCTGATGCGGCACGTCCTGGGCGACGAGAAGATGCATTACTTCGGCATCTCCTACGGCACCGAGCTGGGCGGCGTCTACGCCCACCTGTTCCCGAAGAACGTGGGACGCGTGATACTCGACGCTGTCGTGGACCCGGGCGCCGACACGATGGGTCACGCGGAGAACCAGACCAGGGGCTTCCAGCGAGCCCTCGATGACTACCTGAAGTCCACCGGCCAGGACCCGCAGCAGGGCTCTCGTAAGATCGCCGGCCTGCTGGACCGGCTCGACGCGGAACCACTGCCCACGTCGTCGTCGGGGCGGGAACTGACGCAGACGCTGGCCCTCACCGGCATCGTGCTGCCGCTCTACAGCAAGGACGGCTGGCCGACCCTGACCAGCGCGCTGGCGGCGGCCGAGGAGGGCGACGGGTCGGAGTTGCTGGCCCTCGCCGACGGATACAACGAGCGCGACCCCTCGGGCCGCTACGGCACCACGAACCACTCACAGCGGGTCATATCGTGTCTGGACGACAGGCAGCGGCCGACCCCGGCCCAGACGAAGCAGCGGTTGCCGGCGCTCGAGGAGGTCTCGCCGGTGTTCGGAGCCTTCCTCGGCTGGGACACGGCCGGCTGGTGCCACGACTGGCCGGTGGCCGGGCAGCACGAGACCCCGGAGGTGAGCGCGTCCGGTGCGGCTCCGGTCCTGGTGGTCGGCAACACGGGCGACCCGGCCACGCCCTACGAGGGTGCCCGCAGGATGGCGGACGAGCTGGGCGAGGACGTCGGTGTGATGCTCACCTGGGAGGGCGAGGGACACGGCGCGTACGGAAGCGGGAGCGACTGCGTCGACTCCGCGGTGGACGCCTATCTGCTGAAGGGCACGGTGCCGGAGGACGGCAAGGTCTGCTCATGACGGCGGCGGGGGCTTCGGGCACCCGAGGTGCGCGAAACCCCCGCCGTTCCGAGAGCGGGACCGGGATCCGGTCAGTAGACGGGCTTCGCCGGCTCGATCTGGTTGACCCAGCCGATCACGCCGCCGCCGACGTGGACGGCGTCGGAGAAGCCCGCGGACTTGAGGACCGCCAGGACTTCCGCACTGCGGACACCCGTCTTGCAGTTCAAGACGATCTTCTTGTCCTGCGGGAGGCTCTCCAGGGCCGAGCCCATCAGGAACTCGTTCTTCGGGATCAGCCGGGCGCCGGGGATGGAGACGATCTCGAACTCGTTCGGCTCGCGGACGTCGATGAGCTCGATGTTCTCACCGTCGTCGATCCACTCCTTGAGCTGCTTGGGAGTGATCGTGGAGTCGGCGGCCGCCGCCTGGGCCTCTTCGGACACGACGCCGCAGAAGGCCTCGTAGTCGATGAGCTCGGTGACGGTCGGGTTCTCGCCGCAGACCGCGCAGTCGGGGTCCTTGCGGACCTTGACCTGGCGGTACTGCATCTCCAGGGCGTCGTAGATCATCAGGCGCCCGACCAGCGGCTCGCCGATGCCGGCGAGGAGCTTGATGGCCTCGTTGGTCTGGATGGAGCCGATCGACGCGCACAGCACGCCCAGGACGCCGCCCTCGGCGCAGGAGGGGACCATGCCGGGGGGCGGCGGCTCCGGGTAGAGGCACCGGTAGCAGGGGCCGTGCTCGGACCAGAAGACGGAGGCCTGGCCGTCGAAGCGGTAGATCGAGCCCCAGACGTAGGGCTTGTTCAGCAGCACGCAGGCGTCGTTGACCAGGTAGCGGGTCGCGAAGTTGTCCGTGCCGTCGACGATCAGGTCGTACTGGCTGAAGATGTCCATCACGTTGTCGGCTTCGAGCCGCTCCTGGTGAAGGACCACGTCCACGTACGGGTTGATGCCCTTGATGGTGTCGCGGGCGGACTCGGCCTTGGACCGGCCGATGTCGGCCTGGCTGTGGATGACCTGCCGCTGCAGGTTCGACTCGTCGACCTCGTCGAACTCCACGATGCCCAGCGTGCCGACACCGGCTGCCGCCAGGTACATCAGGGTCGGCGAGCCGAGGCCGCCCGCGCCCACGGCGAGCACCTTGGCGTTCTTCAGCCGCTTCTGCCCGTCCATCCCCACGTCGGGGATGATCAGGTGGCGGGAGTACCTGCGGACCTCGTCTACGGTGAGCTCGGGGGCCGGCTCGACCAGGGGTGGCAGCGACACGGGGACTCCGTTGGTCGGTCAGTGATTACGGTTGTTCTCTCCGCAACACTGCCACGGCCTTTTTCATTCCGAGACACCTGTCCCGATCCGCGAGACGATTTCGTCCCAGTAACCGGGCATGGCCTCCCAGGGGTCGGCCTGTCCGCCCCGGTCCGTGCGGTCGGTGAAGTAGACCGTCGCCGCACCCTGCCAGCGGGCGATGCGCAGAGCCTCCTCCAGGTGCCCGCGCGGGACTCCGTGGACGAAGTGGACGAAGCGCTCGGGCGGATGGTCGGCGCTCCATTCGGCCGCCTGGGACCAGCGGTAGTCGCTCCAGGCGCCGGAGAAGGTGACGAGTTGGTCGGCGGTGTCGGCGTAGCCGGGACAGGGGTGGGTGCCGTGGCCGAGGACGATGTGGGCGTCGTCACGGATCACCCGCAGGGTGTTGACGGTGCGGCGGACCTCGGGGAGGTCGGCGCGGTCGGACGGGCAGCGGTCGAGGAGGAAGCCGTCGACCCGGTACCAGTCGAGGTACCGGTGCGCGTCGGAGACCAGTTCGCCGAAGCCTCGGGTCCCGTGGGCGGCGTCAAGGTGGCCCAGAACGCGGATGCCGGTGTTGCGGAGACGGCCGGCCGCCGCCAGGCAGTGCGGGTCGGGATGGGCGCCGGGTCCGTCGGCGACGTCGAGGACGACCCAGTGCAGGGGCGTCCCCGGGCAGGTGAGGCCGGCCCACTCGCCGGCGGCGAGCAGGGGATGGGCGAGGCCCGGGATACCGAGGCCGGTGGAGAGGCCGGTGCTCGCGGTGCCCGCCGGGGCCCTGGTCAGATACGACATGCCGCCTCCATCCAGATGTCGGCGAGGGACTCCTCGAGGGCGATCCGCGGTCGCCAGCCGAGCCGGTCGCGGGCGGTGCGCACATCGGCCTGCTGCCAGCTGCCGCAGCCGTCCGGGTAGGGGTAGGTGACGGGCGCGGCGTGCTCGGCCTCTGCGCGGTGTGCCAGGGCTTCCGGGCGGTGGTGGCCGAGGCTGTCGGCGCGGTGGTGGCCGAGGGCGTCGACGCGGTGGCCGACCGATTCGGTGCGGGGGTGCCCGATGGTCGGGCGGAGTGCTCCGGGCGGCCCGTCGAGTTCGTGCAGGGAGCCGCCGTATCCGGCCACGCGGGCGAGGGTGGCGGCGGCGTCGCGCAGGCGCACGGCACGGCCCGACCCGATGTTGATCACACCCTGTGCCGCGGAGAGCGAGGCGGCGTGGACGGCGCGGGCGACGTCGCGGACGTCGATGAAGTCGCGCTGGGCGCCGAGGCCACCGAGACGGAGTTCGCCGTCGCCGGACTGCATCGCGCGGCGCATGGCCTCGGCGAGCCGGCCCAGCGGGGAGCCCGCGGGGGTGCCGGGGCCCGCGGGTGAGAAGACGCGGAGCACGACGGCGTCGAGGCCGGAGCCGAGGACCAGTTCGGTCGCGGCGAGTTTACTGACGCCGTAGGGGCCGCCGGGGCGTGGCACGGCGTCCTCCGCGGTGGAGGAGCCGGGCTGGCTGGGACCGTACTCCGCACTGCAGCCGACCTGCACCAGGCGGGCGCCGCAGCCGCTGCGGCGCAGTGCCTCGCAGACGGTGGCGACGGCGACGGTGTTGTGCCGGGTGAGTTCCCGGGCGCCGCCCCGGGTGGCTCCGGCGCAGTTGACGACGACGCCGGGGTGGACCGCGTCGAGGAAACGGGTCAGGGCGCCGGGGCTGCCGGTGGCGAGGTCGAAACGGACGTCGGCGTCGTCGCCGCGGCCGAGAGCGGTGAGCTGTACGGCCGGGTCGGCGAGCAGACGGTCGGCGACGAAGCGGCCGATGTAGCCGTTGGCTCCGATCAGCAGGACTCTCATCGGGCGGCTCCCGGTGCCGAGGCGTCGGGTCGGGAGGTGGTCATCTGGGGGCTCCTTCTGAGGGGTGGTGCGGACGAGTGGGGGCTGTCCGGCTGGGTTCGCTCACCGTGGCGGCTCCGTCGACGCGTGCGCCGAGGCTCTGGTCAGACGACGGGTCGCGTGCACCAGGAGGACCAGGGCGCCCGCGCCGCAGGCGATCGTCGGTACACCGGCCGGACCCCAGAGGTCGACCAGGGCCTCCACGGGGGCGGCCAGGAAGCCGCAGCCGGGGAGGCGGCCGGCGAAGAGCGTGGCCAGGGCGGTTGCCTCGGCGGTGGCCGCGGCGGTGAGGACGAGCGAGGGGGCGTAGGCGTGACCGTGCACGGTCAGCAGGCGGGCCAGCAGGAGCAGGGCGCCCAGGGTGAGCGCCTGGGGGTAGGCGGCGGGTTCGCCCAGGACCATGCCGGTCAGCGCGGCAAGGGCTGTCAGGACGGCCATGAACAGGACGAACGTGCCGAGCAACAGGGGGCGCACGGAGGCGGAGAAGTCGGCGAGGCCGCGGCTGGCCGTGAGTCTGCGGCGGGCTCGCACGGCAAGGAGACGAGCACTCACGGCGGCGGGCGCGCAGGCGAGGGTCAGGGCGATGACGGGGGCGACGGTGACGGGCCAGGGGCCGTCGGCGGTGCCGTCGGGGAGTCCGTCCGGGCCACCGGCGAGAGCGGCCTGGAGCAGTCCGTCGCCGAGGAGGGCGTAGCCGACGAGCCAGCAGGTCCACGTGCCACCGGTGCGCGCGGTGGCAGCCAGCGGGCCTCGGCGCAGTGCCGCACGCACGGCCAGGGCCACCGCGAGCACGCCCAGGGCGGCCACGGTCAGGCGCGTTCGCCCGTGCGTGAGGCGCAGCCCGGTCACCGCGGCGGCGCACAGTGCGCCGGGCAGCAGGGCGAGGACGATCGAGGCGGCACGCGCCCGTGGGGTGGGCGGGTCCGTGGGGTGCGGGGCCGGGTCGGTGTCACGCGGGACGCGTGCGTACATCTCCTCCGCCAGGGAGAAGACGTCCCGGTGGCGGAAGCGGGCGGCGGTCCGGTCGGTGACGCCGTGCGCCTCCAGGCCGGCCGCGATCTCCAACGGGTCCACGGCGCGTTCGCACAGGTCGCGGTGGCGGTGCATCAGCGCCTTCACGGGGTCCGCGGTGGCACGGCGGGCAGCGGACGGCGCCTGCCTGCCACCGGCGGCCACCGCGCCGGCCCCGACCGCCCCTCCCGCACCGGTGAGCGCCTGACCGTCGGCGAGCGCCCCGCCGGCGACGTGCGTCCCGCTGCCGGCGTTCGCCGCCCCCCAGCCGCTGATCGCCGCGCCGCTCTCGGGGGCTCCGCGCCCGGTGGTCGCCGTGTCGCCCCTGCCGTCGCGCGCGGATCCGCCCGCCGGTGAGGACGTGACGGCCCCCGGCCCCCCACCCTCGCTCCCGCCCGCGGGAACGCCGCCCGTGTGCGGCGTTCCGTCGGTCAGGGACTCCCGTGAGCGGGCGTCCCAGGCACCCGGGCTGCCCGGGGTCTCGGGGCGGTCCAGTTCGCCGAGGCCGCTCATCGCGCCCCCTCCGTCGCGGTGGCCGGGGCCGTGGCCCGGACGGGTGCGTCCGTCGCCCAGCCGGGCCCGCCCCGGGCGACGACCCGGGACGTGGGGTCGCTCCAGCGACCGGGGACGTGGGCTTCGGCGGGGGCGGCGAACGGCAGGGGTTCGCCGGTGTCGTCGAGGACGACGCGGCGTACCGGCGTGCGCGAGAGGATCTCCAGGTAAATGCCGTGAAATGCCGTGATGTTCTGCTCGACGGTGAAGAGTTCCAGTGCGCGGGCGCGCGCCGCGGCGCCCAGACGCTCCCGGCGCTCCGGGTCGCGCAACAGGGCCACGCACGCTTCGGCGAGCGCGCGCGGATTGCGCGGGGGCACGACGAGCCCGGTGCCGCCGATGGCCTCGACCACCGCACCGGCGTCCGTGGAGACCGTCGCACGACCGCAGAACATGGCCTCGACCAGTCCGGCCGGGAATCCTTCGACGACGCTGGAGAGCACGACCAGCGCGCCGGAGGCGTACGCCTCGGCGCGGGACGGCAGTTCGGGCCCGCCGGTCTCCTCGAAGGTCACCGGGTTGCGGCCGACGGCGTGCGGACCGTCCGCCTCGTCGGGGAAGAGCTGCGCGGCCAGTCCCTTGCAGTGGGCGAGGTAGGCCTCGCCTTCGGGGCCGGTGGGGGCGCCGACGATCCTGAGGCGGGCCGCGGGTTCGGCTCTGCGGACCTCCGCGAAGGCGTGCAGCAGTGAGACCAGGTCCTTGGCGGGCTCGACGCGGCCTACCCAGACCAAGGTGTGCGGGTCGGCGCACTCCGGCGACCGAGCCACCTCGGAGAAGGGGGCCGCGTCCATGCCCGGATGGACCGTGCGGAGCTTGGCGCGGTCGGCTCCGCAGCGCTCCTGCCAGCGACGGGCGTGCGTGTTGCCGGGCGTGATCACGGCCGCCCGCCGGTACGCCTCGGCGGCCAGTCGTCCGTGGAAGGCGGCCAGGAGGGACCGTATCGCGGGCGGGGAATCGGGTTCCGTGAGGTAGTGCGTCCGCAGTCGCACGCCGTACTCGGTCACCAGCAGGGGCACGTCGGCGAAGTGCCGGGCGAGCAGGCCCGGCAGGGCGGCCGTGCCGCCGGAGGCCGCGTGACACAGGTCGACCGCGCCGAGGCCGTCGTCCTCGTACCAGTCGAGCGACAGGGGGCGCAGTGCGCGTTCGAGGCGCGCGGCGACGGCGAGCAGATCGGGAACGCGCGCCTCGCGTGCGGAACGGTGGGCGCCGGGCGCACGACAGGCTTGTTCCAGGGCGCGCACGGCGGTGTCCGAACGCAGTGCGCCGGGCAGCCCGCCCTCGTCGCGGGCCAGTTCGGCCAGCCCGTACAACGCGTTGGCGAAACGGTCCGCCTCAAGGGCGGACGCCTCTTCGGGAGCCCCGGACGGCGCTCCGGGGGTGGTCGTGCAGAGCGTCGCGGCCAGTTCGCCGTAGCACTCGGCGAAGCGCCGGCGCGCGCGCCGTCCGTACCCGAGTCCGTCGTCCTCGACTTCCCACAACGACGCGGTGCGTACGCGGCTGACGTGCGGCGGCAGCGGCACCCACCCGGCGTCCTCCTGCCGCTCACTGCGGCTGAGCGCGTAGACGTCGAACTCGTGCTGCTCGAGCCCGTGCACGAGCCGGTCGCACCAGAGTCCGGCCTCACCGCTCACAAACGGATAGCCACCCTCCGTCAGCAGTCCGATGCGCACGCGCGCACCCCCGATCTCCCGTCTGGGGAGCCGCCGTTGGCTCGGCGGCTCGCAGCGGGACGAACGTATGCGGACAAGGCGGTGGCGCGATGGACGGTTGTCCATCGCGCCACCAAAAGGGGTGAACGGTCGTAACTTTCCCGCACGAGCGGCGTTCCGTCGCGCTAAGGGATCAAGAAGTCACCGTGCGTGACGCTCGGGCTTCTGCAGCCGTACGTGATCCGCGGGTCGACCGCCGATCAACCGCCCATCGATCGCCGATCAACCGCGGATCGGCCGCAGCGGGCCGTGCCGGTCCCGTCAGCTGTTGGGGTACGCCCAGGCGTTCGGCCGGCAGTCGATCCCGTCGTGATCGACGAACTTGGTCTGCTGCTGCATGACGGGGGCCAGCTCGCCGTCCTTGTCGCAGCTGACGTGGTTGAAGCCGATGCGGTGGCCGACCTCGTGGTTGATCAGCATCTGCCGGTACGCGTGGATCGCGTCACCGAAGGGCTCCGCGCCCTGCGCCCAGCGGTAGGCGTTGATCATCACGCGCTCGGTGGCGGCGGAGTCGCAGGAGACGTTGTCCTGGGTGGTGTCCAGGCCGGACTTGGCGCACCAGTCGGCGGTGGTGCCGGGACTGGCCAGGGTGATCACGAAGTTGGGCTGCCCGGAGTGGATCCGCTCGAAGCTGCGGGCGCCGTCGTGGGCCCAACTCCGGTCGTCGTTGAGCGTCTTGTGCACGGCCTCGGCGAAGAGTTCCCCGTCCAGGCCGAGCCCCTGCTCGACGTCCACGCGGTAGGTGTACTTCTCCCCCTTCCCGGGCCCCTTGGCGATGCCGGGGATCGCGTCGAACCGGCCCGAGCCCTTGAGCGTGGCGCCGAGCGGATACGTCTTTCCCATCTTCTGTGCGTACGTCAGCAGCACCGTGGCCTCCGGAGTGGAGGGCGTCGGCCGCCCGTCCGCCCGCGAGGCGGAGTCGTGCACGTCACGGGCCTGGTCGGTGGAGGCCTGCGATCGCACGTCGTCACCGTCCGCCCCGTCGGCGACCTGACCGGCCACGACGACCGCCAGCACGGTGGTGACCGCCGCCGCGGCGATGCCGGTGAAGGTCCTGCCCTTGCCGCCCTTGACCGGCGCGGGGTCGCCCGTGGGCGCCGCGTCGTCGGCGTCGGAGGCGGAGCCGGAGGCGGCACCACCGTCTCCGCTGCCGCTCCCGTCGTCGGCGCTCCAGTCGGTGACGGTGGAGTACGGGTCCGAGGGCCGCGGGTCGAAGGGCTGCGCGGGGACGGGCGTACGGCGCGGGGGCCGGGCCGCGAAGACGTCGTCGCGCTCACCGAAGGCATCCAGGTACTCCTGCCGCGGACCTCCCGGCGGGCCCTGCCGCTGCCGCGGGAAGGGCGCCCCGGGGCGTGCGGCAGCGCCCGGAGGCGGCGGGCCGGCCGGGGTGGCGTAACCGGCGCCCGCTCGCCCGCGCACGTCCGGCTCACCCCATCCGCCGCCGGATTCACGCTGCTCGGGATGACCACCACGCACGCGCGGCACGCCGTGCGCGGGCGTGCCGTCGGCAGCTCTCGGCCCCCCGTGCGCCGGGGCGCCACCACCGAACCTCGGCACACCGTGCGCCGGAGTCCCGTCCGTCACCCGCGGAAACCCATGGGCCGGCGTACCGTCCGGCACCCGGGGAAGCCCTCCTCCGGGCGTCCCGTCGGCGAACCTCGGCACACCACGCCCCGGAGTCCCGTCATCGAACCTCGGTACACCCCGCGCCGGAGTCCCGTCGGGCATCCTCGGAATCCCGTGCGCCGGAGTCCCGTCGGGCATCCTCGGAATCCCGTGCGCCGGAGTCCCGTGCGCCGGAGTACCGTCCGGCATCCTCGGCATCCCGTGCGCCGGCGTATCGCTCGAATCCATCGGACGGCCACGCCCCGGGGCGCCGTCCGGAAACTGTCGCCCCGACGGTCCCGGCATGCCCTCCGGAAGCCACCGCCCCGGCCCCGGATACTCACCAGGGCCACCGCGGCCCTCGCCCCGGGCGGCCCCGCCCGGTGCTCCACGGGCCGGCACACCGGGTGCCCCGGATGCCGGTGGTGACTGATCCCCGGCCTGGGGGCCGGGTGCGCGGCGGCGGCCCAGCAGGCCGGGCCGGCCCTCGCGCGCTGCTGCGGTGGTGTCCGCGTCGTCGGCCTTGGGTGCGGGCCCGCGGCGGCTGTGGCGTCCCACGTCGCGCCTCAGCCTCCTGTGCTCTGGTCGGCGGGCTCGTCGTCCACGGCCCTGGCGGTCCTCTCGCCGGTGGCCGGTTGCCCGGTGTCCGCGAGCAGTTCGCGGAACGCCCTGGCCACGGCCTCCGGATACTCCATCATCGCCACGTGTCCCGCGTCCGGCAGGGTCAGCAGCCGGGAGTCGCGGAAGGCTCGGGCGGCGCGCTGGGCCATGCGGTGGCCGACGAGTTGGTCGCGTCCACCGTAGACCAGGAGCGTGGGCGCGAGAACCCGCTCGGCCTGTCGCCACAGCCCGTGCTGGCCGCCCAGGGTGTACGCGTTCACGATCCCGCGCGCGGAACGCGCCATCGCGTCCCAGAAGTACGGCAGCCGCAGCCGCCGCTCCATCTCCTCCACGGCGTTGCGGAAGCCCTCCGGGGACACCCGCTCCGGGTCCCCGTAGCAGAGCGCCGTGACGCCGCGCACCCGCTGCTCGGCGGTCCATTCCCTGGTGAGCCGGGTGAACAGCGCCACCACCCCGGGCAGCGCCAGCATCCCCGTCGGCACGGCGCTGCGCTGCACACGCAGCTCCGGCAGCGCGGGCGACACGAGGGTCAGCGTCCGCACCAGGTCTGGGCGGGCCGCGGCCACGCGGGTGACGACGGCGCCGCCGAGGGAGTTGCCGAAGAGGTGCACGGGACCGCGCCCGGTCGCGTCGAGGAGGCGGACGACCGCGCGCGCGTGGCCGGTGATCGAGTAGTCCCCGTCGTCGGGCGGCGGGGAGTCGCCGAAGCCCGGGAGGTCGACGGCCTCGCTGTCGACGACACCGTCCAGCAGCGGCATCAGCGCCGACCAGTTCTGCGAGGAACCGCCGAGGCCGTGCACGTACAGCGCGGGCGGCAGCCCCTCGCGGGCCGGTGGTCTCGAACGCACCGTCAGCGTGACGCCGGGCAGCTGGACCGACCGGAGGCGCTCGCCGTCCGCGACCTTGACGGCCGCGACCTTCGGCAGCACGTTCGCGGGCGACAGTGACGGCGGCTCGGTCGAAGGCATGCGGCAATGTTACGAGACGATCACGCAGTGGTTCATGTGTTCGCCGTCACAAGTCGGACCGGCGTGTCCGACCCGTCCGCCACTCCCCCTCCCCTTCGCCCCTCGGCCTCGACCCTCGACCCTTCAGCCCTCGCCCCTCGACCCTCACCCCGCCGCCCGCGACCCCGTACGACGCATGGCGTCCGGAACGGGTGTCTCCTAGGCTCATGAAGTGGGCACCCGCGTGTGACCCCCTGAACCTCCAGGGACGTTCGTAGGAAGGGAGCCCAGCATGACCGTCGACCCCACCGACCCCGAGACCTTCGACACCGAGACGCAGGACGCGAAGGAGATCGACGTCGAGGCGCCGGACGCCGACGCGGCCGAGCAGCGGACGGACGTCGCCCCGGAGCGCGACGACCCGCTGACCGGCATCGAACCGGACCGCGCCAACGAGGCCGACCTCGCTGAACAGGCGCGGGTGGTCTCCCACGACGAGGACGACTACCGCTGAGACGCGACGCCGCCAGGTGGCGGCGAAGCGGCTTGCCCAGCGGAAAGGAGCGCCGCCCTCTGCCCGGCCTGGACGCTTTTGAAACCTGTTGTGCGGCTATCGCCACCGTCCGGTCCGTGAAATTCTGCGCTCGCACCGCGCACAGCACGGTTACCGAAAAGTACGATGACGAGGCGGCGCACACCGCACGTGGACGACTATGGGAGGCGGCGTGACAGCCATCGAGCAGACAGAGGCGGTACGCCCGCGGGGCACACGCCTTCCCCGCCGAGCCCGACGCAACCAGCTGCTGGGCGCCGCACAGGAAGTCTTCGTGGCCCAGGGCTACCACGCGGCCGCGATGGACGACATCGCCGAGCGCGCCGGGGTCAGCAAGCCGGTGCTCTACCAGCACTTCCCGGGCAAGCTCGACCTCTACCTCGCCCTGCTGGACCAGCACTGCGAGTCCCTGATCCAGTCCGTACGGAGCGCGCTCGCCTCGACGACCGACAACAAGCAGCGCGTCCGGGCCACGATGGACGCCTACTTCGCGTACGTCGAGGACGACGGCGGCGCCTTCCGGCTGGTCTTCGAGTCGGACCTGACCAACGAGCCCGCCGTGCGCGAGCGCGTCGACAAGGTCACGAACGAGTGCGCCGAGGCGATCTGCGACGTCATCGCCGAGGACACCGGTCTCTCGCGCGCCGAGTCGATGCTGCTGGCCTCCGGGCTGGGCGGCCTCGCCCAGGTGGTGGCCCGTTCCTGGCTGCACAGCGACCGCAGTGTGCCCCGCGACCAGTCGGTGCAGCTGCTGACCTCGCTGGCCTGGCGCGGCATCGCCGGTTTCCCGCTGCACGGCAGCGAGCAGCACTGACGGCGCCGGCTCACGCCGGTTCTGTTCCCGCCGGCTGTTCGCTCCTGGCGTTCTCGGGCGCAGCGTGTACGTCCCCTCACCGGGCTAATGTGTGCGGAGTACGGCGCGGAAGATCGCGCACTTCACTGACCGTCGGAGGGACATAGCCGTGGAGGTCAAGATCGGCGTGCAGCACGCGCCCCGCGAGATCGTTCTGGAGAGCGGTCAGACTGCCGAGGAGGTCGAGCGCGTGGTGGCCGAGGCGCTCGCCGGCACGTCACAGCTCCTGAGCCTCGTGGACGAACACGGCCGCAAGGTCCTGGTACCGGCCGACCGTCTCGCCTATGTCGAGATCGGCGAGACGACCCCGCGCAAGGTGGGCTTCGGCGCGCTGTAGCGGGCGGACGCAGTAAGGGAGGGGCCCGGCGGTGACTCACCGCCGGGCCCCTCCCTCATGTCGGACGGAGCACAGTTCACCCACAGGGGGAGGGTTGCATTCCGCAGGTCAGGGGTAACCAGACTGTGACCGTTTCGGGCGGGCCGGCCACGTGGGAGGGACCCCGACATGCTCTTGGAAGCGCTCAGCGCCACACTTCTCGGCCTTGCCCTGGCATGGGCCGCCGCCCACCGACTGCCGCACCGTCTCCCGGCCCGCGTCCTGGTCCTGCCGACCGGGATCGCCGGAGCCCTCTTCGGGGCGTTCGTGACGCACACCGCACTGGGTGCCGGTGGTCTCCTACCGGTCCTCATGGGCTCGGCCGTCATCTCCGCGGCCTCGCTCTCCCTGCTCCTGCGCCCCGCCGGCAGGCTCCGCCGCCGATCGGCGACCGCCTGACCGAGGGCGGACCGGGCGCCCTGAGCGACGACCGGACCGCATGCCCGACCGGCGGCCCGGGCGCCAGCCCGTACCTCGGCGGCACTGACGGCGGTCGGGCTCAGGCGGCCAGACCCAGCGCCGCCATCCGCTTCGTGTGCGCCTCCGTGATCCGGGAGAACATCCGGCCGACCTCGGCGAGGTCGAACCCGTCCGCGACCCCGCCCACGAGCATCGTGGACAGCGCGTCCCGGTCGGCCACCACCCGCTGGGACTGGGAGAGCGCCTCCCCCATCAGCCGCCGCGCCCACAGCGCGAGCCGCCCGCCGACCCGCGGGTCCGCGTCGATGGCCGCACGCACCTTCTCCACGGCGAAACCGGCGTGCCCGGTGTCGTCGAGCACGGCCAGCACCAGCTCACGGGTGTCGGAGTCGAGGCGGGCCGCGACCTCGCGGTAGAAGTCGCTCGCGATGGAGTCACCGACATAGGCCTTGACGAGTCCCTCCAGCCAGTCGGAGGGGGCCGTCTGCTTGTGGAAACCGTCGTAGGCGGCCACGAACGGCTCCATCGCCCCGGTCGGCTCCTCACCGATCTCGGCGAGCCGGCCGCGCAGGCGCTCGAAGTGGTGGAACTCCGCCGACGCCATCTTCGCCAGCTCCGCCTTGTCCGCCAGCGTGGGCGCCAGCTTGGCGTCCTCGGCGAGCCGCTCGAACGCCGCCAGCTCGCCGTAGGCGAGGGCGCCGAGCAGGTCCACCACCGCGGCACGGTACTGGGGGTCGGCGGCGGCCGTCGCCCAGTCCTGGGCGGCTACTCCGGTGGCACCGGTGGGTTCGGTGTGTCCGGCGGAGGCGGCTGCGGCGTTGCCAGGCTTGTCAGAGCTCGTCATGCAGCGCACAATAACCCGCCCGCCGTCCACCGGAAGGCCCCCGGTCGGCCTCCGTCCGATCCCGATCCGCCCCCGCTCGTACCTGGTCAGTCGGTGTGACGACGACTACGTGACCAAAACGGCCATCGCGTGTGCGCGAATCCGGGGTATGGTGGTAATGCGCCTGCCGAGTATGTGACGTACGGGTACGTGACATCGTCGTCGGGCCGCACGCATGAGGATGCCCGGTCGGTGGCCCGATCGGCTCCGACCCGACAGCCCTCCCTTGCCGTACGCCACGCTGTGTACGGAATCCGGAGGGGGACCCTCAGTGGTACGAGCGCTGGAGCGTCGACAGAGGTCCCGTGTCCTACGGCTTTCCCGCAGGACAGCCGACGTCCCCGACACACGGTCCGGCACGACCCGCGCGCTCGCCTCGCACCACGTACACAGAAGAGGCAGCACCCTGACTACGACGTTTCGTTCCCTCGGAATCCTTCCCGAGACCGCCGAAGCCCTCGAGGCCGTCGGCATCGTCAACCCCTTCCCCATCCAGGAGATGACGCTCCCCGTGGCCCTGTCGGGCACGGACGTCATCGGCCAGGCCAAGACCGGCACCGGCAAGACGCTGGGCTTCGGCCTCCCGCTCCTCGAGCGCGTGACCGTCCCCGCCGACGTCGAGGCGGGCCGCGCCACCCCCGAAGCCCTGACCGAGGCCCCGCAGGCCCTCGTCGTCGTCCCGACGCGCGAGCTGTGCCAGCAGGTCACCAACGACCTCCTGACCGCCGGCAAGGTCCGCAACGTGCGCGTCCTGGCGATCTACGGCGGCCGGGCCTACGAGCCGCAGGTGGAGGCCCTGAAGAAGGGCGTCGACGTGATCGTCGGCACCCCGGGCCGCCTGCTGGACCTGGCGGGCCAGAAGAAGCTCAGCCTGAAGCACGTCAAGTGCCTGGTCCTCGACGAGGCCGACGAGATGCTCGACCTGGGCTTCCTGCCCGACGTCGAGAAGATCATCAACATGCTGCCGGTCAGGCGTCAGACCATGCTGTTCTCGGCCACCATGCCGGGCGCGGTCATCGGACTGGCCCGCCGGTACATGTCGCAGCCCACGCACATCAGCGCCACCTCGCCCGACGACGCGGGCGCGACGGTCGCGAACACGAAGCAGTTCATCTACCGCGCGCACAACATGGACAAGCCCGAGATGGTGGCGCGCATACTGCAGGCCGACGGCCGGGGACTGGTCATGGTCTTCTGCCGCACCAAGCGCACGGCGGCCGACCTGGCCGACCAGCTCAAGCAGCGCGGCTTCGCCTCCGGCGCGGTCCACGGCGACCTTGGCCAGGGCGCCCGCGAGCAGGCCCTGCGCGCCTTCCGCAACGGCAAGGTGGACGTCCTCGTCTGCACCGACGTCGCCGCCCGCGGCATCGACGTCGAGGGCGTGACGCACGTCATCAACTACCAGTCGCCGGAGGAGGAGAAGACGTACCTGCACCGCATCGGCCGGACCGGCCGCGCGGGCGCCAAGGGTACGGCGATCACGCTGGTCGACTGGGACGACATCCCGCGCTGGCAGCTGATCAACAAGGCGCTGGACCTGGGCTTCAACGACCCGCCGGAGACGTACTCCACCTCCCCGCACTTCTACACCGACCTGGGCATCCCCGCGGGCACCAAGGGCATCCTCCCGCGCTCGGAGCGCACGCGCGCCGGGCTCGACGCGGAGGAGGTGGAGGACCTCGGCGAGACGGGTGGCCGCGGTGGCCGCTCGCGCAGTGACCGTGGTGGCCGCGGTGACCGGGGTGGTCGCGGGGGCCGGGACGAGTCCCGTTCCGCCGAGCGCGAGCCTTCGTCCGGTACGACGCCGCGTCGTCGCCGCCGGATGCGCGGTGGAGCGCCGGTGGACGCGGACACCTCCGCGACGACCAGCGCACCCGAGGCCGTGACCGGCGGTGCGGACACCGCCGCCGACGTGGCCACGGACGCCGCCCAGGGTCCCCGCACCCTGCGCCGCCGACGCCGTACGCGTGGCGGGGAGTCGTCCCGCCGGCCGGCGTCGGCCGCCACGACCGACGTCCCCGTCGCGCAGTCGGCGGAGGGCACCGCGGTCGAGGCCTCCGAGACCGCGGAGATCACGGACGCCCCGTCGGGCTCGCGCCGCCGCCGTACCCGTAAGTCGGCCGAGGCGCCGGCCGCCCTGCCGGAGACGACCCCTGTGGTCGAGCCGGTGGCCGACGAGCCGGTGATCGTCGCGGCTCCGGTGACCGAGGCGCCCGCGGAGAAGCCGCGCCGTCGTACCCGCAAGGCCGCCGAACCCGCCGAGACGACGCTCGCCACGGCGGAGGGAATGGCCGAGCCCGTTGCCGAGCCGACGGAGACGAAGCCGCGCCGCACCCGCAAGACGGCCGCGGCCAAGGCGGAGACCGCCGTCGACACGGCCGAAGGCACGGTCGAGGCGGCCGAGGCGAAGCCGCGCCGCCGCACCCGCAAGACGGCCGAACCCGCCGAGACCGCGGGGGCCACGGCCGGCATCCCGGCCCAGAGCGCGCAGGAGCCGGAAGCGGCCGAGGCCAAGCCCCGGCGCACCCGCAAGACGGCCGCCGCGAAGGCGGAAGCCGCCGTCGACACCGCCGAGGGCACGGTCGAGGCAGCGGAGACGAAGCCGCGCCGCCGCACCCGCAAGACGGCCGAACCCGCCGAGACCGTCGAGACGGCGACGCAGGCACCGGAAACCACCGAGGCCAAGCCCCGCC